>JBEIQD010000004.1:0-57815 GCA_040376695.1 Candidatus Nomurabacteria bacterium | reverse complement strand
TTAAGCGACCCGGCTGTAATGAAGTAGAAAGCGCCCATATCACTAAATAACGAGTCTCCCCAAACTAGATTGGTTAAAACTCCTAAAACTAAAGTAACCGGTACTGCAATGAGCATGACGATTAGTAACTCGTAAAAGAACTGATTAGTCATAATATAACCCCCATTCCCACCATTGTTAACCCCACTATAACCCCTGCTAAAGCCAGTACAATCATCATTGCTGTGAACACTTGGAACAATTTAGCGAGATAGCCGGGTAACTGCAAAAGCCCGTCCTCGGTGTTAGCGTCTCCTACTATCGTTATAGGAATGACTGTAGCAAATCCAGTGAGAATGCCGAATATAATAAAGTTTAACCCCATTTCAACCATCATTTTCTCCCCTTTCTGCCTAATATAGAGTCAATTCCATAAGCTATACCGATTACAAAAGTGTAAAACCCGGCTCCGACAAAGAAAGCAATGAGAAAGCCAATAACTATTTCCATCATTTAACCCCCTGTAATCATTCTAAACACCCAATATACCGTCAGCATACTTAAAACTGAGCCTGCAAGCCATACAATACATAATAAGAGGAAAGCTAGAGCTAGCTGTCTCATAGTTCGCCCTCCAAGATGGTGATTTCAGCCATAAATCCGTCTTCTTTGCCACCTTTAAAGTAAGTGTGCCAACCTTCTGCATCAATTTCATCAAATACATATCCTGCTTCCGTTAAGAGCTTATCGGCTTCCTCCAAGGAGAAAGATGCTACTGAATCGAACCAAAGCCCTGTAATACGACATTTTCTCCACCCTTTTTTCGTCTCCGGTAACTCCGGGTTAACCCCTTTTTCTGTATAAAGCGTGATTCCGTATCTCATTTTACTACCTCCATTTCTTCAATTCTGACTACATGAACACAATCATCGAAATCTTTAACAAAATCTATCTCTTGATGACCATATACCCGATGTTCCCAATGGGCAAACTCAATATGATAACCCTGCTCTAACAGTGCCATACTCGCCGCTCGATAACTGGTGTATAACTCGTTAAAGAAAAGCCCGTCATGTGCTTCGTAATCTTCGTACCAGTTACCTGCAATAGCAAAGAGCCGGACTTCTACTAACTTGATGTCATTCTGCCAATTGTATTCCTCAGCGTAAATCTTCAATTAAAAGCACCTCCTATATGCAAACCAAGAACAATTAAGAAAATAATCCATCCAGTCCATAAAGCGCCTACCGCTATACCGAATTTATCTACATTTTTCACCTTATCCACCTCCTAAAATCAAATTTTCATCAAATGTAATCTCTCCAAATAACATAAAACATTAGCGGTATTAAAAGAATCACGATAATTCCTATACTCAATAAGATGATAGAAGCAATGTTTTCCATACACCCGACCATATTTGCACCTCCTTATAGTATGTATACCCTCGTTAGAGGGCTTCTAAACACGCTTCTAGTTCTCTTTCTAACTTCATCAAACGAATGATTTCGAGCCTTTTATCGACCCATTCAGACCACAATTCATTACGTTTTACCTGCTCTTTTATGAAGAATAGGCTGTCTCGTTCGTTTAAAGCGCACTCTATGTCGTCTATTTCCCACCATAGACCGTCGATAAGGTCTGTGGCAATGCTAAGGTGTGTCTCAACTAGGTGGCGTTCTCTAGCACGGCTTTTAGCGGCTTCTTCCTCATGGTATTCGGTAATCTTTCGGAGAGCTAGCTTCTTTTTCTCTAAATCGGCAAAGTGTTGTTCAATTGTCCACTGTTTATCGTACATTGTCACCGTCGTAACCCCCTAACGTGCCACCATAAGCGCCCTATAACGATTCCGAATACTATCATAGCTAATAGTTCACTCATAGGCTGTCATCCATCCCTTTAATCCACTTGATGACCTCTCTTAGTTGTTCAATCTTAGCTTTCATAACAGCTTCCTCTGCTAAAGCATACGAGCAAGATTCACGTTCTTCTAACTCGTCTATATCCATGTTTAAAAATCTAATTCTCGATTGGCAGTTTCTTTTTAAAGTTTCTAAATTACTCACCTTGCTTCATCTCCTTAATCATATTCAGCGCTTCAACCGCTTCTGACTCTGTGATTAGTTTGGCTTCAATTCCTTCTTTACGCCAGATTGTAAAATCCCCCTCCCCTTTCGAGGAGAGAGATGCACGAATGGTTGTACCATCCGCTAACTTCCGGGTTAGTGATTTCATTTGTCGTACCCTTTAATCTTCCGTAACTCTTTCATCGTATGCAAATAAGTTTTTCCCCAACCTTTTGACAGCTCAGCTACCTGTACTTGTCCTCCATCGAAACTGACTGATTTGACACGACCAAGAGTTCCTGCCGAATGACCTCCAGAGCGATTTTCTTTGATGATTACTACATCCCCCGGTTTGATGTTTAGGACTTCTTTTTGGTCAGCACCGCTTACAGCCTTATCAAACTTAGCAATCTTCCGTAAGTCGCCTTTATCATGCACTAACGAGAAAGTGTAACGGCTTCCCGGTAATCCAATAATATCAACACCACCACTAGGTCGTACACCAATGACTTTTGCAATTGTTCCTGCCGGGTGACCACCGCTCGTATTTTCTTTTACCACTACTACATCACCAACTTTAAATTTCGTCATCTGATACATCTCCCATCTGTTTTGAAAGTTTTTCAAACATCTGCATTTCAAATTCGTGACCCATTGCAACAACCATCTCATGTCCTGCTACAACTGCAAACGTTACACACTCAACTTCGTCATCTTGGACGGTGAATACAAACTTGTAATCAATACCATCTTCACCCTCGATAGTAGCAGAGACAGCCGCTCCGCTCTCAGCTAGCAATTCTTTTAATGTCATTTATCCCACCCCTTAATTTTTCGTAAGTCTTCTTGGTCATGGTACTTTTTTGATGTACCATCCAGTGTTTGAACAAGATAGCTTTTGTAATTCTCGTCATCATAGCGAACGCTTTCAATACGAACAACCGTTCCAGCGCAGAACCCGGAAGTCGTATTCTCTTTTACAATTACCACATCACCTTTTTTAAACTTCAACTTCATACTGTCCATCTCCTTTTATAAGAAATTAGTTGTAATCAACCGTATAATCATAAATACCCATCCTGTCACAACTACAAACCTCAGTAGCTTCATGTCGGTTACCTCTTGTTTAGTGAGATAGAACAGAAGGTAAAAGTAGAATGTCCAGATGAACATACCTATCAAAAAGTTTACAATCATCGTGCCATCACCTCCCCTTGGTGGAAACCATGGTCGATAGCCCACCAGAATAGAATCGTGTCGATTCTTTTTAATTTGTCTAAGCTGATTCTGCCTGCTCCTCCTCGTTCCCGGTTTACAACGAATAACTCTAGCCGCTCAATGTTAAAATCTATCACCATGTCAGCCCCACGGATAGAGAGCAAGCCATCGCTCTTACGAACAATCTTACTCGGCTGTAACTCGCATTGTAACTTCGCTAGTAAATCATCCCGGTAAGGAGTCCATTGACGTTGGTTCAATTCCTTGATTGTCATGCCATCCCCTCATTTCTCGTACACATTCGTGTACATAATGAACGTCTATAGCTGTTATAAGATATACTGTATTGCCACCGTAATCCTTGATAGTGAAATCATAAGTGCCTTGGCAAAAGAGTCTGATAGTGAACAACTTACCTCTCCCGTTATCATATGTTTTAGTTTGTTCAGCATACGGCTTCAACCATTCCACCTCCTTATTATATGTATACCCCGTTGCCGGGGTTATAAACATGGCTTATACATTTCCACCTGCCTAACTGTTACCGAATCTGTTTTTCCAACGTGTTCATAAAAGAAATCATCTAAGTCATTCGCTTGAACGATTCGTATTAAAGGGTTCTCTTGACCAAGCATCTTCCGCTCTCGTTCGACTTCAACAAGGTATGCGATTGCCATTACTCCCGCCCCATTTCAATAGCAATCTCCATCTGTAACTCTTTTGTAACCATTTCATCCTTCCGACTATCATTAGCGAGCCGGTGCTTTAATACCTGCATAAACCCGGTAAACGACATCGGTGCTTTCCCTGTACCACCTTTCTCGAATGTATAGCGCCCATATAACTCGTACTCATAGATGTTCATAACCTTCATCCTCCCTTTAGTTGAATTAATAGTAACAAGACAAACAAGATACCCCACAATAATCGGAAGTCCATCAGTTTAGGATAGTATAGAGTAATAAGGAATGTGAGGAAGTATGACCCTAAAGCAACCCAAACTAAACCGTACTTTAACAGAATCATAATCGCTATGAACGTTAAAAGCACGGTTAGTGTCATCTTCATTCTCTCTCTGTATCTCGCTTTTGTGATAACTCAGCATCGAACCCATCCGGGTAACGAGCTTGTAACTTCCTCACGTTTCGACTAGCCACTTCTGGCATATCAATCTCTAGCTCCTCGGCAATAGCCGTCAGATACCAAAGTACATCCCCTAATTCTTTCTTCATCTCCGTTGAACTCAGCGTGTGACCGTGGTAAATGTGCTTCTTTAACATCTCCAATACTTCACCAGACTCCCCGGCTAAACCCATCGCATAATTAGATAGAGCTTGCTCTCGGGGCGCTTTCTTATTCATTGTTCGTGTTACTGCATCTTGATATTCTTCTAAGTGCATCCTATCACTCCTTACATAATGTCAACTAAGATTCCCATAATGACTGCAACGATGATGAAGAATAGTAAGAACGTTGCCGACTCGCTTTGTGCCTTAGCTAACCCCTCGGTTCGATACATAGGGCGCATAGGACGTTTTAGGGATTCTTCCTGTTTGAGTTTTTTGGTTAAATCGGCTTTATCAAGAGAACGGTCTAACCTCGAACGGTAATGCTTCGAGCGCTTCTGGTTACGAATCCTAGCACGACGACCCTTCATCTTGTAGTTGAAGAATTGTCTTGGGTTAGCGTTTAGCATTTTCTTTCACCTCCTTATAATAGTTATACCCGGGTTAATTCTTTCTAAACATTTCTCCTACTAGTGAGTTGACCGGCTCAATCTGACTATATAATAGAACATAACAACCATCATCTTCTTCACTTGCAAACTCCCTAGCAGAGAGAGCTGTGTTTCCATTAGGTCGGAATAAAATTCCACCTTCATGTGGGCAATCTTTCTCGATGCAGAAAATATCACCGACTTCAAGACCCAAATAAGAGTCTATGGTATATAGACTCGTTACTTGGACGTAATCACCTTCCTTATAGATAGGCATGACCTCTCACCTGCCGAACTTCGTTGTAAGTGTAGAAATGAGCTTCACCGGTTGTTTTACCTTTTTCAGCTAGCCACATACCAAAAGGTGTTAATCGGGTTACAGTCAGAACATCTCCGACTTTAGTATCTTCGACTAGCCAAGCTCCATCTTTAATCTGAACCTTCATCCCTAAACGGGCATTTTTCTTTTTCATAATTACTCCCCTTCCAATACTAGCTCGACTTCATTCTCCTCGCTAATCAAGAACCCTTGCCCCTCTGATGAGAAAGCCATAACTACCCCAAAAACATTTGGTGTACCATGGATAGCTTCGTTGATTTCTTCGTGAGCAAGAACAATCTCATTTAACCCGGCGTGAACCGTCAGTAAATCACCCGGTTGAACATCTGTAAACTGAACATCTGCCGCCGATAATTTAGTTACACGTACTTTGTCGCCCCGTTTTAATTGTGTTAATTCCATATTAGTTTCCTCCTTCTAATACTACAACCGATTGAGTTTCGTCAAGCACAAGCAACTCTCCGTTTTTATCTAAGATGACATAAACGTATTCTGAAATTTTACCTTCTGATTCTGGTTTTAAATTTTCGTGTCGTGGAAGTGGTTCACCGATAGCAACTAGTACAGTTCCGCTATCTCCATTTTCTGCTCCTGTGAAGAACGTGTCTGCCGGTGCAATTCCGAATGCCGCTACTTTCATACCTGTTTTAACTTCTGTCATTTTCATATTAGTTTCCTCCTTCGATTTCTGAGAGACAACTGCTCAATACAACTTGACTTAAACCTAGTTCTTCGTTGTATACGAACGAATTGATGTCACGTTCTTCTTCGTCAAGCTGTACAACATCCCGTGTTACTTTAACGTTTCCTGCCGGCATAAACGAGCCTACGTCTTCTCCGTTATAGTAGTAAGTTTTCCCAATTACCAAATCTTCTTTTTTCATATTATCGTCTCCCTTAGTGTGATAGTAGTATTTACCCCGTTCTCAGAATATTAAACCTTTCTTTTAATCTTCCATAGTTTAATATCGAACTCCATATTCTCCCCGATGTGAACAGGGTATGCTTTCCAATTATCGTCAGATGATAATTCTCCAAGGAAAGATGCCGGTCGGTTACCGTCTTCTACAATCGTCTTATAAGTTGTAATCATCATTTCACTAGGATAGCTCTGAGTGATACGAATAAGCGCTTCGAACGTATTAACTCCTCCGATGCACCATACGATACGGTCTTGGTCGAAATCTAAGAAATCTCGAATCAATTCGTGTGAAAATTGCAACGAGTGAAACCCTTCTCGTAAGTCTGTGTTGTCTAAATCTTGTTCGCTGAACACAACATTCAATCTGCCGGGCAACGGCTTCTCTAACGTCATATAAGTGGCATATCCCATCAGCACTACATGGTTCATTGTAGTCCGCTTAAAGAAGTCCATATCGCTTGGGTGAGTGGCGATTAAATCGAATGCACCTTTCGTTGTATTTCCGTGTAAGTCTTTTGAGAATATGAACTTAATCGGTCTACCAAAGTAGTTCATCTTATCTCCTCCTCTCGTATACTAATATATACCCAAAAGAAAAAGGGCTAAACATCTTAGCCCCAACTTGGTAAATCGTCCTCTCCCATCGCTGTCAGAATGTCTCCTACTTCTAACGTGTCTCGCTCATTGAAATCATAAGTGAAGGTATTACTAGACTCTCTCCAAGCCAAGTAAGCATACGTTAAAGCGTGTAGTGAATCATCTGGTGTCTTATGGGTGTAAATCTTTTTACCTGTTCCCGATTGGCTGACCTTGTACTCGACTTCGATAGCTGTATAATGGTCGATAAAGATTTCCCACTCTGCTTTGTTCTGTCTCGGTAGGATGAAGCGCTCTTTATGGAACAAGTCTACAATCTTGTCAATGATGAACGTCCGGTCAACCATGATGATATTCTTTCCGTCTCGCTTCCTTTTGTGAGGTTCTCGTTCAAAGTTGCTGTAACGACAAGCGTTAACCATACTGCCCATCTGGTTATACAGCCAATCATTCTCATACGCCCCGTAACCTAAGTCAACGACGGTCTTCTCGACTCTATACTGGTGTTGTAATTGCAGGATGTACTGCAACTTCTTCTCAAAGTCCTGTTCCCGAATTTCCTCTGCATAGATAATCTCGAACCGGTCATCATCGGTTGGTCGAATGATATGAACGATAGTTTTACTCGCTACTCCTCCACCCCAGTCAACTCCCATGTAAGTGAAGTCTTCTGATTGGAACTCCATGCCCTTTGTATAGTCTGAGTTACGGTCGATTACTTCCCGTGTCAATGGCTTCTTAGAACCACTGTAAAACTCTCCTAAAACCTCATTCGAGAAACGGTCAGCAGACATTGTACGATAATCCATCATAATGGATGTAGCCGTGTTGTGAGGGAAGTATAACTGACTGTAGTGATAGCCGCTCCAACCGGGGTGTGCATCCGGGTTAGTAGCAATCCATCGTCCGTTATTCCGGTCTAGCTCTGTTCCACAATAGTGGCACTCGAACCGGTAGCGGTCTGGTTTGTCTGGAATCTGTTTGATATGGTTAAACGTCACTAACTGCTCCTCACAGCAATCTGTATTAGTACAGGTGACATACCATTTCTTCATGTCCGACAGCATCCACATTGTCTGGTAATACGAGCCTGCTTCCTTCGGTGTGCCAAAGAAATAAGATTGACCACGAATCTCGTACTCCTCGTAATAAACCTGTGAGTGACTGGTGTTCTTAATCGTGTTCTCAATCGCATTCTGACTGACATCCTGTACTTCATCAAAGAACACAATATCACCGGCAATACCCCGGGCGCTGTCTCCGTCTCCGTACAAAGAAGTAAAGTAGATGATAGTATTATTTTTGAATCGTGTTGCAGAGAGTAAGTCACGACCTTTCTCAACGGCGTTCTCCAATAGATTATGTCGTCCATCTTTGATAGCAGGACGGAACCGGTCAGCTTGGAAACGGTTTGTAATCGTGTCGATAGGAGAGCCGTAAGTGAATGTGTAATGAGGGTTTACAAAGGCTTTAGCCAATAGTAATCGTACACACGTTTCACTCTTTGCAACCTGCCGTCCGGCTACTACAATTACCCGTGGTGAACGGTCAGAGTAGACCGCTTTATTCGGTTCGTGTCCGGCAAATGTAAACGGCTTACCCTTGATTGTACCGGTATACTCCGTAAAAAATAACGGGTCTTTTAGCTTCTTAGCTAGTTCCTTTCTGTCCATTATTCATCATCCTCCATCATCATGTCAAAGATGCTTGTAGCCCCTTTAACAGCTTGCTCCTTTCCTTCTTGTTGTAACCGGAACTTCCGGTCTAACCCTAGGGTAGTGATGCACTTCAAGAACTTAATATCAAAGTCTTGGTCTTCTTTACGAGTCGTCGGTACTGCATCCATACCTACCCGGCTCTCCATCCGTACAGCATTAATAAAGGCTCTCAAACCACGGTCTAACACCATGATGTCTAAAGGTGTAGCCCGTTCATCCATCTGTACAAACCAATTCATTGTACTGATATAAAGCGCTTTCTCCTGTAATGTAAATCGCATTGCCGGATATGTGAGATAGATGCTCTTAGCCATATCCGAACGAATGTGAACCACACTCTTATCGGCGTACTGCAATTGACCTTCCCGGTGATGTTCCATACAACGACCATTACAAACGCCTTGATTGTTCGTCCATGGTTTCTTATCGCACAATAACATTTGTTCTCCGTTAAAGGTCGGATAACCACAAAAGACCGGGGAATCTTCAAGCTCGTCTACAAGCTCATTGTAGCGCTCGATAGCTGTCTCCGGTGAGTCTGAATATAATGTTTGAATATCTTTTAAGTCCTCTCGTCTCAACGCTTGTACTTGGAAGTCACCACGCTCTAAATCGTCCTGCATTTTACTTGTAACCTCTTTCATAATTTCGCTACGCTTGTTATAGCGTCTCGGTTTTCTTTCTGACATATTAGCCACCTCCTATATTAGTAACACAAAAAGCCTACCTCAAAACCAAGGTAGGCAAGTGCTTAAATCGCTACATCCATTTTATCCGGTGGGTAGGATTCATATTCAATTTCAAAGTGGTCACTAGTGATTTTGTAGAAGTCTTTCGGTGCATCCTCTTTCAACTTGACCTTTGGTTGCTCCTTCGGTTCACGCTTACTAATCTCCATAACCTGTTCTCGATGACGGTCATACATATGCAAGTCAGCGATAACGTATTCCATTACACCCACTTTATAGCCGGTTGCATGGGCTACCATTGCTAGGAGACAGCAGTATTGGAATTGATTGATAGCTCCTGCTACAAAGTAATCTGATGACCGTTGAATGAGCATCATGTTCAGCTCGTCTCCCCGGACAGTCCAAATCGTTTCATAAGCACATTCTTGCAATGCTTTATTGTGTTCATCTTCTGGTGAGAACATTGACATAATCATCCGACGGTCTGGGCTGTTCTTTAATTTGTATAAGAGCCAGTCCATCTGGTCAAGCTGAACTAATTTTCCATCAATTCGTACATCTCGCTTTTTGTTTGCGATTTGATAACCATAGCTCTTTCCAATTGAACCATCTGCATAAGCCCAAGAGCGCCACCATTTAATTCCATACTTTTCTTCGAGCAAATAAACATCATTACACTTATCTTGATAAATCCATCGAATCTCGTCAATCGCTTTCTTAGTAGGAACGTGTTTGATTGTAGTCAAACCGAAATCGCCTTCTCCTACGTTGAAAGTATGATGCCCTGCTGACGGTAACATATGAGATGTTGCCAGTTCCCCGGTATCACCCCACTTAGCCCGGACAGCCCGGTTAGCATCACTAACCCCGATGTCATCAATTAAATGAGCGTAAGTTGCCCAAATCATATCTGCTGTAAACATTATTCGCCCTCCTCTTCATCTGCAATCATATCATTCTCATATGCCCATTTAAGGGTTGTCTCGTAATCGAGGATGACACAGGTTTCAATGACTTCTTCAACGGTCGCTAAGATGATGTTAAGATGTGCATAGATACCTTCGTGATAGCCGATGTATTCTTTGTCACCGGTAAAATCCCATTCCTGCATATCTTCCGGCATATTCATAACTTCTTGCTCTAGGTCTTCGAGAATGACATCACCCTTTGCATGAATCTCTTTCATCCGGTCGAGATAAGGAATTACATCAACATCCTCTTGCTCCTCTCGGTCAAACACTTCAAAACCAAGTTCAAGCATAAGAGCTGTAATCTCTGAGATTTTATCTTCCGCTTCTTTCATTGTTTCTACAATTACCATCCGTTGAATATCGTTCATTATAATCCACTCTCCTTAACTAATTTTATACCTTGGTGTGAGGGTATACTAATACTTACCCCGAACCAAAGAAATGTAAACCACATGGAGGTGCAAGGTAAATGGCTTTTAAATTCCCATTCGGAAAAGACAGAGATGTTGAGAGCGCAGAGCAACAAGCTAAACGTGCGCTTGAAGCGGAGTTACGTGACTTGTCGTTAGAACTAACGGCATATTCCGACCCACACAAAGACTATGGAATTGACATTTACGACGATTTAAACTTTGACGAGTTCGACCTTTCCGTCTATGACAAGATGATGAAAGATGCCGTAATCAAGTCAGCGTTGAACGTCCTAAAGCTGTCAGTACTGAGTCGAGGATTTCAAATCACAGTAGACGACGAAAGTAACAAGGAGTTAGCAGATTTCATTAAAAAGAACTTCGACGACCTTGAAGGTAATATCGAGGACTATCTAATGGAGATGATGACCTGCTTAGAGTACGGTTATTCCGCTACTGAAAAAGTTTACGAACGTCGCCAGACAAAACAATTCGGCAGTAAGATTATGCTGAAAAAGTTTAAAACGTTAGACCCGACAACAGTAACAATCCGGACTGACTCATATGGTAACGTCGTCCATATCACACAGCGTATTGGTGCTTATCATGTTGAGATGCCGAAACAGAAAATCATCTGGTTCGTCAACAACAAACGCTTTGGCAATATGTACGGTGAATCAGAGTTAAAGGCTTGTTACAAGAACTGGTACATCAAGGATAAAATCTTGAAGTTCGCTAACGTCGCTTATGAACGATACGGTACGCCGTTGATTATCGGACAAGTACAAGATGCTAAGAACACTGGTAAGATGAAGCAACTGCTTTCCAAACTGAACGCTATGACATCGCTTGCTATTAGCGGTGAAGATACCATTACAGCGATTCAACCACAGCAGAACGTTGACTGGGTAGCTGTACTAGAATATCACTCTCGCTCTATCTATGAGAGCATGAACATTCCTTCAATGCTTGTAGCATCAAGTAAAGCGATTGCCGGCTCATATGCCTTGTCTAGTAACCAGATGGACGTATTTATGATGAAGCTCAACGCTTTACAACGAGACATTAAAGCTATGCTAGAAGAACAAGTCATCAGAGACTTAATCGACTATAACTTCCCTAACCCGGACGAATATCCGAAAATCACATTCAGCCCGCTCGTTGATAAAGACATGAAAGTTCTTAACGACACTATCATTTCTCAAATCACAGCAGGTGCATTGCTTCCTACTGAACCATGGATTCGTGAAGCTCTTGGATTCGAGCCTGCATCAGAAGAAGTTAAGGACACTCTTGACCGACTCGTTGAAGCTGAGATTACCCAAGCAGAAGCACTTTCTGACTACTATACTAAAGGCGCTGATGAAGGTGCTACAGGTGGGCAGACTAGACCAACAGGTTCATCTTCATTAGGCTCTAATGCTCCAAAGGTAGGCAAACCTTCTAAACCAAAGGGTACAGGTCAGACAAAGGATGAACGAGCATCAGTAGAACGTGAGCGCTCTGTCAATCTAGCTGAGGACGACGATTTAAAGTTGTAACCTTCTCAACATACGCTAAAGCGTCGGAACAGGTATTCGATGGACTAGAAGATGAGTTCCTTAAACAAAGTGAAGCCGTCACCGGTAAAAAGGTACGGCTCACTAAGGAACGGATTGCTAGTCTGTTAGAGAAGGAAGAAATTGACTTTAGCGACTTTATTATCCCGATGACAAAGGAGAGTGGAAAGATTATTCAAAAAATGATTCTAAGTTCAATCTTGCATGGGGCAGTCGTCTCTAAAGATAGTTTAACATCTGATTTTGATGAAGACTTCAAAAACATCTATGACAAGGACTTGTTCGCCAAGTATGACCCTAAAGTAGATGCAGAGGTTGACCGTGTAGTACGGACGTATGCTTTCGAGCTGAGTAAGTTCTACGATGAATCAAATGCTTTCGCAGTAAAACAAATCGTTGCAGACGGGCTACAGCAAGGTAAATCAGCACAGGACATCGGCAAGAGCTTGAATGAATACGTCGATAAGGTCTACTCGATGAACCACGCTAGAACCATTGTAAGAACCGAATCAACACGGGGTTACGCCCTTGGCTCTCTCGCTTACTACTTGCAAGATGACACTGTACAGAAGTTAGAATACAGCGCTGTACTAGATAATAAAACAACCGAAATCTGTAAGAGTAGAGATGGCAACATCTATTTGAAAGATGACCCTCGTATTCCTTACTTGATTCCGGCTCACTTCAATTGTCGTTCATTGTGGATTCCAGTCGAGGAAGATGTCGAGGAAACAGAGTCACAAGAAGCACCGGCAGAACCAGACTTCAATCCTAACTACAATGGATTCATTGACTTACTGTTTGCTGTACTAGTCGAGGGCTTGATTATCGCTAATACAGTTTCGCAAGAGGAAGAAGGGGCTTAACGCTTCTTCTTTTTTTCTTTCCAGAACATAATCTCTAACTTGCTGAACAGCATAATCTTCGTACCGGTATCGGCATATACTGACAATCCTAAGTCTTCCATAATGATATACTCGGTTCCATTAAAATCAATAAACGTTTTACCAACCGGCTTAAAAGCGGCTAGCTCACGTTCCAGTGTAATTTCTTCAAGAGCAAGATAATCTGATTCCCAACCGTCAAGAGTTTCAACCCGGTAGAACGTGTCATAGTCTTGGAAGAAGCAGTATACCATCTGACCCTCTTGAAACTTTTTTCCAAAATAGTTCGTGTTAACATATCCAATCTCAACTTGCTTACTCATTCCGCTTCCTCCTCAGTAGTAATATTTTTCAATCTGATACTGGTCTTTATCATACGGTGTGATTTTACGAATTGATTTCAGAAACTTCCGTGCTTCCCAATAACCCATCTCGTCTCTTTGTACAATCTTTGTTAAATGACCGTTATCAAACTGGTAGTAAACAACACGATAACTTTTCACTATAACACCATAAAAGAAATCATCATCCATCTGTATCACTCCTTAGTAGTAGTCTGTATCACCTTTATGGAAAGTGATACCACGGGTTCTTTTAATCTGCCAATAATATTCTTCAACCTTTGGCTCGCTCTTGCCATAGTCGTTGATATAAACTACATCTGTTATACCGACTTGGGCTAAGAGATTGAAACAAGATAGGCATGGTTTATGAGTGCAAAACAATGTAGCCCGTTTTAAATCGTCTTTCTCAGCAAAGGCAATCGCATTAACCTCAGCATGGAGACAGCGCATACAGTGGTCATCGACCATCAAGCAACCTACATCTGAACAATGGCTTGCTCCCCTTACTGAACCGTTATAACCTGTACTAATGATTTTATTATCCTTGACTATAACACATCCTACATTAGCTCTTTTACAAGTACTAAGAGATGCTACTCTCTCTGTAATGTCTAAATAATATAAACGAAACTTAGGTTCTAATTCTTTTTTATTATACTTCATGCTTTCTCCTCCTTTACTATCTATTACCCTTATTAAATTATTATTAAACTATTCTCTTTTATATTATTCTTTATATTCTTTTTTATTAACTAGTTATAACATACCCTATATTATTATGTATCTAAACCTGTTACTTAACAAGTTACTTAACCGGTTATAACCCCCTTAACCCCATTATATATATATCTATAAATACTGTCAATAGCAGTATACTATACTAAAACATTAATGAACTATATACCTTGGTTTTGAAAGCAAGTAAACAGCTTGTTATCATAATTCATACGGTTTGCAACGGAGGTGAAATAATGGATATGTTTGAATTTGAAAGTGTAATTAATTTTGAAAGTATTGAAGGGGAGGAAGCAAAGTCTACAAAGACGGGTATCTTATTCTCTGCCGGAAAACATCGTAATGTAGATTACACCGTAGAAGACTTGCACACATTAGCTAAGTCATTCGATAACGATGACCCGACACCAATTCAAATCGACCACTCTAGCTCGGCTAAAGACACCGTTGGTTTCGTTCGCAATGTATGGGTTGATGGTAACAACCTTATGGGCGAGCTTGACATCGTAGATTCTAAGTGGCGTGAACGAGTGGAACAGAAGCTCAATCAAAAACTATCGGTTAGCTTTTATCAAAAAGGGAGCAAGCCGACTCGTTTACGAGAGGTTTCTATCGTGGCATTCCCACAACTTAAAGGAGCTAAAATGTTCAAAGAGGACGGAGGTGTTAAAGAGATGGAAGAAGAAAAATTAGTTGAAATGCGAAAGCAGATTGAAGCAGAATATCTTTCTAAGTTTAGCGAGATGGAAGAACAATTGAAAGCATTCGCAGAGAAAGAACTTGAAGCTAAGGCACAGGCTATCGTCACAGAATTTTCAGAAAAGGTTATTCCGGCACAGGAAGAATCTATGAAAGTCTTGGTCAAGTCATTCTCAGATGAACAGTTAGAAGCATTCAAAGCATTCTTGGAAGCAGGCACTCAAATCGACCTTGACGAGAAAGGCGGTCAAGAACAGAAAGTTGAGATGTCAGCAGAGGAGAAAGCAGAAGCGGATTATAAAGCATGGAAAGAAATGATGGAACAGGGAGGTGAATAATAATGGCTCAAAACAGAGTTGAGGTAAATATCCAAGACGGTGCATTGCATACTTTCAAAGTTAAAGCAGGTGCTGTCATCAAAATCGGTGAACTCGTTGAAGTCTCTGGTGACTTGGAAGTTCAAAAAGCAGGTGCTACTTCTCAGAAAGTAGTTGGTATCGTTTTCTCGGGTACAGTTGGTATCGACGGATTAAACGTTGGCTACGAGGGAGACAAACAGCACGTTGTAACAGTCGTTATGCTTAAACCACAAGTTTACTTGAAAGCAGGTACAGGCGGTTTAACAGCAGGCTCTATCGCTAAATCAGATGCAAACGGACTCGGTGTAAACCTTGTTGCCGGTACTGATTCAGACTTAGCCCGTGTAGGTATTGTAATTAAAGGCGCAGTAGCCGGTTCATACGGCATTGTAGCATTAGGATAATGGAGGTGAATAAATAATGGCAGATTTCGTATTGGGTATGCACCCACTATTAAAACAAGAAGCAATCAACCGTAACATCCAAGAGTTACTCGGACATCAAATGATTGCAGACACACTCTTGACAAAATCAACATCAGCTACACTAGCTACTCGCTATATGGTTGATGGTGACCAAGATGCTTTCGGACGTAAGACTTATGAAGACGTTCCGGAACTCGGGGAAGCGTCAGCTCTCCGTCGTATCGGGGTAACAGAAGTCGAGAAGTCAGAAATGATTCGTCGGTATGGTCTTGAGTTCGTCGTAACTTACGAGATGCAAAAATGGGGCTTAGGTTCTCACTTGCAACGTGGATTACGTCGTCTTGCAGATAACGTCGCAAACATGATTAACACTATGGCTTACAAGAAAATTACCCAAGATTACACAGTAGCAGGTTCTCCTACTTCTGTTCAAATTGAAGGTAAAGTCAAAGCAGGTAGTTTCTGGAACGATGCAACACTCGGAGCAGAAAACATGATTGCCGACTTAATCGACGCTCGGGCAAACGCTCGTAAGTTCGGATTCGAGCTTGACACAGTTATCATGTCTCCGGACATTGAAGCTATGATGCTCAAATCTAAAACTTTCCGTGACGCTTTCCGTGTTAACAACACTGACGTAGCATTGCTTCGTGGCTACATTGGAGATTTCATGGGCTTAACGTTCATCTCTGACCCACGCTTCGGTGACGCTAACGACACTGTACTCTTGGTACAACGTGGAGTTATCGGTGACATCGTAGATGCAGAAGGGCTTCGCACAAAGATTTACAACCAAGAGGAGCAAGACCGGACAGTAATCCGTGTTACTCGCTTTACAGCAGTTCAACTTGTTGAACCAAAAGCAGTTTACTTGATTAAAAACGTCTTGTCTTAATCTTTAAGAGGGGAGGGAGGATAATACTTCCCTTCCCTTATTTTTGTATAAGGAGGTGTTACTATGTTAGTAAAATCATTAATGATTGGAGCAGGTGGCACTAATGCAATCGGTGAGATTGTTGACTTGCCCAAAGAGCAAGCCGAATATCTTATCAAGAAAGGTCAAGTTGAAGAAGTCCGTAACGTCGTTAAAGGCGGAGAGAAGATGCCGGAAGTAACTATCGGAGGACGAAAGTTTGACCGTCCATTAGAAGCCATGACAGAAGCAAGAGTTAAAAAGATTGCTAAGGAGTTAGATTTATTCGTTGGCAACAAACGTAAAGAAAGTTTAATCAAAGACATCAAAGCTAAGTTAGAGGGAGGTGAGTAATATGGCATATGCAACAGTAGCAGATATTCGAGCTAGAATGAAAGGGTTACCGGCTTCTTTCGCAGACGGAGATATTCTTTCTCACATTGAGCAAGCAGACACAATCATCAACGGCTATCTATTCGACAGCTACGATGTACCGTTCAATCCAGTTCCAGAAGTCATTCAAACCATTTCTATCAACCTCACTATCTACTTGTTACATGAATCGCTATACAGCTCATTCCAACCTAACCAAGACCAGTTTAACGTCAAGCGTTATGAACGTGTAATGGAAATGCTTAAAATGATTTCGGAGGGTTCGATTGTCCTAGAGGGCTATCCTATCACGGAGAAGAAATCTGGTACAGGATTTGACACCACGTTTGAAGGAGACATTTTCTTCACGATTGACCCGGACAAGGAGTGGTAAGTTATGATTCGACTCTATATTGATGTAAAGAACCAAGAGCAAGTTGCTCAAAAGATGCAATTGTTTCGAGTGGCAATGCACAATTTAGACGAGCCGCTAAAGCAATCTGCTAACTACGTTCGTATGAAAACGAATCAATCGTTCTCTTATGGAGGAGCAGAAGGTCAATGGAAAGCGCTAGCACCTAGTACAGTTGCACGTAAAGGTTCGGCTAAGGTATTGATTGAGACAGGACGTATGCGACAAGACGCTACAAGCCCGTCTAATCAACGTCTGACAATGAATAGTGTTACACTATTCGTTCCGACTGAATACGCTCATTGGCATCAGTATGGAGGAGGACGAACACCACAGCGTAAGTTCTTCCTAGTCAGAGCAGGAGAAGAACCTAAGATTGCAACTTACTTCCGTCGCTATATTGAGAAAATGTTAAGATAAGGAGGTGTAAGATAATGGCACAGATTCAAATTTCAGAGATTAAGAATGAGCTAAGAACAATCATTCAAACAGAGCTAGACACAGTTTATCCGGCTCGGCATATTGAAGTGTATCGTACACCTCAACTTAACATTCCAGTATTCCCGGCAGTCAACCTAGAGACAGCAGACTTTATGCAGACTCGTCACGCTCTAGGTGGAATCAAGAAAGTTCGACTACGGATTAACGTTTTTATCTGGACTAAGATTTATGACCCGATGGAATCAGAAGATGAGCTAATCGACATTATGCAAACGGTTCTAGGAGTCCTTGAACGGACGGAGAATAGAAAGCGTACTGGATTGTGGAGCGACCTCATCACAGAGGTTACAGAGGAGCGTATCGAGTTCGGAATCGTTGAAGACCCGGAGAACTTTTTACAAGGTGTGAAGATTCCAATTTACTTGGAAATTCACTTACCGACAAACTAAGGAGGTGGCAAAAATGACTAAACCAAAAATGATTAAAGTCAAATACCAAGGTGAAGCTGAACAAGTCTATATGATGAATCCGAACCTTGGTATCATTAAGCAAGGTGATACCTTGGAAGTGAAAGCAAGTCAACTAGATGAGTTAAAAGAAGTTGGCTTTGTTGAAATTAAAGAGAAGAAAGAAGGAGGTGAGAAATAATGCCCGGACAAGCTAAAGGTTTTACAAATACGCTAGTAGGCGGTAAGGAAACAACTTACGGCACAAAGGCTTCCACGTTGAAATGGCTCGGATTGATTTCTGAATTTGGGGTTGAACAATCGAACAACTCTGATAGCCGTCGTTCACTTGGTAAGCGAGCGCCTGTTATGATTCGTCAAGGTGGTGTATCAACAGAGTTCTCTATCACAGGTGGAGTTCAAAACCCTATTCTAATGTACTATGCTTTAGGAAAGGTTACCACAGTAGGAGCAAGCGCACCGTATACACATACAATGACGCTAGCACAGGAAGCAGACGTTATGCCATCATTCACATTGCAAAACAATATGCCTAACATTCCGTTTTGCCGGAACTTACTAGGTTGTAAAGTTGACACAATGACTCTTACGGCTTCTGCAAATGAAGCACTAGAGATTGAGATTGAAGGTATGGCACAAAAAGTATTAGAGGAGCTTACACCTGCAACGGTGACAGCAGACGTAACTACTAACTACTTCATGTTCTATGAGGGAACAATCAAGTTGAACACAGTCTTGAATGCGAACATCACAGAGTTCGAGGTTGAGTTATCAAACGGTCTTGAAAGTCGCTTCACATTGAACGGAGACAAGTTCCCTGTTCGTATTGAAGAAGGTTCTTCGGAAGTAACTGGTTCATTCACAATGGACTTCATGGACAAAGATGCTTACACAGCATTCTTAGCCGGTACTAAAGTTGACATCGAATTGATTTTCACGGATTCTGCTAACCCAACTGGACACACATTCACATTGACTTTACCACAATGTGTATATGATTCAGCAGAACTCTCACCAGAAGCAGAAGATTTGACTGAGATTGAAATTGAGTTTATCTCAACTGGTATGTCAATCGTTTACAAATCTTCGTTACCAACACCATTCTAAAAACTAATCGAAAGGATGATAAAAATGAGTTATTTGTTTAAGCGTAAATTACGGACAGTGGAATTGCACGGAGAGACGTTCGAGGTTCAGAATTTGAGTTTTGGTGAACGGGATGAAATTACCCGGCTCACTCAGATTATCGACCCGTTATCGGGAACGATGAACTTCGACTTCAAACGTTATGCCAATCTATTAAACTTGAAGGCTATCAAGTCTTGGAGTTTGAAAGATGAAGCAGGAGAACCACTTCCGATTGACGAGAACACAATTAACAACCTGCTTGACCCGGACTTTGTTGATGAATTGTTCAAAGCAATTGACGTCATCGAACCACAGGATGAACTTCAAAAAAAAGACTAAAGGGGCAAGCTAAAAAACTCGGAGGGGGAAAGGGCGTAAAAGACCCTCACCCCTCTATTTTATTGTTTGCATTTTGTGACCGATTCAAATGCTTGCCCGATGAAGTCATGCGACAAGATGCAAGTATTGTTGAAGACTTTCTAATCATTATGGAGGAGCAAGCCAAGGCAGAAGAAAAAGAAGAAAAACGTCAACGACGACAACAACGTAGAAGTTAAAAGGAGGTGAGACTTAATGGCACAAAATATTGAAATTCTAATCCGGGCAGTAGACAGAGCTACACCGGCTATCCGCTCAACTGAGACAGCTCTCAGAGGGCTAGGCAAGACAGGTGGTTTCGTATCAGACACTTTAAAGTTCTTTGCACAGGCACAAGTATTCGGTGGGTTAATGGCATTACAAACCGGGTTAGTTGGTTCAGTAGCCGCCGGGGTAAAGTTCAATAGTTCAATGGAGCTTGCTCGTATGCGATGGACTGAATTAACCGGTTCTGCAAAGCAGGGTGAAGGAATGGTTCAAATGATTCTTCGAGTAGCTAAGGAGACATCATTCACAACAGACCAGATTAACAACTATGCTACAATGCTTGCCGGGGCAGGTGTCAAGTCGAAAGATTTAGAAGGTAAGCTGATGGGATTAGCAAACGTTACAGCCAAGTACGGTCTGACAAACGAGCAAGCCCAAGCCGCTATCCGGGGTTACACACAGGCTATCGGTAAAGGAAAAATCTCAGTAGAGGAACTTAACCAGATGCAAGAGAATGGTATTCCAATCTACCAAATTTTACGAGATGAATTAGGATTGACTTCTGCTGAGATTCAAGGAGCAGGGAAAGATGCTAAGACTAGTGCATTAATCATTGATTTTTTAAACAACAAATTCCTTAAAGGTACAGACGCTATTGAAGCATACGGTAGAACGTTTGCAGGGCGACTGGATAAGATGAAAGATACGTTCACCGTATTTGCAGGAGTGCTAGCTCAACCACTGTTCGAGAAGTTAAAAGCCGGGATGGCTAGTGTAACTTCTTATATGGATAAAGTAACAGCAAGCATTCAAAAAGGTAAAGGAGTATTCGCTTCATTACGAGATGCAATGTCACCGGAAGCATGGAACATCCTAGCTACGGCTATGGGGTTAGTTGCAGGTGTAGCAGTCTTTAAAGTATTGTCTGCCGGTATTCCTATCGTACTTCGATTAGTAGCCGCCGTCAAGCAGGGTAGCACAGTTATGAAAGCATTAGGTCTTGCCTTTACTCCTATTGGAGCGGCTGTCCTAGCTGTATCTGCTGTCATTGCCATCCTTGTTCGAGACTTTATGAATGCCTATAAACAATCAGCTTCTCTGAGGGTAGCCGTAGGGCAACTAGGTGAGGTGTTCAAAGTTGCTTGGGCAGGTGTTCAAACCTTTGTCAATATGCTAGTAGAGCTAGCCAATAGCTTTGGAGCTAACATCGACTCAGCTAGTGCTTGGACGATGGTTGTTCAAGGTGTTGCAACCGTTTTGAAAGTCGTCATTACAATCATTGCTGTGTTTGCAGATGTACTCTATTCTGTAATCGCTATTACAGCCGGGGTTGTTAAATCATTCTACGCTCTTGGACTCTCTATTGCTTCCGTTGCCGCCGCTTGGGCAGGAGACTTTACTAAGTCAGCCGAACTCGCTAAGGCATCATCAGTAGCTTCTGACCAAAGCATCAAGCTCATGTCAGATGGTTTCAAAAACTTCTCGACTTGGGAGATTTCTACCAAGGTAGGAGAGAGCATGGATGCAATCGGAACATCTACTGATGGAGCTAAAACAGACTTTGATGCTGATATGCTTGCCATGAAATCGTCTATGACATCTAATGGTAACGGCATGGTAACATCTGCTACGACGACATCAGCCGGGATTAAACGAGCTTTAAGTGGTTCAACCAAAGGAACAGCTTCAATGATGTCTGCTGATTTAGGTCAGAACATGACAGCGTTGAATCAATTCCAAGCCAAGGTTGATGCTTGGGCAACTCGCTTCCGTGCTAGTGCCGCTCGTTGGTTTTCTAACCTAGCACCTAACGCTGTAAAGAACTTCCAAACAGTTAACACTCAGTCAATGGGAGCTTTAAACAACTTCCAAAGCCGTGTAGACGCATGGGCAACTCGCTTTAGAGCAGGAGCGGCTAGATGGTTTACAGGTATCGGAACTAGAGCCGCTACCAACTTCCGGACAGTAAACACACAGTCTATGGCAATCTTGAATCAGTTCCAAGGCAGAGTAGACGCTTGGGCTAGCCGGTTTCGTGCCGGGGCGGCTCGGTGGTTTAGTGGTATCGCTGAGAAAGCGGCTACTAACTTCCGTAACGCCAACACCCAATCGGTAGCACAGCTTAACGCTATGCAATCTCGGGTTAACGCCAAAGCGGCTCAGATTCGACAAGGATTTGCTAGAGCCTTGCAATCACTCGCTAGTGATGCTAGAGGAAAATGGAATCAAGTTAAAAACGATGCAAGCAACGCTATGTCAACTATGACATCGAAAGTAACGAGTGGAGCAAGCCGGATGAAATCAGCTATGACGAACGGGATTCGACAAATGGCTTCATCAGCTCGTTCTGGATTCAACCAAGTTAAATCGGCAATCACATCTGCTATGTCAACGGCTGTATCGAAAGTTACATCCGGAGCAAGCAGAATGAGAAGCTCGATGGCACAAGGCGTACAAGGAATTGTTTCGGCAGTTCGTACTGGATTCAGTAACGTAGCATCGGCAGTTTCAAGCGGTATCACTCGGGCATTGTCAGCAATCACTAGTAAGATTGGTTCGTTCCGGTCAGCCGGGGCAGGACTTATCAGCGCTCTTACAGGCGGTATCACAAGCAAGATGAACGGAGCTATCAATGCCGTCTCTGGTCTTGCCGGTAAGTTACGTTCGTTCCTTCCGGGTTCGGATGCAAAGCAAGGGGCTTTAAGTGACTTGACTCACTCGGGTTCAATGCTTCCTGTAACGTTCGCACAAGGGATTGCTAAGGGAGCAGGTTACGCTGTCAGTCAAGCTCGACAGTTAACTAAGCAAGTTGATGCTTCGTTGCAATCGGAAGTCGGAGCTAGAATGTTCGCTAGTGGTTCTAGTGTAACAGTTTACCACCGTCACGATGGTACAGTTAATGTCAATGGAACGGGAGTCGGTCAAGTTGACCAATTCGTATCTGGCTCTATCGGATATGAGATTGGAACAGATGGAGTCAAGCAAGCAATTCGGTCACGCACAGGAGGGAGATAATAATGGCAATCACGCAAAAAATCTTTAAGCCTAGTTTCCTGTACGCTTATCAAGGGGGCAGTTACAAGAACAGTAACACCCCTGTTAAGTCGTCGGGTAGCCCGGCTTATACAAGTATTATCGGCTTTCCTACCGATGCTATTGACGCTATCAAGGAGAGCAAGACAAGCGCTAAAATCTATATTAAGTGGCGCTGTACCAATGAGGGTGTAGTAGCCTTCGGCGCTCATAAAAAAGCAAGTAATGATAAGCAACCGAACATCTACTACACTTACATCGGTTTAGAAAGAACCGTGCCAACAGGTTGGTACACACAAGAAGTTACGAACGCCACGCTTACAGCAGGTGGTTACGGATTCAAGACAGCTCTTTTATCTTACGGATTCAAAGGTCTTGTCTTCTACGGTCAAAGCGGTCAGAACTACATGGAAGGTTACGGGTTAACATCTGATAGCAACTCGATGCAGATTATTATTGAAGGAACATTTGATGATGTTCCAACAACACCTACTAACCTATCTCCATCAACAGGTCGGACGTTAGACCCCGGTGCTAACAATACTTTCTCTTGGAAGCATAATGGTACTGGATTGGCTAAGACACAGAACGGTTACCGTATCGCTTATCGGTTGAAACCATCTGGCTCTTGGGTTTACATCCCATCGAGTACAGGGTTCAATAGCTCGGCAGATTCTAAGCATACATTCGCACCTTCGACTTTCTCTTTAGGAGAATATGAATGGTACGTCGTAACCCGGGCTACAAATAGTCAAGTGTCACCAACATCAGCAACCGTTCCATTTAACGTTGTTTCGATTGCAAGCGCACCATCTATCACATCACCAACAGCAGGAGCAGTCCTGACGAGTGACGTATTGAACGTATCGTGGACTAGTGTTAACCAGTCTTACTACACGCTTGAATTGGTAGATAGTGGCGGTAACGTAATCTATGTAGAGGAAGAATCTGGTACTGCAAAGTCAACGACGATTGCAGGTCAACTATTAGATAACTCATCTTATACGATTCGATTACAGATTGAGAACACAGATGGAGCAAGCTCGGCTGTATCAACTCGTTCATTCACTACTCAGTTTGTTCGACCAGAGAAACCGGTCATCAACTCGATTACAACAACTGATGGAACAGACCACATCGTTAACTTCACAACTTTTGCTCGTTCGGAATACAACGACCCTAACGCTGAGACAGCACCGGGAGACTTGGCAGATAAGATTGCAGGTTCAACGACTATCAACCCACATCTAGCACGTTCTTACTCGAACGTACTGGCTACTGCAACCACGCTTGGAACAGAGTTCAACCAGACTCAGTACGACCAAGTTGCAGTCGATGAGGAAACAGTCGTTACAATCTCAACTACGACCAACTTGTATCTCGCTCAAACACTCTATGTGTTCGATATTGTTGCTCACGTTGAGAGAGAGTACGGTGACATCCCGGGTGGAACAACTCTTGCAAACAAGATTACTTGGATTAAAGCGAACTTCCCATCTATCACTGTAACTTGGAACGGACGAGGAAGCTCACCTGCCGGAAACAAAGCCAACTTAAAAGTTTGGTCTAAAGCGAGTAGCACATGGGTTCTCGGAGTTTCTCATACGAGTGCTAGTAACCAAGATTTGTCAATCACTGTTACACTGTCCGGGTTCACTTGGATTGATACAGATGGTAAGCTGTATGTTCTCGCTCATGCAGAAGCAAGCAACGGAACAGTAGCATCGAGTCTATCAAACGACTATATCAAATTCAACACAGCACCTAGCCCGACGGCTTACGCTATGGTATTGGCTTATGCCAATGTCTACGCAAGAGAATACACGGCTAACAACTCGAAAGAGTGGTTCTTGGTTGAAGGTATTACGGCAACAGGAGCAGGCATTGAATCTATCAACTATCGTTTCCCAAGTGGTAGCACGATGGAATATAAGGTGGAAGTAGTTGCATCATCCGGTTCTAGTAATACAAGTGATGTCGCTCAGTTCTCAACCACGTTTGAATATGCTTACCTTGCTGTCAATAGTGATTTAAGCAACATGATTGCTTTCACTGTAAATGATACCCGTGATGAGGAGTTCCAAATCACACAAGAGCTGACAAAGTTCTTAGGTCGTAAATCGCCTGTACCAGAGTTCGGTATCGCAGAAGATAACAGCATTTCACTAGGTGCTTACTTCGACACTTACCAAGAAGTACAGGAGGTTAAGAATCTTTCTCGATTCCGTAGACCATTGTACTACCGTGATTACTCTGGTAGACAGATGATTTGTGTCATTGACGGTGGAGTTAAGACCAAAGATTTAATCGCAGGCGGTTATGAGGTCGCTCTCAAAATCACTGAGATTGATTCGGGAGGATTGATTTAATGCAAAACTTTGAACAGAAAGACTATGAGAGAGAGGACGTACTTGATGTCGTCCTTTCCCGTGGTCAGTCTCGGGTTGTGGATTACCGATTCGAGCTAATTGATAAAACGACAAAAGTAAAAATTACAGACCTAACAGAAATTGAGTCGGCAAGTTTAACATTCGATTCAACATCTGAAATCAAACGGACAGCCAAAATTGTGACAAGTCAAAGTGATTATAAAACGCTCAGTTACACGACATGGGCAGACATCGGAAACTTGACTTGGAATGCTTTAGGATAACAGGAGGGTAAAAAATGCCAAACTATACAGACTTAATGAACCTATATTTACCAAACCGGGCAGACAATACAATTGAATTGGATGTCGCTTTATCAGATAACTTCACTAAGATTGATACTGCTTTTAAGGATTTGAGTGGTGTTTTCGGGGTATCGGTAAAGCAGTTTGGAGCAGATGACACAGGAGCTACAAGTGCTAGCTCTGCTATTGCTAGTGCCATTGCAAGCGCTAGTTCAACTGGATTGAAAAAACTCTACTTCCCGAACGGAACTTACCGGTTAGACACCACTGTAACAATCCCGGCTGATTTTGAAATCAACTGTCAGAACGGAGCAATCTTCCGACGAGGAGTAAGCGGTCTTACGGTCATGTTCAACATTGGTACAGGGGTAAGTTGGAGTGGAGGACAGTTCAATCAGAACTCTAGCTTCAATACGGATTGCTGTAACTTAAAGTTAGACCCGGATGCAGATGGGGTTATCATCACTCGTACATTGCACTATAACATTGTAGGAGATGCAATCTGGTTACAGGGAGCTAAGAACACTTTGATTGAAGGGAACTTCTTCCGTATCTATCGCAATCAAGTGGGTATCAACTGTGTAATGATTTTAGTTGACCGTTCACCGACAACTAAACGTGGTTGTGACACAATTACAATCTCGAACAACACAGCCAAACCGGACACAACTGAGTATGCAACGAGTTTCATTTCACAAGTAGGAACGACTTCACCACCTGCTCTCTCAGACTATCAACACCGTCGCTTCCAAATCACGAACAACAACGTTTCAAACATGGAAAGTTTTGGAGTTTATATTCGTGGACTTGGATATTCCAACATCTCGGATAACGTCTTTAACGACACGAAAGATGCTACGATTTACTTGCGAGGATATGATACGGCTGAGTGGGTTAACGCTTCCGGTACAGCTATCACTGTAACAACTCTTGTAACAGACAATACAGTAAACGGTAATGTTTTGTACATGAATACAGCTTCCTCCGGGAAATACGCTATCTTCGTTGGTCAAGGTCAAGAAACCATTTCGGCTCGTAACATCTCTGCTTCAAACAACGTTATGAAGTACGGTGGGATTCAGTTTGATAAAACTCAGAATGGTTCAGCGACAGGGAACAATATGTCAGCTTGTACTGGTGGTTCTGGTTTCATCTTCGATACTTGTAGTGGAGCTAGCTGTGTTGGTAACTCGATTGACGGAGCGACTTATGGTATTCGTATCGTAACATCTTCATCTTCGGTAGTTGCCGGTAATACGATTCGTTCAATTCAGCAACACGGAATCTGGTCTTCTGGAACAAGTCCATATTCTCTGATTAACGGAAACCATATGTACGATGTCGGTATTCAAACGAATGCAACTTACCAAGGAATCTTGCTCAACTCTGGTGCAACATACTGTATCATCACAGCTAACCGTATCTTTAACGGAGCAAGCAACAAGGCACAGTACGGTATCAGTTTGAACTCTGGTGCTAACTTTAACAGCTACTTCGGTAACAAGTTCACAGGTGGATTCGTTACAGCATATAAACTGGATAGTGGAACTTCTAATTCAGAAGCCGCTACAAACTCATAAGGAGGAGATAAGATGCCAAGCTATACACCAAACTTAAATCTCTATCTACCGAACAAGACAGATGATTTATCTATCATTGACACGTTAGTAGAGAACTTTGAAAAGATTGACGATGCTAGCCTTAAAGGTGGGTATGGTATCGTCAACTTGAAAAGTTACTTGCCGTCTAACAAGACGGATAACACAGATGTAACACAGGCATTCATCAATGCCTTTAAAGAGATGAAGACGGAGAACCTTGGTATTCTAATCATCCCCCGGGGAGTTTATTCTATCTCTGCTTACATCACAATCCCGGCAAACACAACGCTTTTAATGCACACTGACACGACAATTAGACGCTTAGGTAACCACGGCTTCTTCATCAACTTCGACCGTTCAGCAGATGTTTCCGGCATGAAAGGGAATAACAACATCACAATCATCGGTGGAACATTCGACCAACGAGGAAGAAGTGGTGGTATTCAGAATCAGAATAACATGAGTGGTTGGTCACACGGACGTAACCTACGGATTCTAGGAGTTCGCTTCCTCGATAGTTATGGTTCTCACTGTATCGACTTAGTAGCTATGAAAGGAGTAGAGATTGCCTATTGTACATTTGAAGGTTACGATTGGGATAAGACGCTAGCTAGTGGTCGTCGCTACTACGCTGAGAGCATCCAGATTGACCTTGCAAGCTCTGGTGCATTGCCAACCAATACTAACCCTGCTTCGGCAGATGGAGTCGTTACAGAGGACGTTACAATCCATCACAACACATGGAAGCGTTCAGCCGCTAACCAATGGTCTTGTGGTCGAGGAGTAGGAGAACACTCATTCATTACAGCATCGGGAGGAAGCCAAGGTATCGTTGTAACAAACAATATCTTCCAAGATGTGCTAGATGTTTGTATGTATTCTTACGGATTTACTAACTCAGTATTCTCGAATAATTTAGTACGAAACTGTGGTGGAGCTTTACGAGTCAGAACCAATCAAGACTCTGGTGACTTCACAGGAGCGCCAAGTGATATGTTCCGGACAATGGCAAACGCTAATACTGTTACAGGTATTCGACAGCACACATATACAACGACATCTAACTCGACGATTAACACATCCAGTGGATATGCTTTCTATGTCGATGGGTTTGATGATAACGATGGTCGAGTATATGAGATTAACATTTCCGGTAACAACATCTCTGACGTTGACAATGAAGCCATCCTTTGTACGTTTGTGAGACGGCTTGTAATCACAGGTAACAGTATCAAGGAAAGTGTCTTGACCGGTTCTAACAACATCATCGTCACTAGCTGTAACGGATTTGTAATCGCCGGTAACACGATGTTTACAAGTAAGTATCATAACATCGGCATTTACGACTGTGAGGATGGAACGATTTACGGGAATAAACTTTTCGGTAGCGCCAAGTCCGGTGTTCACTTAACCACAAGCTCGGATAGAATCGTTGTATCTAGCAACCATATTGAGAAATCAAATGCAGACGGTGGAGATTACGGTGGAGTTTCAATCACGGCTAGCTCTACTGATATTACAGTAGCTATGAACAACATCTGTAACAAAGGAACAAGCGCCACTAACGGCATCTACTCATCCAGTACGGTTTCAGCGAACCATGTATGGGGTAATAAAGTAGGAGGTAATGGAACAGCAAACACAGTCAACCTGTCTGGTACAGGGAACGTTACCACAGCCGGTAACGTATCAACTTAATGGAGGTGAGATAAATGGCTTTTATGTCAGAGCTTTATGTTGAAAGAAGTAATGAAATCATTTGGAATCAAGCTAAGATTATTCCTTACATGAGATTTCAAATGCCGGATGGAGAATGGTTAGAATATCCTTTAGGAGAGTTCTTTCCTTCTACGCCTAAACGAGTCAGCCAGAACGACAAGATTTACCGTGACATCGAACTTTATGATGACTCTATCATTCTCTTAGACAAGAAGTTTGAGTCGTCTTATTCAATCACGATTGGAACGAGTTACGACACAGCTATCCGGACTTTGATGAATGGAGCAGGCATCACTAAACAGAACATCGAACAGACTGGTAAAAACTTGGAAGTAACCGTAGTTTACAATGCAGGTACGAGCTATATGGAAGCAATCAAAGACTTGCTAATCCGGATTAACTACGTTCCATTGTTCGTTGATAGCCGGGGTTACTTCACTAGTTTCGAGTACAAGTTACCGACGAGTAGAGCGCCTGTCTTCTCGTTTGCAGACTCAGAGTATTCTGTCATGTATGATGGAGTCGAGGAGGAATTGGATTACTTCCGTATTCCGAACCGGTTCATCTTTGTACACACTAATGCAGAAAAGAACACAGTCCTTAAATCGACCGTGACTAATACAGACCCTACTAGCCCGACTAGTACAGTTGTTGTAGGTCGTACCATTACCCACTATGAAGAAGTCTCTGACATCGAGAGCCAGACGGTCTTGAACGCATATGCAAAGAAGAAATCATATGAGCTATCACAGGTATTCGGCTCTGTAACATTTGCAACTGCAAACATTCCAAACTTTGAATTTCAAGACGTTATCGAACTTCGCAACTCAGCTTTAGGAATCAACGATAAATTCCTAGTTACAAAATATTCCTTGGACTTACGCATCGGAGGACAGATGAAGTTCGAGGTACAAAAGGTGGTGGATATTGATGGAATTACCAACTAACTTCGTTGATTTACTAGACGAGTATTTCAAGTCACAACACCAGACACAAGCATTCTATCTCGGTAAGATTGACCCGGCTTATACATCCGGCTTACCAAAGGTGCTTGTGGATGGTGATGACACAGTAGCAGACAAGGCATACTCACATAATGCCAGTTACACGCCGGTTGCAAATGATAGAGTTCTTCTTGCAAGGGTGGGGAATACTTTCGTAATCCTTTGCAAGATTAAAAACTCGTAAAGGAGGTGAAAAGGAAATGGCAGAATTTGTTGCTATACTGAAATTGTTAGGTGTTGAGAATGTCTTCATGGGCTTGTTCATCACCTTCTTCTTCATTGCTATCAAATACGTTGCTGACAGATTTAGCCAGATGGAAGTCGAAAGGAAAGAAGATGCCCGTCTAGCTAGAGAGTCAGCCGAACGTAGGGAAGCCTATTTGAGAGAACAGCTAGCAGAGGAGAAGGAAGGTTCAGCACGACGAGAAGCGATTATTCTTGAACAAGTAAAGGAAATCGCAAGCTCATTAAACAAACTTAGCGATAGTCTCGAACGAATCGAGCAGGATGTAGACCGTATTAATGAGCGAGTCCGATTTAAAGACAAGGATTAATCTAACTACTACCTTGGGATTGAAGGAGGTGATACAAATGGCTAAGAAAAAATTAGCAGGTTCAGCAGGTCATAACTTAATCATTCCGGGCGCTAGAGGTTATATCAAGGAAGAAGTCGAGAATCGCATCGTTTTAGATGCAGTCGAAAAATATATCAAGCAAGGTGGTTGGGATTTCGCTGACTGTACCGATAACATCGGTCGAACAGCTCAACAAATTATTTCAAACTCGGTTAACAAACACTTGAAACATCCAGATGCAGAGTGTGACATTCAATTGCATTTCAATGCAGTTCGTACAATGGCACAAGCAGTTGGTGTTGAAGTCTTTATTTCATTCCGTCAAGCACGGGAGAAAGATAAAGTTCGTGCAAAACGAATCGTTGACCAACTTGCAAAAGCACTAGGTCTTCCTAACCGTGGGGTTAAGGATTCAGACAATCGCTTTGGTAAAGGTGTTCCTATTCAATGGGTAGAACGTACAGCTTATGGCATTCTCGTAGAGATTTGTTTCGTAGATAGCAAAGCAGACACAGACGCTTACAAGAAATTGAAAGCAGATGGAGTCGGCAAAGTTATTGCAGAAGCAATTATCGGAGAAGCAATCAAAGCACCAACACCGGTTAAGCCACCGGTTGAGACAAAGAAAACGATTTATCGTGTCTTCATTGATGAGAAGCAAATCGGGGCTTTCTCTGACTACAAGAACGTTGAAGAACTTGTAGACAAACATGAAGGTAAGGACATCCGGATTGACCGGGTAGACTTATGATAAACAAGATTATGGGGGTGAGTGTAAAAACTCACCTTCAACTTTCTGCACAGGTTCTAAACGTTAACCCCGATGCTAAACGTATAGAAGATATTGCAGGAGCTTATATCCGTATCGGTAAACGATATGGAGTAAGAGGTGATGTCGCTTTTGCACAAGCTATCGTAGAAACAGGATGGTTTACATTCCGTGGTTCAGCAGTTACGCCAGACCAACATAACTATTGTGGTATGGGAGTTACTAGCAATGGACTTAAAGGAAATGAGTTCAGAACAATTGAAGAAGGGGTTACAGCCCACATTCAACACTTGTTCGCATACGCTTCTACCCTTCCTTTACCAGAAGGAGACAGCATCCTCGACCCACGATTCAAGTATGTTAAACGGGGAATTGCCCCGGCATGGAAAGACTTGAATAACCGATGGGCTATGAACGATAAGTATGCAGGAACGATTGAATCCGTATACGACCTATTGTAAGACCTACCAAAAGTGGGCGACCCAAATCTAATTAGAAAGGACTAAAAAGGTGAATAGACATGAGAAAAAAATTAAACTTTAAAGTATGGGTAGCGATTAGCGGTATTGCACTCGCAGTCGTAGGTCAATTCTTACCGGAGCATTTAGATTTCGCCGGTGTCTTGCTCACTAACTTAGGTCTAGGGCTTACAGCTCTCGGTATCTTTGATAGTGAACGCAAGGACGACGAACCAAAGGTTTAAGAATCTGACACAGGGGTATTACTATAAGAGTAGTATCCCTTTTTGTTTCCGGTAAAACAGAAATGTTTAACCTTGAAGCTATCGGGGTATATATTATTATCACGCCGAAAGGAGAAATGTTAAATGTCATTGAGCAATGAAGAAATTGCAAAGATTGTCGCAGAACAAACAAAGTTTACAGAAGAAGAAGTTTTAGGCGATTTAGACCATTGGGAACTTTATGAAATGTCGGACGAAGTAATGGTCGATGAAATCACAGCTCAACATCGTTGGATGACTGACAAGCGTTTAGTGTTACGGTTCGGAGAACGATTCTTAGAAGTAGAGTTTTCACAAGGTTCTACTGAAATGCAAGATGGCTATGAGCCAGACATGGAAGTCCGGGAAGTATTTCCAAAAGTAGTTGAAAAAACAATTTATACAACAAAGAGAGGATAATGACTGATGAAAAAACAAGGGTTTGGAAAAGACGATATTCAACCATCATCATCAACAGAGCCAGAGATTGTAATTGACACAGAGAAAGCAGATGCTATCGTACAAGAGGTTTTAATCGGTGTAGCAATTCAAATCTCTGAACAAGCAGGTTTACCAACAGACCATAAAGACGAGAAGGATTTAACTGACGACGAGTTCTTAACAGACCTCTTGCTCGGTTTAGCAGGAGTCGGAGTGGAACTCGAACTCGAACCAATCGAGCAAGAAGATGGTAAGCCGTTGATGGATGTAAAGGTTAAACAAACAGTCGGTACAATTGACCTATCAGATGCAGTCACTAAAAAGGAGGACAAATAATATGGCATGGGATGATATTAAAGCACCAGAACAAGGACGTAACTTTGATGATGAGAAGTTTGAGTATATGAAGCTAGAAGTTGGTAAAGAGGTTAAGCTACGGGTTATGAACGAACCGGTACAGAAATTACAATTCTATATCACAGCAGTACCGGGTGTTAACTACGGTGGTAAGAAGGGTATTTTCGTCGCTAAGACACCTCTAACTTCTGCATGGGTAGCCAAGCATAACGACAATGTAACGGACGCTAAACAGCGTATCAAGCTCAATAAACAGTTTGGCATTCTCGTATACGACTACTCGGATGGCAAAGTTAAATTGATTCAAAAGGGTTGGGCATTGTTCGGAGAGCTTGTTAAGTACCACAAAAATCCAGAGTACGGCGACTTGACTAACTACGACATCACAGTAACTTTGATGACTAAAGATGGTAAAGATTACTCAGTCGTTCCTGCTCGGAATAACACGCCACTGACTGAGGAGCAAGAAAAGATTGCAGAGTCATTGCCGACCCCAGAAGTGTTCGAGAAGATTGTCAACCCGGACATTAAAGAAGCTGTATGGATGGAAGCTCTCTCTGGTGCAATGAGCATTCAAGAAGCCTTCAAGAAGCACTATCCTAAAGACGGTGAAGCCCCTGCCGAAAAAGTAGAGAAAGCCGAAACTGATAACTCGGTAGAAGCCGATGATACAAAACTATCAGCAGACGACTTGAAAGGCTACGACTTAGGCTAAACGAGAGGGGTTAATCCCCCCTCTTTTTTTGTCTATATCTAGGAGGTGCAATATGGAGGAATTTGCTAGTCATGGTTCAGAACGAGCTTTACTATCATCTTTGATGTTTGATATGAACCAGTTGGTCGAGGTAGAAGGATTGAAGCCGGAACACTTTTCATTATCCGGGCATAGATATATCTTTCTCGCTATCAAAGAATTGTATGGACAGGACTTACCGGCAGATGCAAGTGCGATTTATCACTTCTATACCGATGAAGGAATCATTAAAGAGATTGATGACATCGGTGGATTACAATATCTTTTCACGTTGAAGGAGCTAGCCACAGGACGTTCAGCCAGTTTATACGCCGAACGAATCCACTCTGCTTACACCAAGAAGATTATTCACCAACGGTTAGAGCAGATTAAAGAGGATATGTTCAACCCGGATAAACTAGCCATTGAGACGCTTACAGAGCTAGAGAAGATGCAAGCTGATGTCGGGCTTACTGTTATCTCTAACGATGAAGTAAAGCGCATTGGAGAGGGTGTCAGAGAGCGTATCGAACGGTTAAAGGCGATGGAAGAACCTGTACTCGGATTAAAAACACCGTGGGTGTCTCTTAACTTGCAGACACTTGGTATGTTACCCGGCGAGTTAACGGTCATTGCAGGTCGAGCTAAGTTAGGTAAATCATCGTTCCTATTAGGCATCGGGGCTTGTGTTGCTTATGACCAAGCTATTCCAGTATTATATATTGATACAGAGATGTATGAGGAGGAGCAAGAGAATCGCATTCTCTCCTTATTATCCGGTGTTGAAGAATGGAAGATTAAAACAGGTGAGTTCAGCAAGAACGAGCTAGAGGTCGATGCAATTAACCGGGCTATGGATGTTCTTGATAGCGGCTTTTTCTATCACGTTTATATGCCACAGTTCACACCAGAAAAATTAGCTACAGCGATTAAACAGCATAAAGCAAAGTATGGTGTCGGGTTGGTTATTTTCGATTATATCAAGCTAGGAGAGGGAGGAAGCGACAAAGAATACTTGTACCTCGGACAGATTACCACAGTCCTTAAAGAGCAAGCAGGCAAGCTCAGAATCCCTATTTTGACGGCAGTACAGCTTAACCGGCAAGCAATCGGTTCTGATAGCGGAATGGATGAAAGCATGGTGGCAGGCTCAGATAAGATTGTTCAGTTCTGTAACCGATTGATTATGATTAAAGGTGTCTCATTAGAGGAGCAAGTTGTCACTGATGCAGACATTAAGATGAAGATTGTAGCACAGCGTTCACAGGGTAAGATTAAACCTAAGATGATTTACTTTAAGCGACATGGAATGGAACTGAAAGAGGTGGCTGAATATGGCTCGCAAGATTGATTCAAGTGAATTTAAAGAACACATCGACGTTGAAAAAGTATTCAGCCATTACGGTATTCAGTACAAGGGAGCAGGCGCAAGGAATATTCGTAGTAAAACATTCTGTCACGGTGGAGATAACCCCACAGGACTAGTTTTCAACACAGAGGAGAAAGTAGGTTACTGCCACACTCACTGTGGTGGGATGGATATTATCTCTCTCGTACAGCACGTTGAAGACTGTTCTTTTCCGGAAGCGATTCAAGTCCTTTCAGAAATCTTTGACATCGAGGTTACAGATGCTAAGATTACCCGGGAGAACTTGGGTTTCAGTTCAGAGAAAGTAATCAAAGCAATGAAGCGGCTCAGTGAAAAACGTAAAGAAAAGATTCAACCGTATCAATTATCGGACATGGAGTTTAGCAAGATTAAATCATTCCGTGGCTACGATGAAGAAACGATGAAGCACTTCAAGATTCTACTATGCACTAAAGGTGAGCTAGCAGACCGGGTTGTATGTCCATTGTATGACTTAGATGGCACTCTCGTAGGTATGACCGGCAGAACAACGAAAGAGGTTGACAAGCGAGACAATCCCAAATGGATGCACATTCCTAAGACCGGGTTAAAGATGGGTTGGTTCATGCCACTGTTAGTCAACAATCGGAAGCACATTGTAGAGAAAGATGAAGTCATTGTAGTAGAGGGGGTTTTCGATTGTGCTAAACTTTATCAAGCAGGAATTAAAAATACTGTATCACCTATCGGAACGTACTTCTCCGAACAGCAGGCTCACTTATGCGCCCGTCATGCTACAAAGATGGTTTTGGCTATGGATGCAGATGATGGAGGAAAAGAAGGGATGAAGCGTATCATTACAAACTTTGGTCATTTGTTCGATATGTTTGTAATGCAGTTCCCTTTGGGTAAAGATGCAGATGACTGTACGTTTGAAGAACTAGAGACAGCATATCAAAATAAGATTAGAGCAGGTAAATGGCTCAAAGAAAATGGAGGTTAAAATGGCTATTAAAATTATTAAGCGCACAGGAATGTTCTACAAGCGCCAAACTAAACCAGTAGAAATTAAAACAACAAGGGGCTTACTCAGTTTCTTATTGGAGAATGTACACGCCAAAGCAGAGCGAGTTCCACACATTAACTTTGAGTTACTCGACCACTCACTGTTCATTGAAAAAATCTTTAAGCACTTTGACGGAAAGGAAGTAGAGGACAAAGTTGTTTACAAGAAGTCGGCAGAAATTATTTCAGAAACTATCTCGGCAATGACACCGGAGCATAACTATCTTGCAGGAGACTTGTACCTCTCTTATCTACGTCGGGAAGCACTAGACAACCGGGAGGAAGCAGGAGGTGACCGGTACATTTCGTCACTGATTAACCTCGGTGTTAAAGAACGTATCTATGCCAGTGACGCTCTGACGTTGCTAGAGATGACACACACAAGTAAGAAGGGGTTAACCTACCCTAAAGTTGATAAGGTCTACAACAGCAACCGACAGATTGAAATGACAGCTATCTCCTATGCAGGAGCAAGAATCTTAGAGAATAAGTATCTTGGCAAAGTAAACGGTAAAGTGTTCGAAACACCAGAAGAACGGATGTTTATGATTTCCGGATTCTTGATGATGTACGACTATACGATGAAAAAGCCTAAGATGGGTGAACGTATCTCAGTTAAGCCGAACTATGCCGGGTTCTTCCCACTCGCTTACACGCCTATTTTTGGACTCATTAAAGAAATGTATATGGCTCTTGTAACCACTAAGATTGTACTTGCTACACCGACATTCGCTAACACAGGTCGTACAAGCGGTCAGATGTCTTCTTGCTTTATCGACACGATGGAGGATGACTTGACTTCAATTTACCACACGGTTAACTCGTCAGCAGAATTGAGTAAATCCGGTGGCGGCATCGCTGTATATCTTGGTAAGCTACGTTCAGTAGGGGCTGACATCGGATTGCAGAAGGGAGTAGGCACAGGAGTTATCACTTGGATGCGCCAGTTAAACGAGGTTGCAAACGGGGTTAACCAAGGTGGTATTCGTAAAGGTGCTATTGCAGTATACCTTGACTTGCACCATTTAGACATCGTAGAGTTCATTGAAGCCAAGAGCGAGAACGGTGACCAACGCCGGAAGACACATGACCTGTTCTTAGGTGTTTGTGTACCGGACATCTTTATGAGAAAGGTTGAGAGCCGGGAACAGTGGTATATGTTCGACCCTAAAGATATGAAAGCTATCTTAGGTCGTGGGTTAGAAGATTTCTACGATGCTTCTAAACTGCAAGAAGGTGAGCCAGTAGACCCTGTACGACACGCTTACTCATGGAACTACGAGCGGCTTGTTAAGATGGCAGACGACGGGTTGATTCGCTACAAGAAGATGCCTGCTCTCGATTTGATGAAGTTGATTATCGGAGAACAGAAGCGAACAGGAACGCCGTATATGTTCTACCGTGATACAGTCAACCGGAAGAACACGATGAAGGAAGGGATTATTTATTCGAGTAACCTGTGTACAGAAATCATGCAAAACATGACACCGACACAGGCAGAAGGATTTGTAATCAACGAGGATGGAACGTATACGAAACACTTTACAGCCGGTGATTATGTCGTCTGTAACTTGTCTAGTTTGAACCTTCCTTCAATCTACTATCAGCCGGAGTACAACCGGGCTAAGTTGGAGCGTACAATCCAGTTACAGATTCGTGCTTTGGATAACGTAATCGAGTTGAATCAGTTCCCTGTACCGGAAGCTAAGATTACCAACATGAAGTATCGTCCTATCGGAGCAGGCTCAATGGGTAAACACACGTTGCTTTCTCTGGAGGGGAAAGAGTTTGACAGCAAGACAGCTCGTAAGTTTATGAACAAACTATACGACGATATTGCTTACTTCTCTATCAAGGCAAGCATGGAGCTAGCTAAGGAACGTGGTCACTTCCCGGCGTTCTACGAAAGTAAATGGTCTGATGGAACGTGGTTCGATGAACACGGCTTAACGAGCAAGCGTTGGGTTCAGTTAAAAAAAGATGTAATGCGCTACGGTATGAGAAACGCTTATGTCATGGCAGTTGCACCGAACGCTACTATCTCTCATATCGCCAGTGTCAGTCCATCTCACGACCCTGCATTTCAACGGGCTTTCGTCTTGGATAAAGACGGCGTTAAATGTATGGCAACCGGTGGTGGATTCGTCAGTCAGTCGTATTGGTTCTTCAAGAATGCCAGTGACTATGACCAGTTGAAAATGATTAAACAAACGGCAGGTATTCAACGGTTCGTAGACCAAGCTATCTCGTTTAACTTCTATGTTAAGAAGTCAGTTAAAATGAGTGAGCTATATGCTTTGCATATGTCAGCTTGGAAGCATGGATTGAAGTCAACCTATTACATTCGCAGTAAAGATGATACTGTAGATGATTTAGATTGTGAGAGCTGTACCTAAACGAGAGAGGGGTTTATCCCTTCTCTTTTTGGGTATATACTACTAAGGAGGATGATACAAATGAACCTAACAGCGAAAATCACAAACAAAACAATGGGTATTACTAAAGGGAAAATGTATAAAGTTTGGGTAGTCTACGATAATAGAATTTTTTTAGTGGACGAGAATGACAACGGAGACACAGTTCTTGTTTATAAAGATATTTTTGACCAAGAGGAGGATAATTAAAATGCAAATTATTAAATTTGAAAAACACAACTGTATGCCATGTAACCAAGTTAACGAGTTCTTCAAGATTCTAGGAGTCAGCCCGGATGAAGTTGTTAACGTCGAAGAACTTCCAAAGGTTGCACAGCATTATATGATTACAGGAGTACCGGTGGTTTTACTTCTTGACGATATGGGTAAAGAGGTTAAACGGGTAACAGGTTTCAAGCCACAAGACATCGAGGAGTTGTTCAATGCGAAAAATTAAATATTTACAAACCGATGCCAATAACGAAGCGTTCAAGATTTTCGGTGAATCATCCGGTATCTTGGACTGGAATCAAGCACCAAAGCAATTCTACGATTTCTATAAGCGGCTACGAGAGAACTTATGGATTCCAGAAAAGGTCAGTATGTCAACCGATTTAAAAGATTACAGCAGTAAGTTAACCGATGGAGAACGAGAAGCGTACAAACGTATCATCGGCTCACTCGCTGTTTTGGACTCGGTACAGACTCGTTACATCTATGATGTCATGGGTACTATTCCGAACCCGGCTGTCTCTGCTGTATTCGCAGAAATCGCTAGTCAAGAAGCAGTTCATAATCAGTCATACTCTTACACTTTCTCAACGCTAGTGAGCAAGCAGGAGCAACGAGAGATTTTCGATGTAGCTCGTACAGATGAAGAAATGATGGAGCGTATGCAATTGGTGTTCGACATTTACGACGAGTTCAAAGAGAATCCAAGCATGGAAACACTCTTGAAAACGTTCGTAGCGAACATGGCTCTGGAAGGTATCTTCTTCTTCTCCGGGTTTACATTCTTCTATCTCCTAGCTAAGTCAAACAAGATGCAAGGTACAGCGTCGATGATTCAATACATTCATCGTGACGAGAATTTACACGCTTATATCATCGCTCATACACTACGGGCTATCCTCACAGAGAACCCGGAGTACAACACGGTAGAGTTCAATCAGTTCACGAAAGACTTCTTGAAGCAAGCAACAGAGCTAGAGAAGAAATGGATTAAACGAGCTGTCAGTTCAGTAGAGGAAGCCGACGTTGAAGACTTTGTTTCCTTCATTGAATACAACGCTAACATCCGGGCTAGCTCATTAGGATTAGAGCATATCTATCCGGCTATCGGAGTTAACAATCCTGTACCATGGCTTAAAGCATTCGGTAGCAACACCGATGTATTCACCGATTTCTTTGAGCGTACAGTGACAAGTTACAGCGAGGTGGCAGACTCAGATTTCGATGACCTAGAATAAAAGGTTTAAGATTTCTCACACGGGGTAAATACTACTATCACAGTAAGGAAGGATGATTCAAATGACAACATTCAAACATCGTGTAGGACAAAAAGGTAAAGCGGTAGAACAGCGAGACATTTTTACCGGTTGGTTTCACGATTTTGACCAAAATGAAAAAGTAGAAGTCATTCGCATCGAAGACGACGGAATCAGCGAACAACATTATTTTTGCCGCTCGATTTTAACTGGAGAGACTCAGTGGTTGACAGAAGAACAATTCATTCCGGAAGGGGAATAAGATATATGACTACACGAAAAGAAGGCGACAAGTATATTGTAAAAGAAAATTGTACAGGATTTAAAAAAGGAGACGTTGCAATCCTTCACAATGATGATGGAACTGAAATGCCAATGTTTACCAACCCGAAAGGAGAACATTATTGGGTTCAAATGAGCAAGCTCGAACGAGTTGAAATGGCAGAAAAGATTATCGGTCGAAAGTATATTATCACAGGTAACCGTGGTTTAGACGGGATTACAAACTATTATGACTTAGGCACAGAAGTCACTCTCCGTTCGATTAGCCCAAAGGGTTATGGAGAGTTCCGAAGCGATTCTGGTATGGAGCAAACAGTCGAGTTCAATAACGTAGAATTGAAAGGGGAAATTAAATTGGCAGAAAAAATCGTAGGGGCAAAATATATCGTAACAGACGGAGACAGCGACTTTTCAACTGGTGAAATTATCGAGTTGATTCAAGATGATGGTAGTAGTATGCCACGCTTCCGTTCTGAATCAACAGGTCGTACAGCTTGGATGTACATGAGCCGAATCGAACTCAAACCGAAAGGGGATAGCAAATTGAAAAAATTAAAAGTAGGTAAAAAGGCAATCGTAATCGGAACTGACATCACTGATTCTCGTCACCATCACACAGATGTTATGGCTAAAGTTGGTCAAAAGGTGTTAGTTAAAGAAATCACAGGTCACAACGGCAAGATTGTTCGAGCAGAGCATAACGGTATTACAAAATCTTACGCAATCGAAGACTTGGTACGAGTCGATAAGAAACCAAAGCAAGTTTTAGGCGGTCACTATATCGTTGTAGACCCTTCTTCTGGATTCAAAAAAGGCGATAAAGTTGAGCTGACTCGATTGCAAGGTGACGACATCCCAAAAGTTAAACGACTCAGTGATGGTTTTGAAGCATACACTCACCTTTCACGACTTCAACCAATCCCGGGTGGAGCGCAAGACAAAGTAGAGCCGGCTAAACCTAAGTTTGAAACAGGTGACATCGTTCGCATCACAGGCAACACTAACAACAGCCGTAACAAAGTAGGAGACATCGGGGTAATCAGCTCTAGTGTCATCGGAGATAGCACATTCACTGTAGATGTACCCGGTCGTACAAGCGGCAACGGCAACTGGACTAAGCAAAGTGAAGTTGAGCATCTCGGTTTGAAAGGCGAGTTGAAAAAATGATTTACGCTTTAGCAACTTACTTTCTCTTTAATCTAGCGATTGTATTTGCTAGTAACCTCTTAGCACCAAAGGAGCAGGAAATTCCATTCATGGCTAACCTGCTTCTTATGCTAGTAGGTTTACCGATGTTCATTACTCTATTGTTCTTGACTTATAAAGGAGGAAAATGATATGGCTAAAAAAGTTGAAGGTGCTTTGTATAAGATGAAAGCGGATATGCTAAGTTTTAAGAAAGGTTCGGTTGTAAAGTTGATTCACGATGATGGTAGCAAAATTCCAAAGTTTTCAAACCATGACGCAGATTGGTACGTCCAAATGAACATTGTAAAACTCTTAAAACCAAAGAAAGGTGATACAGTCCGGCTCGTTAGTAAGAAGCATACAACCAAAGCTCTCTCTTGGGCTAAAGAAGATATGGAGAAAAAAGGAGCAGAATTTACCCTCCTTAACGACATCGACTTGAACGATGATACTTTTGAACACAACGGCTACTGGTATCACAAGAAAGATTTAGTAGTCATTAAACGACCGGGAGTTGATTTCTAATGCGACCCGACAGACAGAACAAGCAAGGTCGTCGCAGTAAAACGCCAAGTATCTACGAGCTTAAACCTTACTTTGAATACCTCTTTGGAGGTAAGATTCACCAAGTCAGAGCAAGCAATGAGTTCGTAGACCTCTTGCACATCGTAGATGGCAATGTCACAGCGATTAAAGTTGACCGCTTGAAAGGGTTTGACCAACACATCATCGACAAAAGTTATGGACGGTTATGCGATTACATGGATGTTACCGGGCTTACCCGGTGCATCTATGCAGTCCGTATCATCAAGCAAGGTTGGATTATCTACCAGATGTTTAAACAACCTAACGGACGGGTAATGATGTATAAGGACGAGAAGTTGTCCGAACAAATCAATGCTGAACGCTTCAATCAAAGAGAGGAAGATGACGAATGAGCGAGAAAGTTTTAAAAGGTGATGTGTTTGAGGTAGTTGGCAACGAAGATTTTCACCACTCATTTACCAGAGGTGAAATTGTAACAGCGACAGGTCAAACTGTAACACTACGAACCGAAACATACTACCAATATGAAAATGAAAGTGGTAAAAAACAGTTCGTTCTCTTTTCAGACTTAGAGCGTGTGCCAAGTTTTGAAGCAGTTGCAGTATTCGATGATGACCTAGATGATTTAATCGGCACTCTCAGTTCGTATACTATCCCAACAGAACATCGACCACGGGACAACACAAACTTCACGCTGACAATTAACGAGCAAGCACTGAATGACGACATCCCGTTTATCATCGACGCTTACTACACGGCTAACCTATCATTACGAGAAGTTGGCTCTCTCCTAGGAGTTGATGAAGCTACAATCCGTCGCCGGATGAAGAAGCACGGTGTTCCGACCCGGACAGTTTCACAGGCTTTACGGGCTAAATATTCACTATAACAGATTAACCCCTTTTGTACCTTGGTGGTATAGAAGGGGTTTAGTTTGTTGATAAAACGGGTATATATTACTATGTCAAAAAAGGAGTGAGAATATGCCAAAACGAATTATGGTTGACCTTCACAGTCACGATTGTGGTTCTATTCGAGACAGCATCGCTACACCAGAACAGAACGCTAGTAGAGCCAAAGAGATGGGAAGCGAAGCGGTTGCAGTTACGAATCACGGTACAATGCTCACAGTACCAAAGCACATTGATGCTTGTTGTAAGCACGGTATCAAACCGATTATCGGTGTTGAAATGTACGAGACGGACAACCGGAAAGAAACAGACCATCACTACCACTTCTTGTTAATCGCTCTGAATAAGGACGGTTACCGTAACTTAATGGAGATTGTATCAGATGCCAATTTAAACGGCTTTAAACGTAAACCTCGGACTGACGACTCGGTGTATACACGACTAGGGAAAGGAATCTTAGCTAGCTCTGGTTGCTTGGCAAGTCGTATTCCACGGTACATCCAAAAAGGTGAGTTAGACAAGGCTAGAGAATGGGCTGTTAAGATGCAACAATCGTTTGAGATGTTCGTCATGGAGATTCAGATTAATGAAGTGCCATTGCAACGCTCAGTTAACCGGGAGGTAATCAAGCTAGCACAGGAGCTAGGCATTGACCTCATTGTAACCGGCGACACACACTATGCTCGTAAGGAGGATAAAGACGCACATGACATCTTGGAGGAAAACTACGGAATCCCGTACCAAGGTAACACCTACTATCCTAGAACGGATGAAGAAATTATCCGAAAAGCAACGGAGCAGGGAATCGAAGAAGCAGTCATTACAGGCGCTATCGCAAATACCAATAAGATTTCTAAACTAGTTGCAGAGTACAACATTTACAAGGCAGAAGATGAACCCTATATCCTTCCAGAAGTATCGAACGATGCACAGTCAGAATTACGACAGCTCGTTAAAGAAGGGTTTGAACGCAAGATGGTTGGTAAGCCAAAACATCTCCTGCCTGTTTATGCTGAGAGAATCAAGAGAGAGATGGGAGTAATCTTCAAGTTAGGATTCGAGGATTACTTTTTGATTGTTGCTGATTACTTGAAGGAAGCTAAAGCTATGGGCATCCCGGTCGCACCCGGTCGAGGTTCAAGCGCAGGCTCTCTCGTCTGTTATATGATTGACATTACAGAGGTAGACAGCATTGAACACGGCTTACTCTTTGAACGCTTCCTCGATGAAACACGACCAGATATGCCGGATATTGATTCAGATATTGCCGATGCACGACGCTATGAAGTCATCGACTATCTGATTGAGAAGTACGGCAAAGACAAGGTTGCACAGGTAGCTAACCACATCTTTATGAAAGGTAAATCGGCAATCAAGCCAGTCCTTAAAACGTTCGGTGTGCCGTTTAAAGAGTCGCTAGCTATCACCAATTTAATCCCGGATGGTATGAGCGTCAAAGACTTCTACGACGACCCTATGTGGAATCGCACAGTCGATACAAAGAAGGATGAGCAAGCCGGAACTGTCCATCTGAAAAAGATTCGTGACATCGCTATCAAGTTCGATGGTGTTATCGGTTCAGTTGGTAAACACGCAGGAGGAGTAATCATTACCCCGGATGAAATCTGGAACCACTTCCCATTGAGAACGAGTGACGGCTATCCTCTTATCGAGTATAACAAAAAAGAGATTGCTCGTATCGGAGGAGTTAAGTTCGATTTACTTGGTCTTAAAACCCTTTCAATCATTGACATTGCAGTTAAGATTATCAAGGAGCAACACGATATTGACATTGACATCTACTCACTAACGAGAAAGATGGATGATGAAGAAGTGTTCAAGCTGTTCCGTCGTGGCGATACTAGCACAGTATTCCAGTTTCAAGCAGATGGTTTAGGGGCTTATACAAAGACCGTACAACCTCAGACCTTTGCCCATTTAGTCGCCTGTACGTCCATGTATCGCCCGGCTGTACTTGCCAATGGTGATGCCTTTGAATTTTCCAAACGGATGCGAGGGGCATCATTTAGTGGCGAGAATGACGTATTAAGCGAAACATATGGCATCCTCGCTTACCAAGAACAAACGATGCAGTTAGTTCACAAGTATGCAGGATGGACGCTCGGGTTCGGTGACAGTTTGCGAAAGAAATCAGCAGAGGAGTTAGAGGAGTTACGAGTTAAGTTCCTAGCTGATACCGAAGCGAGAGGTTATATCGTCGGCATGGATGAAATCTGGAACAAGATTGTAGAAGGAGCAGGCTACGGGTTCAACAAGTCACACGCCGTCGCTTACACCATGATTAGCTACATTACAGCGTGGTTAAAGGTTCATTACCCGTTGGAATGGTATTGTGCTAACTTGACAAAAGAGATTGGTGACGACGAGAAGCTATCTCGCTTTGTACGAGAGCTTAAACATCGTGAGATTGAGTTTATGCTTCCTCGTTACAACTTCTCAGTTGACCGGTTCATCCCTATTGATGGCAAGATTGCTTTCCCTGCATTTATGATTAAAGGTCTAGGAGAGAAAGCAGTTGAAGCAATGGAAGTCTTGAAGGATGTACCGCTTGATGAATACTTTACAACCTTAGCCGCTCGTAAAGATTTAAAACTGAACATCGGTCACATCTTCACTTTGATTCAACTTGGAGTGTTCGGTGATGACCGGGAAACTATGCTAGAAAACTATCTTGCTAGCAGAAAGGATTCACCAAAGGTAAGAGAAGCTAACCGGGAGCGATACAATAAGATGAGCAAGCCGATGGAAGAACTAGAGAAGGAGCATTTCGGAATGTATATCTCGAAGCACCCTCTTGACGAGTTCCACTTCCGCTCATTAACCCACTTTGAAGACCAACAACCGGCTCTCTTAGGTGGAACAGTAATCAAGGCTAAGACACACATCGACAAGAAGGGTAACGAGATGGCATTCCTGTCACTTGAAACTCAGTTTGGAGTCTATGAAGGTGTTGCTTTCTCTAACCAATGGAGCAAGCTCAAAGAAGTTCTGGTTAAAGGCAAGTTAGTTAAAGTCCACTGTAAACGTGATGGTGAGAAGTTCATCGTCAACAGCGCAGAACAAATTTAATAGGAGTGATTTAATTGAACGATTATCCAGTCAAAGCATATATGAGTTACAGTCAGATTTCCAGTTTTATGCGGTGTGAGTATTGTTTCTATCTCACCTATATCAAAAAAGTACCACGACAAAAAAGCAAGTATATGTCTGCCGGTTCTGCATTCCACTCGTTTGCAGAGCATTATAAGCCGGGCATGGATGCAGACCAACTGCTGATTGACGAGTTTTTAAAGTATCAAGATGGTTATGAAGACAAATCAGAGGGGCGTGAAATGTATGGCAAAATGGTCAAAGGAAAAGACAACTATCTTCTTAGCGAGTATGCTAAAAAAGAGCCAATCTTCACGGAAATGAAGTTTAAAGACCGGTTGTTCGCTGATGAATCTATTCCCCCTATGTACGGCTTCATTGACCGGGTTGACGGTGAGCTAGGTAAACCGGAGACTTACGAGGTTACAGACTTCAAGACCTCCGGCTCTACCAAACCTAAAGCAGATTTAGCGACAGATTTACAGATGCCAATTTACGCTATGATTCTCTATCGTCGATTCGGCGTATTCCCTGCTCGTATCACCTATTACTATCCGGTTATCGACAAGTATCAATCAGCAGTTCATATCGGTGACGGAGTATATGAGTATGAGAATCAGAAGAAGCCGATTGTAGTAGTCGATGTTAAAGAGAAAATGCAGGTCTTGTACGATGTCATTGCAGAGATTCGTCAAAGCACATTCGATAAGAAAGCAATGCACTTCTTCTGTCATCCAGAATGCCGGGCTTGTGCCGATGGTTGGTCGCTATTATGACCAAGTATAATAACAAGAAGACAGTAGTTGATGGCATTACATTTGACAGCAAGGCGGAAGCTCACTTTTACGAAGATTTAAAGAAAGCTAAAGAAGCAGGACGGGTTGTATCTTTCGAGTTGCAACCTAGCTTTATCTTGCAAGAAGGTTTCGTAAGATATGATGGTAAAAAAATTCTTCCTATCAAATATGTAGCAGACTTCCGGGTTCAATATCCGGATGGAACAGAGGAAGTAATCGACATCAAAGGGCAAGAGACAGCCATGTTCATCTTGAAGCGAAAGATGTTCTGGAAGCAGTTTGGTATTCCACTAATCTGCTTGCAATACAGCAAGAAATATGGAGAGAGATGGATTGAGCTAGAGGAGTTAAAGCGCTTACGAGCAGAAAATAAAAAGGGGAAATGACTATGAACGGATTAGATTTTTTGATGGGTATGGCAAACAATTGGAGTGGCGACAGCCCACCACCAGATTTATTCCGTTTCCGTGATTTTGATAACCGACATGAAAGTTGGGTACAACAGAATAAGTTAATCCGACGTTATCGAGAGACAGGAGACGAGAATGCTTTCTTGGACTTAATCGACATGATGATTCCACTATTCTTTTCTACCATGAAGAAAAGTAAATTCACAGATATGAGTGAGTTCAGACTTCATTTAATCGAAGTCTTTACCAAAGCAGTTAACGATTATCATATCTCTGATGACCCGAAAGATATGCTGTTTAGCGGCTATCTACAAATGCAGTTCCGTTATGCTACTCTCAACCACATGAACAATTACGTTGAAGATAGAACGGTTGTCATCTCGCTTGAAGCGGCTGATAAGCACAAGTCAACACATATTGACGATGTATTTGAAGGAGAAGACGAGATTACAGACATTCGTTTCTATCTCGCTCTCGACAAATTAACCAAGCGTGAACGACAAGTAATCACGATGCACTTCTTTGAAGGGAAAGGGGAGAAAGAAATTATTGATGAACTAGGAATTGGAGAAAAGAGTTTTCCCGTCTACCTCTCCAAGTCTAAAAAGGCTTTTAGAGAAGCCTACACCGAGGTGATGGAGCTTGATTTATTACAACTACCAGACGAAGAAATGGAGATGTAACGATAAAGATTTTACGAATGTACACGATGCCATGGCAGAAGAAGTCAAAGGCAAGAGAAAGACGAGAAAGCGAAAGAGTGTTAAGTTATATCACGAACGTGATGGTCATACTTACCGCTCGACTTGGGAAGTAATCGTAGCTGATGCACTTTTTGAAGCCGGTATCGAATACGAATATGAACCCAAGCGCTTCAAGTTCTATAAGGAGAAAGAATCCTACTTGCCAGACTTCTACATCCCGGAGTACGGTGGCTATCTCGAAGTGAAAGGGTGGTTCGATGACCGCTCTAAGAAGCGAACGAGACTATTTAAGAAGTACCATCCGGACATTCCATTCTGTATGTTCTTAAAGGACGAGATAGACATTCTAAGAAAAGACCCGACAGCGATTGTATGGATGCTTAAACAATACTTCAAGGTTTAACATCCTCTAATCGGGGTAAATACCAGTAAGGCGGTGAATAAGATGGATGAAAATGAAATCTACTTGAAGGAGTTAGCGCCGGATGACAACTTTGTATACTTGGTTTACCGACCACAAAAAGGAACGGTTGGCACGACAGGTATTACAATGCGCTTCCTCGATTACACTTTTAAAACGAGAAGCCAGACAGATTATATGTACTGTAAAGTGCCTAAAGATGTATTACACGCTTTCTTAAAGGCATTCGACACACAGCAGTTCAACGATGGTAAACGGATTGATGAAGTGTTTCCAATTGCTAAGAAACGAAAAGTATTACAACATGAGTATGCTGAAAGGTGGACGAAGAAATGAAAATCGCAATTGTAGGTCGTATGAGAAGTGGTAAGAACACGGTGGCAGACTTGATTGAAGCACATTTAGATATGTGTTACCCGGAGTATACCGACGTTAAGCAGTTAGCATTCGGTGACAAGATGAAGCAACTGTTCTCGCTTGCTCATGGTAGACCATTCAATAAAGAGACAGACCGACGATTGATTCAAGACTTTGGGCAGGGAGCTAGAGATATTTTAGGTCGAGATGTTTGGGCTTTACCAGTCGCACAAGAAATGGGTGAAAGAATTGGTAATCACCAAGTAACTATCGTTACCGATGTTCGACAAGAAAATGAAGTTTGGTATATGAGTATCGAAGACGCTCATATCATCTACGTTGAGACAGATACAATGGCACAGGTTGAACGGATGACAGCTAAAGGAGAGGAAGCATCGGTCTTAGAGTTAGGTCACAGCACAGAAAATGTCGAACAATTCAAAGACCATGCCGACTATGTTATTTATAACGGTAAAGATACCACGCTAGCAGACTTATTAACCCAAGTAGAGGACATCATTTCAGACATCATTGAGGGGTGAGGAAATGAAAATTAGAAATTATGTAGAGATGACAGGGGTGATGGTTAACACCGGTTACCCCAAACTACCATATGGCACTCTCTTATATGTCGTTGGTACATTTGTAAACACTGATGCGACACCAAGAACCACGATGATTCACTGTATCACATCAGCCGGTGAACACCATTTTATCGCAGTCAGAGAGCTAGAAGAAATCGAAGTTTGCTTTACTGATAAAGGAATTTTTGCAGTAGCCAAGAGCATGATTCGTTTCTCAGCCCGGTTGGATAGAGAGGTTGTATGCTACAAGTTTACAGTTAATGATTACGGGGTAATGATTAGTAAGAAGGAGTTCCACACACTAAAATATTTATTAGGAGGTAATGAAGATGAAACGATTACAAATCACGAAAGAACAAATTGAAACGGTGGCAAGTTTTTACGACGGTGTTAGTTTCTTCTATGACCATGAGAAGCAAGAAGCAATCATGTTACAGGATGTTTTAGATACAGACCTCAGTTCAGCTAGTTTCAATCGAGATACAACAGCTATCGTTCCAGTCTCAGAGACTATGGTTGAGTTACTTCCATTGCTAGCTCAGTATAGTTTAGATGCTAAGACACTCATTCCTCGCTCACTCACTCAGAAATTAAAGCCAGATGAAGTCAAGGTCTTTAACTTGCTAGCATTGCACACACTCTTAATCAACGCTTCATTTGTTGAATCAATTGATGAGCCAGATAAAACATTCCTCCTCATTGACATCGCTAACCCTCATGCTAATGAGAAAGCATCCGGTCTAATGGAGTCAGCCATCAAGAAAATTCGTTCAATCGAATCCGATGTTTACCTTTACCAGACCGGTAAAAAATGTCAGAAAAAACTGCAAAAATAATGCAGAAAAAGTGTAGAAAAAAGTTCAAAAAAAATACGAAAAAAGTACAGAAAAAAATTCAAAAAAAGTTCAGAAAAAAATTCAAAAAAAGTTCAGAAAAAATACAGAAAAAAATACGGAAAAAATTCAGCCAGATTTCAGCTAAAAATTCACTGAAAATTCACTGGAAAATTGGCTGAAAATTCCGTAAAAATCCTAGAGAAATGGGGCAAATATTTTGAAAAAAACTGAGCAAAATTCCCTAAGTTTTGACCACGCAGAAGAAGTTTTAGTCCGAATTTCCTTAGATTTAAAACAAGAATTAGTCGGACTTTCTGGAGAAAAATATGAAGAAATTCTCTTAATTATTTTAGCAATTAACCAAGGAGAACTCATAGAATTTCACCAAAATACTTTCGGTGTTTACCACTATACTCTCCGGATGCCGGACAGTTCATTGTTAAGAATCGCTCGCTCATTGAGTAAAATGCCATTCGTTAAACATGATTTAATCCAAGATGATGCTAGAGATTGGTCAATCATTTCACATTCAGCAGGTTCACTTTCACAGTGAGCTTGCTTCTTTTGTGTGTTCAGCTTTCTCTCGCTTCTCAACTTCTTCACAGCTTTTGTGTCGTGTCGCCGTGCGCCCCCATAAAACTTTTTGAAAGCCTTTAAAGGATTTGAAAATTTTCCACAAAAAAATGACCTTCATTTTCAATTTTCTGAAAAGAAGGAAAATTTAAAAATATTAAATTGTTTCAGATTTAGACACTATTCTGACAACTTACATACTATTTTACTATATCTTAAACGCTCTCAGTTGCATCGAGATGTATGGAGTCGGACAACTAGCCGTCTCATTGCATCTCAGCTTTCTGGTTTTTAAACGTCTTATTATGAATTTACCCAAAATATTTATTTTTTAAACAAAACAGGTTTAAGACCGGTTTCAACGTGGTATAGCGTGTGCGCTTATGTGCGCTATTTAAAGGAAGCGAAAAGTTTTTAAAGTTTTTTGTTTAAAAGCGTTTATATCCTGTTTACCGGGGAATATATAACTATCAGAGTAATACCACAGTCACACCGGAAAGGGTGGTTGAAATGAACAAACAGCAAACAGAACAACTGAAAGAGCTTTACCGGAAACACGGTGCTAATCAGCTTATCAACGAGTTCATCTATAAAGGTGAAGACCTAGGAGAGCCTGCAATCTTAATCGAACGCTTCAACAAGATTCAAGACCATGTACAGGCAACTTACAACTGTGAAGAACTCGCTTTCACATTCAGTAACACTCAATCGAACCGGGTTAAAAGTTTTGAGTACTTCATGGATGGCAACCGGCATCCTCTCACTGGAAGAAAAACTATTCTGATATTAACCAAAGGTAAAGCAAACGACTTCTTCCATTTAATCTCTGCTTTACATGAGGTTGGACACGGCATTGACTTTTCTAAAAAAGACTTTAAAGAGTTTTGCCGTCGTGATTATGTCGCTACGATGGATAAAGAAATTAAGGCTTGGATTTACGGTCTACGGTTCGGCTACTTAACCGGACTTGTAACAAAGGAAGAAATTGACAAAACATGGGTTCGGTCAATGCTCTGCTTGGCAACATATTGCAAGTACTATGATAACAGCGTCACTACTTTTATCAGAGTAGCGGAAGAAATTTATCAAAAAGTTTTTGAATAAGCGTTTATAGTCTGATAGTTCGGGAATATATAACTATCAGACAATTAAGCACTTATTAAAAAGGAGGATGCAATATGTATTTCCAAACTCGTACTAAAACCATCGGACAAACTGTAGTAGAAATGGTTGAAAGATTCAACAAACAACAAGATGTTAACATTCCGTTGATAATCGAAAGTATTCCCGGTAAAGTCGGCGCAGGGTGTATCTTAATCAATCGCACCAACAACTCTATCAAAGGAATCAGACTTGACCCTAATAAATACGAGAACTTTGATGGTAACCGGATTTACATTTATATCCTGTTACATGAGTTAGGTCATGCTTACGATGCTCTCAATTATCACGCTGATGTAAATGCTTACGGCGGAAAGTATGCTAAAAACACTTTCGAATATGAAATGAGAGCTTGGGAAATTGGAATCGGGTGGGCATTGGATAATGGTTACATCTCAAAACTTTCTTTCTTAAATCTAAAAAAAGTTATGGAAAAGTGTTTAGGTTCATACAACAAGGGGAAATATGATACTATAGAAGCAATTGAAACTATCTTCTCAAATCTGAAAGGGGTTATCTAAAATGTTACCAACAATCGGAATGAAAACGCTACTTGAAAAAGTCAAACGCTCTATGAAACGCTCGGATGCAATCGGAGAAACAACCGCTTATGCCAAACATCGGACTTACGAACTTACAGCCGATAAGTCGGACAAACTCGAAAACCATCTGACTCTATTCCATTATGGAACGCCAATCTTGACAATCTCATACAATATATTCGGTGAAGAAAATGTATCAGTAGCGGTCTATTCTTCTTCTGACAGAGATGCCATTAACGCTCTGTTAATCGTTCTCGGTATGAGTGGTCATTACAAGTTTAACATTCACGGACGAAACATCTTAGGAGGGAAATTATAATGAAAAAGACACTCGTATTACTATTAGTTGCAGTCGGTATTACGGCAGGTTCGGCTTACTCATCTCACAAAGAGGAAATTGTTCAGACTGAAACATTGACAACCTCTATCTATATCGTAACCGACAACAAAGAGGACAATTATGTCGAAGCACAGGCAGTTGATAGAGCATTGGAAGATTACTCTGTACTTCTTCCGGATGATGGAAAATATGCTGAACATGAGACTTTAAGAATCGGAGTCGATGGCAACGGCGACATCACAAAAATTGAACGAGTCGAATCAACTAATTTCTGATTTTCGGTTTATAGCTTGATAGTACGGGGTAAATACTACTATCAAGCAATTAAGCCTAAAATTGAAAGGATGGTTAAAATGATTACATCTTATAAAGGACGTTCTATCGACAATGATAAAAAGGTTAAAGTTTATCGTAACCTCAATAACGGCAAGCTCTCTGTTATGCAAAACGGATTAGTTGTTGCCCATGCTGATTCAATCACGCTGTTAGCGGCAGATTTCCAAGTCAATCGAAAAGGCAGAGCGAGAGTCTTGAAAGAAGGTCGGAAGAACGTTCATGCTTTCGTCGTCGGCTACTATGCTAACAACTTGTTTATCAATAGAGGAATAAACACCGTATTAGTCAGTTACAACCCCTATCGTTTCCCTTACTTCTATGATAAAGAGTCATTAAACCCGGTTTCTCGCTCTTTTATTGCAGTCATCAATGCTAAAGGTCAAATCCTAGTTCAAGGAGTGAAATGGTAATGAGAAAATCAATCAAGGTCTATATCATCGGCAATGAGAAAGACGGTTATACAGTCCGTTGCCGGATGTTTACTAAAATATTATTTGAATCTCACTATGACACTGAGAAAGAAGCGGTCAAGTTTATCAACTCTTTGGAGGGTGTTACAATTGAGAAAACACACTCGCTTACTTCTTAAAAAAATCGCAGAAAAAGTGTGGAAAAAACTCGAAAAAAAGCACAAAAAAAATTCAGAAAAAATGCAGAAAAAAGTTCAAAAAAAATCCGAAAAAAATACGGCAAAAAATTCAGCCAAATTTCACCGGAAATTCACTGGAAAATTCAGCCCAAAATCTCAAAATAATTCGGAAAATATTCCCTATTATTTCGATGAAATTCGGACAAAATAAGAGAGATTTTCCCTCAAAATTTGAGGGTTTTTCTCATGGTTTTTCAAAGAATTTCAAGACATTCTTACAACATTTTTACCCTTTTTATCAAGATTTTAAACCGGTTTTTCTAAAGTTTTTCAGACTTTTTCTTGAAAGAATGAGAAAGCAATCTCTTAAAATCTCTCTTATATGCCCTCTAAGAGCTTCTCTGTAGTGGGGTGGTTATCCTACTATTAGTGGTGGGGCTACTGTAGCTTAAAACAGCATTCTCATAGCTCTATAGTCAAAAAAGTCATTTAGCTTTACTCTCTTTTACTTGCTTTCTCGTCTTTTCTTCTCATCACTCTCTTTCTCTCTCGTTCTTCTCATCTCGTCAACTTCTTCTCACTCGTTCATCGTCATGTCGTCGTCACGCCGCCGGATAAAACTTGCTAATCGCTTTTAATGCTTTATTTTTTTCCACAAAAAAAGAAGGTACTTTTTCAATTGTCTTTCATTGTAGAATATTCTGACAATTTAAATATTCTTTAAATCGACACTATTCTGACAATTGAAAAGCAATATGAAAATACCTTTTTCTTGTGATTGCAGACTGGTGGTATGTTGTCAGACCTCTGTTCTCTAAACATGAAAAAGAGTTATATCAGTATAACGACAATTCGTTATATCAATATAACTCAGAATAAGTTATACAGGTATAACAAGCCGTCGAAACTGGCGCTTGTATAGAGAGGTCAGACCTCCTACCAAAGATGTTCGGTTTTTTGTTCGTATATGTCTTTACCCGGTCTGACATCTTATAAACATCTTGACTTTATCATCGAAGTGTGTTAGTGAACAGTTGTTTGTATCATGCAACTAAAAAAGATTCAAACCCCTTTATTTCACATTCCAATGTCAATATATTACCCCTTGACGGATTTATCGAATTGTGTTAAGGGAAAATGCTTTCCTATAATAATGTGCGAGCGCACACGCAAATATCAAACTTCATCGGATTTGTCAAGTGTTTCACTAAAATAAATATCTAATTGTGAACATTTTGTGACACTTGATTTATTTTGGAATATGGGGTTTTAATTTCAGCCCACAGGGCATATATTAAGTACAGGCACAAGAAAACCAGCTTTTCCCCAAATTCTGGGAATCTGCCCAAATCTTGTGACCTACCAAAAACTAGGAGGAATTAACATGAAACTCGAACTAACACCGGAAGAAATGGTAATTATTACTAAAGCGTTCAAATCGGCTCGTATTCCAATGAAAACCCTTGAAATGGCACACGATACGTTTTGGCATGAGGATGACGTTGTGGAAGTGTTTTGGCGGTTTGGTCTAGCCGGATGCTCGTTTTGTTCAAACGGCGATGCAATGGTAAATCCGAACAATGGTGATGAAAAAGAGGTCAAACGTTCGACATTGAAAAGAGTCCTGAAAATGGCATCGGATGGAATGAACTGGAAGTCAATCGACGGCTATATGGTTGGTTGCAAAGAGGAATCAGACCGTTAAACGTTGTTAGGAAGCCCTCTGTGGGGCTTCTCATAGAACGGTTAACCCGTTACTACCTGCAAGACGAAAGGAAGCGCTTATTATGTTAAAAATGGCAATCTTTACAATTGGAACTCAGTTCGATGCAAACGGAAACGATATTTCAGAAGAACTTCGGATTGTTCGGCTTGCGTCCACTCACTCTCTCATTTCCGCTCAATTCGGTGGTTGTACGGTCTTAGAGCATGACGGCTCATGGATTGGCAGTACAGGGCTTGTTATCCGGGAAAAGGGTTACACGGTCAAAACGGCGGTAAATCCGATGGAAGTGACGATTAAGGATATTAAAGCTATGGCAGAAAACCTTGCAATCGTTTGGGGTCAAGAATGCGTCCTGTATGAGTTCGACAACATGGTAGGGTTTGGATATGAAACTCAATGCAACTGAGAGCGAAAGCTCTCTTTTTTTTGTTCAAATTAGAGGTCTGACGTCTTACTTATTCAACTGGATGTCTCCAAACTAGAAGTCTGACGTCTAACACCGTTTATGCAATCTAATCTCGGTCGAGAATATGCACTGGTTCAAAAGAGACGAATTTGTACGAGAAGGCTGTTTTTAGCCCGTTTAAGAGGTGTCAAATTCTGAATGAATAGTAAGATAAGGCTCAGTGAGAAGCAGGGCTTAAAAACGATGAAATAGACGTCGTTACTTTTAGTAAGTGGCTTGCTTTCTCCTAGTTATTGCCTATTATTTCGGTGTTGTTGGAAGTAATATGTATATACACTTTTGTGCATAATCATCCAATAATTCAGTGCATAAATATACATCTTTATGAGTATGCACTTTTTTGTATATCGTATGCAGTTACTTAAAGTAAGTAGGTTACTAATAGTAAAGTTCCGGTCGTCGGGTTACTAAAAGTAAGTCACTTACTAATAGTACATTATGAACTTCATATACCCGACACTTATTAAAAGTAAGTAAGTTACTGCAAATACCCCTTGTGTACTAATAGTAAGTACGTTATGAAAGAGAGCCTGCTCACTATTAGTAAGTAGGTATATAAGGATGTGCTATGTACTTAAAGTAAGTAGCTATAGGTATGTGCATAGGTTATTCTATGTGATTCGCTTACCATTTGTAAGTGACTTTCGTTTGGTTATTCGCTTACTTTTTGTAAGTGATTTACTTTAGATTATCTAGGTACTTTTAGTAAGTAATGCACTATGAGTAAGCCGGGTATTATACTTATATATATAAGTGTTGTTATAGCGGTATAGTATGTAGTTGTATGGTGCATGTAGTATCATTATAGGGGTATAGTTTACCCGCACAACTGTGCATTATATAGGTATAGTATGGTGGTATACTGTGCATGGTATAGTACTATAATACCTAGTATTATATGGGTATAGTGTGCATGTGGTGTGTTGTTATAGTTGTATACTATTGTGCTATTACTATCGTGTTATAGTGACGGGTTACTATGGTTGTATATCTATTAGCTAGTGGTAGTTGTACCGTGCATGTAACCCCGATGTAACCCCAGTTGTACGGTTGTCTGACCACTGCCATGTTATATTAGTATACTTACTTTTAATGTGCGGGTTACTTTAAGTTACTTACTTATAAAAAGTTCCCACCAGATTTTGGAAGCGGGGTGAGTCCGTCGTGGTATGGTAGATAAATCTCTAATATCAATTTTTTAAAATTTCATTTTTTGAGAATCTCAAATTATGTAACCCGGCATTAAGCTGTGTGTAACCGTGCATAAGTAACCCCGTTGTAACCCGTCATTTAACCCGGACGTAACGAGAAAGCCAACAGTGCATCATTAACCCCCATTTAACTCGCATTTAACCGTGCATGAGTAAATTATCTGTAACCGTGCATATAACTGTGCATTTAAAGGCTTGCTCCTGCCTTTGTAACCGTGCAAGTAATACTATGATACCTGTTTGGCTTGCTCGTCCTCTAAAGGGCTATTAAACGCACATTCGTGCATATAACCTAATCTGTCACAAGTTAGACACATTTAAAAGATTGCTTTCTCAGAATAATTTGACAGGATTTTTATATATTGTTATAATGGTTTTAAGAGGTTAACCCTTATTATAATCACTTCGTGATTGCTTCCTCCCTTTTGAAATTCTTTGCTTTCTCATTATTTTCTTAATTGTTTTCCTTTTAAAATTCTTTCCTTAATTTATTCCTTTTGATTATTTAGTTGATACTTTGGTTATCGTGCCTACGGCACATTAAATATACTATTAATAGACAAATAAAAAAGCCCCGTTAAGGGCTTAATCATCTGCTATCAATATAAACAACATCATCACAGAGAATAAAAGAAAGACACTCATATTATTTTCCTCCTTATTCAAAAATACGAGAGAAAGCATTCATTAAGTTAAGCGACCCGGCTGTAATGAAGTAGAAAGCGCCCATATCACTAAATAACGAGTCTCCCCAAACTAGATTGGTTAAAACTCCTAAAACTAAAGTAACCGGTACTGCAATGAGCATGACGATTAGTAACTCGTAAAAGAAC
>JBEIQD010000010.1:0-1868 GCA_040376695.1 Candidatus Nomurabacteria bacterium | reverse complement strand
GCAAACCGTGTGTGACTTGAACCACGTCGTGAGACAGTTGATGCTTTAGAACAGATGAGAGCAGGCCTCTCGGTGAAGACTTTCAGAAGATTCACCAAACCACTTTATGCTGCCGTAATTGGAAACACTATGGTGGTGAGCGATAGAGAAAAACGGAAACAACGATTTCCGTAGGTGCAAACACAAGGAGCTGAATGAAAATGAACCAGTGAAGAAGCCTCGTAAAGGCAATAGAAGATGTCAAAAATAGGTAGTTACGTTTGTATCTATGACAGAGCATATTGATAATCTGATTACAGGATATGCGGCATCCGGGGTTAAGCTGGCAGCACCCATGTTTAGGCTGTTTTAAGGAACAAGTGAACTCTGTATTGTTTTGTAAAATCGTGAGAGGAAGCAAACGCTTGAGGTATGTGAGCGAGATACAGGGGGCAGACTCAATTATAGTAGTGATGAAATTTTTGTAATGAAAATGGAGCGAAGAATTGAGCATGTTTGGTTTCAAACTAATTCACAACCCTTACAGGAATGATAGATTATTATGAAACAAAATCACAACCAATTACCAGAGTAATGGTTTGGCAGGCTTACAAAGAAGTAAAAGCCAATGCAGGTAGTGGAGGTATAGACAATATGGATTGGGAGCATTTGGAGCAAAACAAAAGCACGGAAATATACAAGCTATGGAACCGCTTAAGCTCAGGAAGTTATTTTCCGAAAGCTGTCAAACAAGTCGCTATTCCTAAGAAATGTGGAGGTGTTCGTAATTTAGGCATACCAACACTTTTAGACAGAATAGCACAACAAGTAGTGCGCAAACACTTGGAGAGAATAGTAGAGCCTCTCTTTCACAAGAGTTCATTTGGTTATCGTCCAAAACGAAGTAGTCACCAAGCAGTAGAGCAAGCCAACGCAAACTCGTTTAATCATGACTTTGCACTTGACTTAGACATCAAAGGCTTTTTCGACAACATAGACCAAGAACTATTAATGAAAGCGGTTCAACACTACTGTTCAGACAAATGGGTACTGTTATACATTAGCAGATGGTTAAAAGCAGGCGTAGTGCAACATGATGGAAATTTTCAACCAACACTCACGGGCACACCGCAGGGAGGAGTAATCAGTCCACTGCTTGCAAACATTTTTCTACATGTAGTTTTTGACAAATGGATGGAAAAGCATCATCCTGAAAAGCCTTTTGAAAGGTATGCAGACGACATAGTGGTACATTGCAAAACAGAAAAGCAAGCACAGTTTATGTTGCGAGCAATTGCAGAACGCATGAACATTTGCAAACTAAATCTGAATATGGAGAAGAGCAAAATAGTAAATCTAAGAGGCTACTCTGAGAAGAAGTACGCAAAAGGATTTGACTTTTTAGGATTCACAATCAGACCACGTGCATACAAAACAAAAAGTACAGGTAAAACAAAATCTATTCCAAGCATCTGTGTAAGTCAGAAATCAAAAACAAACATTATGGAAAAGTTCAAGCAATTGAAACTACATAAGCGCCGCATCACAATAGAAGCGCTGGCGAAGGAAATCAATCCAATACTTACAGGGATAATAAACTATTATCACAAATTTTGGAAAGAAGACATGCGCATCGTTTGGAATCAATTAAACGCCCGCCTACTCAAATGGGTAAAATGGGAAAAAGATTTGTATAAGATGGCATCAGTAAGATATCTGAAAACAAAATACAAAGAACGCCCCAATTTATTTGCACACTGGTTATTGGTACATCCATAAATATGAATATATTTAGTGATTTATAAACATGAAGAGCCGTGTGAAGGGAGACTTTCACGCACGGTTCTGTGGGAAGCCAGAGGTGGGATTCCTTTGGCTGACCCGATTAG
>JBEIQD010000013.1:0-1163 GCA_040376695.1 Candidatus Nomurabacteria bacterium | reverse complement strand
CAAAAGCGTACAATCAACAGCTTAACCGCAATTACGTCATCTAAACGTAACTCGTCTAAGAAACCATTCATAACAACAAAAATTAAAAATAATTGAGTTTCAATAGCCAGCGGAGAATATTTGTCTTGTTTTAAAATTTCTAACAAACGTAAACCGCGATTAATCGTTGCACGTGTAGTGTCATCTATTTCCGCAGATAAATTTATAAAAATTTCAACTTCACGAAACTGAGCCAATTCTAATTTAAGCGAACGAGCAATATCCTTAACTGCTTTTGCTTGCGCCGCAGAACCTACACGACTTACTGAAAGTCCAACATTCACAGCAGGTCGTATACCGCGGTTAAATAAAACACTATCTAAAAAAATTTGACCGTCGGTAATTGAAATAACATTCGTTGGAATATATGCAGAAACATCCCCGGCTTGTGTTTCCACGATAGGTAAGGCGGTTAAGGAACCACCACCGTAAACCTCACTTAATTTAGCAGCGCGTTCAAGAAGTCTTGAATGCAAATAAAAAACATCACCTGGGTACGCCTCGCGGCCAGGCGAGCGGCGTAACAATAAAGACATTTGACGATAAGCAACTGCCTGCTTAGTTAAATCGTCATAAACGACAAGAGCTGAGTAACCTAAATCCCGAAAAAATTCTCCAATTGTACATCCTGTGTAAGGTGCTAAGTACTGTAGGGCCGGAGATTCTGAAGCTGTTGCCGCAACGACAACAGTGTAAAAAAAAGCTCCTTCAACTTTTAATCGCTGCACAAGGTGAATAACAGTTGAACGTTTTTGACCAATAGCCACGTAAATACAAAAAACCGGAAACTCACTCCTACGTTGATGTATTATACTATCAACAGCGACAGTAGTTTTACCAGTTTGGCGATCACCAATAATTAGCTCACGTTGACCGCGGCCCAACGGAATCATACTATCAATAGCTAAAACACCCGTTTCCAGGGATTCTTTAATGGATTGGCGCGTTACAATTCCAGGAGCTTTTATTTCAACACGACGGCTTTTTGATGGAACTAATTTAGTAACACCCGCGTCGATTCTGTTACCTAAGCTATCGACAACACTGCCAAGTAAACCAAAACCAACTGGGACCTCCACAAGTGAAAAACTACGTTCCACCAAATCGCCAAGTTTAATTTCCTT
>JBEIQD010000002.1:0-179389 GCA_040376695.1 Candidatus Nomurabacteria bacterium | reverse complement strand
GTAACGCTTGGATTGCTGGGTGTTCTTTCTTTGTTTGTTATTCTCTATACCTTTAACAAAGACTTACTGTCAGGGAATGTTGGTTTGGATGGATTGCGTGCTGCAGCGGGGAAGAGTGGAGGGTTTGTGAGTGGGGGAGGTATACCAACAACTTCAAATACTTCTTCATCTAACACGTCCTCAAAAACATGTGAGCCGACGAGTACAGTGATAGCTTCACTTAAATCAACTGGTGGCGTCTGTGGGAGCGCCCGCTGTACCGCGCTTTCAGGGTGTGCGTATCAATCCTACCTTCCAACAATACAACAAGAAGCGAGTAAGGCGGGGATAGATTACAAAATGGTCGTTGTTCTTATGTGTAAAGAATCGAGTGCAAAACCGGCAGCGCAAAATAAAAATCCAAATGGCAGTTACGATTGTGGACTCATGCAAATTAATCAAACAACTCCATGTGACGCTTCCGTTCTTAACCCTGAAACAAATATAGCTCGTGGAATATCTCTCCTTAAAGGGAAGATTGCTGCAACAAACCAGGTCTACCCGAATGTTCCAACAATAGCTGGGGTATTTGCCTCATACAACTGTTGTGCGAACGGTACAGTTCCTCATGCGCCAAGTGCTGACTGTAAACAGGAAACAGGGTTTGATCAGAGTGTGCCTAAATGGGTGTGTCCAATTAATCCTGGTGACAGCGAATACAATATGTGTGCCGTCAAATCATACGCCTGCGAATTAACCGCCTGCTTAAACCAACTGTAAAACTAAATAGTATGAAGGTGGGCCAGCTTGTTTTTCATGTACACGTCTTGAGCGTAGCCAATAACATTACTTACAAACCAATATAACCCGAGAGCTGAAGGAAGAACCGATGCAGAGAAACCAATAATAACAGGCAAAACATACAGGAGCTGGATTCTCATAGACTTCATAAATTGATCTTGGAACGATTCGTCTTTTCCTTCTTTTTTAGGAGCAACCATTGATGCAGTTTGGCGGCGCGCAAGAACATATGAAGAAAGTCCTGCTAATACTGCGATTACAATATTTTTATCCATTACATCAAATAATCCAAAGGCTTTTGTGTGTAATGTCTCTGGGAAACTGACGAAAGAGTACAGCGAGTTTGGGTCAGCAAAAAGCCCTTTAGAGAAAACGAAGTAGAGCGCGAAAAAGATTGGAATCTGAACAAGAACCGTGAAGAGACTTGCAAATGGATTTATCTTTTCACGTTTATATACCTCCATCATTTTCTTCGAGGCCTCCTGGGGTGAGGCTTTGTGCTCTTCTTTTAAAGCCGCCATTTCTCCTTCTAGGCGCTTCATAATGTACTGACTTCGTAGTGCTGAAAGATTAAGTGGAAGAAGTATTAGCTTAACAATAAGTGTCACAATAACAATTGCTGTTCCTATATCATGAAGAGGGACATAGGTAAGAACAAGAACAAGAAGGTTATAAATTGGTTCGTAGAAAATGGTGTGGAACATAGTTTTGTTGTTACAGTGTAGCAAATGCTTTACTTATTTCCTCTTTGATTGAAAAAGAAGGGGCTTGAAGTATATGTTTAGTGGGGTAAATGAATACAAGAAGAGGGGTCTTTGTTTGTATGCCGGTGAGTTGAGTATATATTTTTCTCTTAGCTCTATTCCTGTCGACAGCTCGCTTGATACGCTTTTTAGCTATCACACATGCAAATTTAGTTATATCTTCGGATGAACCTGTCGGCGCAACACTAAGATCAAAAAACGCACCTCGATAAACGAGCCGCGTTTTTGTACCCTTGAAATCAGTTGCCGTTACCCGCTTCATCTTTGGAAGCATAAAAATAATTAGACAGAAAGCTTCTTTCGTCCATTTGATCGACGACGAGAAATTACTCTACGTCCACCTTTTGACGCCATACGAACGAGAAAACCGTGGGTTGTTCCTCGCTTCTTCCTTTTTGGGTTATATGTAATAGACATGGCGCTATTCTACACGAATGGGGCGGATAAATCAATAAGCGTATACTTATCTCTATCTCGTCAAGTTGTAGCAAAATTTTCTGAGTGTATACTACTCTACTATGGATTACCAACAACTCTGGAACAGTGCATTATCTCAGATTGAGATTGAACTTTCTCGAGTTAACTTTAATACGTGGTTTAAAAACACTCGTATTATCGACTACAAAGACGGTGAGGTAACTATTGGTGTTCCTAATGAATTCGTTAAGGACTGGCTCAACCAAAAGTACCATAAATTTATCCTCCGCATTCTTCGCACTATTCATGAAAGTGTTCGATCTATTGTCTTTACGGTTGTAAAACCAGAAAACCTTCAAAAGAAGGCTCAGCATATAGCGATCACTGGGCAACCTCTTCCTCTTCAAGATTTATACATCAACAAAGATGATGGGCTTAATCCTCGCTATACCTTCGATACGTTTATCGTTGGGTCTTTCAATGAGGTTGCTTATGCTTGCTCTCAAGCTGTTATAAACGGATTAGGTATTGTATATAACCCTTTCTTTGTATACGGAAATACAGGTCTTGGAAAGACTCACCTTATGCAAGCAATAGGGAACACGGTTAAAAAGAAACATCCAGAAAGAAAGGTGTTTTATACATCTCTTGAAAAGTTCTATATGGATTATGTGAACGCGACTAATATGAATAAAATTAATTCATTTAAAGAGAAGTATAGAAAATACGACGTTTTTATTATGGATGACATCCAATTCATTAATGGAAAAGAAAGAACTCAGGATGAATTGTTCCATTTATTTAATTCTCTTTATGAAATGAATAAACAAATAATCTTTTCTTCTGATAAACACCCAAATCTTATTGTGGGCTTAGAAGATCGACTTAGATCACGTTTCAACCATGGAATGATTGTAGATGTAAATATTCCGTCAGTTGAATCAAGGCTTGCTATTTTAATGGCTAAAACAAAAGATTATTCTGAAAAAATTCCTCATGAGGTTTTAGAGTATGTTGCTGAAACGGTGCAGGGTAACATTCGGGAATTAGAGGGGGTAATGACTTCAATACTTGGTTATATTCAAGTTAAACAACAAGCAATTACATTAATTGATGTAAAAAATCTTCTAAAAAATAATGTTCGAGCAAAGAAAAGTATTTCAATACCAGAAATTGTAAAACTTATTGCTGATTATTATCATATTCCTGATGTATATATTTACAACAAAACAAGAAGAAAAGATGTTGTTAAACCTCGTCAAATTGTTATGTATATCTTGCGAGAAGATTTTGATATCTCATATCCTATGATTGGAGACAGGTTAGGGGGAAGAGATCATACAACAGTAATTCATTCTTATGAAAAGATTAAAGGTGTTTTAAAAGAAAACCCTCAACTATCTAGAGAAATTGAAGATATTCGTGCAATGTTGGTGTAAAAAGAGACCTTTAAGGTCTCTTTTTACACTGTTGTGGATATTGTTGTGGATAACAGATTAATATCTTCGTAATAACCACCCTCTTTATTAACAACTATTTTTAATTACACGTTATCTACCCACAACTACTTTCTTATTATATACCTACACCTACATTATAAATTCCTAAAAAATATTTATAAAATAAGGCTTTTTTAGCATTCCCACACCATCCACAGACCTATACTTAATATCATATTATATATATACTAGATACTATGAAATTCGAATGCAGAGGAGAGGTATTTATAAAAGCTGTTCAACAAGTATCACGTGCTCGTAGTAAACAGCAGTCACAAAACTACCTTCAAGATATTCATATTGAGTTAGATACTCATCTTTTAACTTTACGAGCAACAAATCTCGAATTATTTTGTGAGAAGAGTATCCCTGTTAAAGGTCTTGTAAATGGAAACTGTATTTTACAAGGAGAAGCGTTCCTGAGAATTCTTTCTACATTTCAATCACTCGATACAGTTCTGGTGTGTGAGGTGGAGGACGGTGTTTTTTCAATAACAACAGATAAAGGAGTTGTTGAGATTAAAACAACACCATATGAGGATTTTCCAACTCTTCCTGCTCAAGGTGCAGCAATAGGAACGCTTTCAAAAGAAAATATAAATACTCTTTTAAAAGAGGTTTCTTTCTGTGCAGCCACCACAGATATTAAACCAGAAATTGCTTCCGTGTATCTTTATACAAAAGATGATCTTATTTATACAGTAGCAACAGATTCATATCGATTAGCTGAAAAAACAATACAAAATACTACAGACTTAGAATGTTCTATTCTTATTCCACAGAAACACATAGCAGATATACTTCAGATTCTTAATGAAGAAGATGAAATATTTACACTTTCACAACATGAGAGTATTTTATCTTTCAGTACATCAAACCTAACCCTAGCGATACATACCGTTACTGGTCAATTTCCTGACTATAGGCAGCTGTTCCCTAAGGAATTCACTACAACCGTCACGTTAGCTAAAGAGGAGCTTCAAAAGACATTAACGCTTACAACATTCTTTAACGAACAATATTCTCAAGTTGAGTGTGTATTCACGGAAGGAAAAGTAACTTTTCATAGTAGAAATGAAGCTGTAGGCCAGGTAACTCACACTATCTCAGGGGAAAAAGTGGGGGATGATATAGAGGTGAAATATAACAATAGATACTTTTTAGATGTTTTATCTCATATTGAAGGAGGAACGATTATTTGTATGTTTAGTACAGCTAATCGTCCAATGTTTATACGAGGTAACAAAGATATTAGTTTTACATATCTTCTCATGCCACTTAATCGTTAATATATGGAGCAAGGTTTATTTTCAAAATATATACGAAACATTAAGGAAAGAGAAAATACAAAACAAGAAGTTATTACTTCAATCACAAACACCACTGGCGTTATTCTTTCTGAATCAGAAATAACTATTTCAAAAAAGAAAGTGCAAATCTCAACATCGTCTGTTAAGAAAACAGCCATCCTCCAAAAAGGAGGTAAGGAAGTTTTAGAGTCTTTGGGTTATACCTTTCAAAACTAAAGACCAATATTAGTGATAGGAATTTCTACACCACCATTCGGGTCTGTTGATGTTGATTGTGTTGTTGACCCTGTGGTTGATCCTCCAAATGAAGAACAATCTACTGTATGTTTAGATGCCCAGTTTTGTACAGCTGTCTCCCAGTTAGAATATTGTGAGTCTCCTGTTGGGTTCGTTGGGTAAGGTCCGTCTGGGTTATCTTTAATAACAGAGGCCAATATTGTGTGAAGACCTCCAGAACAATAATCACCATGTAAAATCGGTTTTGAAGTAGTGTTAGGGAGAGGATTAGGGAAATACTCAATACTAGAGGTTCCCATGGCTGCTACCATAGCTTTATGCCAAATAGGGGCAAGTACAAACCCAGCCACCTTCTTATCAATTGGACTGTTATTGTTATTTCCTCCCCACATACCAACAACAACTGATGGAGTGTACCCAACAACCCACACATCTCGGTAATCGTTTGTTGTACCAGTCTTTGAGGCGACAGGTCTGTCTCCAAAGAAAAGAGGTGAGTTTGCTCCATAGGCCGGTATTTTTGCACTATTGTCTGAAAGCACACTTGAGATAAGTGATGATACGGATTCAGAAAGAACTTCTTTTTCTTTTTTAGTAAACTTTTCAAGCACAGTATCATCTCCATCACGCACCTCTAGTATTCCTTGTGGAGGATTATAAATACCATTGTTAGCGAACACCCCGTAGGCGTTTGTAAGTTCAAGAAGAGTGACTTCACCACCTCCAAGAACAAGAGAAAGTCCATATCGCGCAGGATCTTGAATAGTAGAGAGTCCCATAAGTTGAGCTAAACGTACCGCATTGTTTAATCCAGTAAGATAGAGAAGCTTAACAGCCGGAACGTTAAGTGATTGAGCGAGCGCATCACGAAGCGAAATAGGTCCACGGAACAGTTCATCATAGTTTCCAGGCATATAACATGAAGTTGCTGCTGCGTTTCCACGAGGGTTACCATACGCATCACAAGCTGTGCTGAATTGTGTTGGTACATCAAAGAGAACTGTTTCAGGGGTGTATCCTCTTTCAAAAGCCGCAGCATAGACGATAGGTTTAAATGAAGAACCTGGCTGTCTTTCAGCTAACGCAATATTGTATTGTCCAGGAATTTCTGTATCAAAGAAGTCTCGAGAACCAACCATAGCAAGTATTTGTCCGTTACGTGGATCTATTGCAACAGCTGCTGCGTTGGTTGCTTTGTATTTCTTAGCATTTTCCAATGCTCCCACTTTTACAATTTCTTCAAGATTTTTTTGAAGTTCGTAATCAATTGTTGTAACAACTTTAAGTCCACCATTTTGTATAGCGTCATCCCCATATTGTTGCTCTAGGTATTCACGAATATACATAACAAAGTGAAGAGCTTTACCAGTATTAGAAACATCACGCTCAAATACGACAGATTCTACCTGTGAGTCATTTTTTTGAGCCTCGGTGATATATCCAAGCTCGAACATTCTTTCGAGTACAAGGTTTTTACGTTTCTCCAGGGCTTCTCGGTTTTTACCATACGGAGAATAATACGTTGGAGATTGTGGAAGGGCGGCTAAATAAGCAGCCTCAGTAAGCGTTATGTCTTTTGCATGTTTATTAAAGAAAGCTAGAGACGCCTCCTCAACCCCATAGAGAGTTCCTCCATAAGGGCTTTCATTTAAATAAATTTGAAGAATAATATCCTTAGGAACTTCGCGGTCTAGTTTAAGAGAGAGAACAATTTCTTTCATTTTTCGAGAAATAGTTTTTTCTCGAGTAAGAAGAGCATTTTTAACAACCTGTTGGTCGATAGTTGATCCACCTTGAGAGTATCCTCCACTGAGCACGTTTGCGATAGCTGCGCGAATAAAAGAAGTTGGGCGGAACCCGTTGTGTTCGTAGAAGTGAGCATCTTCAATAGAGATTGTTGCTTGCTGGATATAAGGACTAATATCAGCAATAGCAACCTCTGTACGCCGCACGTTGTCGTGAATGTTATAAAGTACTATTTTCCCAGTACGATCATAAATTTTTGTTGAATTGGCGATTGATCTATTTTCAAAGTTATTAAAGTCAGGTAACTGAAGTGTTGCAACCCACCCGATCATGAGGGCGACAACAATAACTCCAAGAGAAGTTATTACAAAAAAAGCTTCCTTTAACAGTTTCTTTTGCGCCTTTTTCTTGCGCATTTCTACGTTTGTGGTCATTTCATAATAGTAGCATACCTATGATAATATAAGGGGATGGACAAAGTACTAGTTGACGAAGCAAAGATTGATGAACTTCTCTCTCGAGGGGTGGAAGATATTTTCGTAAAGGAAGAATTTAAGAAAGACCTTATGTCTGGGAGGGTATTGCGTGTAAAGTTGGGTATCGATCCTACTGGTCCAAAGATTCACCTTGGTCGCGCAATTCCACTTCGTAAACTTCGAGAACTCCAAAGAATGGGACATCAAGCGGTACTTGTAGTGGGGGATTTTACTGCTCAGATTGGAGACGCGTCAGATAAAACAGAAAAGCGTCCAATGCTTACCCGTGCTCAAATTGATGAAAATATTAAGGACTACAAAAATCAGATTGGGAAAATTATTGATATCAGTAAGACTGAGTTTGTGTACAACAACGATTGGCTCTCAAAGCTTTCCTTTAGTGATGTGGTAAAAATGATGGATTGCTTCACTGTGCAGCAAATGTTGGCTCGAAGAAATTTTAAAGAGCGTTATGACGCAGGGAAAGAAATCTCACTTCGTGAATTTTTGTACCCAATGATGCAAGGGTATGATTCAGTCGAAATAAAATCAGATGTTGAACTAGGGGGTTTCGATCAGCTTTTTAACGTAAAGGCAGGTAGAATTATGCAGGAATATTTTGATATGCCTAAGCAGCACATTATGGTAGGTACGATGCTTGAAGGAACAGATGGACGCAAGATGTCAACAAGCTGGGAAAACGTAATTACTATCGTTGATGAGCCGTTTGATATGTTTGGTAAATTAATGTCAGTTCGTGATGAGTTGGTTGTTAAATACTTTACTCTCTGTACAGATCTTTCGCTTGCAGAAATCACGGACATCGAAAAAGAATTAGCTGGCGGAGCAAATCCTCGCGATATTAAAATGAGACTCGCAACAGAAATAGTTACGATGTACCACGATGAGAAACAAGCGTCCCTTGCAAAAAATTCTTGGATTGAAACCTTTTCAAAAGGTGGAGTGCCAGATACTATTCCGGAAATAGTAACGACCGGAGATAAAGATCTTGCGGATGTTCTTATAGAGGGAGCGGTAGTAACGTCTAAAACTGACTGGAGGAGACTGGTAGAAGATGGGGCAGTAGCTGATGTGTCAGGGGCGGTGGTGACTGATGCAAAAGTAAAAGCTTACAATGTAACGCTTAAGATTGGAAAGAAGAGATTTATAAAAATTGTAGTTGCCTAAAGAAAAAGCCGTTGCAGAGCAACGGCTTTTTCTTATTCTTACCAGTAGTTTTCTGGGTTTGGTTCGAAAGCGATATCAACCTCGTTTTCTTCTTCTTCCGTTGTTCCAAAAATAAACACCTCCTCATCTGTTGCTGAGTCGTCTTCAAAGACAGCTTCAAGCGCATCTGGGTTTACCTCACCAACCGGTTTTCCTTCTTCTTCATCAATAAGCATAATTTTGTTTAATGTATTGAAAAAGATACCACAGCACAGGTTTGGTTGCAAGGGTTAGAGGTTTCTTGCTGAGTTGGTTGTAAAAAGCTCTAATTTACAAAGATTTTAATACTATTTCCAACTGTTCATTTTTCTATGAGCGCTATGTGTTAAAGCAATAGCAATAGCATCTAGTTCGTCATCTAAAAGATTCACAGCAAGAGGGGTCTTAAGTATTTTCGGAACCATGAGAGCAATATCGTTTTTTGTTGCTTTGCCGTACCCAGTAACCGCCACTTTTATTTGTGGTGGAGAATACTCATGAACCGAAAGCCCGTTAATGTGACATATGTAGAGCAGTACCCCACGCGCTTCAGAAACATTCATCACGGTACGTTGGTTATTGGCTAAGAAAAGTTTCTCAATCGCAAGTTCTGTCGGGGTGTATTTTTTAAGGATGAGAGTGAGTTCTGTTGCAATGGTCGCAAGACGAGCCTCGAAGGAATCTTTTTTTGAAGTTACGATACATGTAGAAAAAAGGAGGGTCTCAACGCTTCCTTCTTTTTCTAAAACACACACACCGAGCCGATCAAATCCAGGATCAATTCCTAAAATTCTCGTAGACATATTATTTTTTAAAATGAAGAAGTGCTTTGTCTGTCGCTTTTCTCCCACGAGGTGTTCGTTCAATCATACCGATTTGAAGAAGGTATGGTTCGGTCACGTCTTCAATAGTTGCCATTTCTTCTCCTGTTGCCGCGGCAAGGGTGTTTAACCCAACAGGTCCGCCGTTGAATGTATTGATAAGCGAATCAAGCACCATGCGTTCAGCGATACCAAGTCCGAACTGATCAATTTCAAGTAACGAAAGAGAAACGTCCACAATGTCACGATCAATATTTGCTTTGTGTACCTGAGCATAATCTCGAGCTCGCTTGAGGTAATAGTTTGCAATACGCGGTGTAAAGCGAGAGCGCTTTGCTATTTCAAAAGCTGCATCATGTGGAACATCAGCTCCTAAAATTTTTCCACTATTTTTTACAATCGTTGCAATTTCATCCTCTGTATAATATTGAAGTCTGTGCACACCTCCTGAGAATCGTGAACGAAGAGGGGAGGAAAGAAGAGAAATGCGTGTTGTCGCCCCAATAAGTGTGAAAGGAGGAAGATCGAGCTGTATGGTACGCGCCGAAGGACCTTTACCAATTACAATATCAAGTTGCCCGGACTCCATTGCAGGGTAGAGAACTTCTTCAATCATTTTATTGAGTCGGTGTATTTCATCGATAAACAAAACATCTCCCGGTGTAAGGTTGGTGAGTATTGCAGCAAGGTCTCCAACCTTCATAATTGCAGGGCCGCTCGATAATTTTAAATTAGCATTCAACTCTTTTGCTATAAGATGAGCAAGTGTTGTTTTTCCAAGACCTGGTGGACCATATAGAAGAATGTGTTCAGGGGGAGCCCCTCGCTCTTTTGCTGCCGTTAGGAGTATATGGAGGTTTTTCTTGATGGTTTCTTGTCCGATGTAATCAGAAAAACTGTCTGGGCGAAGGGTGCTGTCCAAGTGTCGTGTCTCTTCTATTTCAATTTTTTGATGTGGGTCAGACATAGGGTCTTTTTTGAGGGTGGTGGAGGGTATTTGACAAAAGTTTTTTATGTGCTATAATTAGCAAGTAGGTAACTTATGTACAGCAATGTACAAGTTCATCTTTGTCAGAACCCATATATCTCTAAACAATCGGAAACCTAGTTTTCACTTTCTAATTCGGAGGACGGTCTGGTCGTACTTGCTACGTTCTGTGCCTATCCTTATGAAGGAATGTTCTTCACCAAGGGGTTGCTTAGAGGTATATGGGTTTTTACGTTCCCGAGATTAGCTTTCGCTATAAAGATCTACCACTCTGGATACTTCGTCAAGTGAAGTAATACCTTCGAGTACCTTAATTATAGCATCTTCACGAAGGGTAGGGATTCCCTGATCCTTGGCCGCAGCACGCACTTCTCGCTCACTTGGATTCGTAATAAGTGTTTTTTCAACAGCTTCCGTCATAGTAATTGCTTCAAAGATTCCGATACGTCCTTTGTATCCTGTCATTTCACACTTAGCACATCCAACTGGTTTAAATATTGAATATGTAAGAGCTGGAACATGTCCCATCATCTCAGTTTCTTTACCTGATATTTTCATATCACCTAAAATAGTAGTAATGATACGAGCCTCCTTTTCAGTTGTTTCGTACGCAACTTTACATTCTTGGCACAGTGTTCGCACAAGACGTTGAGCAAGAGCAAGAGAAAGAGCTCCCGCAATAACTTTTGGATTAATACCAAGGTCTATCAAACGCGGAATGGTTCCGGCTGCGTTATTGGTGTGAAGTGTTGAAAGCACTAAGTGTCCTGTGAGTGCTGCATTAATCGCCACCTTAGCGGTATCTTCATCTCGAATTTCTCCCACCATGATTACGTCAGGGTCTTGGCGAAGCGCTGCTCGAAGTCCAGAAAGAAAGGTATACCCTTTTTCTTCTTCCACCTGAGTTTGTGTAATGCCTTCAAAATGGTATTCAATTGGATCTTCGATAGTAATAATTTTTACCTCAGGGTTATATACCTTATGCAAAAACGCATACAGCGTAGTTGTTTTTCCAGACCCCGTTGGACCAGTGGTTAAGATAACACCATTTGGTTTAACGAGTGATCGTTCAACAAGTTCACGAAGCCTTGCAGGGAAGGCTATATTATCCAAGTTAGAAACAGTATGCCGTGGATCAAGTAAACGCATCACGAATGATTCCCCATAGTTCCCTGGAACAACAGATACACGAACGTCCACTTCAACATCTCCTAAATCAATACTAAATCGTCCGTCTTGAGCATTTGCTGTAGTTGAGAGCTTAAGTCCTGAAAGAAGTTTCAATCGACTCGTAATATTTTTAAGTGCGTTGAAGTCAAAGAAAGCAATATCATCAAGTACACCATTTAAACGATAACGCAAACGAACCTTCTCTTCCTCTGGTTCAATGTGAATGTCTGACGCATCAAACTTAAGAGCTCCAGCGACAATGAGTTCTATTACTCGTGTTGTTTTATAGAGCACTGGTGAACCTAAAAGAGTGTCGAATTGCTGACGAAGTTCGTCAATGTTGCTGAAGCTTGCCATAAGCGTAACCATCTTTTCCTTGGTTAGTTCAAGCATTCCACTTTCAACTTTTGTTGATTGGTTTAAATCTGCGTAACGAGAAAGCACATGTTCAAGAGATGCGTGAGAACAAAGATAGAGAATAATTTCTGACCCTCTAGTTTCGATAGGTCGAATGAGTTCTTCTAATTTTGAATTAGAAGGGGAAAGGGTGGCGACGTATAATTTCCGCCCAACCACCTTAAAAGGCACGCATCCTGCAGCTCGTGCCTCTTCTTCTTTCACAAATTGCATGGCATCAGGTTCAGGAGCTATTCCGCGCAAATCAATATAAGGAAGTCCATATTTATCAGAAAGAATCTTTACGAGCTGTTCCTCCTCGTCCTTTCGAAGTTCATCAAGTCTATGGTTTTGGAGTGCATCATCAAAGACAATTGTCATGGCCTTAGTATATAAGGCTTTTGGAATAAAAGTGAGGGGATAGAGCCCCTTATTTACTAAAAGAAAAGGGCTTGACAAAAGTCTATTTTAGTGTATACTGTATACATGCTAGATAGGGTGGAATTAGTTCCATCAAATCAACGCTCAGTTGTACCTTTCAAATCGTTTCAATCTCAAGGAGTTCATCATGAACATGGTTATCAAAACTCTCGCAGCTTTTGCTTTTCTGTGCGGTGTTCAGTCGGCTTCGGCTGTCTGCTACCCCAACAGCGGAATGATTCCTGCGGGTTCGCCTCCGGTGGTTCTGACCAACGGCATGTGGTGCACCCAAAACAACGGTGGCTACATCGGTGGTCAGAATGTTGTGGTGCAAGCCCCTCAGCCTTTCTACGGCTCAAGCTATCCTGTCGGTGTCCCCATGGGGAACACTGGTCAGTGTGGTGGTCTGGCAGAACGGCTGGGTCGCGTCATCGGCGCCAATCGCGGCAACGATGCACGCAACACCGAAAACGGCGGCTTCCTTGGCTATATCGCCGGCGGATTTTTCTGCCCGATGATGAGCAACCAGGGTCAGCAACGTGTTGTGGTTCAACAAGCACCACAACAGTTTGCCAATCCGACCTATGGCGGCGTACAACAGCTTGCTGTTGCGCAAGGTCAGCGGCCGGCAGCACAACTGCAGGAAACCTCCTTTGCGGCAGCGGGCGATCAAGACACATGTCGCCTCCGCAATAACGGCAACGTTGTTGCGGAAATCAAATTGCCTCTCTCTGTCAAACGCGAAGAAGCAAAGCAGATTTGCAACGAATGGCAGCAACGCGAAGCTTCGGCTCGCGGACTCCGTTAAAACTCATGGAAACATGAGCAACACCCGACTTTTACGTCGGGTGTTTTTCTTATAGGAGGGGAAGAATATTACTTGACAAAGTCAATTTAAACTGATATAATATTATCTGTAATGTTAGCAATGGTTGTTAACATAGATTGTCTTTTACAAGGAGTTCACCATGTCTGATACCGCTTCTGCTTCCGCTGTCGCTTCTCCATCTTCTGCACCAAAAAAACCTGAAGGTGAAAAGAAGTGGCCAACAACCATTCTCATCGTTGTTGGCGTCATGGCGTTGCTGATGGGGCTCCTCTTCGGATACCCCATCTTCAGCAATCCGATGAAAGTTCACGAACTGAACCAGCAGGTCAGCGCTCTCGAGGCCGAGAAAACGAAACTGGCCGGCGAACTGCGAACCCTCAAGGAACAGCCTCCCAAAAAAATCGAAGTGATTGAGGGCGCCACCATCGCTCAGTGCACAACGATTGTCACTGAGGCGGTTGCAAAAGCCTGTCGCCCTCCAGCTCCGAAGTTGGTGTATGCAAAACCCCAGCGTTCCTATGCTGTTGCTACCGCGCGGATAAGTTCTGCCACCGCTCACGCGGCGGTCTACACAGAACCTGCACGTGCGGCTGTGATGCAAAAGCCGATGGATATCTGCATCTTCCGCATCAAAGGTGAAGAAAAGGCTCGCACCAGCGTTGAAAACGGCGCGGTGAACTGCCCTCTGTGGGAACAACAGCAGGTTGCTGCTTTCCGCCAAAAACCGGAAGACAAAATCTGGTCGAAGGTTTACCCCACCTCTCCGGCTCGCTAAAAAGTGAACCACTCGAAACACCGCCCCTTCAGGCGGTGTTTTTTTTATTGCTATTGACAAATGTTGATATATAGTATATAATTAGAGAACTAATAAATAGTAGTAAAAGTATGAAAAAAATTATATTAACAGCACTCCTAACCCTTTCTCTTGTTGGACAACTTGTTCCAGCGACTGTTTTGGCGCAGGAAGTGTACGATTACAATTACGGAGGTACAACATATGACTACAACTACGGTAGTACAGGTACTACGTATGATTCTAATTATGGTGGTACAACGTACGACTATAATTACGGGGGAGGAAATACCTACGATTACAATTACGGAGGTACAACATATGACTACAACTACGGTAGTACAGGTACTACGTATGATTCTAATTATGGTGGTACAACGTACGACTATAATTACGGAACAACTGGTGGTACAACATACGATTACAATTATGTGACCCCAGCAACAACATACGATTATAACTATACAACACCTGCATATACTTCAGCTCCTTCATGGACAGGGTATAACTACTCAACATACTCATACCCTACACAGCCTACATACACTCAGCCTGTATATACGCAACCAACCTACACTCAGCCAGTTGTAACTCAGCCTGTGGTTCCAGTTACGACAGTTACTCGTTGTTCTGATGGCACTATCCCATCACCAACAACAGGATGTACTCGTACTACTGTTATTCCTACAAACGTAAACACAATCTGTTCTGATGGACAGGCTCCAATCAATGGTTCATGTACTCGTACAATTGTTGCTCCAGTAGTTACAACACAGCTTTGTTGGGATGGATCAAGAATTTCTGTTAACTCAATTTGTCCTGCACAGTACAAAGTGTGTGCTAACGGAACAAGTATTCCAGTTAACCAGACATGTTACGTAGGAAACACATATGTTCCATATGTTCCTCCACAGACTATTAAGTTTAATAACGTTATCACATCAGTAGCAACTGAGATTACACTCACAAGCGCTCGTTGTAACGGAATCGGACTTATTGCTTCAGGTGCACAGTCAACGGGATGGTTCGAATACGGTGAGACATCAAACCTTGGACGTGAGACAGCAAAGGCAAATATTGGATCATCTCCAACAGCGCCATTCTCAAACGTTCTTACAAACCTTAAGCCACGAACAACATACTACTGTCGCGCAGTAATGCAGAACCAGTACGGTGTCGTTAAGGGAGAGATTGTAGCGTTTACTACAAAGACAACAGCTGTTACGTATGTAAAACCAATCGTAAAGTCTCCTGTTACTAAGACAGTAACAAAGACAAACCAAGTTCTCTGTGTTGATGGAACATACGTAACTGTAGGTTCAAAGTCAGCATCTGAGATTATTAACAACGGACAGAAACTTATCTCTCTTCAGATTGAAAAGGTTTCAGGAAATCTTACAGCTTCCTCTGTAGTTAATTACAAACTTACACTTAAGAACGTTTCAGACTCAGCGCTTACAGGAGTAACTGCAAAGGTAACTATTCCACAGGAGATTGTTCTTACAAACGCTTCAGCTGGAAGTTATGATCCTATTACTCATGTTCTTACTGTTTCAAATATTACGCTTTCTCCATACGGAGAAATGAGTATCAATTGGACAGGAACAGTAGCTAAGGAAGCAGTGGTTGGTAAGTCTATGGTTACAACTGCATACACTAATTACTCAGTACCGGGAACTACTGTTGAGGATGAAGTAACAGCATACGTTGTTGGTTCAGTTGCCTCTTCATCAGATGTTAAATCTGACACTGGTTCAAAGACGGTGGTTGGTTCATCAAGTGGTCATGGATTCCTTCCAAACTCTCTTGTTGAATGGCTTGCTCTTATTGCAATCCTCTTCATCATCTTTATCCTTGGACGCAGTGTGTACTCATCATACTCAACTGATAAAAAAGGATCACACTAAACCCTTACATACGCCTTATGTGAGCCGATAGGAATAAACAAACCGCCCCGAAAGGGCGGTTTGTTTCGTGGTATCATAGGGGTAATGAAAGAGGTTTTTTTGCTTACAGAACAAGACTTAGGAGAGTTTTCTGAAAGGGTCGCTACTATCTTAAGCGAAATGCACACAGCCAGTTCAACGAAAAAGGCTTTTGTTATTTTGCTTACAGGGGATTTGGGTGCAGGAAAAACAACCTTCACAAAATCCTTAGCAGGTGTTCTTGGGATAGAATCACACACAGTCCACAGTCCAACCTTCATCCTTAAAAAGGAATACAAAGGAACACATGCGAAGTTTAAGAAATTAATCCATGTAGATGCATATAGATTTAACTCCCCAGAAGAAGCAAAGGTGTTGAGGTTAGACGAAGATCTTAAAGATGAAGGTGCACTCATTGTTATCGAGTGGCCGTCAAAGATGACGTATGTTCGCCCCGATATGGAAATTGATTTTAAAGTACAAGATGAATCAGTGCGCGAAATAACTATTTCCTATGAAGAAAGATAAACGAACAACTATTGTATTACTCGACGCACACGCAATTCTTCATCGTGGTTTTCATGCTATGACAGGATTTGCTACGCATGATGGGCGTCCAACAGGGGCACTCTACGGATTTATCACCATGACCCTTAGAATTTTCGAAGAGATACAACCAGATTATATTGCTGCATGTTTTGATTTACCAAAGCCAACATTTCGTCACACAAGTTACGAAGGATACAAAGCAGGTCGCGCAAAAACAGATGATGCACTCATTGAGCAAATCAAAGAATCAAGAAATCTTTGTAAGGCGCTTTCAATTCCTTTATATGAATGCGAAGGTTTTGAGGCTGATGACTTATTAGGAACAATTGCAGAGCAGTTAAAAAAAGAAAAAGATACACGTATTATTATTGCGTCAGGGGACATGGATACATTACAGCTTGTGGATGATGATCGTGTGACGGTGTACACCATGAGAAAAGGCACTGAAACAATTCTTTACAACGAGCAAGCTGTTATTGATCGTTTTGGTTTTGGCCCAGAACGTATTCCTGATTACAAAGGACTGGCTGGAGACCCATCGGATAATATTATTGGTATTAAAGGTATCGGAGACAAGACAGCTACCGAGCTCATTAAGAGGTATGGTGAAATTGAAGGTATTTATAAACAGCTCAAGAAGAAACGCGAACAGTTACTTTTGGATGGGTTTAAGGAGCGAATAGTAAAGCTTGTAGAAGAAGGGGAAGAGGAGGCTTTATTTTCTAAAACGTTGGCCACTATCAGGAGAGATGCGCCGTGCGAATATCAAAAGCCTGAAACGCCATGGCTTGAAAGTATAGACATCTCCCAGTATGAAGCTATGTGTGATAAGTATGAGTTTAGATCTCTTAGAAGCAAACTCGAAAGAATGAGAGGGGCTCCTGAAGCAGTAGAGGAAGCGAAAGTTGAAGTGGCATTTGATGATTTAGAAGAACTGCGAGTCATGGTTCATCTTCTTCATAGTGAAATGACTAATGCTTCAGTTATTGATATTCAAAATGTTACGGGTAAAAAGACTGCAGCAGAGATGAAGGCGTATCTTGAAGAAGAATTGAAACGAGAAAAATTGTGGCCGCTCTTTGTTGATGTAGAGCAACCTCTCATGCCTCGAATTCGAGATATGGAAGTCAATGGAATCATGCTCGATGTAAAAGAACTTAAAGTGTTAAGTGAGCATCTTCATATTGAGGTGAAGAAATTGGAAAAAGAAATTTATACGCTTGCTGGTGTGGAATTTAATATTGGTTCACCAAAACAACTAAGCGAAGTGTTATACGAGAAACTTAACCTTGGAACAAAAATTAAAAAGACCGCAACAGGAGCAAAGAGCACAAACGCAACAGAGCTTGAAAAGATTAGAGATGAACACCCAATCGTGGACAAGATTTCAACATATAGAGAAATGATGAAACTTCTTTCAACATATATTGATTCACTCCCGCAGTATGTAAAAGAAGACGGAAGAATACATGCGCACTTTATTCAAACAGGGGCAGGGACAGGGAGGTTTAGTTGTGAAGATCCAAACCTGCAGAACCTTCCAATCAAGAGTGAGCTAGGGCAAAAGGTTCGTGAAGCATTTGTGGCATCAAAGGGAAAAGTTCTCCTCTCGTGTGACTATGCTCAGATCGACCTCCGTGCCGCTGCAATGCTTTCCGGCGATCCACATCTTGTAGAAATATTTGCAAATAACATAGACGTTCATACAGGTACGGCGGCACGTGTGTTTAATGTGAAAGAGTCAGAGGTAACACCTGACATGCGAAGAAAAGCGAAGGCAATTAACTTCGGAATTTTGTACGGCATGGGAGTCACCGCCCTTAAAGAAGGGATGAAGGTTGAACGTGCAGAAGCTCAGGAATTTTATGATCAGTATAAAGTAACGTTTGTTCGATTGATGGAATACTTGGAAGAAGTAAAAGCGTTTGCGTGGAAGCATGGTTATACAGAAACAATTCTCGGACGCCGCCGCGAAGTTCCTCTTCTTAAAAGCCCATTACCATTCTTGCGTGCGCAAGGGGAGAGAATTGCTATTAACGCTCCGATTCAAGGAACGTCTGCGGATATTCTTAAACTTGCAATGCTTGATGCTCATGAATATCTTGTTGAAAAGGGGCTGACTGATAAAGTGAAGCTTGTTATTCAAATCCATGATGAACTTGTATTTGAAATTGAAAAAGAAGTTGCTGAATCTGTTGCTGATCAACTTGTGTCCGTGCTTGAGAATGTTCTCAAGAAGAGAAATCTTTCAACATTACCACTCGTTGTTTCTCGTACACTTGGAAGTAATCTGCAGGCTATTTAAGAACTATGATATACGCTCTCATTGGTACGGATGCAAAAAAAAGAGAAAAGGCCTTAGTGCAGATAGCAAAGCTTGGAACTCCTTCGGCGCATATTTATGCAGAACAGATATATCAATTAGCGCCACTTGTTGAAGCAACAAGCTTATTTGGTGATACCGTTATTGCTCATCTTATTCAGGTGTTAGAAAAAGCAGATGCTCGAGAACATGTGTACGACTTACTCCCTTCAATGAAAGAGTCACAAAATATTTTTGTTATTGATGAACCGTTTGCAGATGCCAATAGAATGAAAAAAATAGAGAAGTATGCCAATACGATATACGACGCACGAGAGGAAAAAGGTGTTGAGGTAACTCCGTTTGCTTTAGCAACGGCATTTGCTCGGCGTGATAAGAAGGCGGTATGGATTGAGTGGATGAAATTACGAGACGTAGAATCTCCAGAAGCAATTGCTGGTGCACTTCAGTGGAAGTTCGGAACTGTGTGGTTAGATATTCGTTCTGGTCGCCCAGGAAAGTTTACAGTAGAGGAATGTGAAGTCTTCGGAGGGAGGATTTTACGAGCGAGTATCTTGGCTCACCGAGGGGAGAGGGATTTGAAAGTGGAACTGGAAAGTATTATCCTTTCAATCTAGACTTTGAAGTATTCCCATATTTTTGCTAGGATAGAGCAACCAATGTCCCTATAGCTCAGTCGGTAGAGCAGCTGCCTTTTAAGCAGACGGTCGAAGGTTCGATCCCTTCTGGGGGCACAGATAAAAATAAACACCTCGCATTATACGAGGTGTTTATTTTTATCTCCCAACTGTTTCTATTTGTCCTGTTTCGTTAAACCGTACAAAAGGTTTTGTTTTGTCATCACGAAGAGGTCCGCCCGTGATGTACCAGATAATCCAGATGACCCAGAACCCTACGAATATTTTAAGAAGTGTTCCCATGTCTATGAGTATACAGCTTTTTGCATATTGGCAGAATGTGGAGTAGTGTTTAGGTAAACCAATTACAAGGAGTTTCTCATGGGTTCTTTTTACAACTTTAACGATTCGTACCAACTCGCCCTTTTCATCGTGATGGCCTGTGTGACTATCGCTGTTTTTTCTTGGATTTTCTATTTCAGGCACTGGTATGTGGGCTACGGCATGGTGCTTTCCTGGGACAAATTAAAAAAGGCTGTGGTGGTGAGGTCTCGCTTGATGAACTCGCCAGCACACGATTGTGGTGTTGAGGTGGGGATGACCGCACGCTCTTGGGGTGAGCACTCCCTTTCTTCTGCCTTTGCTTTTGATTATTTGAAACGAAACTGTAGACCAAAGAAAGGAATTGAAGAAAGGTGGGTGTTTTACGGTAAGCACGGTATTCATCCTGCTAATCTTACACCAAGACTCATTACGCAAAGGATTCCTGTGTACTGGGATCCAGAAAAGGATCTGCTGCCTCAAGCAGAAAGAGGCTATTACTGCAGCGTGGTCGGACAACAGCACACAGGTAAACCTCTCAAAGAGGAAGGTTTGGACGACTGCTTCTTCGTGTGAATCTGTTATTTATTTCTGACACACTCGACAGAAGTGAGCGCTACGCCCACCGATGGTTTGTTTTTCAATAATGCCTTTACAATTTTTTGTGAGGCATTTTTCTTTTGTTCGTAAGTAAACTTGATGGTTCTCGTGAAATGCTCCGCGTTCACCTTTAATGTTTCTATAGTCACTTGTGCTGTCTCCGCCAAAATCTATTCCTTTTGAAAGAACTGCTTTCATGGATGTAAATAACAACCTGTCCTCTGAAGGGGAAAGACTCTTAGCTGTACGTGTTGGTAGGACATGTGCACGATGAAGCATTTCATCAGAATAAATATTTCCAATTCCTGCAATGATGGACTGATCCATAAGCACTGTTTTAATTGCTCGAGCAGGGGATTTCATTAAGCGTTCTTTGAAGTTGTTCAGTGTGAATGACGTTTCAAGAGGCTCAGGGCCGAGATGTGCTAATCGATCTATGTGTAACGTGTCAGTTTTTTCTATAACAATGGTTCCAAATTTTCTTGAATCACAAAATGCGAGTTGGTAACCATTAGATAAAGTGAACACAACATGGATGTGGCGGTTGTATGGATCATTAAGCGGGGAATCTTTATCTACGGGAATCCATGGCCACTGACGCCCATCATAGTTCTTATTTTGTTTGTATGTTCCGTACATTAAATGCCCCGTCATCTTCATATGAATAATCATTGTGAAGCCATTCTCGAAATCAATAAGAATATGTTTTGCTCGACGACGAATCTGTTTCACCGGTGTGTTGAGCGCGTACTTTTTGAAGTACGGGAAATAGCTACGATCCTTAATCGTGTTTTTAGAAAGGCGAGCAGCACTCCACATATCTGTCCAAACATCTGTAATGGATAATTCTGGTAAGACGCTTTGGAGTCCTGTTACGGTTGTGTGTACTTCTGGAAGCTCGGGCATAGGTAGAGCCTATGCTTTCTTGAGTAGTTTTTCAAGCTCCTCTTTTGCAACCGTTGCATCGTCCCACACAATTTTTGTACCGTCTGGTCCCATGATATATGGATCAGTTCCTTTGCCGGTTATTAAAACAGTATCACCAGTTTTTGCAAGAGAGATAGCGTGAGCAATTGCTTCACGGCGATCAAGGATAATAATTGGTGTATGATTTTTCACACCACCAGCAACTTCATTAATAATCTTTGTTGGGTCTTCATCGTATGGATCTTCGTTAGTGATAATAATTTCATCACAACATTCATCCGCAATAGTTCCAAGTACAGGGCGCTTCCAAGAATCTCGTCCACCACCTGTTGCGCCAAGCACAGCGATTTTCCTTGATGATGGAAATGTTTCATAGAGTTTGCGAAGACTGTCATCGGTGTGAGCGTAATCTACAATCACGGAAAAATCTTGCCCCGCTTCTATTCGTTCTACTCTTCCACGAATAAGGGAAAGATTTTCTATTCCTTTCTTTGCGTCAGTAATTGAAATACCAACTTCGTTTGCTAGAGTGAGTGCAGCGAGAGCGTTTGAAATATTAAATTTTCCAGGGAGAGGGATAGTGATTTCCGCAGTGTTCCATCTAATCGTGCTTGAGGTAGAAGTTTCATTAAGGATGTGTACATGATCCAATGAGTACCCAATGTTTTTTTCAACAGGGAAAATAAGAAACGAAGGAGCATGCTCATTATCAGTATTAGCAATTGAAAGACGAACCGGTTTATTACTCTTGGCGAGGCGTTGTGCCAGTTTTAATTTAGCGCGCTTGTAGTTTGCAAATGAACCGTGACTCTCGATGTGTTCAGGGGAGAGGTTGGTAAAGATGAGTGCATCAAGTTCAACACCTAAGTGGCGGTAGAAACGAGCGCCTTCTGATGTCATTTCAATAACAGCATATTCACATCCAGCAGTTACTGCATCACGCAAGAATTTTTGTGTAAAAAATCTTCCTGGCATCGTCATCTTATATTTATTCGGACGTGAGTTATCTCCTACTTTAAAACGAATAGTTGAAAGTACGGCAGTTTTCTTTCCTGCGGCTTCAAGAACAGCGTTCACAAATTCAGTCGTAGAAGATTTTCCTTTTGTTCCTGTTATTCCGATGACATAGATGTGTCGTGATGGATGACGATAGATAATGATACCGATTACAGAAAGGAGGAAATGGTACGCAGGCTGGAAAAAGCGGTAGACTTTTTTAGGAACAAGTTTTTCTATTGTGCGAAGTATTTTTTCCATACGTTTATTTTATCTTACTAAGAGCCTCTTTAATGAGAGTGCTTGTGTTTGTCTCAAGTGGGTTTAATTTTTGAAGAACATCGTGTACTTCTTTTGGAGAGTAACCCAGAGCTTCAAGCGCAAGGCGTACCTCAAAGAACGAATCAGTTTTCCCAACACCTTGAAGATGAGCAAGTTTACCTTTGAGTTCTATAATAATTTTTTCAGCTGTTTTCTTTCCAATGCCTGGAGTGTGAGAAAGTACTGCAGCGTCTCCTCGTTCAACAGCCTCCGCTACGGATGCTGGTGAGTGCACCGAAAGCATGGCAAGTGCTGACTTTGGGCCAATGCCAGAAACATTGATAAGTCTTTCAAAAAGCTCAAGTTCTATATCTTGCTCAAATCCGTATAAACTAATCTGATCTTCGCGTACATGGGTATGTATATAGAGAGATGTTTCTGTGCCTGCGCTGTGAGCCAGCAGAACAGGGAGAGGGGCTAGGAGCTTGTACCCAACTCCTCCAACGAGAAGAATCATGTCTTTTTCAGATACTTTGTGAACAACACCGCTAAGATAGCCAATCATGGGAAAAGTATACCACGCAGGGAATCTTTGAATCCTTGAAAAATCATTGACTTTGTGGTATAGTTGTCCTACTCAATAAAGATATGGCAATTACAAAAAACGCAAAGAAGGCAAATCGTGTAAGCATCAGAAAGCGAGTCGTTAATGACCGCCGCCGACGTACAATGAAAGAAGCTGTGAAAGATGTTCGTAAGGACATCGTCGCAAAGGGAGAAAAGGCTATTACGTCTTCTCTTTCTCTTGCATATAAGGCACTTGATAAGGCTGCTAAAAAAGGTGTTATCAAGAAAGGAACAGCTGATCGCAAGAAAGCACGTCTAGCACGCGCAGTCGCTAAGATTTCTAAATAGTCTTAGTGCAACCGGATCTATCCGGTACATGCTCTCGTAGTTCAATGGATAGAATTCAAGTTTGCGGTACTTGCGATGCAGGTTCGATTCCTGCCGAGGGCACAACGAATAGAAAATAACCACCGATGAGGTGGTTATTTTCTATTCGTCGGTATCTGCCCTCAACAGGAATCGAACCGCGGGCCGCAACTCGCGAAGAGCGAGTGAAGGTTTCGAGCTTAGCAAAGTGAGAGGTGATTCCTGCCGAAGTAATATTGACAAAAAGATTATATTGTGATATAATGGTATGGTTCATTTCAACTTAGGAGATCTTATGAATGATCCGTTTGCGAAAGCTCCGGAGTTCTTAGCGGCTTTCGATCATGTTCGCCAGAATGGCTTCTTCGAACGCCTCGAATACCATGCCGGCGATCTGATGTCGGAAGGCATCGTTTATTCCTGCACAATCAGGGCTGTAGGTTGTGTTCCTGACGAAGCCAAGTACGCCGCGAAAGGCTGCGGAACCCTCATCAACCCGTTCGCCATCGTGGAGTCATGCAAGGTGTTGGCCGTGGAGCGCAAAGTGGATCAGGTCTACGTCACCATCAAGACGGAGAACTGGACGCTATGGGACAAGGCCGGGGAGAAAGCACTTGGCCGCAAAGGTGTCCGTACCGAGATGTCCATAATCATCCGGTTCAAGGTCTAACCATCATCCGCCGACAAGTAGATTCCGCTGCTTGTCGGCGGTTTTTATTTTATATAATTCTTTCTTCTCCCAATCACCCATAAAAACTCTTAATCTACCCAGAAAGCGGTGCGACTTGTGACAGGTATTCTGCACCTTCAAAACAAAAGCACCCCCTCGGGTGCTTTTGTTATTTAATGATTATGCCCTTCGTGATTCTCTGAAAGTTTTTCTTTCAAATCTTCATACGAATTTTTTACTTCCTCCCAACCTTCCTCAAATTCTGTTTTTACCTCTTCCCACTTGTCGTCGCCTTGATCCGCAAGCTCAGTACGCCTTGCTTCAAGTTTGTCCCACTTGTTACGTAGCTCCTGACGCTCTTCTCGATAGTTTTCACGAGTATCTAGGATCATTTCATCGATGTTTCTTCCTGTTTCAGCGAACTTTGTTTCGAAGTCTGTTTTTGTTGTCATATGGTTGTTTATTTAAGGGCGTATAAAACGGCCAATGAGGCTCGCTCTATTGATGACGATACAAGAGTGAGTATTCTTACGAATTTATTGTACTTGTACGTAATAGTCTGTACTTCCGTAGAGTGTGTATCCTGTAGCAGTCTTTTTCGCGTACACTTTGACGCGTGATCCAACCTTATCAGCAATAGATCCAAAATCAGGAATCCCTGTTACTGTCCCAACTGTCATCTGTGACCACCCAGTTGTTGTTACAATTTTCTTTCCGTCCACGGTGATACTACATTCACCATCTACGAAACACTGTGTTGAGTATGCAGTAATTGTGCCTTCAAATTTTTCTGCTCCGACTGAGGCGTCAGAATTGTAATCCGCAATTGCTTTTCGTGTGAGTACTCCTACGAAACCTGTTGAAGGAACAATGTGTGCTTTTTGGAATTCACGTACTGACTGGAATGTTACGAAACCGAAATAACCTGTTGCTGTTCCACGCATGTATCCTTTGCTAATAAGAAATTCCTGGAGAAGCGTTACTTGTACACCTCGACTACCTATGAAGAGGTTTTTCGTAATCACTGTTTGCGGTGGAGGGGTTACTGTTGTCTGAGTTTTAAATTCTGTGGTTAGGCTTTCAAATTCATTACCTGGGCACGGTGCGGTGATACACATAATGGTATTGTCCGCCTTGTATTTAACTGTGTATGTTGTATTCGGCTTGAGATCTTTTATTTCCACTGGTGTTTTACCAACTTCTGTCTTCTTTGGAAGACATGCTGCCGGGGTAGGGTAAATAGCAATACACATGAGATCTTTTTCTATGTATTCAAAATATACACGCGCTTTTTCTTCGCTTGTCATTCCAGCAAGCACTGAAGATGAGAGTGAGAACGTAGCGCTTGTTGAAGTTTCTCCAGAAACTGTTGGGCCGTTAAAATAACGAGCGGTTTCTTTTGGTTCAAAAGCAAAAGCTACTGAAGAGACGGCAAGTGCTCCTAAGCTAAATAAAATGGCGGTTTTTTTGAATAGTGTCATAGTGTTGTGGGGTTATAGTAAGTATAACGGTTTACATCAGAATACTGTGACAAAGAAAAGACCGAAAGCTTTAGCTTTCGGTCTTTTCTTTACTGCGGAGGAGGTGAGATTCGAACTCACGGTCCGGTTGCCCAGACTCCTGTTTTCAAGACAGGTGCAATCGACCACTCTGCCACTCCTCCAACTTTCGATTGTTGTACTACTCTATCATGGTTTGCCTTTTTTTGAAATATCTACTGTATACTTAGGGTATATGGAAAAGAAACTTTGGTTTAAGGCAAAAACGTATGGATGGGGATGGACACCGAGCTCATGGGAAGGGTGGTTAGTGATAGTGTTATATCTTTTTTCTGTATTTATCTATGTCAGGTCAACGGTGGACAAAGCATTAGACGGCGGCGGTTCTGGAGCGCCACTGTATTACCATTTTCTGATGGCGGGAGTTACGATTTTACTTATCGTAATTTCTTACAAAAAAGGTGAGAAACCAAGTTGGAGATGGGGAAAGAAATAAAACTAGTTGATATACTATAGAGCATGAAATATTTAGGAATTGATTTTGGTACGAAGAAGGTTGGCTTTGCGCAATCAGACGATGAGGGGCGTCTAGCTTTTCCTCTTATGATTTCTCCAAACGACGCTCAACTCTTTAAGGATACGATGGAGCTTATTCGCGAAATGAAATTCGGAACAATTGTTATCGGGGAAAGTGTTGATCAAAAAGGAAAGCCAAATCCTGTGGCGAAGGAAGCGCGTGCTTTTGGTGCTAAATTGGAATCTGCTGCTGACGTTATTATCGCGTATGAAAAAGAATGGTATTCAACAGTGGAGGCTCGAAAGCAGCCAGGAAACGAGGCAACCCGAGAAGTAGATGATCAGGCTGCTGCAATTGTGCTTCAGAGATATCTTGATAAGGTTCATGGCCCTGTCATTTCAAATGATGAAGAGTTTGAAGAGGAGGACGATGAAGAAGACAACAAAAGTGACAGAGGAAATGATAACTGGTAAAGTGGGGGATATGAATGAACCACAGGAAGAAATAAAAAAGGAGGAGGTAATTCCTGAGAAGGTTTTTGCTACTATTGATGATTTTCTAAAAATAGAAATCAGACTAGGAACAGTTGTATCAGTTAATATTGTTGAAGGTGCGGACAAACTTTATATATTACAAGTTGATCTTGGCGAAACGTCCCCACGACAAATACTTTCAGGGATTAGAGAGTTTGTGCAGCCGGAAGATTTATTAGGAAAACAATTTCCTTTTATAACAAATCTTGCCCCACGTATGTTGCGTGGACATGAATCACAAGGAATGATTTTAGCGGGATCAACAGATGATTCATTTGCACTCCTTAATCCAACAACACCTCTTCCAAATGGAACAAAACTTCGTTAGTACAACACTTCAGAAAGAAGTGAAGATGATAGATAGGTGGATTGCCTACGTTGCGACCAGGTCTTGGATAAAAACAGGGGTATTTATTGTGGCTTTTCTTGAAACAACAATATCTCCACTTTTGCCAGAGCTTGTTGTTGCGGCAGTGCTCTCGTACAGAAAAGATATCTCTTGGAAACTCCTCAGTGTTATTTCTGCAGCTGGTTCTGCAACAGGGGCAGCACTTTTGTATGTTACGGGAAAATATTTATATACCACATACCAAACATGGTTCCAGAGTTTTTTTGATTCATCACTGTTAGCAACTTACACGCAAACAATGTTTGAGCACAATACGTTTGTGAGTATGTTTCTCGCAGCGTTTACCCCACTTCCAGATCGAATCTTTGCATTTCTGTCTGGAGTATTTTCACTTTCATTTATTGTCGTAGTAACTGCTTTCTTTTTGGGTCGTCTAATTCGAGTGGGTATTGTCGCTTACTTTTCGTATGAATATGGAGATGAAGCGCGTGAATATATTTTGAAACATACAAAGGTGGTAACAATAGGAATTGTCGCACTCATTGCTCTCTATGTGCTGCTAGTATATTTGGGTATACTATAAGCATGAAACATCACGTGTGTATCTTTGATGACTATATTGTGTTTGATGGAGAAACTATTCCTGTCGGGAAAATTCTTATCGAAGAAGAAATTACAAAAGCAATAAGTGAAGTGCTTGATACTATTGTTCACAAAATAGGGAAGGACGAAGTAATCGTGTGTGGGACAGGGGACGCACAAAGAATGCTTGGAAGAAAACTGGAAGATAGATTAGGTAGAGTGGTTATCTACGAATAACAAAAGCGCCTTCCTGGGGCGCTTTTTGCAATGCGGGTTTTAGAAACTACATGAGATGTTCACGTGAGATGCTGGTAGGGTCGGCAAGATGTGGAGGTTGCTCGTCACACAAATTGTCGTCATGGAAAATTTGGGCGACGCGTCTTGGGCGACGCGTTTTTTGGCTACTTTTGAGGCTATGTGATTGCTGTTGAGATGTGTTTGCTTCAGGGTCGATCACTGCATCGCGATCCTGAATCCAGTCAGAAGGCATGACTCTTCTCCTCAGTTAGGTTTATGAACGGGGAACACTCATTATTGAGTGTAGCGCTGTGGTTGAATATGTAAATACCTCTATAAACGTTTTGGTGCCCCGGAGTGGAATCGAACCACTATTAACGGCTTAGAAGTCCGCTGTTCTATCCATTGAACTACCAGGGCAATTGGATTACCACATACTAGCAAAAAAACACTTATCCTGCGATGGGGTATACTTATCTTGTATGAAAATGGAACAAATGGGAGGCGCTTCTCTATCTCAATCCGAGAGAGAGGTTCAGATGGGAAATACAATTCAAATACAACTTGCGCAAATGCACGGAGAGGATTTGGAGGTTTTTGCCGGCGTTCATGGTGAAGAGTTTAGAAGTCTTATAACAACTCACCCAGAGCTGATGAGAAAATTTGAAGAAGATCCACAAGCCGCTCTCCAGGAGATAGAAAAAATAATATACCACCACTAGTGGACGGGCTGGTAAAAAAAGATAAAATGTTGTAGTATTTACGTACTTGGGCGATTAGCTCAGTTGGTAGAGCAGCGCTTTTACACAGCGAAGGTCAGAGGTTCGAATCCTCTATTGCCCACAAATGCAAAAATGACACGCGGTTGCGTGTCATTTTTGTTAAACTACATCTATGAATCTCCCTATTGTCTACGAAGATAAACACACGCTTGTCATCAATAAACCAGCGGGTATTATGGTGCACCCTGACGACAGGCAAGACGAAGAAACTATTGCGGATTGGATGGCAAAAACGTATCCAATGGACGGAGTGGGGGACAAAGGGCGTGAGGGAATTGTGCATCGATTAGACAGGAATACTACAGGCGTGCTTATTCTTGCTAAGAATAATATTTCTTTTACCACACTTAAAAAGCAGTTTAAAGATCACACAACACGCAAAATATATCGAGCGATTGTTGAGGGTAATATAAAGCACGATACGGGTATGGTTTCACTTCCAATTGCCCGCGCTAAGTCAGACTTTAGGAAACGAACCATTGTAGATATGTTTTCAGGGGACGCGCGAGGGGAGGAACGTGAAGCAATCACTCGATACAAAGTTCTTAAGCGCTCAACAGCAGCAGATGGAAAGCAGTACTGCTATGTAGAATGTTATCCGCTCACTGGTCGCACTCACCAGATTAGAGCTCATTTTAGGGGTATTCGTCACCCAATTATTGGGGATGATTTATATGGATCAAAGGCAGGAAGAGATGTTGCGCCACGTTCAATGCTACATGCGTACTCCCTTACCATTAATATTCCAGGCGAATCTGAAGGGTATATTGAAAAAACCTTCACCTGTGAAGTGCCACAAGACATGCAAGAGGTACTAGAAAAGCTCTTGCTTATATAGTTTTTTTGTGATATCATAGCCGAACATAAAACCACGTATGAAAACGACGATTATATTAACACCAGTCGACATTGAATCACGAAAAGCAATCGAATTTGCTTCAGGAGATGTTGTTCGAGTTTGGAATAAGATTAAAGAAGCAGACGGAAAGACTCGTCTTCAGGCCTTTGAAGGAATGGTACTTGCTCGTAAGCATGGAACTGAAATCGGTGCGACATTTACTGTTCGTCGAGTTGCCTCAGGTGTTGGAGTTGAACGTGTATTCCCACTTTTCTCAGTTATGATCGATAAGATCGAAGTGGTTCGCCACTCACATACACGCCGAAGTAAGCTTTACTATGTGCGTGATAAGGCGCTACGTGATGTACGTCGTAAGCTTAAGAAAGATGTTCGTGTTGTTAAGAAAGATGGTGTAACTACAGTAGAAACAGTAGTTGAAACTCCAGAAGAAGTAACAGCATAAAAACAAAAACCCGCATTCGTGCGGGTTTTTGTTTTACTGTATTCTGTGGTAGTATTTCAATACTTCTAAAGAAGAGACATTTTAAATATGCCCAGGTGGCGAAACTGGTAGACGCACTACCTTGAGGTGGTAGCGCTGGCAACGGCATGGAGGTTCAAGTCCTCTCCTGGGCACCATATAAAAAACTACAAGAATAATTCTTGTAGTTTTTTGTAGTAAGAATCTAGATTGTTGTTTTAAATTAAAAAAGCAAAACCCCACACTAACACGGTGTGGGGTTTTAATTGGAGGTTCTTGCTTCAGAACCTGTGTACAAAAGACAACAAGAATACAGCTTTTTCGTCCTTCCCGGTTAATGCCGAGAGAGGTTTTTTGGAAAGGATCGACACATCGAAGTCCCAGGAATTTTTCCCAACGCCAATCAATGGAATTGGGGCAAATCCGTGGAGAGTCTTTTTGCTAAAAGGGTTCCCGTATTCGATATAGGTGATGGTTCCACCAACGTGAAACCGATAGTTGTCAACTGTAAACAGCGTCCACTTGCTCCCTACGGAAGCCATCTTCACCTTTCCCCCTAAGCTATTTCTGTGGATGTAGCCCAATTCTGCGAAACAGTTGGCGCTTCTCCAGAAGCATTCACCAAAATGTTTGCGGATGCCGATACCCGGATTGAATTCCTCGTAGGGGTTTTTCTGGTTTTGGGTTGCGTGGTGACTGAACCCGTATAAGGTTCCTGACCAACCGTCGTAACGGTCGTAGCTGTCAGCAAAACTGTAAAACGGGGAAAATGCCAAAACCACAAGGAAAATAAAGCGTTTCATCATGATTGTCTCCTGGGTTGTTGCTGTTGTAATGAACGATACAAAGATAACTCTAGCACTTCCAAAGAAAAGCGCACTCTTCAAAAAAGCAGGAAAATGTGTTAGAGTAAAACCCTCATTCCCAGCGGAATGTTGCAGATGGTGCCTATAGTGTAATGGTTAGCACGCGGGCTTGTGGAGCCCTCAGTTCGAGTTCGAATCTCGATAGGCACACCAATCGAGACGAATCATGCTAATTTGCTTGGTTCGTTCAGTAACAGCAAGGTTTTTATCCAGTTCTAACGCAGTGATTCTCTTTTCTAGAGATGGATACTCGTTTTCTACAGTTTCTATCCATTTGTGCTTAGAAATACGGAGTACTTTATCTTTTATGCTAAAGTTCCAACCTAAAGCACGGAAAATAGCTTTCTTTTCTTGAGCTGTTGCTTCAGGATCGTTAAAGCGGTCTCGTGCGTAGGCAGAGAATTGGAAAAACTCTTGAGTAAGCTCAAGCCATTTGGCGGATTCATTCTCGGTATTATCTAGAGCTGATTTTACTTTTGCAGATTGTGAACGTAAATCATCTCGCATACTTAGGAACTCCTCTTCACTTATGAGTTCCTTATAAAGCATTTTTGAGAGATTGCTTAACTCACCCTGAATCTTGTTATATGTTGCTTCCTGTTGTTCGCGTATAGTAGATTTGTTTTCAAAATCAACTTCCTTCCTTTCTTGTAGATAGTCTAGAGCCCACTGTAGAAATCTAGGGTGTATCTGACACTTTTTCAGTTCCGCGTCTATCTGATTTTCCAATTCCTGAGTTGTTAGTTTTCCCGTTTGGCTACAATTTAGATTCTTCTTTCTTCTCGTGCAGTAGTAATAACCGTAAGATTTTGATTCCCCATTAGATAGCACTTTAGACTTCAAACTTGCAGTGTGCAAACAACCGCACTCTTCACACTGAATTTCGCCAGTGTATGCATGTTCATGTTTAGAGAATCGTGGCTTACCTTTTTTACCTAAAATTCTCTGAGCTTTATCATACTCATCTAGTGTGATGATTGCCCTATGATTACCTTGCAGAATTTCTCCATGCCATTCAAATACTCCAGCATAGAATATGTTGTTGAATAATTTGTAGATGGTAGATTTAGATATTTCCTTATCTCCTCCTTTGGGAGTTCTTGGAGTTCTAAATCCCCACTCTTCGTTTACTATCTTTACTATCATTGGAGGTCTGTAGTTTCCAGAAAGAAGCATGTCCCACATTTTCTTAATCATTGGCAATCTTTCCTCATCACTAACAATCGTCTTGTTAAGACGATCATTCTTATAACCAAGAGGGGGCTTTGTAGGATACTCTCCTCTTTGCGCCTTGCCGTCCATTCCTCGCCGAACATTTTTCTTTAGATCAATAATAAACTGATTCGCCATACCAGTTTCAACACTTAAAAGTAAAGTGTTATCTTCAGGTTTGTATTCTCTTTCCGTTGTTTGGATAGATTTTATTATTCCTTGTTGAAGCATCCAGCTAATCATTCCTCCATCTACAGGATTACGAGATAGACGATTAATCTGCCAACACAGAATGCCTTGAGCCTTACCTGCTTTTATTCCTTCCATCATTTCAGCGAACACTGGTCTATTGCCTGGCAATTTAGCAGACTTTGCTTCTATAAAGACTTTTTTAATTTTAATACCAACACGCGAAGCGTATTCTTTTAGTCTATCTATCTGATCATCTATAGATTGAACTTGCCTATCATCACTTTCTGATGATTTGCGAGCATATAGAAAATACTCAATTTCGTTATTTAATTTTTTCATATCTTGTACCAAAAAAGGGGCAACAGCATGATACTTGTAATCGCGAAACCACAAGTACTGTTACCCCATCTTTGGCTACAAATATCAAGGTTAATCTTATGGTTTCGCATATTTATAATATACCTAAGCATTATTTTCAGCAAACACGGGCATGTATTTTGTGTTCACAATGCTAGCCACCCCACCTTCCTCCACACTATACTCTTCTTCAATTTCAACTGAAGGGAAAACTAGATATTTTCTTTTATCATTTACATCTTGCTCTTGAGTTATGAGACCTGCTATTTCTAACACCCTTAATATTTCTGTTCGTAGCTTATATCCGTCCAGCATTCTTTTGTGTAAGTCGTAATGACGCTGTAGTATTTCATACCTAGAGATACCATAACGCTTATCAAGATTAAATTCGTCACTCATGACCTCGACCTTCTTTTCTTTCCAAAGAGGAATAATAATATCTTTGTAAAGATCGTAGACATAAGGAGCTAAATTAAACTCCTGTGATACTGAAATCTTCTTCCATATCTCGTATGCCTGTCTGATATCATTTTCATTGGCAATTATGCCAGTCTTAGTTTGTTTTCTCCACCAGTGATTTAACAAAGCAAAAGATTTAATTAAAGCGACAAATCTTTTGATGTCTCTCTGATCTCTTGCCTTCAAGCTTTTCTTATTTTGCATGAATAGTTCTTTAACAAGCCCCTCAGAAGATATTTGTATATCTCCCACGAGAGACCTTTTAATATCTACAATTCTTTCTCGGAGTAGTTGCCTTCTTGGGTCGGCATTGAGCCACTCTTCGTAGCTTTCTAAGTTTGAAGCCCGTCTAATTGTTTGATCAATAGCTTGTTGTATCTTCTCATGTGTAGATTCTGGACTAAGAAGTAGAAATCGCGTTGACTCTTGTTCGTCAATATTGAATCCTGCTGAGCAGAAAATCACAGAAGGATAACCTCTTAGAATTACTGTCTTTGTTCTGTGTCCACCTTTTTCGCTTTTGTCTGTAATTTTTGAAACCATTTCCTTTTCATCATGAGATAAAAGGGAACGCAATTTCTCTAAAAGCTGAGTGTGTGGCATATCTAGAAATATGAGAATTTTTCTTTCTAGATTTACCATAGTTGTATTTGTTGCCTTATCGTACTCTCCTTGCTCATGAAAGAAAGCGGTCGGAGAGCAGTTCCCAATTTTCAGAACGTCTTCCTGTGGAAATAGATTTGCTATCTCTAAAGGTATATAAGATTTACCTGATGACGAAGGGGCGTTAAATAAAACATTGAACTGAGAGTCCTCAGTGAATGCCGATAGTTGGCAAAGGAAAGTCGCCACTTTATTTTCCTTATCCTCCTTTATTGTTAGCGAGAGAATATCCGCCAGTTCTTCTGTTGTAAGTTGATTGTATTTATCCATGAGTTATTTTGTATTTTTCGTAATTTTCTTTAGTGATGGGTCTGTACACAGCTCTTATGAGCTCTATAAGTTTTGCCCCTTGTTCAATTGCTTCTTCTGTTGAAATTTCTTCGTTAAAAGTTTCTTTGTAAATCTCCTGAAAGTCGGAGACGTTTTTAGATGATAAAAACATGCTTTAGTAATTAGGTCGGCAAAGGCAGTCCTCGTCGTTTGTAGAGGATTTTAGGGTCGTTTATGACCTCTCCTTGCTTGTTCGTAAATTTTCTTGGAACCTCCTTTGAGGTCTTTTATAATTTCTCGACGATCTTCTGGGTTGTAGTCATCTAGATCAATATTTACAAAGTGCCTTGTAATAGATCTTTCTGATACCTCATAGCCGTTTAGTGAAAGAGTGTTAATAATAGTTTTGTAGAGAATTATGTCTCCAAGGACTTCAAGTCTTTGTATTTTTCTTAACTCTCTAAAGATTCTTCCTAGTCCTGCATTTTCTTCGCTCCTTAAGCGGAGAGTAGTGTGTTCTATGTCCAATTGTTATTAATCTAGTGTTGGAGATGTAAAAAGCACCAATTTATTCATAAAGGGAATAAAAGTGCAGATTTCTCCTATTGTTAATCTAGAATCTCGTAATTAAGATTTGTTTCAAATCGAGTAAGACGGAATGTCTATCGTATGCCCATTGATATAAATGCGTCGAAGTGGATTTTGATCAAAAATAATGTCGTCGTTTATTTAGGAACCTTCTATAAACGAGAATTCTTTTGTAAAATCTTTCCCTCAGGGGAAGATAAGACATATTGTACCACGAAATCGAAAAAATTGCAAGCGACTTTTCAGATTTTGTTATACATAAATTAAAAATTGCATAGCGTTTCCGATGGGTACCTAATAATTAAGCTCTAAACGAAAGGGGAACCACCCACCCCACCCTCTATAAGCCTTAAAATAGACCCATAGAGAGTAAAAGTAATTCTTTTTATACTATTTCACTGATCTTCTCTTTATTTTTCAAGGGCTTAGCTTATTAATGTGCGCCTACTTTCTCCCGTGATAACACGTATATTGCCCTGTGATAGCACTTTTGGTGTAACAGCAGTGACAGGAATTGATAAATGCTATAATAACCTTGTTACTACAACTTAATAACGTGTAATTCTGACCTAACCCTTAGTGGAAACATTAAGGTATGGTTTTAAAAATCACTCAGCAATAAAGAACCCATTATCAGTGGGCATGCTGAGTGTCGTGTGTCGAAAGGCACATGTTGGTCTTACGACCATAACTGGTAATGGGCTTTTTGTTTGCCCACCAGATCTTTTACATATCATGAATCGAAACATAACATTCTTCTTGTGTGCTTCTGTTCTCCTTAACGTTGTATTGGGTTATTCGTTTTTTCTAGAAAAGGAGAGTAAAAAAGATGACGGGCTTGCTATGGATATGAAATGTGCCACTTTTTTACCAGACCTAAAGAAGCAAGAGAAGAGTGAAATAAACAATGAGAGTATTTCATCTGTTGATTTCGAAGTTTTCTTTAGTCCTGCAAAGAAGGCTTGTCTTTCTTTGGAGAAGGTTTTTATGTATGACAATAAATCACAAATCGCGCATAAGGCTTGGTCGGTTAAGAACCTTTTTACAAATGAGACTATCATCTCTCAAGCTTGGCAAATTGAAGCGGGTACGGTCACAGTTACTGAGACAGAAAAATATATGATTAACGAGATCGCTGAGCTCAAAAAAGAGTCTTAAATTGGTAGTATCTATACAATCTGAAAAGGCATATACTTTAGCCAATGCCACCAGAAGGAGACAAAGACGCAATCATTCTTCCTGACGCAATTAGCCACATAAAGGCTAGTTCTGTTTGTGTTGATAAAAAATATGCATGGATTCAACCTCTGGTTGAGTCTGTTTTAAGTGATTGTCTTGATGATGAAGAAATTTCTACAGTTGCATTGGAGCTTAAGAGGTCTCCAAAGAAGGCAAAAACTGGTTCTTCAAAGAAGACTGAGGTTGTTACGTTGGCAGAGTCTGGGTCAGAAGCTAAGGCGATAAAAGAAATCTCTAAGATACTAAATGTCGGATTGCTGGATATAAAGGAGCCTATAGCTCTAGATAAGGGATTAAATGTGTTTTATGGAAAGAATGGAGCGGGTAAAAGTTCCGTATATCTTGCTCTTTGCAAACTCTTCGGAATAAACAAGCAAGTGTATCCCAATCTTGCTTCTGCGATTAAGAATTCAGAATGCTCATTAGTTTACGAAGGACTCGACGGGGCTAGTAAAACTCTAAACTGGAAAACTGGTGAAGTCTCAAAGAGTTTTCCTATTAAGATATTCGACGGGGGTATATCTCAAATTTTAGTTGAATCTGATCAAACTAATGCTTTTAAAATTGCACACCTTAAGCTTGAGTATTTTTCTTACTTAAGAGATCTTTATGAAAGAGTTGAAGAAGTGCTAGACAGGGCTATTGATGATACAGATTCCTCAATTACTTCCGCAGAAGCAATCTTAGAGGAAGATGTTTCAGACCTTCTTGATTTGTCTGAAGAAGATATTGAAGCTAAGCTTGCTACTATTAATTTTGACGCAAAGAAAAAGAAACATCTGGCAAGTCTAAAAAAGACTCTTGAGACTTTAAATAAAGATAACCCACAAGAGACTTTAAAAAATATTCGTACTGCCAGTAGAGAAGCTGTAGATGTCTTAAAAAGTATTGCTGATGAGAATGACGAGGGAGAATGGGTGCTTCGATACGACAAGGAGAAGATAAAAAGTTTCAGCGACAGGATCGAGAATTTCAATCTTGCAAAGAAAGCATTTGAAGAAAACGGAAGAGGCAAAATAGCTCAACTAGTCGCAGGCGGGTGGATAGAAGATGATCTTTGGAATGATTTCGTTCAGAAGAGTATAGAATTCACTAAAACACTTGATCATGATTCTCAACATGAATATGCTTCAGAAACTTGCCTATATTGCCAGCAACATTTAGCAACTCCAGAATCGAAAAGCCTCATCAAAGCCTACGGGGAAATAGCCTCCGATCATGAAAGTAAACTAAGAAGAGAAAGAGGTCAGATAAACGAACTAGCTGGGGATGTTTCTAGAGAGATAAGAATGATAGAGGACTTAGCAAGCACCAATGAGACTATTGAAGCAGAGTTTAGTCATATACAAAAGACTGAACCTCTTATTCCTAATCTTGAAGAGATAGTGGGAATTTATAAAAAGATTGAAAAAGGGTTAAAGGACTTCTCCGCTATTAGCTTGACTGATGAGGAAATAGATAAATTAAAAACTTTTTATAAAGAGTACGAATCTGTATGTGAAGCTTTTGGGGTTGAGATAGCTAAACTAGAGAAACTAACAACTGACAAAGTTGAGTCAGTTCGTAGTTTGACAGCAGAAGCTTTACCTCTAGAAGAAGAGGCGATTATTGAGAAAAACAAGAAAACAATCATCTCGTATTTAGCTAGTAAAAAAGAAAGAGAGAAACTACAAGCAAAGCGCGAAGCGGTATATGTTCTTAAGCAATCTATAAGTCGTGCAGAGTCTGAGTTTTCTAAAGTCGCAGGATTAAAGGAATTCGAAACCTGTCTTTCTGAGGAATATAAACGCTTAAAGTTTACTGTTCCTCCATATTGGAGCATAAAGCCCACAACTAGAGACGGCGTGAATAAGAGAACTTACAGTTTAGACGATAAAAGAATAGGTGATATTTTTAGCGAAGGAGAAAGGAAACTCCACTCGCTCGCGGACTTCTTTGCGCAGTGTGAAGTAAACAAATACGAGGGTATCTACATTTTTGATGATCCAGTAAACAGTCTAGACGAGGATAATATAACGAATGTTGCTAAGCGAATACTGAAGCTTGCTGAAAATAATCAAGTAATTGTGTTTACCCACAATCTCTATTTTCTAAACTCGTTGGAATATGAGACTAAAAAAGTGGTTCATCTCAAAAAGATGGATGGATTAGTAATTTTAGAATCTACCAAACTAGACACAGCTAGTACTCTAAAGCTAAAGATTGAAGAGATGGATGAAAGAATGAAAATTCTAGAGAAAGCGCCTAAACGTTCACGTGTAGATTTGGGAGTTGTTTATGACCTAATGAGTAACTATCTTGAGGACTACGTCGAAAAGATCATGTTTGCGGGTATCGTCAGTAGATATAGAGCTAATCTAAGGATGTCTAGTTTGTCGTTGCTTCCAGAAATGCCTAAAGATAAAGTAAAAGAACTGAATGATCTTTTTGATAAGACCAGCAGAAAAGGTAATAGACACAATCAGACGGATGAAGAGCCCGAGCCAACCTATGCAGGTCTTGTTCAGGACTATAAAGATCTTAAGGAAAAGTTTAATTATAAATAGTGTGGAGATGGGTGGGTTATACTGGTTCTAATCATCTCTACTACGGCACACAGTTTTCACAACAAAATAACCGCCTTCAATTTGAAGGCGGTTATTTTGTTGTTATTTCGAACTGATATACTAAGCAATAACATGGAAGACTTATTAACTCCGCCGCTGGAATCTATTTATTATGAAGACGACAAGGTATATGTTTGTCTTGCCTCATTTCCTATTACACAAGGACACTCTATTGTGGTTTGGAAAGAAAGAAGGGAAGATATTCAGATGTTAAATAGGGAAGAGTATGAGTATCTTATGGATATTGTTGAGTTAACGAGAAAAGCTGTACGCGAAGTGTATGGTCTAGAAAAAGTGTATCTTCTGTATCTTGATGAAGTAAAACATGTTCATTGGCATCTAGTTCCTCGCTACGATGAAATGGGTTTTAATATCCTTAATCATGCACCAGAACAGATAACCGATTTTTCGGACGCCACAAAACTAAAAAGTATTTTTACTCAAGAGGTGCTTTAAATTCTTTGTAGATACTTTTTCCCGTACGTTTTCATTTCTTCAATCAGTCCATGCAACTTTAAACCTTCTTTTGTTAACGCATACTCCACACGCGGCGGCTTCTCCTTGAACTCTGTTCTTGTAATAATGTTTTTTTCTTCCAAAATTTTCAGTTTGTTGCTGATGGTGCGAGTGCTCATGGGCGAGAGGGACTCCTCAAAATCTTTGAACCGCTTATTTCCTTTAAGAAGATCTCTTACGATAAGAAGCGTGCAAGGATCACCAAGAAGCTCGGCTACGCGAGCAATGGGACAAAAATCAGGATCTTTTTCGTCTAGCTTTTTCATGTTCCTAGTATACAATACTTTACAAAGTAAAGTAACTAACGTACACTCAGATTCTTACTACCTAAGAATATATTTGAAACCATGAAAACATTTATTGCTATGTCAGGAAGTCTCCGTAAGGATTCTTTCAATACACGTTTACTAGAAGCTGCGAAAGAAGTCGCGGAAGGGGTTGCTAACATTGAGATATACGATATCTCATCAATTCCGCTTTATAATCAGGATTTGGAAGTTTCTTTTCCAGCTGAAGCACAAGCACTTAAGGATAAAATACTTGCTTCTGATGGAGTTATTTTTGCAACACCAGAATACAATCGCTCAATTCCAGGAGTACTTAAGAATGCTATTGATTGGGCGTCTCGACCATATGGAATGAACGCTTTTGATGCAAAGCCTGTTCTCATTCTCGGAACAACACCCGCACCAACCGGAACAACACTTGGACAGTCACATCTTAAGCAAGTTATGTTGTACCTTAATGGAAACGTTCTAGGACAACCAGAATTTTACCTTAGTTCGGCACATGAAAAGTTTAACGCTGAAGGAAAACTTACCGACGAGTCTACTCGGGAACATTTGAAAAAAGCTATCACTGTTCTAGTAAATAGATAAATAAAAGCGGCCGTACGGCCGCTTTTATTTTGGTATACTCACAGAATGAACGAGCCTATTTGTTTCTACGAACATGAGTATTATGTGTTTTCGAACTTCTCTTCGTTTGCCCTTGAACGGAAAGGGGTGGTGTGGATGACATCAGAGCATGCATATCACGCTGAACGTTTTACAGATGAAAGTATGAAGCAAGCTATCGCAGGTATGCGATCAGCTCATGATGCCTTCACATACGCTCAAGTGAATAAACCACTTCAACGTCCTGATTGGAATGAAATCAAGCTTAGTGTTATGAAAGAAATTCTTCATGCGAAAGTTGCACAGCATCCATACGTATTAAAGAAGCTGCTCGAATCCGGAGATAGAGAACTTGTTGAAGATTCTTGGCGAGATAATTTCTGGGGCTGGGGTCCGAATAAAGATGGAAAGAACCATCTTGGAAAATTGTGGATGGAAGTACGAGAAGAGGTGAGAAAAACTAACAAGTTCTAAGTGGTATACTTTTGATATGAAGAACTCGAACCTTATGCATGTGCATATGGACCAATACCCCAAGTTAGTAAAAGAGGGTGTTTTCATTTTGGATAATGAAGTGTGGAGTACACAGAAAAGAATTGCTCGTATTTACGGGAGAAGTATTCCAACCGTCAATGATCACTTAAAGAAAATCTACCGAGAAAAAGAACTTACTAAGTCACTAAGCGAGCGAGAACTTATAGTGACCCAAGCTGAAGGGAAGAAAAAGGTTGCTAGAAAAATATTTGTATATAATCCTGATGTTGTTATTGCGCTCGGGTTTCGCGTGAAAGGTGAGTGGGGAAAAGAATTTCGTATTTGGGCGAGAGAAATTGTTCGAGGAAGTTTTGACCCTAAGGATCAAATAAAACATCTTTTAAAGTAAGCTTACTCTAAGCTGCGTACTGCATGTTGAATAAGGTAGTCCTTTGAGATGTGTATTTTTTTACTTGGATTAAAAATAGAAAGTGGATCCCAAGCTTCTTTTACTTTTTTGAATATCTCACGGGTTGCTTCATTGTACACATGTGAAAGAGCTGCAGTCCTCTCAAGTCCATCGCCTCCAACCGCACTTATTCCTCCTTTCCATGTCTCAACAATATGAAAAAGATTTTCACGGTATGTTTGCAGTTCTTTTTCATAGGTAGAGCTTTGAGAATCAAATGCTGTGGTTATTGCAATATGTCCACTTCCTACAAATCCTGTAAGGGTAAAAAGTTTTCCCGTTAATCCCATGTGTGTTGTAAGAGCTTGTGCGCACTCATTGTATGAGCGCATAGGAACAATGATTCCACTTCCTGCGGTTGCGATCATGTGGAGACCTTTTGAGTATGATTGAAAAAGAGAAGTAAGAAAAGAATGACTCATAATCGTAGAAGCCGTTCTTTCATCAAGTAATTCCAGTTCGTCAGTATCAACTAATGCTTTTGAAAGAGCTTTTACTTCCTTCATAAGAAGAGGGAGATCATCTCCTTGTAGAGAGACGACGAGCGTAAATGGTGAGCGAGTAAGTGTTTTTTGCAACAATCCTGTATGAAATGTGTCAGTAAGCGTTCTAAATGTTTCATCGAAAATAAAGAGACGGTGTGCACGGTGATGTTTTGCAACATCTACATAACTTTCTATTTTTGTAGAATCAGACACAGGAATAAGAATTGTGGCAGTGTGTTTCTTCTTTTGTACAATACGAAAGGTAACAGAGGTGATGACTGCAAGCGTACCTTCTGAGCCGACAAGATTATCAATAAGCTGACGAGGTCCAATGGAAACATTCCATAATGAATATCCTGTAGCGTCATCACTGCATTCTCGTCTTGCCGCACGAAGGGTTGGACCAGAAGCTGAAAGAAGAGGGAAGACTGATTGGTAAATACCCAAGAGTCTACCGCTTGGACTAATCCCGTCTTTCAAATGATGCTCTTCTCCTGTATCAACCACAACAGTTATTGCTTCAATCCATTCACGAATAGTTCCTGCATAGAAGGTGCTTGCTGTGGCGCTTTTTGTCGCGACCAATCCACCAACCGTCGCATCCCCATGTTCATCTTGAAGCACAGGTATTTCCATATTCCACGAAGCAAGTTTTTCTTTAAGATCATCAATTCGCACACCTGCGTCAACTATCACCGTGTGTTCCATTGCATTCATTGTTCGAGTATGAGAAAAGTATCTCGTCATATCGAGAAGTATTCCTTCGCTCAGAGCGCTTCCACTTGCTGATGTTTGCCCACCAGAAACAGTGAGAGGGATTTGATATTCGCGAGCAAAAGCGATTGCATGTTTGATGTCGCCAGTTGTTTTCGGATAGAGGATGGCTTGCGGGCGAACACTATAAGGTGAACCATCAGTGCTGTGTGTTTTTATTGCAAGATGTGAACAATCAACATCTCCCAGAATTATTTTTGAAAGGTCCGCAAAAAGAGGTGGAACAGAAGCGCCTTCATGTTTAGATACCGTTAACATAGATACTTTTTCCGTTATGGTATACAAGATACAGAAGCGCGACAATGAAAAGAATTACAAAGAAAAAGAAAAGTATTTTATGAAGAAAAGAGTGAGTAGGACCACTTGGTTGTTGTATTGTATTTTCAGATGGAGAAGGAGTAAATTGTTCGTTCATAGATATCTACAGTATAGCCTATAGAGCACCTCAATCTTCACGCATACTGTCCACAGTATTTGTATCTTAAAAGAGCTATACTGAATCTATATAGGCATTACATTAACTCAATTTATACAATGAAATTTTTAGCTTCTTTTTTAACACGACTTTATCAGTATGCAACAGTTTTTATTATCGTAGGGTCACCTCTTTTCTTTATTCCAGGAACTGGATTTGCTCCTGAGATTACGTACTACATTACTATGATGGTAGTAGTGTCTGTTGCGCTCATTTCATACGCTGTGTCAGCAGTTTTAAAGCGTCAGTGGCATAGCGTATCTCGTCTTGAGTTTATCTCTTACTTTGCATTTTCTCTTGCAGTCATCTTTTCTGTACTGTTTGCACGAGATCAAAGAAGCGCACTCTTTGGGGACGCTTTTAATCCGCTAGCAGGAGTTTCGCTCTTAGCGCTTCCTGTTATTGTGTACCTTGTTCGAACACTTCCTGACACATTGCGTCTGCGAATGAAATATATTCTTGCAATCATTCTAGGAGTCTCCGTGTTTATTCTTATGATTGGGAGAATGTTTAATGGAACATTTATGGATACATTTGAAAATGCTTTCTCAGGATTTTCAAACTCAGTTTCGTTCAGTGCATATGTTGGAATCTTCGTACTTGGAGCCTTCTTCTTTTCAAAGAAAGCAAAAATTAAAAATCGTTATAAGTTTATTGTTATAACAACCGCAATGGTGTTTCTTGCATGGATTGTGAGTATCGCATCATCTGACGCTATTCGCCCTAATTTTGTAAGTTCGTTTGCAGTTGGAAAGAGTGTTCTATTTCAAGATGGGATATTTGGAATTGGAGCAGGGGATTATACGCGCGCGTGGCAGCTCTACCGTCCGATGAATGTTATTGCTTCCCCATACTTTGGATATGAATTTAATCAAGGGTTCAGTACAGTAACAACACTACTTACTACAGTTGGTATTGTAGGACTTCTTAGTTTTCTTATGCTGACACTTTCGGCATTATTTAGTACATTCATAAGTTACCTAAAAACAAGAGAAACGGAAGATCATTTCATTACAGGATTTCTTGCTCTTGTGCTCTTGTACATGGCAATAGTTTCTTGGATTCTTCCGTTGTCATTTGCGATGTTGGTTGTGTGGATGGTTGTTGCAGGTTTGGGACTTGCTAAAGCACAGTTGTCTGAGTATCACCCAAGCAAGAGACTTGCATATCTTTTTATCCCACTAGCACTTTTGTTTGTTGTGAACATGGTAATGATTGCACAAAAAGCGCAAGCGTTTTCTGCCTTTAGTAAGGCTCAAACTATGTTCAGCTCAAAAGGTCCAACTGAAGAAGTTGGGAAGCTCCTTACGGGCGCAACAGCAATATACCAGTACGATGGATTCTATAGAGCACTAGTAGAGTACTACATTGCTGGAGAGCGTATTCTTGTTTCTGGTGCAACTGAAGATCAAGCAGCACTTCAAACACAGTATCTAGAAAAGGCTCAAGCAGCATTAAATGCAGGACTGGATGCGGTAAAGGTAAATGGTAACAACTACCAGAACTATGTGTCACTTGGTAGAGCGTATGAGTTAACGATTCCTTTTGAAAAAGAGGAAGGATATAATCGCGCAAAGAAATCATATGAAGAGGCGGTTAAGTTGTATCCAAATAATCCATACCTGTATGTGATGCTTGCACGACTTGAAGCTTCAGCCGGAACAAAAGAAGGTGTTCGTGCGCAGTTAGGTGAAGCCCTTAAGAAGAAGCAAAACTTTGCGGATGCTTTGTACTTAATGAGCCAACTTGAAGCATCTGAAGATAAGATTGATGAAGCTCTTACGTACGCACTTGAGGCAGTAAAGAATGCACCACAAGATCCATTGGTGTATACACAAGCAGGTCTTCTTTATTACGGTAAAAAAGATTATCAAAATGCTGTCACAGCACTTAACACTGCACTTGAAAAAGATCCAAACAATGCAAATGTTGCGTACTTTCTTGCACTATCTCTTCGAGACGGCGGACGTGCTGATTTGGCAAAACCAATCGCCGAAGAACTTCTTAAAAGAAATCCAGAAAACGCAGACATTAAGGCACTCGTCACATCTTTGTCGACCCAAACAGAGACTGCCCCTAAAAAATAATGACCTTACATGAGATAGAACAAACATTAGATACACTTCGCGCCCGTCACCCAGGGCTTGATGAAGGCATGCTTGTTACTCTCTTACGTTCTGGGGGTTGGGAAGAAAAGCAAGTAGAGGAAGCAAGGATGATGTTTAAATCTGGAAGCCCTCAAGATTCTCCAGAGAAAGAATATATACCATTACCTCCTGTAGAGACTGAGTTGGTATTACCCTCAACAGTGGATGATAAACACTTGCTGCTTGCTCACAATGACGAAGTTGTTGAAGTGAAAGAAGAACCAGAAGCTCAACCTGCCGATGTATCACCCGTGGTAATCGCCACTCCTAGTATTGAACAGCAATCTCTCATATCGTCTGCGCCCGTTCAGAGTACTGAAACAAGAGATGGTTTGCCTCATAACTTACCATTACGTCCGTTTGAAACGTCTGAACATATCTGGCCTCTTTCTAGGTATAAGGATGTGTTCTATGAAAACACCACAGAAGAAGCGCATGCAGAAGTGAGTCATTCAGAAATAAAAACGCAGACACCTGTCGTAGAAGAAAGGGTTGTGTATAAAACTCCAGAAAGAGTTCAGTCTTTTGTTCCGGTGTCACAAGCGAGTGCTCAGCCCTCAAACGGAGACGAGAAGTTGGTAATAATGGCATGCGTTATGTTGCTTGTTATTCTTCTCTTGCTCGGGTACATGTACAGTAACGGACGATTGTAATGCTGTTGAAAAGAAAATGTCACAGATTTTCTTTTCAACTGTTATAGGGGTTACTGGAAACAAATTTAATTAATAATATATATCGTTATGGAATCATTTGATTATAAAAAATATACGTGGGTTGCGGGAATGTTTGCTCTTATCGGAATCTTTTTTGCAACAGTAGCACTCGGTGCGTCAGAATGGAAATCTGTTAATAATCCAAACGGGCAGCCAGGGACTATTACGGTAACAGGGGAAGCTGAAGTAACAGCGCTTCCTGATATTGCTACCGTAGTTATTACTATCCGTGAATCTGCAAAGACAGTTCCAGATGCTCAGAAACTTGCTGAGGCAAAAGTTGCTGCAGCAATAACTGCTCTTTCAGGTCTCGGGGTTGAAGAGAAGGATCAGAAGACACTTTCGTATGTAGTAAATCCAAAGTATGAAAACGTGGCAGTTGCCTCACCGATTTATTCTGGTATGGTTACCAATCAGAAAATTGTTGGATACGAAGTTTCTCAAATGGTAGAAATCAAGATTCGTAATATCGAACAGGCAGGTGAAATCGTTGGAGCTCTTGGTGGAGTCAACATAACTGAAATTTCAGGCCCTTCATTTACTGTAGAAGATATGGATAAAGCTCAAGCTGAGGCAAAGGAGATGGCTATAGCGGAAGCTCGAGAGAAAGCAAAAGCTACAGCTAAGGCGCTCCATGCTGACCTTGGTGAAGTAATGCAATTTTCAGAAGATGCGGGTGGATACTACCCTATGTATTACGCGCGTGATGCGGTATCACTTCAATCAACAAAGGGAGCTGGTGTTCCAGAAGTTTCTCTTCCTACAGGTGAAAATGTTATTAAGTCACGTGTGACCATTACCTACAGCCTCGACTAAGTAGGAGTAAGGTATATAAAGAGAAAAACCACTGCTAAGCAGTGGTTTTTCTCTTGTTCAAGCAAGAACTCCTTCATTGACAACAGTGATAGCATCTAGTATAATTGAAATACAGATACACCCACGGGGGTGTTTTTTAGAATAAGACTATTACACTAATCAAAACTCTATGAATCTTTTCAATTATTTCAAAGAAACAAAGGCTGAACTTAAGGAGGTAACATTCCCATCTCTTTCACAGACAATTGTATACACAGTTGCTGTGGTTACGCTTTCTATCCTCGTTGCAGCACTTCTCGGAGCAGTAGACCTCGGACTTAAGGAAGGTCTTATCAAACTCCTCGCTCGATAATTATTACTTTTATTTTTTAACCTATGGCTAAACAAGAATTCACAGGAGAGCGTCATTGGTACGCAATCCACACATACAGTGGTTACGAAAACGCGGTTCAGCGTAACTTGAAGCAGCGTATTGAGTCTCTAGGAATGGAGAACAAGATTTTTGCTATCGTTGTTCCGCTTGAAAAGAAAATCAAGGTAAAGGGAACAAAGCGTGTTGAGGTGGAAGAAAAGATCTACCCAGGATACGTTCTTGTAGATATGATTGTGGACGACAACAGTTGGTATGTCGTTCGTAACACTCCTCGTGTAACAGGATTCGTTGGAGCAGGAACTACTCCTGTACCACTTAGTCAGCAGGAAATTGATTTCCTCTTTAGTCGCATGAATACAGGTGAAGTGGTTCATGAAATCAGTATGGAAGTAGGGGAACTTGTTTCAATTACTGATGGACCTTTCAAGGATTTTGAAGGTAAAGTGTCAGAAGTGGACAAGGCTCGTGGAAAGCTTAAGGTGCTTGTAAATATGTTCGGACGCGAAACTCCGGTTGAACTCGACTTTTTGCAGGTTAAGAAGATATAGCCTCACAGTCAGCTCATCTTGAAAAGATATTAGTTTAATGGTAGAATAGCCAAACTTACAACAGATACTTATATGGCAGCAAAGAAAATTACAAAATACGTAAAGGTGCAAATCGAAGCAGGTAAAGCTACTCCCGCTCCTCCACTTGGTCCTGCCCTTGGACAGGCTGGTGTTCAGATTGGAGATTTCGTTAACAAGTTCAACGCTGCAACTCAAGGACAGCAAGGGCGTATGTCAGTAAAGATTTATGTGTACGAAGATCGAACATACGATTTCGTTATCAAGACTCCTACTGCTACATCTCTCGTTATGAAGGCAGCAAACGTTGCTAAAGGAAACTCTAAAGGTAACGCTGGAACAATCTCTCCTGAGAAAGTTCGTGAAATTGCTGAAATTAAGTTGAAAGACTTAACTGCTCACACTGTAGAACAGGCAATGAAGATTATCGAAGGAACAGCTCGTTCAATCGGTATCAAAGTAAAGTAATTTACACCATAAAAACAAAAAGCCGCAATATTGCGGCTTTTTGTTTTGGAGCGTAGGCTATATGCCAGGTCCCGAAAGGGTAAAAAGTTCTAACAATTACGAGGTGTCTCATGAAAAAATTCGGCACATTCCCTAAGAGTATGCTCTTAGGGTTGATGGAAAAAGGAGTCATCGAGAATGCCAACCTCGAAGCACTCAATCCTGGCTCTTTAAATCTCTGTCTTACAGGCGAAATGTTTCGCTTGAACAGTTTTCAACAACCTTCTGTGGGTCAGAGTGTTTGGGCGATGATGAAGGAGGTTGGGTTTTCTATGCATCACCCTTCACATCCTTGCGAAGTTGGATTGCATTACATTGCGCGTCTTCAGGAACGCCTCGAGCTTCCCGAAGATTTGTACGGGTATGCAAATCCACGTTCGACCACTGGTCGTCAGTTCGTTCACACCCGCGTCTTGGTGAACGGAGACCCTGGTCTTGATCAGGTCCCGAAAGGGTATCGTGGCGAATTGTGGGCTTTGATCCGTTGCTTGGCGTTTCCTGGAGTTTTTGCAGAAGGTGATCAGCTCACGCAGTTGCGTGTTTTCAACAAAGATACACGCCTTTCGCTAGAGCAGGTTAAGGAGGAGCACAAAAAAACTCCTCTCATTGTGGATCGTGAAGGGAAACCAATTTCATTCGAAAACCTCCGCGTTGATCGCGATGGATCGGTATACCTTCATTTGAATCTCAAACCTGTGAATGGTCCAGCTGCGTATGTTTCTAGGCAGACCAATCGGCCAGCTTTTTTTAGCAAGCCGAACCCGAAAGATGAGTTTTTCAAGGCGTTGTTCGTGGAGAACTCGAAAATCGGCATGAAGGAAAAACGCTTCTATATCACAACAACTGAAGAAGGTCTTTGTTTGCCAGGGCACATCACTGCTGAAATCGCTCCAATGGACGAAAGGATTATCGAAGCCCGCAACAACTTTGCCGGTTTCGTGGATCAAGGGTTCAAAGGGGAAATCACATGCGAAATGGCTGTGCAGGAGCCGCTAACGCTAACGCATAGACAAGTCGTTGCGCGGGTGCGCTTCGAATATGTCTGCGGCGACAATCATGACGTTTACAAAGGCTCTTATCAGGGTCAAAGCGGTCCCAAGCTTGCGAAGAACTTCGTTTAGTTTTCAAAAGCCCCCACCTCGGTGCGGGCTTTTTCTTTTTGGTATAATGAAGACACATGAAATTAAAAGTGAAAAAATTGCATGTTAATGCAAAGCTTCCAACTCGCGCCCATCACGATGATGCAGGTCTTGATATTTATTGTTGTGAAGAAACAATTATTCCACCACATACAACAGTGAAGGTTTCAACAGGAATTGCCTACGAAGTACCAGATGGATATTGCGTATTTGCTTGGGATAAAGGATCTCTTGGATCAAAAGGAATTAAAACCTTAGGAGGTGTTCTTGATTCTGGGTATCGAGGAGAGTTATTTATTCCAATTCATAATTTAAATGATACGCCGTATACGTTTGAGTCAGGGGACAAGGTGGCACAAATGGTTATTCAGAAAGTTGAGCTGTGGGAAGTTGAAGAATCAGAAGTTCTTTCTGAAACTAAGCGTGGAGCGGGGAGTTTTGGAAGTACGGGAAAGTAGTTTTGCTTTTACTTCTACAAACCTGTAGGATTGAGTACGGTAGTTTTTTCATCAATCTAAACCATATTTAGGAGGTCCTCATGGACATCAGCCAACTTAAACATTTCACCCAAGGTGACCCAACCAAAGGTCCGTTCGTTCTCGTCCTTTATGACGGGGCGATCATCACAGCCGAAGATTTGGCCATGCTCCAGGCGCTCTATTCGCGGTCACCGCAATCAGTGCTTGCACACCTGAAGAAGCTGGCAGAAGTCGGCTCTGGCAAGTTCATGGCTCAGTACTACGTTGGCTATGGACACAAATCTATCGGTGATTGTGGCAACACAACCATCTTTATCGAAGGTGTGTCCATGCTGGTTGCCAAGGCGATCCAGGATTGGGCTCTCTATTGTGGCCAGGAATTTTCAACGCGGTACCAGGACTTTGCAGTCGCAGTATTCATCAATCTTCTTGAGCTGTCACCTGAGGAGAATCCGCAGGAATGGTTGCGCAAGTTCTATATCGAAGCCATGCCTCAACTCAAGGAAGAGTTGAAGGCAAGGTATCCGATGCAGCCGGAAGAAAAGGAAGCTGTCTACGAAAAGGCGATCGCTGCCCGCGCGTTCGATATTCTTCGCGCATTTTTGCCTGCCGGCGCCGCAACAAACCTGGCCTGGACAAGTAACCTGCGGCAAGCGGCGGACAAGCTCGGCTGGTTGCGAGCTCACCCGCTTTCGGAAGTACACGACATTGCCAACATGATCGAGAAAGCTTTGCAGCAGGCGCATCCGAATTCGTTCGGTCATAAGCGTTATGCGGCAAGCGAGACATATCGCGAAGTTTGCATGGAAAAGGATTACTATTTCTCGCCGATGTATTGGAAGGAAGAAGTAATCCTGACCCGCAATACGCTTGATGCCAAGCTTGTGCTTGAACATTCTGAGGCAATAAATTCGCGACCAGCGCGGACTGAACTGCCGAAGCATTTGGCTGAAGCGGGGACGCTCCAATTCGAGTTTGCGCTCGATTTCGGATCTTTCCGTGATATCCAACGGCAACGTGCTGTAATTCAGCGCATGCCAATGTTGACGCCGAATATCGGTTTCCAGGACTGGTATCTTGATCAGTTGGGGCCTGAACTTCGCGCGAAGGCGGAAAAGCTCGTTAGGGAAATCAAGCACTGGTGGGAGCAAAACGTGAGCAATCATGGCGAAGCTGCCCTTCAGTACTACCTTCCGATGGGGCAGCAAGTTGCTTGTCGTGTCACAGGCGACCTTCCGGCTTTGGTGTATCTTGTGGAGCTTCGCTCTGGTTCTACTGTTCATCCTACGCTCCGCGAAGTAGCGCAAGAGATGGGCAAGCAGATCCGTGAGATTGGCGTCCCTGTTTACATCGACGAATCCGACATGGGTCGGTTTGATGTGAAGCGGGGCACTCAGGACATTGTGGCGAAAGCTTAATGGCCTGAAATTTTCCAAACAGGCACCTTGACGGTGCCTGTTTTTTATTTGTTTGTGGCATCTCTTTCTTTCCTGTACCCTTGGTGCAGGTTCATTTATATTACTGCCTGCGGGCGAAGGAGAAAGAGATGTCGAAAAAAATAAGTCTTGCCATCGAAGGCTCTGACGGTGCAGGCAAGGAAACACAAAGCAAACTCCTCAAGGAAAGCTTGGAGGCAAAAGGCTTCAAAGTAGCAAGTGTTTCATTTCCTCGCTACAAGGAGACAACGGGCGGTTGGGTTTTGTGGGAAGCGCTGAAAGGTGATGATGCCGCAAAGTACAAATTTGCGAAACTTGATCCATATGCGGCGAGTTTGCCGTACACGATGGATCGGCGTGAGTCACGAGAGTATCTCGAGGGACTCATTGCTGAACACGACATTGTGATCTTTGATCGCTATGTCGAATCCAATCTGCTTCATCAAGGTGGAAAGATTGGTACGTCGGAAGAGCGTGAGCGGTATGGCAAGTGGCTCTACGATTTGGAGTATGGAACGATGGGTCTTCCAAGGCCTGCGTTCGTGCTCTATCTCAAAATCCCTTTCTGGCTTTCTCGTGCTCGGGCACAAAAACGTTCTGATAGCGGCGGCAGCAAGCTTGATGCTGTTGAAAGTGATTCTGAGTATGTCCGCATGGGGCATGAGGGTGGCATTTTTTACGCTGAACACTTTGGGTGGGAAGTAGTTGAATGTCTCCAGGGCAAGCACGAGCTGTCACGGGATGATGTCCATCTGGAAGTGCTCAAGCACATCAAGCCTCACTTTCAAATAAAAGGCATTGAAATCTGATAGGTAATTAACTAGCCGAGTTCCACGTAGTGGAACTCGGCTTTTACTATAGAGCTTCATCGACATAGTTATTTTTGTGTGTTAGTGTGAGCAAGTATAAATTGTACTTTTATTAAACAAGGAGATTCTGATGGAACCAAAATTCATTGTGATTGCTGGCGTCGTTGATAGGGCAGGTAACGATGCCTGCACGGTACTCAAGTACTTACCCAAGAGAACTGGAGAAAATAATATCTTGCAGACTCGCGAACCAGGAGGTACACCGTTTGCGGAAAAACTGCGAACGCTCCTACATGAAGATTCTGCAACAAGCGTTCCTGAGATTGAGCGTCATCTCATTTGGGCGCTCCGTATTGATCATGAAGCGCAGATTATTCGTCCTGCGCTCGAGCGAGGCGAACATGTCATTTGTGATTCGCTCGGATACACGCTTCTTGCGAGGCATGAAATGGCGCCTGGGGAATCAAGCTTGCTCCATGCTGCCTTCGGACGTGAACAGCTTGTTGGGAAACCAACACTGTTTATCATCTTCACCCACAAGGATGCTGATGAGCGGGTGAGTATGGCTTTCAGAAATGTGGCCCGCGCCCTAAATACAGGTTTCCTTCCATGGAAGACCGAGGTCGTGTATATCGATGCAACTGATCCAATTGAAGCTTCACAGAAGCTTCGGGATGTTGTTGCCCATCATCTTGAAAAAGAGCTCGCCGTCGCAGGCTGAGTTGCTTGCATACAAAAACCAGCCATTGTGCTGGTTTTTCTTTTTATTAATTCCCAAATAAGGTAGTATAGATGCATGAATTCGTACGAGACCATCAAAGACGCACTTGCAGAACTATGTCAGGAAAAAGGGGTTGAGCCTTCTTTTTCTTTGGATATGCCAGAAGACAGTCTTCATGGTGACTACGCCACAAACGTAGCTTTCCTTCTTTCAAAACAAACAGGCGTATCTCCTAAGGAAACTGCAGAGCAGCTTATTTCTACACTTATGACCGAGTTGGAAGATGTTGTAGAAAAAGCTGAAGTGGCAGGACCTGGATTTATTAATTTCTTTTTGAAAGATGATGTACGAACTGATGAAGCAGAATCAGTTGCGCTCAGTGATATTACTAACGTTGGTGGAAAAGGAAAAGTAATTGTTGAATATACCGACCCAAATCCATTCAAGCTTTTCCATATTGGACACCTTGTACCGAATGCAATTGGAGAATCAGTCGCGCGTATTTATGAAGCAGGAGGGCATGATGTAACCCGTGTGTGTTACCAAGGAGATGTTGGTATGCATGTTGCGCAGGCAATTTTTGGAATTCAGTGGAAGCTTGCTCATGAGAATGAAAATAAAGAGATTGATGTCTTCTTTAATGAAGAAACTCCGCTAGTGCATAAGGTGCAATTTCTTGGTGCTTGTTACGCTCTTGGTAATACCATGTTTGCAGATGAGGAACTTTATACGTTTGCAACGCTAGAAGATAAGAAGAACGCCTTTAAAGACATTAACAAAAAGATTTTCGAAAAGAAGGATTCAGAAATAAATCGTTTATATGACCTTGGTAAAATGTGGAGCCTTGATTACTTTGAGACGATCTATGAAAAACTTGGAACGCAGTTTGATCACTATATTTTTGAAAGTGAGGTTGGAAAAGACGGCGCGCAAATTGTTAAAGAGAATATCGGTACTGTTTTCCACGAGTCAGACGGAGCAGTTGTATTTAAGGGTGAGGATGTTGGATTGCATACTCGTGTATTCATAAACTCCCAAGGACTTCCGACGTATGAAGCAAAGGAACTGGGTAATACCTACAAGAAAGATCTCCTCGTTCCAGATTCTATTCTTTCTGTTGTTGTGACCGCAAAAGAAATCGATGAGTATTTCAAAGTGATGAAAGCGGTATTTGAGCAGATAGATAAACCACTTGCTGATAAATTACTTCATGTTTCTCACGGGATGCTTCGTTTACCAGAAGGGAAGATGTCATCTCGAAAAGGTAATGTGATTCCTGCAGAAGAGCTCATCGCCACAGTAAGTGAGCGTATCGCTGTGCGATTGGAAGACATGAAAGTGCGAGAGGGGCAGAAGGCACAGCTCATCAATGATATCGCTGTCGGAGCAATTAAGTTTTCAATTCTTAAATCAGCCCCAGGAAAGGATATGATTTTTGATCTTGAGAAGTCTCTTTCATTTGAAGGTGATTCAGGGCCGTATCTTCAATATACACATGCCAGACTATCGGCGTTGCTTGATAAAGCAGAAGAAGCAGGAATCTCAATTGAGAGTTATGCAATAGAACACCCTGAACGTGAGCTTGAGCAAGTTATCATTGGGTATACACAAGTGCTACAGAAGGCGTACAAAGACATGGGTCCACATCACATCGTTCAACACCTTCTTGTACTTACTCGTGCGTTTAACAATATGTATGGACGTGTACAAATTGTGAATGAGGAGGACGCAGAAACAAGTGCGTATTACGTTATGTTGGCAACGGCTACGAAAAACATCTTGGCGCACGGCCTCTATACGCTCGGCATTGTTGCCCCAAGTCGGATGTAATTGCCTGTTTACCTTTATCAATTAGTGAGGTATTATAAAGTCACAGCAACGACGGGACCAATCACCCCCGAGCTTCAGGAAGAACACATTCTGTAGAATGTAAGTAGAACCTATCAATGAGGGGATAGAAATATCCTAAAAACAAGGTGGTACCACGATTTCAAACATGAAACTCGTCCTTGGAAAACAATATACATTGTTTTCTGTGGACGAGTTTTATTTATTTACACATCTATGTCTGACAATACTTTACCTAAACCAAAAACCATAAACGAGAAAGAGCAAGAAACACTTCTTTTCTGGCAAGAGAATAAAATCTTTGAAAAGTCAGTAGAAAATCCCGCAAGTGAAATACCCAAAGGATCGTTCTCTTTTTATGATGGGCCACCATTTGCTACAGGGCTTCCTCACCATGGACACATTCTCGCAGGAACCATCAAGGATGCTATTCCTCGATATCAGACAATGAAAGGTAACTCCGTTCGTCGTATTTGGGGTTGGGATTGTCACGGTCTTCCTATTGAAAATCTTATTGAAAAGAAATTAGGGCTTGCTTCAAAAAAAGACATTGAGGCGTTTGGAATTGATAAGTTTAATCAAGATGCATTTAATTCTGTTCTTCAGTATGAAGAAGAATGGAAAAAAGTTGTTCCACGAGTTGGACGTTTTGTTGATATGGAGCATGCATATAAGACAATGGATTCAACTTATACGGAAAGTATTTGGTGGGCATGGAAAACTTTGTATGAAAAGGGACTTGCTTATGAGGGATATAAAATAATGCACATCTGTCCGCGTTGCGAAACAACACTTGCACAATCTGAAGTAGGAATGGAATACCATGATGTGACTGATCTTTCTGTAACTGCAAAGTTTGAATTAGCGGATGAGCCAGGTACGTATGTACTTGCATGGACTACAACACCGTGGACACTTCCTGGAAACACAGCGCTCGCACTTTGTGAGACGGCTCAGTATATAAAGGTGTCGATTGAAGGAATGGATGGAATGTATATTCTTGCTAATGAAAGAAAAGAAGATGTATTGAAAGATATGAAGTATGAGGTGAAAGATATGTTTCTAGGTTCAACGCTTGTTGGAAAATCATACAAGCCAGTATTCCCGTATTTTGTAGATAAAGAAATTGATAATAAAGAAAATATCTGGAAAATCTGGCATGCTGATTTTATTACGCTTGATACTGGAACAGGTGTTGCACATGAAGCCCCAGCTTTTGGGGCAGAGGATATGGATCTTGCAAAGTTACACAGAATTCCAGTTATCAAGCATGTGAAGATGGATGGAACATTTACAACCGAGGTGATTGATTTTGTTGGAATGAAGGTAAAGCAAAAAGATGACACACAGTCAGCTGATATTGAGATCATTAAGTATTTAGCTCATAACGGAAAACTTTTTGAGAAGCATAAAATTATTCACTCATATCCATTATGTTGGCGATGTAAGACACCGCTTCTTAATTACGCTACATCTTCATGGTTTGTTGATGTCCCTAAAATGAAAGAGAAACTTCTTTCAGAAAATAAAAATATTGGCTGGACTCCGTCACATATTAGAGATGGAAGATTTGGTAAGTGGCTTGAAGGTGCTCATGAGTGGGCGGTATCACGTTCGCGATATTGGGGTGCTCCTCTTCCTGTGTGGAAAAATGAAGCCGGGGATATGAAAATCATTGGCTCACTTAAAGAGCTTGCTGCGCTGAATAAAAATAAACCAAAGAATACGTATTTTGCTATTCGTCACGGTGAAGCGCAGAGTAATATTAATCGAGTGTTGGATAGTTATGGTGACCCACACAACCACCTTACTGAAACTGGTAAAGAACAAGCTCGTCACGCTGGGCACTTTGCAAAAGAACAAGGGATAGATATTATCGTGTATTCACCATTGCTTCGAACAGAAGAAACGGCTCGCATTATAAAAGAGATGTGTGGAGCAGAATCAGTTTTTGATAAGCGGCTTCGTGAGTTTGATACGGGAATCTTTTCAGGTACAAGTGTTGATGAGTTCCATGTACGTCAGCGAGCTGATTTCATGGATCTCGACACTAAATTACCAGAAGGGGAATCTCATCGTGATCTTATGAACCGCACAATGCAGGTCTTGCATGACTGTGAAAAAGAATACGAAGGTAAGAAGATTCTATTTGTAACACACGGATCTCCTGTGTGGATGCTTGAAGCAGCAGCTCATTTGCGTACTGATGAGGAAATTGTTGCGGATATGATGATGCACGAAGACACATCTCCTGCGCACGCCCATGTGGTGCCTGTGCATCCTCAACTCGTTCCGCGAGATGAAACAGGGGCTGTTAATCTTCATCGTCCGTATATTGATGAAATAGAACTGGAAATTGATGGAGTAACCTATAAACGAATTGGAGATGTTTTTGATTGTTGGTTTGAATCTGGATCTATGCCGTTTGCGTCACTTCACTATCCATTTGAGAACAAAGAAATCTTTGAAAAGAACTATCCAGCCGAATTTATTGCTGAAGGATTAGACCAAACACGTGGATGGTTCTACTCGCTTATTAACTTAGGGGTTGGATTGTTTGATAAAGCTCCATATAAGCACGTTATAGTGAACGGTCTTGTGATGGCGGAATCAGGTCTTAAACTTTCAAAGAGCGATAAAAACTATACTGACCCGATGGAGCTTGTAGAAAAATATGGAGCAGACGCAATGCGTTATGCGCTCCTGTCGAGCCCTGTGGTTAAGGGAGAAAATGTTTTATTTACTGATAAGACTGTGGAGGATGTGTACAAGAAAGTTATATCTCGGCTAGAAAATGTTCTCTCACTTTATGAGATGAACAGAGAAGGTGTCATGGAAGCAACAATAAATTCTACAAATGTTTTAGATAGATGGATCATATCAAGAGTTCATGAGGTTGTTGCAAAAGTAACTAAAGGGTATGACACCTACATGCTTGATGAGGCAACATATCCAATTGATCAGCTCATTGATGACTTGTCTGTTTGGTACGTTAGACGGAGCCGAGATCGCCTTAAGGGAGATGTGAGTGTCGAGGAAAAGAAGCAAGCCTACGAAACACTAACATACGTACTATTAACACTTTCAAAAGTAATTGCTCCTGTGATGCCATTTGTTGCTGAGCGAGTGTACAGCGTGGTTGGTGGTGAAAAAGAATCCGTGCATCTGGAAGTCTGGCCTCAGAGTTTCTCAGTAGATACTGAATTATTAGTTACCATGAAAAAGGTTCGTGAACTTGTGACGGTAGCACTGTCACTTCGTACACAAGCAAAGATTGCTGTAAGGCAACCTCTTCAGAAGCTTACTCTTAAGGAGAAGATAGGAGAGGAATATGTTTCAACAATCCTTGATGAGCTTAACGTGAAGGAAATTTCATTTGATGAAACTCAGACAGAAGTTTGTGTGCTTGATACTGCTGTAACGGACACACTCCAAGCAGAAGGAGATGTTCGTAATCTTATGCGTGCAGTTCAGGATGCTCGTAAAGATAAGGGGCTTACACCAAAGGATTCAATTGTTCTTAACACAGAGTACATGATCCCAGAACAGTTTAAGGTTCTTCTTATGAACACATGTCGAATTAGTTCGGTAGAAAAGGGAAGTGGAACATACACAGCAGAAACATCGACTGGCACTATCGCCTTCGATATCCGATAAATGGCTATTGAAAAATACACCACAAAAGCAATTGTAATAGAATCCTTTGATCAGGGTGAGCATGATAGGGTATATAAAGTATTTACTAGAGAGTTTGGGTTGCTGATGGTTCACGCAAAAAGTGTTCGTAAATTAGAAAGTAAATTACGAGCGCATATTACCCCACGATCTGTTGCGCTTATTACACTTGTACAAGGCCGCGAAGTGTGGAGATTAACGGGAGCAGAAGAGGCAGAAAGCTTAGGTGAAATGTTGCAAGAAGTAACACATCTTATTAAACGATTCATTCGAGGTGAGGGTGCGCATAAAGCTCTCTATGATAGATTGATTCAATTTCTTGGTGAAGCTTCAACGTTTGATAAGCAAAAAGCGCGACTATTGGTACACTATATTGTACTTGTTGAACTTGGGTATGCTGATGCAAAAGTAATTGGAGCAAAAGACATCAAAGAGTATATAGGTTGGAATGTTGGAGATTTATATACCCATCTTCTTCTTTCTTATGCGCAGGTTCGTGCGCATGTACATGAAGTATTAAAAGAAACGCAACTCTAGAAGGGGCTATTTAAAATATTGAAGTATTTTTACTGGTATACTGTGTAGCATGGAAAGACCTGACAATGAACAATCTGCTCTGGAGACACTCGAGCAGACACTCTATGATCCAAAAGGGAAAATAGATAATACTGCAATGCATCACGTGCGCGACAGAAAAGAAAAACTGTTGCCTACTTCGTGGGGCGAAGATACGCCTATTATACGAGAATCGAAAGATCAAACAGGGCTATCTTTCGGTGCAAAATTTCTCATTGGAGCGATACTCCTTCTAATTGCCGTTCTTTCATTTACTGCATGGCGAGTTCTTTCATCTCGAAATGTTGTATCTGATAAAAATATCGACATGACGCTCGACGTTACTCCGTACATTGAAGGCGGAGTCGGTACGCCGTTTATTGTAAGTCTCCAAAACAGAAACGAAGTAGCTCTTACTGAAGCCTCGCTTACACTTATGTATAAACAGGGAACAGGAGCTCAAGATGAACAAGAGAAGGTGCAAGTAAAGAAAGAGCTAGGAATTGTTAATCCAGGGGATTTCAAGAGGAGTGATTTCGAGGTGACTCTTTTTGGTAGCGAAGGGGAGGCGCGCGATATAACAGTTAAATTGGAGTACAAAGTAAAAGGGTCTAATGCAAAGTTTAGTAAAGTGGGTGTAACTCAAGTAGTTCTTAAAAGTCCACCAATTTCAGTTAATATAGAAGGTCCAACTGTTTTATCTGTGGGACAAGTCGGAACATTTACGTTTACGGTAAAAAATAATACAGGAACAACAACCGCGGCAAGTTTGCTTTTAGCGACTCTTCCTACTAATTTTCAAATTGAAAGCACTAACCCAAAATCAAGCACTCGCGGAACACTGTGGCAAATTAAACCACTCGAAGCCGGAGCATCAGAGGTAGTAACACTTATTGGTTCTCTTACTGGAAGCCAAGGAGAAACGGCAACCATGAAAGCGCTCATCGGCTCAGTTGGAGGATCTCTTACTGACGTCGGTGTGGTGTATTCTTCTGAAACATTTGATATACAACTACGCACATCTCCGCTTTCTCTATCCATGACACTTGATACAGAACGGGGCAATGGAGAAAATGTTCGCTACGGTGATCGAGCACTTCTTTCTATTCGTTATAAAAATGGAAGCGCCTCACCACTTTTAAACAATGAGATTACGTTAAAGATTGACGGTACAGCTGCGGTAATTAAAGAGGTGAGCGGAGACAGAGGATATTACGATTCTACAACAGGCACCATTACATGGAGTCGAGCTACGATGGAAGAGTTGGGTACATTGGCACCTAATTCTGAAGGAACGCTCCTAGTTACTATTCCAATAGTGAACAAGGGATCAAATTCACCAAAGCTTATACTCACTGTCACGGGGAAAGGAACGTCTAAGGAAGTTAATGACGTGGTTGCTACTTTATCTAAAACATTTACGGTGCAGGGTAGTGCAAGTGTTTCTGCAACAACACAGTATAAGAATTCACCATTCCAAAATACAGGTCCAATTCCACCAGAGCCAAATGTTGATACGACATACACTATTCATCTCGCTGTGTCAGCTCAAAATGCCCTTACGAATACAAAAGTATCATTCGTTTTACCGGCATATGTTTCGTGGAGAAATGTTACAACAGATTCTGTTAAAACATCATATGATGCAAAGACGCGTACGGTAACTTGGAATGTTGGAAACCTTGAAGCAAGTAAGTCCACTGCAACTGATATAGGTCTTTCTGTACGTCCTTCCCAGGTTCATGTTAATACAAGTCCAAGCATAACAGGGGGTATTGTTCTTGATGCTGATGAGGTTGAATCTCGCGCCCACATCCGCACTACGATTTCTCCACTTACTACGTTTATTTCAGGAGAAACCTGGAATGTCGACCCTTCTAAAGTGGTTGACAGATAAAAGCTGCGTGGCAAAGGGTGTCGTGCTATGTTAGGATACAGATATGAAAGAATCTATGAGGGTAACAATTACATCGGGAACAATTATTAAATTTATTTTATGGATTGCTATATTTGCGGCATTATTTTATGTTCGTGATTTCGTTATAGCGCTTCTTGTTGCGGTTGTGCTTGCCTCTGCCGCAGAAATGCCGGTAAAGACAATGATGAAGTGGGGATTGTCGCGCGGTATTTCTGTTTCACTTCTTTTCCTTACGTTCATTGCGATTATTGCTTCAATTGCTCTTATCTTTATTCCGCCACTTGCAGACGACATTGCGCGCTTCGTTCAAACGCTCCCACAGCTTCTTAATTCAATTACTATTTTCGGTAGCGATATGGGATTCCGCGACCTCTCACTTGCTGTTCAGGAGCTTTCACGAACTATTGATAAGGGTCAGATTCTTACAATTCTTAAGAATACACTTGTTGGAACAACGGGAATTTTTGCAACCTCAGCTGCAGTGATTGGTGGAGTTGTGAACCTTCTCCTTACGTTTGTTCTTGCATTTTATCTAGCGCTCGAAGAACGTGGTGTTCAAAAGTTTCTCTCGCTCATTGTGCCCAAGGCAAATGAGAAATATGTAGAAGATCTTTGGATGCGTTCGCAGCAAAAGATTGGACTTTGGATGCAGGGACAACTTCTTCTATCGCTCCTTGTTGCACTTCTTGTGTATATTCCGATGCTCATTCTCGGTATGCCGTATGCTGCACTCCTTGGAGTGCTTGCCTTTGGCGGTGAGCTTGTTCCAATGGTCGGGCTAACATTTGCTACTATCCCTGCTCTCTTCATTGCCTGGGCTCACGGAGGCCTTCCATTACTTGGAATCGTCGCGCTTATTTATTTCATTATTTCTCAATTAGAGAATCATGTTCTCTATCCTCGTGTGATGAACAAAATGGTGGGCGTTCCATCGGTGATTGTTATTATTGCGCTTGTCATAGGAGCAAAGTTTGCTGGTATCTGGGGAGTAATCCTTTCAGTTCCTCTTGCTGCTATTTTTATGGAGTTAGCTTCAGATCATAATAAAAGAAAACAAGAACCACTCGGTTAAGAGCTATTCTATGAGTGACAAGAAACCTTTCTACATTACAACAACGCTCCCGTACGTAAACGCTGAACCTCATTTAGGACACGCACTTGAATTTGTGCGAGCTGACGTTATTGCGCGTTACAAGAAATCTTTGGGATATGATGTGTTTTTTAACACAGGCACTGATGAGCATGGCACGAAGATTTTAGAGGGTGCAGCAAAAGAGGGGCTTCCAGTGCAGGAGTATGTTGATAAAAACGCGGCACGTTTTAATGAACTATTTCCAAAGCTTGGGATTACAGATGATATTCATCACATTCGTACAACGGATGAGGTGCATATACAAGCTGCGCAAGAAATGTGGAGACGATGCGATGCGAACGGATATATTTACAAGAAAGAGTATGAAGCAACGTATTGTGTTGGTTGTGAGTTATATAAAACTGACAGTGAACTTGTTGATGGTAAATGTCCGATACACCCAAATCGTGAAGTGGAAATTATCAAGGAAGAAAACTATTTCTTTGCTTTTTCAAAAATTGCTCCAGCACTTAAGAAGTTATACGAAGATAATCCAACACTCGTAATACCTGATTTTAGATTTAATGAAATAAAAGCTTTTCTTGATCGAGGACTAGAAGATTTTTCTATTTCTCGTTTGAAGAGCAAAATGTCATGGGGTGTTCCAGTACCGGGAGATGATGATCATGTGATGTATGTTTGGTTTGACGCGCTGACCAGTTATATTTCAACACTTCAGTGGCCAGATGAAGCGGGGGATTTTAGTTACTGGAAAGAGGGCACACCAGTACAGTATTGTGGTAAGGATAACCTTCGTCAGCAATCAGCTATTTGGCAGGCAATGCTTTTAGCGTCTGGGCTTCCTACTACATCACATATCATCATTAACGGATTTATTATTTCAGGTGGACAGAAGATGAGTAAGTCTATTGGAAACGTTATTAATCCATTTGATGTGATTGATATGTTTAAAGATGTGACTGATTATCCAGAAGATGTGCTTCGATTTATTCTACTTCATGAAGTTCCATCGTTTGAAGATGGTGACATTACTATTGATTCAATCAAAACAGCATACACAGCCTACCTTGCAAACGGCGTTGGAAATCTTACAAGTCGTATCATGAAGATGGCAACAGGTAATAATGTTCAGATTTCTTTTGAAAAAGTTACACCAAAAACAGAGAGTGGTTTAGAAAACTTCGATACAAATATGGATATTAAGCAGTGTATGGAAAGCATGAGAGCGCTGGACGAGTATATAGCCACAAATGAACCATTTAAGGTTATAAAAGTTGATGGAGAAAAAGGAAAAGAAATGATTATATTCTGTCTACACGGACTTCTTGCTTTGGCACAAAGATTGGAAGTACATATACCAAATACTGGGGCGGTTATGCTTTCTTGTATCCGTGAAAATAAGATGCCAGAGAAACCTCTCTTCGCACGTCTTCCTTAATATGAACTCAAACAAACAAGGGTTAATAGATATCGGCAAACTAGTATTCTCTTTTGCACGAGTAAAGCGCGTAACGTTATATGAAGATGGAATAACTCCAGAATCTGATACTGATCACACGGTTATGTTGTCTATCTGTGCGTGTTCTCTGGCTTCAAAATTATATCCGAATCTTGATATTGGAAAAGTTGCTCAGTTCGCAATCATTCATGATTTGGTTGAAGCCTACGCAGGAGATACGAACACATTCAATTTAAGTGATACTGGAAGGGTTGAAAAAGAAAAGCGTGAGGAAGAAGCTCTTGTAAGGATACGGTCAGAATTTAATGATGTGTACCCATGGATTCCAACAACTATAGAAGAATATGAATCACTGCAAACAGATGAAGCACAGTTTGTGAAAGTGGTTGATAAGGTAATGACAAAACTTACTCATCGAATGAATGAGGGAGCATATTTGAAAAAGGAAGGTAAGACACGTGAAGAGACGCTATCTCATTATGGGAATCAAACTAAATCGTTAGGGGATAAGTATGGGAATAAGTTTCCTGAAATAATAGAAATATTAACGCAACTAACAGATGATATCCTTAAAGAAGCATATGCATAATTTTATTGACGTCCATTCACATGTTCATGATAAAGCTTTTGATGAAGATCGAGATGTCGTTATTTTAGAAATGGAAGAGAAAGGATTTGCAACAATTACGGTAGGGACAGATATGGTGGAAAGTAAAAAAGCGATAGAGACCGCCGAGAAATATTCTCATGTGTGGGCAACTGTGGGAATGCATCCAGTCGATAATCGCACAGAAGTGTTTGATCGAGATGCTTACAAGGCACTACTCATGCATCCAAAAGTTGTAGCTCTCGGTGAGTGTGGGCTGGATTATTTTCATATTCAAAAATTTGAGGGAAACAAAGACGCTGAAATTGATAGGCAGCATACTCTTTTCATGGAGCAAATAGAATTAGCGGCCGAATGTGATAAGCCTCTGATGCTTCACGGAAGACCAGATGTTGGGATGGACGCATATGAGGATATGCTTTTCATTCTTAAAAATGCTCACACGCGACTAGGAAACAAAGTCCGAGGTAATGCTCACTTTTTTGTGGGGGATATGAATATCGCGCAGCAGTTTAATGATCTGGGCTTCACTGTTTCTTTTTCAGGTGTGATTACGTTTGCAAAAATGTACGAAGAATTGGTCCGCACTATTCCACTTGATATGATGCATGCTGAAACGGATAGTCCGTATGCAACACCAACGCCTCATCGCGGAAAGAGGAACACTCCGCTCTATGTTGAACATATTTATGAGAAGATTGCAGACATAAAAGGACTAAGCAAAGAAGCGGTGAGAGTGCAGTTGGTGAAAAATGCCATACGGGTATTTGGTTTGACAAACTAAGTCTAAAAGAGCAGGATAGGGTCAGTTGTAATAACCTTGAAAGGAGGTGTGACATGGCAGAGCCAGAAAACAATGAAAGCTGTGTCGCAGGCTTCGTAAAAGGGCCAGTCGACAACAAAGACCAAAGCTTCAGCTTTTGGGTGGCAAAAAGAAAATTTGTCGTCGCCGCAACAAGCGACCATGCAAAGGTTCTGATGGGAGCAAACCGTGCTCTCGTCCGCTTTACGGTGACAGGGAATAAAAACCCAAAAATCACGCTGATTCTGAAAGAACCATCAGGCAGGCTGATTCATCAGTACATGCACTATCGGTAAGACCCCACGCAGGTGGGGTCTTTCTTTTTGTCTGAAATCGTGTTATAATACAGCACTATGACAGAAATTAATGAAACCACAGTAGACAGTCGTGTATATGAAATATCTTTCATCTTTGATAACAAACTAGATGAGGGCACGGCGCTTGAAAAGAGTAACGCACTCAAGCAGTCTATTGCTACCCTAGGTGGTAGCTTCATTTCTGAGGAGACCCCGTACATGCGGGAGCTCGCTTATGAAATGATTCGCGTTGTTAACAATGTGAACGTTCGTTTTAATGAAGGATACTTCGGATGGATCAAGTTTGAACTTGATGGAGCCAAGATCAAGGACTTCGAAAAGGCTATCAAGCTTGATGAAGAAGTTGTTCGCTACATCGTTGTAAAGACTGTTCGTGATAACACTGTATACACAAAGCGTGCACCAGTTGTTAAAGCAGAATCTCTCGTTAATAACGAAGATGATGTAAACATCGATACAACAAAGGATGCAGACGTTGTTGCAACAGAAGCTCCAAAGGAAGTAGAGGAAACAAAGGTAGAATCAGTGCCTAGCGAGGAGACAAAATAAGGAGTAAACTTATTCTATGTACCTCAATAAAGCATTTTTATTTGGAAACCTAACCCGTGACCCAGAGATGAAATCTCTTCCTAACGGAAATAAGGTGACTTCGTTTTCTTTAGCAACTAATCGTGTATACAAAGATCAGGCAGGAAATAAACAGGAGCAAGTTGAATACCACAACATCGTAGTATTCGGACGCCAAGCAGAGACAAGTGCTCAGTACCTTAAGAAAGGTCAGGGTGTGATGATCGAAGGCCGCATCCAAACTCGTTCTTGGGATGATAAGACGACAGGTGAGAAGAAATACAGAACAGAAGTTGTTGCAGATGCAGTACAGTTTGGTCCAAAGGGACAAGGTACAGCGGCTCCAGCATCTGGTGAGTTTTCTCCAACACAGTCATCAAATGCACAAACTGCACCATCAACCATTCCTGATCTTGAAACAATTGATTACGGAGATGCAAACATCAATGTAGACGATATCCCATTCTAATTACCACCACTATGCATAAACAAGATTATTTTAACCAAAACAACATCAAGTTCATCGACTACAAGGATACAGAAATCCTTGCTAAGTTCTTGAACCCACATGCTCGTATTCTCAATCGTCGTAAGACAGGTCTTACTGCTAAAAATCAGCGATCTCTTGCAAACGCAATCAAGCGTTCACGATTCATGGGACTTCTCCCATACGTAGCTCACTAGCACTAAAAAAGCACGAGTTTGCCATAGGCAAACTCGTGCTTTTTTGTTAGTATTACAACTATTAATTACGTACCACTAACCATCAAATTACTATGCACCCAAAGAAAGAAAGAACATTTGTTATTTTAAAGCCAGACACCATTCAGCGTGGACTCGTTGGTGAAATCATCCAACGTTTCGAGCGTATTGGTCTTAAGATTGTGGGAATGAAAATGCACATGGCTGACGAGGAAAAGCTCTGGGCTCACTACAACAAGGATGATGCATGGTTCCTTAAGAAAGGTGAAAAGATTCTTGTAAACAAGCAATCTCTTGGCCACACAATCGATAAGGAAGCGATTGAATACGGTAAGGATATTATTCGTGCTGTGGTTTCATACATGCGCGCTGGGCCAGTTGTCTCACTCGTACTTGAAGGAAACAATGCTGCCGCAGTAGTAAAGCGCCTTGTGGGTGGAACAGAGCCAGCAACAGCTGACAGTGGAACTATTCGTGGAGATTTTGCAATTGATTCATATTACCTCTGTGACGTTGATGGTTCACGAGGAATGCGTAATCTTATTCACTGTACTGACCCAGCTGATGGAGAAGGGGCACAGGAGCGAGAAATTGGTATTTGGTTTACAGAAGAAGAAATTGTAAAGTATCGTCTCATTACTGAAGCAATGCTCTACGATGTGAATCTTGATGGTATTCTTGAATAAAGAAATCTAAAAGAAAAAAACACGGACAAAACGTCTGTGTTTTTTCTTTCTTTGTGTTTTTTAAAGAAGTGGATATAATAAAAACAGGGAGGTTAGGTATTTTTCTGGATACTGCATCCTAGGGTTGTGGAATATTGAGAACTGCACCGTGGTGCTATTCGTTTCCTACCCACCTGACTTAAAACATCAGGAAGATGCCCTAGTCTCCCATATAAGAAAATCCACCGTTAGGTGGATTTTCTTATTATATTTTCTGCCACCTAAAAATCATTATCAGATGGTATACTTTTAAGTAATGAAACAGATTATTACTTCCGCGCTTTACCTTCTTACATTATTTGCTGTCTCTCGATTCGTGTTTGAGCCTACATATCTTTATTACGAGTTACGGTGGCTAGATATTCCGATGCACATTATGGGTGGTTTTGGAGTAGCGTCCCTTGCTTCTGCTTTATTTGCTTACTTCAATAAACCTGTGTCATTCTGGAAACTTTTTGTTGTGTACAGTGTCGTTGCTGTTGCTTGGGAATTATATGAATACACATTAGATCTTGTAACCTATGCGGAATGGAATGAAGCATTTGATACAGTACAGGATTATGTAAACGGTCTTATTGGTATGGGTATTGCTTATCTATTCGTCCGCAAATAAGTATGTCTACATTCAAGATTACTTTTGCAGGTGGAGCTCAAATGCCTACTGGGTCAAACTTCTTAGTTGAGTTTGGAGGTAAGAAAATTCTTATTGACTGCGGGCTTGTACAGGGGGAGAAATATACACTGCCAACAAATAGCGAGCCCTTTACGTATGACCCAAAGAGTATCGACGCACTTTTTGTTACGCATGGACATTTGGATCACGTAGGACGTATACCACGACTCGTACGTGACGGCTTTAGAGGAACTATTATTAGTACAGAACCAACACGCGAGATGGGGGAGCTCATTATGCTGGACTCTATGGGGGTTCTGGGCAAGGAAGCAGCAAATGCAAATGTGGAAATGCTGTATGAAGAGAAGGATGTATTTGAATCTGTGCATCTTTGGACAACGACACTTGAATACGAGAAGCCGTTTACCTTTAAAACTGAAGATGAGGATGCAATTATTACATTACATGACGCGGGACATATTCTTGGAAGTGCGATTATTGAAATTGCGTATAAAGGAAAGAAGCTTGCTTTCACAGGAGATCTTGGAAACACACCATCACCTTTAATGCGAGATACAACATTACTTCACGATATAGATTATCTCGTCATGGAAAGTGTGTACGGTGATAGAAACCATAAAGACAAAGATAAGCGCGTGGAGATCTTAAAAGAAGCGGTAACAACCACTATTCATAAAGGAGGTACTGTAATGATTCCTGCGTTCTCTATAGAACGTACTCAGGAGCTTCTGCTCGCTTTTAATGAACTTGTCGAAGGGGGTCATATTCCAGCCGTTCCTGTATATCTTGATTCACCGCTTGGTATTAATATCACAAAGATATACAAAAAGTATGAGCATTGGTTTAATGAGAATACGGAAGAAATAATTAAAAGCGGAGATGATATTTTTGCTTTCAAGGGTCTCATTCAAACTCCGTCACCTGAAGAAAGTAAGGCAATCAATCAAGATACACGACCAAAGATTATCATTGCTGGAAGTGGTATGAGTAATGGAGGCCGTATTGTTCATCATGAAGCGCGATTGCTTCCTGATCCAAAGAACACGATTATCATCGTTGGATATCAAGCAGCCAACACGCTTGGTCGTCGTATTGTTGATGACGCAAAGGAAGTTTATATTCATAATCAACCAGTGCAGATTCGCGCGCGGGTTATTAATATTCATGGATTCTCAGCTCATAAAGACTCTGATCACTTGGTTGAGTTTGTTGGTTCAACAAAAGAAAGCCTTAAGAAAGTATTCGTTGTATTAGGTGAACCTAAGAGTGCGTATCACTTAGCACAAAGAATTCATGAGGAGTACCAAGTTGATGTCACTGTTCCAGAAAAAGGGGATACTGTGGAATTAGATTAATAAGATAAACGATATACTGTCCCTATGAAAGCTCAGAAAATTACTATTAGCGTATCAGGTGCTGCAGAGATTGCGCACTGTGGTCCAACTGTTATTCCAATCGCAAAAGAAATTGGTCGTGAGATTGCACGACAAGGTGCACAAATTGTAACAGGGGCAACATCAGGTTTCCCGATGTATGCAGCTGAGGGAGCAAAGGAAGCTGGAGGGTTTTCATTCGGACTATCACCTGCAGCAAGCAAGAAGGAGCATGTTGAAGTGTATCGTTTGCCTCTTAAGGCGATGGACGCTGTTGTGTACACAGGATTCGGATTCCCAGGGCGCGACCTCATGCTTGTACGGTCCTCAGACGCTATTGTTATTGGTTGTGGGCGCATTGGTACTATTCATGAGTTTACCGTTGCCTGGGAGGCAAATATGCCCATGGGAGTACTAGTAGGAGACTGGCCGACAGATGAAGTGATTCACAATATTATAGATAACAGTGATCGCAAGAATGAGAACGTAATCTTTGAAAAAGATCCAAAGGTTATGATTACGAAACTCATTGAAATGGTGCGTAAAAAGGAGGAGTCAGGGGAAATAGAGGTTAGGTTATAGCAAATAAAAAATCGGAACCACGTGGTTCCGATTTTTTATTTAAGCGTTAACTGTTTCAACAACTCGCTTGAATGTTTCTGGGTTTTCTCCTGCGAGTTCAGAAAGCATTTTACGGTTGATAACAATTCCTTTCTTTGTCATCTTGTTGATGAATACACTGTATGTTACTCCGATTTCACGTAGTCCAGCGTTAAGACGAGTTGTCCAAAGACGACGCATGTCAGTCTTCTTATCCTTTCGGTGAGCAAACGCGTATGCGCCTGCCTTACGAATAGCAACTTTTGCTTCAACTTCCTTCTTGCTGCGTCCAAAACGGTATCCCTTTGCTTGCTTAAGGACATTACGTCGGTGCTTCATCGCTATTGTACTTCGTTTTACGCGTGACATAGTAGTAGATTTTAAATAAGTAAATGCTTACAAGGGGATTATAGAAGACCAGGAAGGAAACGTGACTTCTCCTTACCTGTCATAACAAACTCCTGCCCACGCTTTCCTGCGAGCTGCTTGCTGCGTGATGTCTTCGCGTTGAAGTGGTTAAGTCCTGGCTTACGACCAATGATTTTACCGTTTTTCGTCACTTTGAGACGCTTTAAGAATGATTTGTTTGTCTTCATAATTTTTCCGTACCTTCTAAGATAGTTTCGCTATTCTATCACGCATTTTTAATAAAATCAACAGGTAAACAGGGTTTAAGGGTATATTACTTTGCCTTTTCAATAACAATCATCATCGATTTCGGTACTTTCTTGAGTGGTTCCGCTACTTTGTACTCAGCAGGAATAACGGCTAGAATGCGCTCCATACGGCTTCGAAGGAAGCTTTCTTCCATGTATTTAGTGCGTCCTTTGAGTTGGAGTTCGATTTTTACACGGTGCCCTTCTTTAATCCATTCTGAAGCTTGTTTGGCTTTAATCATGATGTCGTGTTCCCCAATTGAGACACTAATCTGAATGTTTTTGGTTTCTGTAATGTGCGCTCGAGCCTTTACTTCCTTTTGCTTCTTAGACATTTCATAGGTGTATTTCCCATAATCTGCAATACGAGCTACTGGGGGATCAGCTTGAGGGGATACTTCAATAAGATCAAGTCCCACTGCTTTTGCCGCAGCAAGTGCTTCTTCCTTAGTGATAACTCCAATGTTCTCGCCTTGAGAACCGATAACACGGAGTTTAGGTGCACGTATGTTGTTGTTGATGCTTACTTTGTCTGCCAAAATGGTGTGTAATTAGTTGTTGTTATAGCGTAATACTAGCAAACAAACCCTTAAAAAACAATGAGGTTAGCTCTTTGGAGGGAGCGGAATGAAGGCGCTTGTTTTGGATTTGTACACTTCCCACTCAGGAACTCCTGCCCACTTCTTTTCAAGCATTGGAATGCCAGATACAAAAAGAAGAAGATATGTGATGACAATAGGAGAAAGAAAGACTGCTATGTTTCCAGAAACAGAAAAAGCTATACAAGCAATACCAACCCACATAGTTGCTTCACCAAAGTAATTCGGGTGGCGGGTATATTTCCAAAGACCAGATTTCATAATGGTTCCCTTGGAAGGATTTTTATCTTTAATAAAAGAATCAAGCTGTGCATCTCCAACAGATTCAAATATGAATCCAAAAATCCAAAGAAGAAAACCGGCGACTAGAAGGGAAGAGGCTTGGTAGATAGTTGTGAGCGTGAGTGTAAAAGGTAGAAGAACAAGACTAACTATGACTCCCTGGAGGAGGAATATTTGTATGTATGAACGAGCGTAGAAATAGAACTTACCTTTACTCATCCAAAGATCTCTCCACACTGCATATCGAAAGTCTTCTGGCTTTCCTTTGTTTTTACTATAAATACGTGCACTTAAGCGCGTACCCCATAAGACCATAAGTATAAGAATAAGTAGTGAATGAAATTCTAACGGAAATAGTGACAGTGCAAGTAGTGAAAGAATGGCGCTGGTAAAAATAAAAGCAGGACCATAAGCAATATCCATAATACTGTTATCTTTTTTAAAAAGAGCTATGAAAAAAAGTATAGTGATATATATCCCCACTATGACACAAGAAAGAAAATAGGTAGAAAGTAGCATAAAGAAAGTATAACAAAAAGTCTCACCCAACGGTGAGACTTTTTGTTATTTTGTGGAAGCGGAGGGGTTCGAACCCTCGTGTATATCGGAACAATATATGACTCTACTAGTGTGTAGTTTGCTTCGTTGTAATCCTTATCTATAAGAAACAAACGAAAGCAGATAAGGATGTGCATGAATTATTTCAGCGAGTGCCTCATGCGGAGCACTAACCTACATCTACTGTCATTATGCCGTTACCCTTCCCGTAGATGCGAAAAGATACGACACCAGATCGGTCTAAATTAGACGAATGCTGGAACGAGTCCGTTCACCATATATGGTGAACGGATCGCTGTTGCAGAATTGTTTGCAACGTGTGTACATGAATGTTTACGAGTACTCATGCAGTCTCGACACAGCACATACAATCATTATCGATATATCAAAGCCAAAGTACGCTCCCATTTTTAGAATCTATTCTTTAAGACGCATTTCACGTCGAGAAATTTCTTCTTTTACCTTCTCTCGCTTGTCATGTTTCTGCAACTTTTTACAAAGTGCTACTTCACACTTAACGAGGTTGTTTTTAAGATACAATGAAATAGGGTGTAATGTCAAGTCCTTGTTTTCCTCTTCATGAGCGAGCTTCCCAATCTCTTCTTTAGTGAGGAGAAGACGGCGAGTTCGGTGTTCGTCGTAAGATTTAGGTGTGTTGGCCGGCTGATAAGCAGGAATGTAAGACCCAACCAAAAAAGCTTCGCCTCCGCGAATGATGATTTTACTCCCGTCTAAGCTGCCAAGTTTCTGACGTAGTGATTTTACTTCGTATCCGAGGAGCTCTATTCCAGCTGGGTATGTATCCAATACGGTATATACCATGCGGAGTTTTTTGTTTTCAACCAGTTTCATAGGGCTATTGTAGCATGTGCTAGAATGCATATATGGTAAAAGACACTCGTAAAAATCAAGAAAAAAATAGCAGTAAACGAGACACTCTACAGCAAGGTGTTTCAAAGAAAATCTCAGCCGCAAAAAAGGTGGGAGGTTTTTCTCAACAGCTTGTAGGCACACTCATTATTTTCCTCTTCCTCACATGGGGGTATTCAATCATCACTGACAAAAAGCAATCCCCAACAATTCCACTTTCTGAATTTGCCGCACTTGTTAATGCTCAAGAAATAAATTCTATTGTGGTGGAGGGTGACACGCTCACCGGAACTAAAGCAGACAAGACAAGTGTTACATCCAAAAATGAAGCAGGTGCTTCAGTACTAGATACATTGAGAAATTACAATGTAAGTACTTCAACATTAGCTGCTACCACTATCACCGTAAAGAATGATCGAGGTCTTTCATTCTGGGGGTCACTTATTCCAATTCTTCTCCCAATCCTTTTCTTAGGATTTATGATCTGGTGGTTAGCTCGTGGAATAAAGGGGGCAAATATGCAGGCGCTTTCATTCGGACAATCAAGAGCGAAAATGATTCACCCAGACGATGGAAAAGAAAAGGTAACCTTTAAAGATGTTGCTGGAGCAAAAGAAGCAAAAGAAGAGCTCTCAGAAATTGTTGAGTTTTTGAGAAATCCAAAGAAGTTTACTGACATCGGTGCAGTTATTCCAAAGGGAGTGTTGCTTATGGGTGCACCAGGAACTGGTAAGACCATGCTTGCTCGTGCGGTAGCAGGAGAAGCAGGTGTTCCATTTTTCCACCTCTCCGGTTCTGAATTTGAAGAGATGTTCGTTGGGGTTGGTGCATCTCGTGTGCGTGACTTGTTTGATATGGCAAAGAAAAATGCGCCAGCAATTATTTTCATTGACGAAATCGATGCGGTAGGACGCGCACGTTCTCCTTCAATGGGAGGGCAAGGGGAGGCGCGGGAGCAAACACTAAACCAAATTCTTGTTGAGATGGATGGTTTTGAACAAACAGAAAATGTGATTGTTATGGCCGCGACAAACCGCCCAGATGTGCTCGATGCAGCACTCCTTCGCCCAGGAAGATTTGACCGTCGTGTGACACTTGATTTACCAGACAGAAGCGACCGAGAGGCGATTCTTCAGGTGCACGTGAAAGTGAAACCACTTGCTGAAGATATTAATTTGAAAATTATCGCAGAACGAACACCTGGATTTTCAGGAGCTGATTTGTATTCACTTATGAACGAAGGGGCAATTCTAGCAGCACGAGAGGGAAGAAAATCTGTTGCTCAGTTCGACCTTATTCGTGCAATTGAAAAGGTGATGCTTGGGCCTGAACGAAAGAGTCACGTACTTTCGCCACAAGAAAAGAAAATTACTGCGTATCATGAAGCAGGACACGCGCTTGTTGCCTCGTGTCTTCCTGACGCTGATCCAGTGCACAAGATATCAATCATCGCACGAGGTCATGCTGGAGGATACACTCTCAAGCTTCCGCTCGATGAACGACGTCTCATGAGTCGCGCTACCTTTTTGGATGATATTGCAATGTCGCTTGGTGGCTACGTTGCTGAAAAAGAAATCTTTGGGGATATTACGACAGGTCCATCAAACGATCTTCAGGTGGCAACAAGTATGGCGCGTGACATGGTAACAAAGTACGGCATGAGTACGCTCGGCCCGATTGCACTAGAAGGAAACGGGAAAGCCTTATATGGGGGAGGGTTGTACGGAAAAGAGTACGGTGAAGCCATGGGTACAAAAATTGATGATGAAGTGAAGCGTATTATGGATGATGCGTGGGCTCGAGCAAGAAAAATTATTCTTGATAAGCGGGATGTGCTCAACGCTATCGCCGAAGAACTGATGCGTGTAGAAAATATTGAGCGAGAAGAGTTTGAAAAGATTCTTATTGTGCACGGCATCAAACCGAAACGAAAGGAGGAAATACTGTAATTTTAAAAAAGAAAAAACGGCCCGTGAGGGTCGCTTTTTAGCACATGAAAGTGCTAAGCTCTGCTCTTTGCAAGAGACGCAGTAGAAGACAAATGGCTGGATGGGACAAGTTTGCCGTGATCGTTGAGCCATTCCCGGTTAACAGGGCCAGGTCCCAATGTTGCATCGGCGGCGCTTCGGTCTGTTTGTGTTTTTTCAGTTTGTGATACGCATCGCCGTGCAGAAAGTCCTGCACATCGATCTTTTTTTATATCACCCTTGCACCCCTTGCTTCCGCAGGTTTTTCCGCAAATTGGAGGCTTTTCTCCTCCAATTGCTAGGGCAGGGTCACCTTCTCTTTTTGCCATGTTGCTCTCCTCTAAGAAATTGTTGAATTAAAAAGAGTTTCATCTGAGACTCCATATGTAATCCTACGCCTGTCATATCTCATTGTAAAGATGCCATGTGCAATGTTTTTTGATATAGTTGATGGCAATGCATCCATAGCTCAGTTGGTAGAGCAGGCGTCTTATACACGCCCGGTCCCTGGTTCGAATCCAGGTGGATGCACCTTTCTAAGACTTGTATTGTTTTGTATACTACAAACATGTTCAATATCTGGCCATATCTCCTCCGACTTGCTGTTTCTCTTTATTTTATATACCCGCACGCACAAGCAGCACTCCAAGGGGCTAAAAAGAGCTCTCTTGCAATGTTTTCCTGTATCAATGAATACATTCCTACAACGATTGCCTTCACGTTATGGCATTCATTTTTTGTTATCCTAGGAATCCTGATTCTTATCTGGCCACGCCCAATTCTTCCTCTTGTTGTGGCGCTCATTATCCTTTCTTCACAACTCTATATTAATTTTGCGCAACATAGTTACACTGTTGTGAATATGCTTCTGTTTATCTTGGTGCTCGTAACACTCGCTCTTATTATCTACCACTCTCGTCCACAGTTTAGGTAATGTATGAAATTATTACTTCTAGTAGAGAAAGGGGAAGAGGTATATTACAAGCCGCTTATTGAACTTTGTAAACGTAGGAATCTTTCTGTTGAAATAGTCTCTTATCTTTGGAAATACTCTACACAAAAGCAAATTGCTGAAAAAGTTGCTCTCAAGTTGAGAGACAGTAATTCCATCATCTTAGGTTTTTCGTTAGGAGCATTAATTGCCCTACTGTCTGTTGCCAAAACAGGATTAAAGTATAAGCATTTAATTTTATGTTCCACTACCCCTCTTTTTTTTGGAACTAATTTCCCAAAAAATGTAAAAGAGCATCTTGGCAAGAAGCGAGTTCAAGAAGCCATTAACACAAAGATGTTGGACTTAGTTAAAAGTATTAATAATACACCAACTACTATACTTGTTGGGGGAAATGAAGATAAAGAAATTGTTAGGCAAAACATGGCTCTTTCCAATAAGATGTCTAAAAGTTATTTTTTAAATATAAAAAACACTGGACACGATATACATGCGCCAGATTATTTGAAGGAAATTAATTCTGTTTTATTAAAAATAACAGGCTAAGTACGCATACTTAGCCTGTTTAGTTGGATGAGAGGTGAAGACTTACTTTTAAAGATCAAATTCACCCTTTTTGACGCCTTCAGTGAAAGCTTTCCACTCGGCATGGGTGTACTCCAGTGTTTTTTTGGTTGGATCTTTTGTATCCCGCACCGATACTTTGTCTGGTGAAATTTTCACCGAAACACAGAACCAAGTGGGGTTGCGGAGCCCGGGTGTGCCTGATGCGCAGATGAAGCCATCTTCATCCATTTTGCGACCGTTAGGAAGCACTGTGAATTGCTGCCCGTTGGGACCAGTTACTTTCATGTCGTTCTCCTTTAAAAATTGACAAAATATAGATAACAATATCTACAACTGTATACTAATAAGCTTCTCGATAAAAAGCAAACGGAATTGATATACTTAATGGCACAATGATTTCTCTCACCTCTAATATAAGCGATCTCTCCAGAATTAATCAGATACATACTGATGCTTTTAAACGTCTAGGTTTTTCTTCTATTCGAGATCTTTTGTTTCATTTTCCAACGCGATATGCAGACAGTAGGGATGTAACTGCGACAACTCATTTGGAGCAAGGTAAAGCCGTAACGCTCTATGGGGTTATGGAGAAAGTGAATGTGCGTAGAAGTTTTAAGGGTCACGTACCTATGACAGAGGCTCATATTGCGGATCAGACTGGTGTTGTTCGTGCTATTTGGTTTAACCAAGCGTACATCGGAAAGATGTATCCAGATGGATCAAAAGTAAAAGTAAGTGGCGTGGTGCAGTCAGACAGTAAAGGATTCTTTTTATCTAACCCCAGTATTGAGCGTGCACCTGAGGTTATTCCTGACGCTGAAGATTCCCTTTTTCATACCAACGTTGCACCAGAATTTCTGACACCCGTGTATCGAGAAACAAAAGGTATTACGAGTAACTATCTCTATACGCTTATTAAAAAGGCGGTTCAAGCAGGGGTGCTTGATGATGTTATAGATCCAGTGCCACCACATATTCTTAAGAAGCTTAATTTACCTGAATTAAAAGAGGCGTTACTGTATATTCATTTTCCAAAAGAAGAAAAGCTTACCGTAGCAGCTCGTAAGCGATTTGCGTTTGAAGAAATATTTTATATGCAGCTCAAGCAATATAAGGAACGAGTGCTTGCAAAACATTCTCATGCGTACGCTGTGACGACAAGTGATGAAGATGTTACAAATTTTATGGATTCATTTTCTTTTGTACCAACGAAAGCACAAACGGATGCGGTGGGATCAATTATGCGCGACATGCGAGAAAAGTACCCAATGGGACGTCTCCTCGAAGGTGACGTAGGAAGCGGTAAAACCTTTGTTGCCGCAACAGTTGCTTACGCAACGTTACTTACCTCTGTCTCAAAGAACGGACAACCGCTTCAGGTTGCATATATGGCACCTACTGAGATATTAGCTCGACAGCATTTTGAAAGTTTCATTAAATATTTTGAAGGAACAGGAGTTGAGATAGGACTCCTTACAGGAAGCGGGTGTAAGAAATTCCCAAGCAAGGTAGATACCGATGGATTTACTGATATATCGCGGACACAACTTCTAAAGTGGTTAGAAGACGGACGGGTATCTATTGTGATTGGAACCCATGCACTCATTCAGAAGTCAGTAACATTCGCCAACCTTGCTCTCGTTATTATCGATGAGCAGCACCGCTTTGGTGTAAAGCAACGAAAAGCGCTCGCTGAGAAACAAGCAACAAAAAGAAAAGAGTTACCTCACTTACTTTCAATGACAGCAACTCCAATTCCTCGAACACTCGCTTTGACGCTCTTCGGAGATTTGGACTTAACGGTGATTGATGAAATGCCAAAGGAAAGAAAGAAAATTATTACAGAAGTTATCTCATCTTCAAAAAGAAAGAATGTGTATGATCATATTCGCAAAGAACTTACGGACGGCCGACAGGTGTATGTTATATGTCCAAGAATTGATGAACAAGATGAAGAAGAAAAACAAAAGAGAATGCTCAAGAGTGTAAAAGAAGAGGCGAGGAGGTTAGGGGAGGAAATTTTTCCTGAATTTGTTGTAGATATTTTACATAGCAAAATGAAGAAAGAGGAAAAGGAAGAAGTGATGCAAGATTTTCTGGATAAGAAATCACATATTTTAGTTGCGACGTCAGTTGTTGAGGTGGGGGTCAATGTTCCGAATGCCACCATCATTGTGATTGAGCATGCTGATAGATTTGGACTTGCTCAGCTCCATCAATTACGCGGACGTGTTGGAAGAAGTGTGTATCAATCACACTGCTATCTTTTTACTGAAAGTACAGGAGAGGGAACAGAGAAGCGACTTAAGAATCTAGTTGAAGCCAAGAACGGGTTTGAACTTGCAGAAATGGATATGCAAACAAGGGGCATAGGAACACTTATGGATGGGAAGCAATGGGGGATGAGTGATTTAGCAATGGAAGCAATTAAGAATCCAAAGCTTGTAGAGGTAGCGAGAACAGAAGCTCGAGAACTTATCGATAATGATCCAGATCTGCAAAGTTATCCGGATTTAGCTGCGCTGGTTCACAAGCGGGATACAGTTCACATGGAATAAGAAAAACCTGAAGCGAAGCTTCAGGTTTTTCTTTAAGTAATATTCTTTTGAACTAACCTTCTGTTCTATCTGTTACGTAGATAATTGATCGTACTGGGGTAAATGTATTGCTTCCTGTACCACAAGACAATGTGAATGTGGTTGAGTAATCAAGCGTAACTGACTTCTCTCCACGAGCGTACTGTGTCGAAGGAACTTTTGTGGTAAGAGCTGTGGTCATATTTCTACTTGCTCCGTAAGCGTCGTTTGCGTTAGTTGTTCCTGAGGTAAGAGTAGTGTTGAGGGTAGAGGATGCTGCAGCTCTGTCTGTCTGACATGTTGTATCACAAGTTGCAGGTATTTGTACTGCTGCAGTAATCTTGCACTGTGTATTTGGGTAGTGAATTCCCCAGTTAATTTTTACTAATCCTCCACGTTCAACTGAGCGAGGGGAGATATTGAAACCAGTGAGCCCACTATCAGAACCTGGTCCACCTGGAGTAAGGGACGCAGGACCGTCAACAACGAGTGCGCGAGTTACAGAAGTTCCTGTACCGCTTGGACCTGTGCAGCTTACTGATTGAGTGTATGTACCTGGAACACTCATAATTCCAGTTGATACTGCGGTTGCACTTGTTCCTATGTTTGCATTATTTACAACACCCACACTTGAACACGATGTTGCATTAGTAGAGCTAAATGCGAACGTGGAAGAATTTCCAGTCAGTATTGTAGATGGTGAAAATGGGTCTAAGTTCACAACAGGAGGTGGTACAGGGCAAACCTCTCCAAGAGAAGGGGTCACTATTGAATTATTCCAACAGGTAAGAGTTGGGCGCACAGGACAAACTTCTCCTTGTGAACTCACAACTACTGATCCATCCCAACAACTAATAGTAGTTTGACCGCTAATCCAAAGATTTCCGTATGCGTCTACACCCCCTCCAGCGCCAGCTGCGCCTCCTCCGTCTGAAGAACAGGAAGCAGAGGCCGAAGATGCTGATGCCGCAGAACAGGAGGCGTCTGCTGACGATGCTCCTCCGTCACCACCTCCACCTCCACCAGCATAAGCTTTTTCAATTAAAAAAGTGCTTCGCACGACTTCTTTTTTCTGCGTAGGCAAGAGTGTCATTTTATTAAGTTTGCTAAAAATATATTCAACAACTGTTGAGGTCTCAGTTTTGGACTCACTGGAAATAACAATAACAGGATTTACCTGCAATGAAGCAGATTCAATCGGATAGGTGTAGATAAATGTTGTGTATAGAGTGGTGGTGCTGTTAAATATTTTTGTAATGCAATCTGAGCGCACTGAATCTTTAGTTGAGTATTTTTTGTCAGTATTTTCTGTACAAGAAAATTCGCCAGTCTCGGTAATAAGTTCGCGTACTGGTCTATTTTTCAGAAATCGATTTATAATTTCCGTCTGAAAAGTTACTTTCTGGTAGTCAATTTTTTTCCAGAAGATGCCAACATATGGGTGCCCTGTTTTATTTTCACAGACAGTCTGTAAAGGTAGATCTTTATTTTCAACTGTTGGAAGTCTTTCTTTTACACAACTCATATTTGCAGTTTCTGTGGCTGTTAACGGCAAGTAGAGCCCTAAACGTGAAAGAATAGATGGCATGTCTCCATCAATTTGAGAAACATTTTCTACATATTTAAGAGGTTGCTGTTGAGGCTTAGATAAGTATCCAATAAGAGGAATTGAAATCACAAAAATACTAGCTAGAAGTATGTAGGTAAGGGTTTTTGACATATGTAAATAGTGTAGCACTAAAGTGTATAGCTGTAGTCTATTTATTAACTTATTAACAAAAAAATAGAAAGAATTCCATATAAAAACACCTAGAGTATATGCTCTAGGTGTTTGAAGTAGTTTCCTGTTGTTTTGATCAGGCTATTTACGGGTAATCAAAGGAATCAGAACACCCATTGCCTTCTCAGGTGTTTCCTTGTCAGGGGAAGCTTGAGCGTTTCGAACGATAAGTACGAATGTTCTATCGCCGACTTTCCATTCATAAAAAATGGCATGGAAAGTTTTCGCGGGGGTCCAGTTGTTCAGAAGCACATCGCAAGAAAGCGATTTGTTTGCAGACAGTGCGCATTTGTCTTCTTTGAAACCTTGCCGCTCAGACATACCCAGGTAATGTATTTTTTTGAATTCTTCAATAGTTGTCCCGTCAAGGAGTTCCATGATGGAGAACATGGCAGGGCCACCTTTAACGTGACTCACAACTGCTTTTCCCACGAATGTCCACTTCTCGTGCCCAGGGGCTGAGTAGGTATTTGAGAACTTCTGGAAGTTGGTTTTCAGGATACTGTCTGACCAGCCAAACACCTGTTTTTGTTCGGGTGTTACTTTGTCAAAATCAATTGTCCAGCCGACTTCGTCCCCGCCAATCACAACAGCGTGTGCTGGATTGAAGATTGAAGAGAGGGCCACAAAAACTAGAGCGACGATGGTACGAATATTCATGATTTCCTCCGCCTTTCGGCAATAGATTGAGAATGAGCTTTTCAATATTAATTATAGCAGATTTTATACATTTTGTCAATAGATACAATCTCTTATACTTCAACATATTTCAAGATTTCTTGTGATATTCTAGGACTATGCTCTCGTCTTTTTGGAAGAATATGGTTATTTTTTTAAAATGCTATTACCCAGTAATTCTAGCTGGTGCTTTGTATGGTGTTAGTAATAATTTTGCAGAATTTTTTTGGCCAGCGGCAATACTTAGTATTTTTTTACTACTAGTTTTTATTGTTACTTTAAAATCAAACGAATCTGCTTTCTTGGCAGGAATTTTATTTGAGTTTGTGTTCCTGGCGGTCTCTTTTTCATGGGTATTAAAATCATTTCCACTAGAGTGGATGGGCATCACTAATCACATATTTGCAGGTCTATTTATCTTTTTTATATGGATGATTGTACCCCTCTACATGTCTCTTCCTTTTGGGTTGTTTGCTCTTTTTACACGTAGAGTACTTACCTCAAATATACATTTTTTTATAAAAGTTTTTTCTATTGCTTCGTTTTGGGTTATCGCAGAAATAGTTAGGGCTGGTATGTATACTATTTTTTTCTTAGGAGATCAAAGTCTTTTATATCCCCATACTACATACCACTCTTTAGCTTACACGCTTGTGTGGTCAGATTTTTTTTCTATCCTGTTACCATGGGGAGGAATGTATGCAATAAGTTTTGTAAGTATTTTTTTAATTGTGTTTGTTAGCCTTCGAAAAAATAACAAAAAAGCAGCAGTTGTTTTTCTTCTTATATTGGCCACGTTTCAATTTCTTGCATCGTATAAAAAAACAGAATACATAGATACAGCAAAAGTTTCTCTCTTCACAACTCAGTTTGAGTCAGTGAGTTTAAAAATGATACATAAAGTAAATAGGTATGAAGATAGTAAAGAAATCTTTAATAAAGAAATAACCCAAAATCTTGAAATACAAAATTCAGATATGATTATGTTCCCTGAGAACACCTATTTTATTGCTCAATCTCCGTATGTGCGGGATCCAAACCTAGTTGGTTTTGAGAAGTCACTTTTCTTAGATTCAGCTAGATATCAAGGGGGGTATCTTCTTACATACATGAAAAACAATACGAAAGAGTACTATAAAAAACAAATGTTGCTCCCCCAGGGTGAGTATAGTAGCTATTGGGTAAAATATTTTGCTATGATCTTTAATCAAAAAAAATGGATAGCCTCTTTTGAGGCTGAAAGATACACGATACCAGGTTCTGCCTCTTCTATCTATGAAGCTGGTTATTTTGACACAACTAAAAGTGGATTAATTAAAATAGGAGGAATTCTATGCTACGAAATAATCTCACCTGTTTTTTTTAGAAAACAAACAGAAGCAGGGGCAAATATATTAGCTGTTTTGGCTTCTCATGCAATATTTCCCAACTCAAAATCTCTTTTAAATCAAACGATTTCAATTGCTAAAGTTCGCGCGATTGAAAATAATCGTTTCGTTGTACAGTCAACAAATAAGAATAGTTCATTCATTGTTAGTAATGAAGGTGAGATTGTTTTTATTTCAGATCCAAATAAGGTAAGTTCATACACCGCTGATGTTCCATTAATAGAGAATAAAACGTTCTATACAAAGCATGGAGATTTAATAGTTATATTTTCCTTTATTTTTCCTATGCTAGTTTTCGGGTATCTTTTTCTAAGACGTAAGCATCTTCTTTAAAGAGCTTCTTGGATAGTATGAATATACTGTAAGTGATAAATGGCGCGGCAAATACATCAATACTGTAATGGTAATGACCTAATAGAACTTCTATTCCCATGCTTAAGGAAATCAGTAGGTATAGATATTTTATTTTCGGCATATTCCAGAAAATAAGCGCAATCATAAAAGCTAGAGCAACATGCCCAGAAAAGAATAAATCTCCTCCGTATGTGTAGAATGATTGTAGGGGTATTGAATCTTTTGGGAGTCCTAAAAATGTCAGATTTATAAAAACTGCTCGTGTTAAAACAAGAAGCCCAACGGCTCTTAATGTGAAGTTGATGAACTTTGGGTTGCAGACTAAAATAAGAGCAGTCAATAGTTGGAGACTATTGGCTAGTCTTTCATGAATAAATGTAGTATCGACTCTCGGCAATATATTTAATATGAGGTCACCGATTGGTTCGCCAGCATTGACTGTTGCATACCTCACGGCGTGGTAGTTAACAATTAAAGAGAAAGTAAAGAAGCCAAAACTAAAGAATAGTTTTGAGATAAACGCAGAGTCTGTCCACGTTGTAAGTATTTCTTTGAAATGTGTTTTAGTAGTCATTTTTTCTCACTGATACTAGTATATGTATAATTGTCCATCCGTAGAAGAAAATTGGGTTAAAAATGAAAACAAGGTATGTGCTGTATTTCATTAGTACATGCTGAACGTATAAAGCAATAAGTAAAAAATGAATGTTAAAAATAGTTTTAAGATAAAAATAAAGAGACTCTCTGTTATCTTTAAATATGTTTGCATAGTATATGTACCATCTAAAATAATGGAAGAGGATTATAAAGCCAAATATTTGATAAACAGACACGGAGGGGATTTGTATAAGTAAGGTTGGAATTACACAGTTTAGGAATGTGAAAAATAATAGGTACAAAAAAGATTTGTTACCAATGTTTTTTCTAATCTTCAATACAGCATATGAGAAGTAGAAAAATATTAAAAAAGAGACAACGCTAACCACATATATTAAAGGGTGAGAGAAATTAAATAGTTTACTAGCGTAAACGCCTGAGAAGGCTAACATACTAGCTAGAGACCCTAGGACAAAAAAACGATACCGTTCGATTCCTTGGATTTTAAGCTCGTCGTTGTAGTAATGAAATATAAAAAGAACACCCGTAAAGAATGCAAGAAGATTTAGATGTTCTTGGTGTGTAAAAACATACCAACATATACCTGCCATGATAAACCCTAGACCAAAAAACTTCTTTCGAAAAAGTGAGTTCATTTTCCCTGCTTTATGTGTATAAAGGTAGGATATTAAAAAATGACCTTGCCCAAGAATTATTACAAGGTTTAATATCTGGTCATCATCAAACCTTGTAACCAAAAACAATGAGATTGCAACTGAAATGCAGACGTCAAATATAGCTTGAATGGATATCGTAGGGTGGTAGGACATAAAATCCCTTAGTCTCTAAAAACTGATGTTGATTTTTTAGCCTTCATTTCTCTCTGTTACATAGATAATTCTTTTTGCTGGAACGAATGTATCTCCGCATGATAATGTGAAGGTTGTAGAGTAATCAAGAGTAATTGATTTTTCACCACGGGCATATTGAGTAGACGGTACTTTTGTTCTAAGGGCTGTCGTCATATTTCTACTTGCTCCGTACGGGTCATTAGTATTTGTTGTCCCGGAAGTTAGTATTGAATTGATTGTAGAAGAGGCTGCAGCTCTATCTGACTGACACGTAGCGTCACAGGTTGCAGGTATTTGTACTGCAGCAATAATTTTACATTGAGAGTTTGGATAATGAATTCCCCAATTAAGTTTTATCAATCCTCCACGATCAACAGAGCGAGGGGAAAGTGTAAAACCTGTGAAGCCTGTGTCAGACCCTAGGCCGCCAGGCGTGAGAGATGCTGGACCGTCCACAACGAGAGCGCGAGTAACAGAAGTTCCTGAACCACCAACTCCTGTACATGTAACTGATTGGGTATATAAACCAGGCGTATTCATGATACCAGTAGAGACTGTGGAGTTAGTACTTCCTAAATTTCCATTTATAATACCAAACCCTGTGCATGACGTTGCTCCTGTAGAAGTGTAAGTGAAAGATGAAGAATTTCCGGTGATGATGGTTGAAGGAATAAATGGGTTAAGGGTTGCGGTAGCAGGTGGTGCGCACACAGAACCTGTCCAAACAGGAGCTGATGCAGGGCAAACATTAAGTGTCACAGATTGCTGAGCTGATTGTCCTGCTGGGTTATAACAAACAAATGTCCATGTTTGGTTGCTGTAGTACGGTCCGTTTACACCCCAAGTATATGAGGTTGGTCCGTAGTTACAGTATGATGCATTAGTTGATGAATATGACATAGAATTAAAACTTCCACCATAGCTAACATACGCAGGAGAAATAGAGGCACTCACTGTTGGGACAGGGTACACCGTTAGATACGCAACAGGAGATGTTGCCCAGGTCCCATAATATGCATTAGCGCACTGAACCTGAAAATTCATAGATGAATATTGCGGACCTCCCCAACCGTACCATGTGTAAGCTGTTCCACCTCCATCTGTGTACCACCCATTACTTGCATACATTGTACAATTTGTGGCACCTGTTGAGCTATACGAAAGATTAAAAGATTGACCAGCACCAATAACCGAAGGGCTAACTGATATGTATACACCAGGAGGACTATAGCATTCACCGTAATGATTGTAGGCACTTTCACAACTTGCCGGAATTACAGACCCAGCTTCTTTTCCTAGTGTTGAGTGTTCAATAAAAGCAAGCTCAGATACGTATGGATTACCCCCTTTGGTTATGAAGAATAATCCAAAGATAAGAATAGTAAAAAAAAGAAAAATACCAGTAACTGAAAACAAAGACCTGTGGCTTCTCAGGAGATTATGAATCTTCTTGTGAGTGTATTTCATGTATATTATCAATAAAGTGTACCACGTAAAATTTAAGCTTTTCGAAAGTATACACATCCTACTCAATCTTATCCAAAAGATAAAGGTTGTTTGCGATGGATTGTTTCATTGCTTTAAGACCAATTTTGTAAATTCTTGGATCATTACCAGGGTAAGCCTCCCCCCAAGATTCTTCGGTCATCATGTCAGTAGCCTTTTTTGCATAGAGGTATGCCTCTCTAGCTTCATTGTATTTTTTTTTATTCATCATAATTGTCCCATACGTATTTTGGACCCAAGGGTTATTGATGTCATGAGCTACGGGTTTAATTGTAGAAAGTGCGGCATCCATATCTCCAATACGAAATTCTAACCAAGCTTTGTCATTTCGTGCCGCCCAACTCATTGGATTGTATTCGATAAACTTACTAAAATGTTCTATTGCCTTTTTTTCTTGACCTGAGTAACTGTAAGTTAATCCAAGAATATAATGAGTCCTTGTATTTTTTGGGTAGAGCTCAAGTTCTTTTTCCGCCTCAAGGATGGCCATATCTAGTTTTCCTTGAATAAAGTATGTACGCGAAAGTTGGTAGTGGGTGTATGGTTCTACTTTTCCAAATAAAGGACGAGTAGACTGTTTAAAGAAAAATTGAGAAAGAGTTACATTGTATAAAGATGGAATTTTGCCAAAAAATATATTACCCAGTCGTTGCTGAATTGGAGAGGATAGAAAAAGAACAGCAAGTGTAAGAGTTATAAGAAAAAACACTAAAGCAAAATAGATTTTTTTATTACCCCCCCTTTTTCTATAAAGATAATTCATATCTTACTAGTATATATTAAACAAGCATAGTTTATGTTCTAGGTTAGAAAGACCGCTCTTAATTTTGTATTATTTTTTATCATTTTAGTGAATTTATTTTTTCCTAAAATATCATAACTCTTTTGAAAAAAAATTTGATAAATAGAGTGTATAATTTTCTGACGAAAGTTACGGTGGTTTTTAGGAAGTAAATCAAAAATGAGATGTATACGAGGTGTTTTATTTAGGTTCTTAACACTGTGTATTTCTTTGTTTGCAAACCACCACAATTCACCCTCTCTAAAAATTTGCTTTTCATCACCACTAGTAAACTCACTGCCTTTTTCAGACTCAATTACAAGATGATACCTATCCCTGTGTCTATAGTACTCGCCTTCGTCAATATGAGGATAAACATCTCCTTCAGGAAGAAGTAAGGCGAGGACAAGTCTTTGTACGTAGGCTCCTTCTTTCATTGCAATTTCTTTTACAAAAGAAATTGTTCTTGGAAACTGTTTGTAAAGGTCGCTTTTATATAAAAAAGAAGAATCGTTTCGACTTTGTTTCAGGTAAGTTTTTTCTTCAAGAATAAACTCTGAAATAATTTTCTGCCAGTTACTGTGAATGTGAGCAGATTGATATTTTCTAATTTTAGAGAGCTCTAAATCAGGTAAAATTTGGTCAGCCATTCCAAAATCAACAGAAATATACCCATTTACTAAAGCTTCTTTTATTTCTTTGGAAATAAAAGAAGTGTCTACGTTCTCTCGCAGAAGTTTAAAGTTATGCATAGGCTATGGTTTGTTATTTTTTTTCCAAAAGAATAACAAAAGAATGGCAGCTAGTTCTATAAACCAAAGTGTCCAGTATGTAAAAATAATAACAGAGAGGTGATGGGACAGAAATTTTTGAAGAGGGTTTAATATCGGAACTGAATTCCCATCGAGACCGTAAAGAATTACTAAACTATCTTCCCCATAGGTAATTTTAGGAACTTTACTCACATTTACAGAAAAAAAATTTTTTAATGGGTATCCAATCAACTGAGGGTGATCTTTCTCTGTCTTTATCCATAGATTACGTGTAAATGGGGTATAAGTGAGCTCGCAAAGATTTGGAGAGTCAACAATTCGATAGAAAGGCCCGCCGTTGATTGAATGGTCGAATGTAAAGATTATACTCTTCACACTGTCTAAGTTACATCTATTTTTATAATTATATACATATTCGTATGGATCACAGCGATTTCTTGCATCAGAACTTAGTTTCATCTCCGTGAAGGAACTTCCATTTGCATGATTAATTGTGTAAGTCGCTATACATTGATGATTTGCTTCAAACATGTACATCCCGTAGCTGTTTCCCTCAAGGGTTAGTTTTTGGTCCCCAGGAATTCTAATTGCTATGGACTGTAAAAATAAAAGGACACCAAAAAATAAAACTGGAAAAATATTTTTTGTTTTTTTATAAGGAATTTCTTCGGGTAACCAGAATAAAATCACAAGTAAAGGAATAGATGTAATCATGTATCTATATTCAACCAGAATTCCTGAGTATAAGTGGAAGAATAAGAAATAAAAAAAAGCTAACTTGAATGTAAGTGATTTTTTTGGTTTAAAAAGAAACCACGCAAAGAGTATTTGGGAAATGATAACTATGTTAGTGGCGACGGGAGTTAAATAGTTACCAAGTAAAGGGAGTCCTGTTTGAAGAGAAGTAAAATATGTTCCTAAAATCCAACCCTCATGAATTTTAATCGTAGATGATAAAAAATAAAGAATAAGAAAGAAAACTCGTAACCAGTAGAGTTTATTTCTTGCAAAAAGAAGTACAGCAATTAGTACCACATCGTAGTAATCAAAGTTACCACCCCCAAAACCAAAAATAATATATAGTTTATATAACCAGAGAATTCCGATAGTTATCCAGAGTAGTCCAAATTCTTTGACATAGATATAATAGAAACCTAAGCAGATTAAGGAAAAAAGAAAAAGATAGAATATTGTTTGGCTGTATCCGTAAGGTAAGGGGGTGAGGTTAATAATACTCTTATACAGAGTGCAATTGGTAATATGTGGACTGCAAAGTGTGTTCGTGTACTGAGAAGTAAAAGCATCATTTATCCACCCATAAAATGTTATCAAAAAAGTAACTAGGAAGGCCCCAGACATCACTTGTAGTATTTTTGATTCAGCTAGTTCCTTAACCCCAAAGATATCCTTGATGTGTGTATATATTCGCATTGTTTACCAAATTGTAACATGTTCAACGTGTCCCCACGTCTGCACTTTTCAGGAAAGAAGGAGGTATTTCTAAATTTGACAAATAATTTAAATATGATACAATGTATTCATATCCAAATTGGTGCAAAAGTCAGTCTGGAAATTGTTCATTTATAGTCATTCGCGCTTGTCGCAAAAGGAGATTTTATGAAAGTTCATTCTTTCTTGACGGCCTTAACTCTCTCGTTCTTTGCGGTGTCTGGCTTTGCTCAGGCAGAAAAAGTCAACGCACATGATTGTTTGAGTAGCCTTTCTAAAAATTTTCAGTCGTTAGCTGCGACAGAAAAAGACTCTCAGCTTTATGTGGGGGCCTGGCCTGCCGGCGGCGGACTCTGTCAAGGTCTTCTCATAAAAGGCTCAACATCCGTTGATGGCAAGGTTTCAATAACTTATGCTTACGGACCAGAGCCACAACGTATTGCTGGGGAGGTGGTAGTAGAAGCCTCTGTGAATAGCGGGGAGCTTACAGCGGTTCTTCCTTGGGGAGCCAAGCTGAAGTACCTGCTTTCAGATGGGAAGGCTTTTTACACCAATAAGACAGGGACCTACGTAGGTTACGTTGTGTTGCGGTAGGGTTCTATCGCTCATAGCAAAAAAGCTTGCCAACTGGCAAGCTTTTTTTATTGTCTATTTAATCCATTGCGTTACCGTAGTTCCGTAAAAATCGAACCCAGATAGGTCTTTAATTTTTTTTGATTTAAAATTTTCTAGTTCATAAATCGTTATTCGAGGGTTTGTGAGAGTAAGTTCGGGTAAATATAATTGGTCTGTGGAAGAAGCTTTAGCATAGAGTCCGTTTATATGTAGTTCTGTTTCCTGAACTACAATAAACTTTCCATCTGGTGAAAAAACTGGCGTGAAAACCTCAGCCTCTCCTGTTGAAAAGCGTCTTATTTTTGTTAGCAGGGTGGGGTCATTTTTGTCTATATCGTAAATAACAAATTCATGTGAGTGTGGGGTTGCCCAAGCAATTTTTGATCCATCAGGAGACAAACCTATACTCATAGCCATATCAGCTTTAGGGTTTTGGTTTTCGCCAGAGACACTTATCACTTTTTTTGCAATTTTGTCTACGTTGGTGACAATGTTTTTTACATGCAAACCATCATTTTTAATATAGTAGAAATCTTCTCCATTATTTGACCATATAGCCTCTGTTCCATTCGCCATCTCCTTAGTCTCTTTAGTTTCTACATTATAGAGATAAATAATCCAATTATCAGGCTCTTTAACAGTTGCGTTCTTTTCCCAAGCTTCATAACTATAGCCATGGTATAGGATGTATTTCCCATTTGGAGACCAGCGAGGCTTCTTATTTCTAAAAGCAGATGTTGAGGTTGAGGTTTTCATTATTTCTCCCGTGACCGAATCATAGATGGTAAGAGCTAGTTTTTCTGTGTGGGGGAATAATAGCTTTGAACTAAAGTCGTAAGGTGCTGCTGTATAAGCAAAGTATCGACCATCAGGGGACATTGAAGGTGCAAATTTTATATTTTCTCGATCATTCGGCACGATCTCCTTCTCCTCTCCTGTTTCAAGATTATATGTATATATGTTTGCTGTGTGATCTGATTCAGGCGATAGGGTGTATAGTAGACTCCCTGATATCTTGTCTAGAGGGAGAGCTAAGTCTTTTTCTTTATAAGTTTCATATAATCTATATGAAACAAAAGCAAGAGTTAATATCGCTAAAATTAAGAGTGTTCTAAAAATTATTTTTTCTAGCATTTTAATTTATTAGCTTTTTACTAAAAGCCTACTATTTTTAACTCTACCTTGATTAGCTGCCTCGAGTTCTTTTAAGAAAGACAAAGATTCTTTATCTAAACGAGAAACCCAGTCACCATTTTCGGCAGTAATTTTTTTTGATGGACATGAGTAGAAACCATCAGCCTGTAGCACTAAACTCAGTTCATTAGCTATTTCTTCTTGTGGGGCTTCAAATTCAACATCTACGATATCTCCTGGCCATGTTTCCATGTATTCATTGTTCTTTTTAGATAAGATTTCTGTAAAATCTTTACCTAATCTACGGTGGTAGGCCTTCACTAATTTAAGCTTCTCAGTCACCGCCTCCTCTAGATTTTTCGCTGTTATTACGGCTGCACAAGTTACGTGGTGTTTTTTTGTTGAATATATTCGAAGTGAAACCGAACTGTTTTTGATAGCCTCCTTGGGAATTTTTATAGCTTGAGTAGAGCTTTGGTAATATCTTGGTTCAATAACATCTATATGCTGGTAACTGGCATCTTGCAGGTAGCTAATTTTAAGTGACTTAGCGGGCACGTCTGCATAAACAGTTTGCAAATCAAACGCTTTAGAAAGAATGCTTTCGTTTTTTTGTTCAAAATTTCTATTAACCCCAAAGCCTATATAAGAAAGAAGGAACACGAGGATAAGAGAAAAAGATCTTATTAGTTGTCGTGGGGAGTCTAGGAAATTTTTCAAATTTAAAAAGTAAAAACCTGAAGTAATTCTATTTTTTTCTTTTAGTAACTCACCAAGAGTCCAGTCTCTAAATTTAGATTCCAGTATAAGGTAAACATCTTGAGATTCCTCAAGTCCAGTAGCTTCAATTTCTATGATTTCATTTGGTTGCATTTCTTGCAAAAACATTTTTCTATCGTATTTCTGGTTGTTAAAAATACTTACTAGACGGCTTTGCATTTCTTTCGATATGTTTTCTTTTTTGTTGAATATGATCTGCTGCTTAGGTTGGTTTTCCGCCATTCTGTTTTTCTCAAAAAATAGAATAGATTCATGATCTGATGTTACTATCGGAGATTTTGTTTTCTGATGTTTGAAATAAGAAATAGAAAAATGATCAATATAACTTACCTCTGGTTCAATCTCCTTTATTTGAAAAATAAACTTACCATCTCTCTTTTTGATAGTGTTCTGTATTATGTATTTATCACCTCTATTTACATTGCTCTCATACATTTTTTGAGCAAGGTCAAAAGTAGAAGCCCTGTTTGTGTTAGGCTTTCCAAAAAGAAAATCGTTTTCGAGGTTAAACTTAACCCCGTCCCATGTTGCTAGAAATGGGGTAGATGACCAGCCGTCAGAAGCGTCACCTCCACCATCGCCACTTCCATCACCACTTCCATCACATCCAGATGCACACATATAGTTTCTATAGTTTAAGTTTAATAAAATTAATTAATAATACAAAAATTGTAAAATAATGTTCACTTTTAAGTATATTGTATCTACCTTGTAAATCCAAGGGACATTGTGTACACAACACTTTCACCTACTCCGTCTATATTTAATAAATCATTAATTTGCTGAGTGTTGCCTCCTCCATTTGGTCTACAGTTAAGATTATTTGCTTCTGCTGCAAGGTATAAATTTTGCCCGATGTGCCCAACTTCTATAAGTCCTAGTTTGTAAGCAAGAGCACCGTATTTAGGTACGGATCTATTCTTTGAAAAAGTCATAAAAATAATTACAGGTGCTTCAAAAATCGGGTAGTTTGACTGATGCATAGGAAAGCACTCATATATTTTTTCCTCAGCGAAATTGTTTATTTTTACTAAGCCATGCAAATTTACTGAATAGTGGTATATTGCTTTTTCTATGTTTTCAACATTTCTTGCGACTATATAGATTTCGGTCGGGTATTTTGCCCCACCTGAAGGATACATTCTCCTTCCTTTTTTACTTTCTTTTAGTCCGACAGAAAGACTTAATATTCTAGATAAAGTCTCTAGCGGTAAAGGGTTTTTATTATAGGATTCCGCGGACTCTCTCTTTTCGAGTAACTTATAAAGTTCAGAATACCTGTCAACATTATCCTCTAGCATTATTAATGGTAAATCTGGGTAATTTTTAAATGGCTCCACATCGTCACCATAAAGATTTTGTGAGATACTCTCCCTGTCATGTTCTAAAAATTCAAAAAAAAAGTCTTTCATAGGAATGGGTGTGGTATATCATTTATAAAATATTTTCTGTTATTATGGTTTTTCTCGGCAATACGTTTTAAACGTAAAGGTTTAGCATATTCTTTAAAATAAATAGGAATTAAGTCTGGTATTATTGCTCGTTGCACATAAAGTCCAACCCCTTCAGCCTCTTTCGATGTAATATCTACCAAGTAAGTATCCATCCCTTTTTCCTTTAAGATAAGTTTAATTAATTTTAATTTTTCTGATATCTTCTCTGGTTCTTTAGCTTCTCTTTTCTGTACATCCTCTAGATTAATCTCCTTCCCAGACAGGAGGAAATTTAAATGTTTTTGATTTTCTGGAAGAGTCCACCAAGCGTGGCGCTCTTTGAATGTTGTGAAGAATGGATATTTTTCTATTGATTTTTTTAACTGATCTTGGTCAGGGTCAGCAAAAAACTGAGCAACGCGCGCTGCTTCGAAAAGTGATTTTCGGAGAGCGTTAGTTATATTAAAATCACAACTAGCCCCAATAGCTACAAAGGAACGATTTCTGGAACCGTGGATGATTGAAACAATGACAGGTATGTCTATATCGGTTGTTAGGTTTAAAATTTCTAGTTTGAAGGATTGTTTTTCTATGTTTTTTATTAAATCTTGTATCTCCTTTGAATTTATTGAATCTTTCCTAATCTTTTTTGGTGTTATGCTATTTAACCAATGTAGTAAAAAAGCATCTCTTTCAATCACTTCAGCAATGGCACGAAATTGAGCCTCCTTTTTATTTGAATGACTTGCTGTTCCGCTTGAATTAGTCTCAAAAAAAACAGGTTGCTCTTTATACATGTTTGAAAAAAAAACATAGACCAACTGGGCTGGAATGAGTACACTCCGCCCGAATGTAAATTCTTTTGCTCTTACCCAGTAAATTTCAGTTTCTTCATTGAATTGATTTTTTGAAAACTCAGACCGGCTTTGTTGTTGCTCCTCAGTAAAGAATCTGAATTTCTCTAGGGAAACTGCATTTGATTTAGATAAATTCTTCTGGGAGCCATATATTAGTTTTTTTCGGTCAAAAATTGCATAAGAGTGTCTCTCCACCAGCTCAGCTAAAGCAGGTATCATTGCCTGGTTTATGTTGTAGCCAACCCCACAACCACTAGCCCCGGAGAGTTTTAAAATTAATCCTTCAGGTGTTTCAAGGTCATTAACTTTTATTGTTATTCCAACAATATATGATTTGACTTGAGTTATAACATCAACGGTCCAACTTTGGATAAAACCGTTGTTGATGTACTTTAAAAGTATTGAGCGTATTCTAGGGTCTATTACTACAAGTTCATGAAGTGTATTGTCTGTGTAAAAATCAAAACCAGAACTTTTCTCAGCAAGCTTTATCAAGCATTTCACTAGTTTCTTTCGTGTGTATTCAAATAGAGAATCTTTCTTAAAAGGGCTAGCATTTACAGTTGCTCGGGCTTCAATCATTTCGGATGCCCTTACCACTTCTCTGAGTAAACTGCCGGTCTCATTGATGTAATGCTTGTGTGACATATAACTTTATAAGTAAGGATGTTATATTACTTAGTATGTATAGTAGCAAATTTCCAGCTATATTCTACCTTGATAGATTTGATAGTAATTTAACGATATATTCTCGGCAAAATTTCTATAATTTACTACGTCAGAATTTAAGTCGAACCTCTTATTATAAAGGCGTTACAGATATTTTACTTAAAGATCCTTATTTTGTTCCTGGATATCTTGAGGTGCTCTGGGGGGCTGAAGAGTTTGGGGATAAGGATCTTTTTGAAAACACACTTAGAAAGAGTGTCCTAATTTTAAGTAGAATTTATGTAAGTTCCACTTTAAGGAGAGCGCTTTTGGAGAGGTGGTCTTACCGTGAAATTCAAGCATTTAAATTATTACTTTCTACAGCTCTTAAAGTGGGGAAGTTCTCTTTGTTTGAAAAGCTAACAATAAGAACTGAGCTGTCAGTTGCTGGTAAATTTTTTAAAGCTAGAACTGTTCTCTCAGATAAAGAAGGAAAATATCTTAAATTTATTAAAAATATAGAAACCTCTAGCCTTAAAAAAGAGCTTTTTATCCCTCCACGCTGGGTTAGGTCTGGTGTTCATAAACACAATAAGGCCTTGGGTTATAATTATGCAATGGAGGTCACTCTTCGTAAAATGCCACAAAATATTAGCTTTGAATATTTACCAGTAGACGGAGTTCATGAAAGCGTTGAAACATATCAAGCTAAAAAATTTCCTCAAATAAACAAAATAATTTTAGGTCTTTCAAAAGAATTAAATATTGGTTTAGGGCGTGTTTTAATTGCCGCAATGCAGCCCTTTGATCAAATATATAGACACTGTGATGAATTTTTTTTATTACAAAAAAATAGTAGACAGTGTTACCATTTAGTTTTAGAGTCTGGAGAAGGGGATTTACTTGAATCAGGTGACGAGCAGGTTTTTGTTAAAAACGGAGATTTGTGGTTTATTGGTAATGATGCAATGCGTCGTCACCACAGTCTTTCCAGAGCACCTGTAGTCCATGTTATTTTCGAAGGCTATCCCCTTAAAGGGATACAAGAAGAAGTTATTCTTTCTAAATTATCTTAACCCATGGAAGAAGATAAAAATCTATTATTTAAAATAATAAAGGAAAAAGTTATCCAAAAGAACTACCTTGATGAGAAAAATGGCGGACAGTCAGGTGCTTGGATATTTGATTTTAAGAGGATGCTTCTAAATCAGGAATCTCTTAAGTTGATAACGCGGTGTTTGTGGGAAGAAATAAAAGATATCGGAGATTTTCAAATAGGTGGGTTAGAATCAGCTAGTATCCCACTCGTAACTAGTCTTGTTTTATATGCAACAGAACAGGGCGTTAAAGTTAATGGTTTTTACATAAGGAAAGGAAGAAAGAAGACAGGCCTGTATAAAGTTATAGAGGGAGAGCTAAATGATTTACCTGTTATTTTAGTTGATGATTTAATGAACAGTTCTAGTACTTTTATAAAGCAAATTGAGATATTGCACGAACATAAAAAAAATATAAAGTTAGTTCTTTCAATCGTTAGATTTAAGGAAATTGAAGAGTATGAATTACTTGGTAAATCCAATGTAGAGATAAGGTCCGTTTTCACCCTTAAAGAATTTGATCTTATTTTACCAAAGACGTCATTGCCTGTAATGAATAATTATGCAAAACGTCTCATATTCAGTCCAGAAAATAAAATAGCTATGCATGTTATAACTAAGTCAACTCCAGTTGTAATGGATAATGTTATTTTCTTCGGGACAGACGAAGGTATTTTTTGGGCCATTGATGTAAAAACAGGTGAGAAAAAATGGAAGTGTGTAATTGGAAAATCTGTACAAGGGAAGGGAATTTTTTCTTCCCCTCTGGTCTACGAAGACTACGTTTTCTTTGGAGCTTATGACGGTACTCTTTATGCTTTGGACAGGTTTTATGGTCACCTAAAGTGGTCTTTTTCAGGGTGTGATTGGATAGGGTCATCTCCAGAGATTTCTGCTGAGCACGGTTTAATTTTTATCGGATTAGAGCACGGACTCACAGGGAGACATGGTTCAGTTGTTGCCCTTAATATTTTTACAGGTGAGAAGAAATGGGAATATGTATCCGCTGCTTTTACTCATGCTACACCTCTATATATACCAAAATATGGATTTTTATGTGTGGGCGGTAATGAAGGTGTCTTAAGGACCTTTAATGCAAATGACGGAGAACTTATTTGGCAGTTTGAAACTGAAGGAGGAGGGGCCTATCTTGGGGATTCTGGCTTCAGCAAAGGAGACATTAAATTAGCTCCAGTTTTTGATGAAGAGACAGATTTAGTTGCGTTTAGTTCAATGGATGGCTGGGTGTATGTCTTAAACTGCGTTGACGGTTCCTTGCGGTTTAGATTCTCTACTGATTATTATGACACAACCTATAAATCTGGAGTATATGGAAAACCTTTGTTTACAAAAAAGTATATTATCTTTGGAGCTTTAGATAAGCATGTTTACTGTTACGATAAAAAAACTGGAAAGCTTATTTGGAAACACCAGACAAAAGGTCGTGTTTTTGCTACCCCTGTACAGATGAAGGATTCTATATTTATAGGATCTAATGATGGGTGTCTTTATGAATTTGATATAAACACAGGAACTGTTCTTTCGAAGAATCAATTTTCTGAAAGGATTACAAATCCAATTATCTATGATCAAAATTTTTCGTATATATATGTTGTGACTCAACTTAATCAAATCTATGAGTTAATTACTTGATGTAGTATTTATTTTTTTGTTGCATGTTGTATAATCATATTATGAAATACAGAAATTTTTTCTCCCTTAAAAATAAAAAAGAAATTACATGGGGAGTGTTGCTAGTTATTATTTTGGCAGGTTCACTATATTTTGTTTTTGAGTATCAAAAACAAGCTTCTTCTATAGGAGCTTCTCGTGTTTGGATGGAGTATGCCATGAATATAGTGCGTGATAAAAAACCAACTCCACCTGCATCTGCTAATTTTTATGCTTATGTTTCAACTGTCTATTATGAAACTTTACAAGAAACTAGAAATCAAGACCAGGCAAACCTATCAACAGGGGAAATAATCAATTTTCTTTACCCAGATACAGCGAGTAGCACAAGTAAGACTCTTCAGAGTTTAAATGTTAAAGAGGTTTCGTTTAGTGAAAAAACACAAGAAATTTTAAGTAGCTACAAATTACGCATAGCCAATGATAAAGAGCTTCAAAAAGATTTACCTGTAGAGCCAGTAGGTGAAGAGTACTGGGTGGGCAAGAACCCTCTTGAGCCAACGGCGGGTAAATGGAGGAGGTGGGTAGTTGAAGGGGTTAATTTTACTGTGCCAGCACCGCCTGTATATAATAGTCCAGAGTACAAAGCAGCCCTTCTAGAGGTTAAAAATGCTATGAATATTAATAATACTCAAGCAGAAGCGATAAGTTTTTGGGGAGGGGCTCCAGGAACAGAGGCTCCTGCAGGTATTTGGCAGAATCGCCTCTACACAATTGTTGGAAAATCTAGTATTTCTGATGAAAAATATGCATATGCGCAGATGGTTCTTTCTCAAGCTATAGCAGATTCATTTCTTGAATGTTGGAAAGTAAAGTATGTTTATTGGACTAAGCGACCAAGTATGGGGGATCCAACAATTGACCTTGTTTGGATGGCAAACCCAGGTTTTCCTTCTTACCTTTCTGGACATTCTACTGTATCCAGAACAGCGGCAGAAGTTTTGTCAGCAATGTTCCCAGAGTATAAGGAAGTTTGGCTGAGAGACGCTGAAGAGGCTAAAAATTCTAGGCTTTGGGCAGGTATACATTTTCCCTATGATAATGAAAATGGAGCTGAGCTTGGGCGTAAAGTGGGACAGGCTGTTATCAGTAACCTTAAGCTTACTGAAATAAAATAATTTCTAGATAGGTATTTTCGTGGTAGAATATGGCCACTATGAAGCAGAAAATTAAGGCATTGTGGGTACTGGCAGTGGTTGTGGCGCTTGGCGTCTTTTTACTAAAAGGGGATAAGGATTTCGTTTTAGGTCTTGATTTAGCGGGTGGATCAGCTCTTACCTACAGAATTGAGACATCATCTCTTCCAGAGGGAAGTAATGTTTCGGAGAGTGTAAACGCGCTTCGAGATGTCGTTGAGCGTCGAGTGAACCTCTTCGGTGTTACTGAAGCAGGGGTGATGACTTCATACAGTCGTCTTGCCTCTGAATGGAGACTTGTTGTTGAACTTCCTGGGATTACTGATGTTAAACAAGCAGCAACTCTTATTGGAGAAACTCCTGTGCTTGATTTTCGTACAGCAAAGAAAGATTCTGTTGTTGGAACTTCTACAGCAGAATTTATTGCAGCGTACGAACAAACTGCTCTTACCGGTAGATACCTTAAGCGTTCTGCTCTTGTGTTCGATCCAACCACTAATCGTCCAATGGTGGAGCTTACGTTCGATGATACTGGTGCGAAACTTTTTGCGCAGATTACAAAGGCAAACATTGGAAAGCAGGTTGCTATCTTCCTAGATGGACTTCCAATCTCAGTTCCTACTGTTAATGAAGAAATCACAGGAGGCAAAGCAGTGATTTCAGGAAACTTCACTGTTGAAGAAGCTCGCGTATTGGTTGGAAGACTAAATGCTGGAGCGCTTCCGCTTCCAATTACGCTCGCTGGAACATCAGTTGTTGGGCCATCTCTCGGCGCTGTGTCTGTAGAAAAAGGTATTAATGCTGCTATTATCGGCTTCCTTCTCGTCTCAGCATTCATGCTTCTCTGGTACCGCCTGCCTGGGCTTGTAGCGGTTGTAGCACTTGTTTGTTACACCGTTATTAACCTTGTTGTGTTTAAGGTTGGAATCTCGCCGGCAATGATTATTATCACCGCTCTTTGTGTTGGTCTTGCAGTTGCGGTCCATAGATCCATACTATTTGGTATTCCAATTGCGTATGTGGTTCTTGCGCTTATCCCAGGTGGACTTGTTCCAGTAACACTTACTGCGGCTGGAATTGCAGGATTTATTATCTCAGTTGGTCTTGCTGTGGATGCGAACGTTCTTACGTTTGAACGTATGAAGGAAGAACTTAGAAACGGAAGAAGTCTTAAGGATGCAATCGATATTGGATTCACACGTGCGTGGACTTCAATCCGTGATTCACATACAGCCGCTGTTATTGTGGCAGTAGTTCTCTACATGTTCGGGACATCAATTGTGAAAGGGTTTGCTATTACGTTTTTCCTGGGAGCAATTCTTTCTCTTGTGTCTGCACAAATGATTACTCGTGTATTCCTCGCATCACTTGTTCCGGCAAAGTTGGGAAGATTCATGAGATTCTTGTTTGGTAGTGGCTTTAGCAAATAATTAAATACGTATGTTTATCGTCAAATACAAATCAATCTTTATCGGTCTCGCAGTTGTTCTTGTGCTTACATCATTTGCTCTCATGGCAAAGTTCGGCATTCGACAGGGAGTTGATTTCACAGGTGGAACAGTTATCGAAACAAGGTATGTTGCTGATATGCCAGAGACTATAGACGTTGCCGGTTTACAGGCGCAAGATATTCGAAGTTTCAAAACAGGGACATCAACGTATAAGTTTATTTCTACAAAGTCATACGATGAACTCCGACCTATCCTTATTGAAGCTGTAGCACAAGGTAAGTATGTGTATGAAGAAACACAGGTAAACACAGTTGGTCCAACACTCGGTCTTGAACTTAAAAGAAAAGCAGGACTCGCTATTGCAGTTGTGGTACTCGCCATTCTTGCTTTTATCGCTTTCTCATTCCGCGAAGTTTCACGCCCAGTATCATCATGGAAATATGGAGTTATTGCGATGGTTACACTGCTTCATGACATTATTGTTCCAACAGGAGTGTATGTACTTCTTTCGTACTACTTCGGAGCTGAAATCGACACACTCTTTGTGATCGCTCTTCTTACAATCCTAGGTATTTCTATCTCTGACAAGATTGTCGTGTTCGACAGAATTCGTGAAAACCTTAAGGGTGGAAGTATTAAAAACTTCGATGATGTTGTAGGGGTTAGTCTCAAGCAGACATTCACTCGTTCAATCAATACATCAGTTACGGTGATTCTAGCTCTTGTTGCACTGTTCTACTTCGGGCCAGAGGCAACAAAGTTTTTCGCGCTTACGCTTACTATCGGTATGATTGTAGGAACGTATTCTTCAATCTTCGTAGCATCTCCTTTGCTTACGGTGTGGAATAAGAAGTAGATATAAACCTTATGTCTATATCAAAAGAACCGCCCAATGGCGGTTCTTTTGATATACTAGAATGATATGAACGACCACACAGCACTCATTGCAACCCTTAATCATAATTTTGCTCTACTTACACTTATCGGCTTTGCTTTTGTTGTTATTTGGATACTAGATCTTATTCTTATTAAATTCGGATATTTGCGAGGTAAGAAAAGAGTGTATGAAATCTTTGCAAAGAAAGCTTTGCTTCTTGGATTTTTAGTTTCACTTTTTGCAATGGTAGTTTCTCTTTACTATTCATATTATCTACACATCGCAGCGTGTGATCTTTGTTGGCTACAGCGTATCTTTATTTACCCGTTGGTATTTATTTTTGGACTGGCGTGGTATAAAAATGATACAAAAATATTTGATTACATAATGCTTATATCAGGAGTTGGATTTTTGATTGCTCTCTACCATCATTATCTTCAGCTTGGGTATGATCTTTTAGCGCCATGTTCAACTGCTCCGTTTGCTGTGGACTGTTCAACTCCAACATTCGTTGAATATGGGTTTATTACGTATCCATTCATGGCTGTCGTAACACTGTCTATTACATTCCTTCTTGCTTTTACTGCAAAAAGATTTCAGAAATAGTGCCATGGGGAGATAATTTGTCCAGATTGCAAAACAGTCTCTAGAGAGCATACTTGTGGAAGAAAGGAGAATCATCATGAAAACAAAAAAATGTACCCTTATTTTCCCTCGTCAAAATGACAAGATTGGATTAGCTCTTAAAAAACAACCCATTCATATCGGTAAAGACAACCTTAGGGGAAGTGAAAACATCTGGAATGGTTGGGGTGGAAAGATGGACTGGAATGATTGTGGGCTTATTCTTGTGACCGCCTTGCGCGAGTTTTTCCAGGAGGCTGGTGCCTATTTTCTTCCGTGGCATTTGCACTCAGTAGCTCAAATTTATTTCCATTGGCCAGAAGATGCTCGCGGAAATGCTCGCATCATGCACGTGTATATCTATTTCCTGAGTAAGTGGAAGGGCGCCATTAAGGAGGGAGAGGAAATGGGGTCGCCTGTCTTTTTCGCTCAGAACGAAATCCCTTACCATGAAATGATGAAGGGGGATCAGGTGTTTCTTCCTCGTCTCCTTGCGGGGGAGCGGTTCATTGCAAATATGTTTTTTGATAAGAAGGATGAGCGAGGGTTGCCTACGCTTGAAATCATTAAACCGTTAAACACGATTCCGTGGCACATAGGCGTGTATCTCACAGTTCTTATTCTCTGGAAGAAAATTTTTTAAAGTTCAAAGCGCGACCGTAAGGTCGCGCTTGTTTATTTTACTAGTCCTTTCTCTGTACACCAGGCAATACATCTTTCTAAAACTTCTTCTCGAGACATGGTTGTTGAATCTAAGATGAGAGCATCTTCTGCTGGATACAACCTTCCAACATCTTTATTTTTATCACGCTCATCCCGCGCAAGAATCTCTTCTAATATCTGCTCGAATGTCTTTCCGCTTTTAGCTGTTTCTTCATCTTTAAATCTTCTCTCCGCTCGAATCTTCGGGTCCGCATCGAAGTAAATTTTTACGTGTGCATCTTTAAAAACATTGGTACACATATCTCTTCCTTCAGCTACAAGGCCGGGGGATTTGACCATAGCGCGCTGACGCTCAAGAAGTGCGTAACGAACTTCTGGAATACGACTCACAATACTTGCTGGGTTTCCAAATGTCTGTGTTCCAATAATTGGCCAGATGTCATTTCCATGCAACAGTACTTTTTTATCTTCAAAAACAGGTTCTAATTCTTTCGCAATCTGTACTAACGCATCTTTGTCGTCAAAGGCTACACCTTGAGTGAGGGCTTCGTACGCAACTAGTCTGTAAAGAGCTCCAGAGTTTAAATAATTGAATCCGAAATGCTGTGCGAGCTTGTAGGCAATGGTGCCTTTTCCAGAGGCAGAGGTTCCGTCGATAGCAATGATGGGTATCAAAACGGACGTCATATTAGGTTTCAGTATACCCTCCTAGAAGCCACTTTTACAAGGTTTTAAGATGGCCCAGATCCAGTAACCCTGTTTTCTGATAAAGTCCTTGACTTTCAATTATTTTTTGTATAGAATGGGGGTCACTTCTCAGGTAGAAATATGTGAGTGGTTATCGTAGTCATTTGAAAATGAAATAGAAGCTACAGGAAACGGTCGGAGAGTCTGATAAGGTCTCAATGACATAACAACGTTTTCTGGTGACGCTTCATACATTACACACATTGTGCATTTTTTTGTTTTTCTTTTGTCACACTCTATTAAATAGAGTTTGATCCTAGCTCAGGATGAACGCTGGCGGCGTGGATAAGGCATGCAAGTTGAACGGAACTAATCAGTGGAAGTATGGAATGAGTAGCAATACAAGTGAAGTATGGAAGCTGACAGTTTAGTGGCAAACGAGGTAGTAATATTTAGGAACGCACCCTGAAGTCACGAATAGCCCACCGAAAGGTGGAGTAATACGTGATGGTCTCGCAAGAGTAAAGATTTATCGCTTCAGGAGCGGCTTAAACAGTATCAGCTAGTTGGTAAGGTAATGGCTTACCAAGGCTATGACGCTTAGGAGAGGTGAGAGCCTGACCTCCACCGATGGGACTGAGACACGGCCCATACACCTACGGGTGGCTGCAGTCGAGAATCTTCCACAATGGACGAAAGTCTGATGGAGCGACGCCGCGTGATCGATGAAGTGCTTCGGTATGTAAAGATCTTTTATGAGGGAAGAAGTTTATTGACGGTACCTCATGAATAAGGACCTGCAAAACTCGTGCCAGCAGCAGCGGTAATACGAGTGGTCCAAGCGTTATCCGGAATTATTGGGCGTAAAGGATGTGTAGGTGGTTGTATTAGTCGGGTGTCTAACCTCTGAGCTTAACTTGGAGACAGCATTCGAAACGGTACGGCTAGAGTATGTTAGGGGTAAGCGGAACTAATAGTGTAGGGGTGAAATCCGTTGATATTATTGGGAACACCAAAAGCGAAGGCAGCTTACTGGAACATTACTGACACTGAAACATGAAAGCGTGGGTCGCGAATGGGATTAGATACCCCAGTAGTCCACGCCCTAAACGATGTTCTCTCGCTATGTTGAGTATCGACCCTCAACGTGGCTTAGCTAACGCGGTAAGAGAACCGCCTGGGAAGTACGATCGCAAGATTAAAACTCAAAGGAATAGACGGGGACCTGCACAAGCAGTGGATTATGTGGTTTAATTCGATGGTAAACGAAGAACCTCACCAGGATTTGAAACTCACGAGAAAGCCTAAGGAAACTCTGGCCCCCGCAAGGCTCGTGGACAGGTGATGCATGGCCGTCGTCAGTTCGTGGTTTGAACTGTTCCCTTCAGTGGGGTAACGAACGCAACCCTTATCGCGTGTTACAAGTGTCACGCGAGACTGCCCCGTAATTTGGGCATAAGGTTATTGAATTGTAGAGTACAGAATGTAGTCTGTAGATATCGTATGTAGCAATATATACATCATCTGCGGGCTACATTCTGTACTTCACTTTCTTTAGCTTTGTGAATAAATTACGGGGAGGAAGGAGAGGATGACGCCAGGTCAGCATGTCCCTTTGACATCCTGGGCTACACACATAATACAATCGGTCGGACAACGGGTCGCGACGGGGTAACCCTGAGCCAATCCTTCAAACCGATCGCCAGTTCAGATTGTGGTCTGCAACTCGACCACATGAAGCCGGAATTGCTAGTAATCGCGGGTCAGCTAAACCGCGGTGAATACGTTCTCAGGTCTTGTACTCACTGCCCGTCAACTCAAGGGAGCCGGGGGCACCCAAAGGCTTAGCTTGTCTAGGACTAAGGTGAATTCGGTGACAGGGAGTAAGTCGTAACAAGGCACGGCTAGCGGAAGCTGGTCGTGGATTAATTCAATGTGAAATCGTTCTACATACCTAATTTATTAGGGTGTACGAATCTTGTCGGTTATTTAAGTTTTAGATAAGGACTTAACAGTGATCCTTTAACACTGTTCGCGCTACAGCGAAACGTATGCAAAAGTCGCGCAAGCGCTAGAGTGTGACAAAAGAAAGATAAAAATCACAATGTGTGTAATGGATAGTTTAATGATTTCAGTTACTTTCGGGTAATTGGAATCATTAAGCTCTTCATTCTGTAATGTAAAAATGGAAAGTGTAGCGAGTCTCTCTGTAAAGGGGGATTCATCTACGCTTTTCATTTTGAATGAAAAAAAGCCCGGCGCATATTGCGACCGGGCTTTCTCCGTTCCAGAGAGTTCTAAAACGGAAGTTTTTGAGATGGTTTTCGTTGGTGTATTGCTGTAGCTGGTTTTGCTTTCAGCTGGTCGCTTTTTTTCTGAATGCTCCCCAAGGAAACCTTTTTCTTTTGGGAGAACTTCCACTCGGCAGGTTTGCCGCCGTCTTGGCTGCGGAAGATGGTGAGGGTGGCTTTGAGCTGTTTCTGTGACTTGTGCAAACGAGAAGCAAAAGCATAGTCGGGCACTTCGTAGAGGTACCGCTTTTTCCCATCAGAACATTCATGTTCTTTGGCGATTTCAGGGCTGGCCTGAAGGCCGTTAAGCGTCCCTGCAACGACCTCATTTGAATGCGCATCAGCGCAGAAGAGAAACCATGTTGTACTCATGTGAGTATTCCTTATAGTAATGAACAATGGTCTATTTCTACAGTAAAATAGGGGATTTGGCAAGGCTATTGACTTTTATTAATAAATATGTTATATTATATACATATTCAACTACAGGAGAAATCCTTGGACAAATTGAAACTGCACATTTTGCAAAGTACTGTTGAGGCAATGCCAACAGCCGAACAAACCCGCTATTACCGCCGTGTAATGGTTCACGCCTTTGCTCAGAAAGCAAAGGAAAAAGCGAAAGCCTTTGCCAAGTCAAAAGTCGGCACCGCCTTGATTGCTGTTACTGTTGCGATCGTCATGATCCTCGGCCAAGCTCACCAGCGTGCCAAAATGGATGCACATGATGCCAAGTACGGCACAGGTATCACCTTCAAATGAAGGTCCAAAGCCCGAGATCGCGTAAGCGACTCGGGCTTTAAATATTCCAAAATTTGTGTTAGTATTTCGTAACATATGCGCGATTAGCTCAGCTGGTTTAGAGCATTCGACTGATACTCGAAAGGTCCCTGGTTCGATCCCAGGATCGCGCACAAAATATAAAATCCCCAGTTTTAAAAACTGGGGATTTTATATTTCTCGTATTAGGCATACACTTAACATATATGGATATAATAATAAATTATTGGGCGGTGCTTGGCGGTGGAATATTTTTAGTGGTAGTTGGAACGCTCTGGTATGGACCACTCTTCGGAAAAGTATGGATGAAGATCACAGGTGCTCCAGTTATGACCAAGGAGGAACTAGCAAAAGCTCAGAAAGAAATGATGCCATATTATTTTTTTCAGTTTGTTTTCTCGCTTGTCACAAGTTTTGTTCTCTATTATTTCGTGCAGCTTATTGGTATGCACGTTGCGTTCTGGATATGGCTCGGTTTTGCGATGCCTCAGGCAGCAGGGGCTATGTGGGATACAGAACCAAAATATGCAGTTAAGAAGTTTCTCGTTATCTCAGGATACTATCTAGTGGTGCTTATGGCACTTGGATGGGTATTTACTTTGGTATAGAAAAAATTTACTTCAGTTTACTAAAAAGCACTCTCAATCAAAAAGATTGAGAGTGCTTTTTATTAGGAGTAGAAGATACATAGACTTGCAAAAATCTATTTTTATGGTATAATGATATGGTATCGCACTCGAAATTTTCTTGTGCGAATTTTCTTTCCATACAACTATAAAGGAATCCTTATGTATGAATTCAAAAACCATGTAATTGGTGTTAAGAAAGGCGAAGCGAGGCTTAAGAGACTGGAAGCTTTGGCGATTATTCACTTCAGTGAGTGTCCAAAGTTTTTGACGCTCGCCACACACACCAATCTTCTTGATGTGACACCCATTCATTGCTACCGAGAAAGGGACAGGAAGGTTATTGATTTCACTGTCCCAAAACAAAGCTTCATTTTCCTTATTAACAAGACAGGGTTGAGATTTTCAGTCCTCAAAGTTTTCAATGAAAATGGCAAACTGCACTGGCTTGTGGTTTGTGAAGGAAACAGAAGGGGTTTTCTTTTACCTGGGTACGTTCTCAATCGTTTTGCAAATCCTGTAAAACTCAAAAGAGGGAGCCCTGGAAGAATTGTTCATTAATCAAAGCGTCGCATAGCGACGCTTTTTGTTTTGTCTGCTATCTGTTAGGATACGCAGATGGCAGGAACTCTTTATATCGTACCAACCCCGATAGGCAATCTCGAAGACATGACACTTCGGGCTATTCGTATTCTTAAGGAAGTAGATCTTGTGCTGTGTGAAGATACTTCAGTTACTCAGCGCTTATTCAAGGAATATGGAATTGAGACAAAGACGAGCGTGTTTTATGCTCAAACAGGTATTAAAAATATTGAGCGCACCCTAGAACAACTAGAAGGTGGTTCATCCATTGCTCTTGTGTCAGATGCGGGAACACCAACTATTTCTGACCCAGGGGTACTATTAGTTGATAGGGTGAGAAATGAATTACCAGAGGTCGCCATTGTCGCGCTTCCTGGAGCCACTGCTATCGCAACCGCCCTTTCAGCTTCTGGGATTTCTTCAGCAGTGTTTACCTTCTACGGTTTTCTTCCACACAAAAAAGGAAGAGAGACACTGTTTAGAACAATCACGGAAAGTGAACATACAAGCGTCTTTTATGAATCAGTACACAGGATAGAGAAAACCTTGGAGTCATTAGCTCTTTCGCTGGATGAGAAGCGTCTTGTTGTGATTGCTCGTGAAATTACTAAAATGCATGAGGAAGTCATACGTGGGACAGCGGTGGAAGTTCAGAAGTATTTTATGGATAATGGAGATCATTTGAGGGGGGAATTCGTGGTTATTGTCGAAGGGAAAAAGTAGGGGTATACTGGGGCACATATGTCACCACTTGGAATCAAACGTTTCGTAGCCGCACTCCTTGTTCTCTCTCCGTGGATATTTATCCCAGGACTTTTTAAGGACGCAATTTTTATTATTTTAGGAGTTCTTCTTTTCATTAGTACACTGGATCTCCGTAGAAAATTACCTCGCGCAGGTGATCATCAGGAAACTGAAAGTATGCCTATGGCGCAAACCACCGTAACTGCATGAGGGCGTCGCTCGGTATTGCAGCAGTAATAGTCTTTGGTTTTCTTTGGGTTGCTAACAGCGGCTATAAACACTTCTCTTTTTCAAAGGAACTTGGTACAGAAGCATATGCAAAGGAAGGAAGTGGAACATCAACCGTAGGTGATTTTCTTTCTGAACCAACAGGAAAAGAAACTAAAGAAGCATCATCAGCTCCGGTTGCTGTAACTCACATCAAAACCCCAAAAGAAGTTAAAGCGATATATGTGTCATCATGGGTAGCGGGCACTCCTTCAATCCGTGAAAAACTTTTTAAACTTATTGATGAAACAGAACTCAATGCCGTTATTATTGACGTTAAAGATAATACAGGAATTCTAAGCTGGGATGGAAGAATTAAAGATTTAGATACGTTGATAGAGGATTTACATGCAAGAAATATTTATGTAATTGCTCGTATTGCAGCATTCCAAGATCCTGCATATGTAAAACTTCATCCAGAGCGAGCGGTAACTAATATTACTACAGGCACTATTTGGCGAGACAGAAAAGGGGAACCATGGGTAGATACTGGTTCAAAAGATATGTGGAAGTATTTGGTTGATCTTGGTAAAGAGACACACGGTCGCGGATTTGATGAGCTTAATTACGATTATATTAGATTCCCAACAGATGGAGATTTAAAGTCTATGCGATTCCCTGTTTCAGGTGAACGAGGTTTAACAGATAAGAGAGGAATCGTGCAGGAGTTTTATAAGTATCTTCATGATGCATTTAGTCCAATCGGTATTCCGATTTCAGGAGATGTGTTCGGAATTATCACAACTAATTCAAACGAAACTAAAACGCTTGGACAGGACTTAGGGGACGCACTGAAATATTTTGATTATGTAGCGCCAATGGTGTACCCGTCTCATTTCTACAAAGGCACAGCAGGATATGATAATCCAGCGGCTCATCCAGGCCCAATCATCACGTATTCTATGGGTGGCGCTCGAGACATTGCCTATGCAGTAGCTTCTTCTACAGGACAATCAACGAGTTCGCTCATCTTGAAGCTTCGCCCCTGGTATCAGGATTTTGATATGGGGGCGACATATACAGCTGAAATGGTGCGTGCGCAGATTAGCGCAGGGGAGAAGTTAGGTATTAACTCATGGATGTTGTGGGACCCTTCAAATAAATATACTCCAGCAGCTTTGAAGGCACAGTAGGGTGGGGCTTGATTTTTCTGTAAAAAATGGTAGTGTAATAAACGAAAGAAGCAGACAGTCTGCTTTTAGTTCTAAGGAGAACACAATGCCATGTAATATGTTCGCGGGTATGACAAGTCACAAGGGAGGTGGTGCGTCTTTCCCTCTCCCGCCACTGTCACCAGCCAAACCTGTTGCCACACCTCCAGCCGCTGCTCAGTAAGTTCCAGCGGCTCACTCACCACAAAAACGTTATCGTAAGATAGCGTTTTTCTTTTGCACATCCACTGTCACCCCTATGGTATTACCTGTATACTATTTATTATGTCAGATCCTCACAAGGAAAAAGTAACTTATATAGGAAAGGTTGATTTTCGTAACAAACAAATCACGTTTGGGATTAAAGAGCGTGATCGAACTCGTCATACCTATATCATTGGAAAGACAGGTATGGGTAAATCGACTCTTCTTGAGAATCTTGCTGTGCAGGATATTCAAAACGGAGAAGGTTTGTGCGTGATTGACCCTCATGGCTCTATGGCAGAAAAGTTGCTCGACTTTATTCCTGAGTCTCGTATTAAAGACGTTATTTATTTTGCACCGTTTGATAGTGAACACCCAATGGGGTTGAATGTGCTTGAAAAAGTTGAAACATCTAAGCGTCACTTGGTTGCAAACGGTCTTATGGCAGCGTTTAAGAAAGTGTTCGGTGAAGAACGATTCTCTGATCGTATTCAATATATTTTAAATAACATTATCCTTGCTCTTCTTGAAAACGAAGGACAGTCATTGCTCGGCGTAAACAGAATGCTTAACGATAAAGAGTACAGAAAATTTATTGTGAGTAATGTTAAAGACCCTTCCGTAAAATCATTCTGGGAAGAGGAGTATGCGAAAGCAGGAGATAAGTATCAACAAGAGGCAGCGCCTGGAATTCAAAATAAGATTGGGCAGTTTATCTCAAACCCTCTCATCCGTAACATCATCGGACAACAGAAGACATCGTTTGATCTCCGAGACATCATGGATAACAAAAAGATTCTTATTGTGAATCTTTCAAAAGGAAAAGTGGGAGAAGGAAATGCAAACCTTATCGGTTCTCTTTTGATTACAAAAATATATTTAGCTGCAATGTCTCGAGCAGACGCTGGGCCGTACGAACTTGAAAAACTTCCTCCATTTTATTTCTATGTGGATGAGTTTCAGAACTTCGCCAATGAATCGTTTGCATCTATTCTTTCAGAGTCACGAAAGTATAATCTTGCGCTCACCGTTGCCCATCAGTATATTGAGCAAATGGAAGATGAAGTGAAGGCTGCGGTCTTTGGAAACGTGGGTACGATGATTACCTTCCGAGTGGGAGCAACTGACGCTGAAGCTTTTGAAAAGGAGTTTGCGCCATATTTCATTATGGATGACATCGTGAATCTTTCGGCGTATCAAATCTATCTTCGTCTTATGATTGACGGGGTGGGTTCTAAGCCATTTTCTGCCCACACGCTTGATCCAATCGTTCGTCCTGCACATTCTCATGCTCAGGCAATTATTGCCTATTCTCGGGCAACCTACGGTAAACCAGTAGATGATGTGACTAACGAAGTAACAGAGTTTTATAAGCCGATAATAAAAGAAGTTCCACAAGCTGCAAAGCAAGACCAGGCGGTCGTGAAGGTTCGAGAGATACGCAATGACACTCCGCTTCCAAGAAATGAACAAAGATCTGAGCATAAGCCTCAGCAAAGAACTGAATATAGACAGGAATCAAGAACTCCAAGCTATTCACAAAATGATAACCGAAAAACAGAAAGGAGAACTGACGAGAGGCGACAAGGTGACAGACGTGATGATGCTAGGCGAGATACACGACCAAATCCTGCACCACAACAAGAGAGACAACCAGCTTCATTTGATGATAAGCCAGCAGTTTCCCTTAAAGACGCTCTTGCAAAGGCCATGAATGAACGAGAAGTAATCCCGCCAGCAAGCGCTGCAAACATAGAAACACGTAGAGAAGAAGTTGAACAGAAAAGAAGAGAGGTTGAAGAGGGTGTTCTACGGAAACTTCTACAAGAAGAATAACTCATGAAGATATCACTGGCACTTCTCATGTTCGCTCTTGGGATAGTACAAACTCACGCGCTTATCGTGAGTGAAGTGATGTCTAATCCAACGGGAGATGATGGAGGTCGTGAGTGGATTGAAATTTATAATGAAACAAACACAGATATTGATTTGTCGTCTATGGCCGTGTCTATAAAAGGCGGCACAGCAGTAGTTGCAACATCTCCTCAGGGTGGGCTCATACTTCCTCCAAACGGCTACGCAATCATAGGGTCTCTCGTTTCTGTCTCTTCGGGTCAAACAAAGTTTTTACAAGATTACGCTACCTACTCAGGGATACTTTTTAAGAGTTCTATTTCTCTTGTTAACACAGGGGCAACATCAATTGATATAAAGTTACAGGGAAGTATCGTTGCAAGTATTCCTTCATACACAGCAGCTAAGGAAGGTTCAACACTTTCTTTTATACAAGGTTCTTACGTTACAGGTAGTCCAACTCCAGGAAGTGAAAATGCCGCAGCTCAGGTGGGTGGAAGTGGTAGCTCGGGTACGTCTACGACTACGGAAAATCAGATTACACTTCCGCAAATGTCCCCACCGTCTCCCGATATTATTTTGTATATGCCTTCTGAAAAAGTTGTTGTTGCAGGTGCTGATACCTATTTTGATGTTGCAGGGATGACTCGTAGCGGTAAAGCAATTGATGGACTTTCTTTTTCTTGGGCATTTGGCGATGGCGGACAAGGAACAGGGAGTTCAACAAAACATAGATATGTATATAGTGGCAGATATGTTACTCAAGTTGAAGGGGTGAGTGCTACCATTGCCGGAACTGGTCGCATGGTTGTGAGAGTTGTTCCACCAGATATAGAAATTGTAGAAGTATCAAGCGGTAAATATGGAACCTATGTTGATATTTCAAACCCAAATATGTATGAACTGGATATCTCACAATGGATGTTAACATTTGATGGAGCGGCTTTTCATTTTCCTAAAAACACATTGATTTCATCAGGAGCGACAACGCGTTTCGCTGGAGCTTCTATGGGATTTGCTAGTACAACAGTTTCAACAAGTACGGTGGTCAAAATTCTTTTCCCAAATTTAGAAGAAGTAACTCGGTTTATTCCAGCTGAAAGTTCTATTCAGACGGGGACAGTCTTAAGTGTTGCAACTACAACAAAAAGCCTTCCAGCTCTGGTTAAACAAAAGATGTATACAAAAACTACCCCTCAAACAGCAACTACTTCACAGTCTGCGTTAAAGGTTGCGACATCTACTACAAGAACTTCTTCCACAAGAGATACTCGATTAGTTGGCTGGTTTAAATCAATGTTTAGACGGCAGTAGCACTGCTGTAAGTTTCTTTCGTAGTTTTTTATCGTATAGGTATGCGATGTATGCAGCTCCAATCATAAAAATCATGGTGACGATCCCTCGAACTAGAAGTGTGCTGTAACCTTCAAAGTACTTGATGAGTGTATTTCCAATTGTTTGATGAAGAAGATATAAAGGATAGGTAAGTCCTCCCATAATAATTGCCCAGCTTAGGAAACGTTGTGAAGTAATAAATCTTGAAATATAGACCAAGAATGCAACACCTATAAAGAATACAACTTGAAGCGCCGTAACAATTTCTGTATCAAGTGGGTGAGGGGTTAGATATGGAGGAAGTGCCCGGTATGAAATGAAAGCTCCATAGATACCGACTAGAGTTAGAAATCCATAGTCATAGAGTTTTAGTTTAAGTGAGGAATATGTTGTCGTAATAACAAGCATAAGCGTCATACCGAAAAGGAAATAAGAAGCATGACGTACAAGGAGTGTTTTTGCAATGAAGGTGTTTTCTATATTCAGGAAATATGCAGTAATACTTGTTATGAACCAAAGAGCCGTGAACCACCGTACTTGTTTCCAAGAAAAGAGATACACAAACAATCCGATGGCTACGTAGAAAATAAGTTCTATTACAAGAGACCAGTACGCTGCATCCACCAAACGTACATACCCAAAAAGATTTCCAAGATTTTCACCAAGCATGGTCATGCTAATAAGGTATTCAGGAAACTGTACGGGGTTTGCACCAGGTACTACAAGTGTGAGTATGTAGGTAAATGTGCAAAGAATCCAAAAGAGAGGAAAGAGTCGAATGAATCTACCAAGGGCAAAAGCTTTTGTTGAAGCATTAGCTACTGATTGAGAAATAACAAATCCACTAATAATAAAGAAAAGAGGGACTCCAAGATTTCCATATCTATACCACGAGAGTTCACCAGAGTAACCTAAGAAATAATGAAAGCTCATTACCCAGAATGCTGCAAAAAATCTAAGAATATCTAAGAGGGGGAAATAGGATTTCATGAGTATTCGTCTAAGTATACCTTATGTTACAATGGTTATATGCAAGAAAAAGGGCCTATACACAAAGCCCCAAACTACTCGGAATTCGTCTTTTTCTCCGCTGGTCCGGTTGGGGACCATGCTATAGAGATTGATCACGCCAATCGTTTTTTTGAATCTACAGGGAAGTCCTCAGTAATTATTTATAAGAATAATTTTGGCTTCTTAAAGGATTTGGCTATCCCATACTTGGATCACCTTAAGCAAATCAATTACCAGTCTGGGACTGGTAAGTTTAAATTATTAAGATTATTTTTTTCTAGCTTTTGGGTAAAGCGTTGTTATGTGTTGTGGATACCAATTAAGTACCCGCTATCTATAAAATTGATCTCATATTTTGTTCGTTTTTGCACAAGGAGTAGATTCATTGGTTTAGATGTAAGTAAAAAAAGTCCGTATGGGGATTTTTCCGAAGAAAGTAGTCTTTATTTTTTAGGGAAGGGAAATATTATTCCACTTAATTCACACACTGAACTGTTTTATGAACAAGGTAATAGGCTTCTATCTTTTCTTGGCTATGAAGAGGTTAATAGAAAACCTCATTTAAGGCATCTTATTAAAGATGAGATATTAAAAAAACATAATCTTCTAGATAAAAGATATCTAGTGCTACATCTAGTTGCTTCATCTTCAGACAGAAGTTTACCGCTAAGACGGTGGAGGTTACTTATAAAGGATTTAGTTAATCAGCACCCTGGGGTGACTCTTGTTTTTACAGGAGCCAAGGGAGATATTAATTTTATTAAGGAAGCAACAGATCAAATTGCTCAAGACGCTTTTTGTATTTTGGCAGGAGAAACAGATATGCAAGAATTGTTAACAGTCTACGCACAGGCGATGTGCTGTATAACTGTTCATACTGGTAATGCAATGCTTATTAATATGTTACACGTAAAATCAGTTGTAATTAACATGGTAGGTAACTATATGTTTCAGTATCACTTCAATGAAAATTCAATAGTTTTATTTAATAAGACTAGATGCGGATGTGGAGAAGAAGTTATCGATTGCTATGTCCAAGAAGAAGGTAAAAATTACATGAAGTGTATGTATGATATTTCAGATGAAGAAATACTTAAATCAGTTCAAAAGCAAATCACTACTTCTTAATGGGCAAAAATATTAACAAGAGTTTTTTCAGCTCGAAGTATCTCTGTTGCCCGTTTAAATGATGTGGCAGGAAAAGTTTCTGTGCCAGTTGGTAACATTTGGGAAAGGGAGTAACCAAAGGTGGTATGTAAAAGTTCTAACAGTTGTTCACCGGATAAGGTTTTATTTTTATCATAGAGGTGAGGCTGGAATTCAAACACAATTTTTGGCTTATCTTTAAGTATTGTTTTCTGAGCTCCCAAGAATACTTCAGGTTCAAAACCTTCAACATCTATTTTAATAAAATCAATTTTCTGCATAGGTAAATCATCTAAACGAATTACGTCTATGGTTATTCTTGAGCTACTATTTTCTTCGTTAATAAGTGAAGATGAACCAGCATCATGGGCGTGTAAATAGATTGTGTGTTGCCCTTCTCTATTTCCTAAAGCTTTTCTTACAAGCCTTACGTTACGTAATTGATTGATCGATGCATTTTTCTGAAGCTGGTTTGCTAGGTGTTCAAGAGGCTCAAAAGCAGTTACTAATCCTGATTTACCTACGAACGAAGCTCCGTACACAGTTTCGTAACCAATATTTGCACCTATGTCTACAAAATGATCACCCTCGTGAATATGCTCTTTCATTAGCTCTATTACGTCATCATCCCTTGAGCTATGAAGGAAAACGGTCTGATCAGTTGCTCCATTTTTAGGGTCTATATAGAGCTGAAGAGTTGAATTTTTAAGCTGAATAATTTTTGGTGATGTAAAGCTAAAATTCATATACAGCTTCTCAATTCCTTTAATTATGCCGAATCTAAAGAATCGATAACATGCTACAATGGAAGCTCCAAAGGAGTCAGGTAAGTAGGCGTATATATATTTTTTTACTTCTTTTTTCATGAAATTAAAGGATACCTGTTACATATTTAGTTACGGCGGATTAGGTGAATTTTTATTTCAGCTTGATTTTGCTAAGCGCTTAGAGTTATCTGGAGATTTTAAAATTATCCTAGTTACTAGAAAGAATTATACATTATTTAATGAACTTATTCATGGTAGTAATTTACAGGAAACTAAGCTTGTGAGTGCTCCCGGAATACATTTTTATATTAAGGGGACCAGCATCGTTTACAGAGCATTTTTTAACTCTGTTTGGGTTGTGAATGCTTTTGATGTAAAACATTATCGTTTAATGAGTCTAGGACTTTACAATGTCCTCGCTTTGTTTGGGGGTAGAGTTTTACTCTACGCAAAAGACAGGAGGTTGCTTTCCAAGAATATTTATTATATTCCTCGTGATGAAAAAGAAATGATATGGAAGCGTAATGTGCGAGCTAATCAAATCATCTCGAGTAATCTACCTGTAGAGGCTAAAAATTTCCCCGTACTGTCTTTTCAGGTTAAGCCACCCTTAAAGAAAAACTATATACACATTCATCCTGTTGCTTCAATACGAGAAAGGTCGTATCCACCAAAAAAATTGATAGAGCTTGTCAAACTCTTAACGGTTAATCAAGATGTATTGATAACATACACACCCAAAGAAAGGGAATGGTATCTCTCTAGCTCGGAGATGGAGGAACTTGCGTCTATTCCTAGGGTGCAGATTATATGCCAGTTCTTAAAACCAGACGTACTTATGGGGTATATAAAAAGTTCAGACGTTTTTTGCACTATGGATACAGGACTCTTGTGGATGGCTCTTTTTCTCCAAAAGGAAACAGTGTGTTTTGATATCTTTACTGATTATGAATGGAACCCAGAACCATATGGTGATACAGTAATTCGTCTTTGTCATGAGTATGATGAAAGTGGGGCTAGTCTTTTTAAGAAAAAGAGAGAATACGAAGACGGTACATTTTTTGAGTCTATGTACCTTATCACTCCACAGGAAGCTTACGGTGCAGTGAAGAACCTTTCAAAGAAATAAACTATGAAAAAAATTTTAGCACTACTATTTTCTAAAACTCATTTCCAAGAAGATGGTAGTTTTTGGCCTGTGGCTTCAATGTTCATCGCCAGTTTCTTCTCTTTTTTGAATGCTGTTTTGTTGAGCAGGTTATTTGCCCCCGAAGAGTATGGTGTATATAGATATGTTCTCGCTTGGATCATACTATCTTCCTTTTTCACTCTTTCAGGATCTCATTTGCCACTAACGCAGGCTATTCAGGGGGGTAAAGACTCTACCTTCTTTTCAGTTTTAAAGATGAGAATGAGATATGGTTTTCTGGGTGTTTTGTTTTTTTTATCGATTGCAGCATATTATTATCTACAAGGAAATACTCAACTCTCACTATTGTTTGCTCTATACGCTCCTTTTGTAGCAGTTTCTGAAACCTTAACTTCTTACGTTGCGTTTTTATATGGAAAGAAAAAGGTTAGATTAAACTTTTATATAGATTTATTTTCTGCCATCTTAGGAAGTGTGAGTGTCATACTTGCTGTATATTTCACACAGAGTATCGTTATTGCTTTCTTAGCCAATATCGTCAGCACTTGGATCCCTAGACTTATAGGAGTTGCGTATGTAGCCTCTCAAACAAGAGAGGCTACTGAAACAGAGAATGTGGAAAAGTATTCTTTTAAACTTACTTTGTCTAATTCCTTTGAGGCTTTGGCTCAGTCTTTGGACAAGATGATAGTTTTTCATTTTCTTGGCGGTGCCGGTCTTTCTTTCTATATTTTTGCCACTCTTTTTGTTGATCAAATAAGGGAAGTTTTACGCATTCTTATATGGAAATATATATTAATAGATTCATCAGAAAACAATTATCGAGATAAAGTTTCTTTCAGAAAAGTGTTTCTGTATTCGTTCGGACTTTTTCTTGTCTATGCAATCTTTGCTCCTTTATTATATAAACTATTTTTCCCTCAGTATGTTTCTGTAGTTTTTCTCTCTATTGTGTATTCTCTAAGCTTCTTTTCTTCAGTTGTTTTTATTTCAATGTATGAATACCAATTACAGAAGAAAACAAGACACGTTATTATTTACAATGTGGTGTTGCTGGCGCTTATCCTTGTTGGAGTAACAGTCGGAAGTATTAATTATGGAGTGACGGGGGCGGTTATTGGTTTACTTGCCGCTCGACTAATTTCTTCAGTTGGGATGTTGCGGGCCTTTAAATAACAATCCTTATAAGACGTATAGCAATATAGAGAAGGAATGTTGGATGGTAAGCAATCCCAAGACGTATTCCTTCGTAGAATAGAATAGAGATTGTTTCAAACTTTTCTCCACGAGTTCGCTTTCTAAAATTTAAGCCATTGCGTGCGTCGTATCCGTCAGTGAGAGTGCTGTTGTGAATGTGGTAAAACATCTTCTCTGTAAGTCCTAACTGATAGAAGAAGAGCCACTCTTCTCCTTGCTTTACGTGTATAGGAAAACGAACAAGATGAATAGCTGAAGTGTTAATGGTATGAGTTACGTCTCCTTTACATCGTTTCAATAGAAGGTAGTCTCGTATGTATGAATACGAAGTGTCGGATTTTTTAATCTGTGTGAGTGAGGTGCCATTTTTATGGGCTCTGTTTGTAATGAACCAATTTTTATGAGGGTGATCAAGAATGAGCTCATGTAAAGATAAAAGAGTGTCGGGTGCGAAATAGTCATCATCATCTAAAAAGATAATCCAGTCAGATTCTGATGAAACCTTATCAAGGGCTGTATTACGTGTAAAATTTACGCCGCTGTTGGTTCGGTTTGTGTGGTAGTGAATTCTCGGGTCGTTAATTGATGAAGCAAAAGTTCTGTAGGTTTCATCGTTCGGTGAATCATTAACAATAATCATCTCCCAGTCCTGGTATGTTTGTGTAAGTACTGATTGTACAGCTCGAAAAAGTTTGTCGGAGCGCTTGTGTGTTGGAGTTATAATACTAAATCGCATAGAAGCTAGATAAATCCTAAAAGTTTTTTAAGGATTGGTTTGATACCAAGGAACTCAACTACTTGTTTTCCAAAGCCATAAATTCCAATTTTTTTAAAAAACTTATTAAGCGGATGGCCCCAAGAGTAATGCCATAAGTGAACCCCGATAACTTCAGGTCCAAGATCTTGTCCTTTGTATTCATTGATATGTTCACTGTCGAATGGGTAGAAAACTTTTTGAGGATACACGACGAGGGCACTCTTGTCTGCATAGTTTTCGTATATTTGAGAAAGAACACGGGGGATGGTGATGGATTCTTCAACATGGGTGTCATAAAAATCACGACATTGCGTAATAAAAGGATGGTGAGCAACAGAGCCAATCATGCCTGCGCTAATGGTGCCAGGAGCTTCTTCTCCAAGCACGCACGAGCTTTCAGTAAGAGGGGAGAGGGATTGGAGTAGTAGCATGTCGGTATCTAAATAAAATCCACCCTCTGATTCTAGAATATGAAGACGGGCATAATCTGCAACGAAAGCCCATCTTTTTTCATTATACATACGAGCAGCAAACGGGAAATTTTCAAACGGAAAATTAATTTCATTCCATTCTTTTATTTCAAAGTCGGGACATGTTTTTTTCCAACTTTCAATGCAGTCAATAATCTCATCACTTTTTTCGTTGTTACCAAACCAGCAGTAGTGGATGATTTTTGGAATCATAGGGTTTATGCACCCATTATACCACCGTGGTATAATTTCCTTTACTATGGGGAAAAGTCAACTTGAGCATAATATCGCTGTTCATAACAAAATTGCCAAAAAATACGAGGCACTGCACGGTGAGATTTATAATGAAGTAGAACAGACTCGTCTTAGGCAGGGTCTGGAAAAAGCTTTATCACACGTTGAAACAAAAAGCTCTCCACTCGTAGCTCTTGATTTTGGTTGCGGTGCAGGAAATCTTACTCACCACTTAACAGAACTTGGTTGTGAGGTAATTGCAGCGGACGTTTCAACTGGGTTTTTAGATTTGGTCGCTTCTCGAAGCTATAAACAGAAAGTAATCACTGTTCAACTAAACGGGACTGATTTAGTGAATATAGAAGATGCAAGCGTAGATGTGGTTGCCATGTATTCTGTACTCCACCATGTCCCCGACTATCTTTGTCTTATGAAAGAATTTGCACGCGTATTGAAACCAGGAGGAGTTTTATATATCGATCATGAGGCTTCAAGTTTTATTTGGAAAGGAAATGAGTATGAACATTTTCAGTCAGACATGAAGAGTGCATCAACTGTAGATTTTAAAAAATATTTTGTATTAACAAACTACATAGATAGAGGTATTAGAATGTTTAGTAATCCAAAGTATCAACGAGAAGGGGATATACATGTGTTTAAGGATGATCATATAGAATGGGGCCCTATTCGTAGCGAACTTTCCGAGCACAACATTATTCCAGTTGAAGAAGAAGACTATCTTTTGTACAGGAGAAATTACAATAAAGAAACATATAACCTTTGGAAAAATAAGCTTGGAGATATGCATCTTTTGATTGGAAAGAAAGCTTTGTAAGCAACATAAAACAACCTCTGTCAACAACGATACTAAGGCTTTTGTCGTGCTACACTTTACCTATTATTCAGATAGTAGGTGAGTTAATAATTATTTAGTATGCAAAGTATTTTGAAGAAAGTGGTGTGGGGGTGTCTTTTGATTATTCCGTTTGTCGCGCTCTATGTGGCCAGTGGGCATTCATTGGATCTTCTTAATCGAGGAACATCCGGTATGTATTTCCCATTTATTTCCGGTAAGAATATGGTGTTTAGGTTCTTGGTTGAAATAGCATTCTTCGGGTGGGTAATCCTTGCTCTTAAAGATGCAAGTTATCGTTTGAATATTCGAAAGTCACCACTTCTTATTGCGTACGCTGTTTTTATGGCAATTCTCCTCCTTGCAGATATCTTTGGAGTTGATTCGTTTAAGAGTATCTGGAGTAACTTTGAGCGCATGGAAGGATTTGTTGGGCACCTTCATCTCTTTGCTTACTTTGTGGTACTTTCAGCCATGCTTCGCACAACTGCGGAATACGGAAAAATGTTTAAGGCTCTCATCGCCTCAAATATCGCAGTGCTTGTATTCGGGTACGGACAATTACTTGGAGCAAGTGGGTATATATTCTCACAGCTCCTTCCAGGAGTTGCTGCAAAGTTTTCAGCAGCGTTCCCAATTCATATGAGTGAAAATCGACTAGATGCGACACTTGGAAACTCTGCGTACTTTGCTATCTACTGTTTGATGTTTATTTTCATTCTTGCTTTGCGTTGGTCAGAAGAGAAAGGTGGAAAGAAGACTTGGCTCTATCCGACACTCATAGTACTTAACCTCATTGCGCTTTTCTACACCGGAACCCGAGGGACACAAATCGGACTTCTGGTTGGTGGTTTTATGACACTCGGGCTTATTGCATTAGCTGAAAAAGGGAAAGCTAGAAGAGTTCTTGTTGGAACTATGATAGCCGCCGTAGTTATTGTTGGTTCTGTCTTTGCATTTAAAGATTCTTCATTTATACAATCATCACCAACACTTGCTCGTTTCGCAAGTATTTCCCCAACAGATTTAACAGGGATGAGTCGTTTGTCTATCTGGAAAATTAGCTATGAAGCATTTAAGGAAAAACCAATACTTGGATATGGACAGGATAATTTCAGTTATATTTATGCAAGTAAGTTTCTTCCAGAGAAAATGTGGAATCTTGAATCATGGTACGATCGATCACACAATGTGTTCTTCGACTGGTTGGTTGCTGCGGGAGCTCTCGGTTTGATTGCATATCTCTCACTCTACGTTGTAGCGCTTTGGCTTATGTGGAGAAAAAAGAATGATATGCCTTTCAGAGAGAAAGCTATTCTCACGGGCGCGTTAGCTGGATATTTTGTTCACAATATATTCGTGTTTGATAACCTTATAAGCTATATCTTATTCTTCTTCTTGCTTGCGTATATCGCATTTAAAACGGGAGCTCGTGGAGAAGTTCAGGGAGGTAAAGCGGTGAGTGATGATCAGATGAATATGTTATATCTACCCGTGATTGGAATTCTTCTCATAGCTACGATGTACGTCCTTGTGTATAGACCTCTCATGGTGAATAAGAATCTTGTTAAAGGTTTAGATATTAATCGACTTATTCAAACAATGTCATTTGCAGATGCTGTAAAAGTACAACAGGCGGCATTTGAGAAAGCAATTGCATTGCATACAGTAGGTTCTGAAGAAGCTCGTGAACAATATCTTCAGACAACAGTAAGAATTGCACAGGTTACTATTCCAGAGGATGTTCCAGAAGAAGACAAGCTAAAGTCAGTGCAGGCAATTAATTCTATGATTGAAGGAGCTCGTAAGGATATTGAAAATTCATACGAGGCTCACAAGAATGATGTACGAATGCTTTCAATTTATGGAATGTTTTACAACGGTATTGGAGATGGTGTTTCTGCGGAAAAAGTATTAACTCAAGCACATATGATTGCTCCTAAAAAGCAACTAGTGTCATTTGATCTCGTGAGAGCATATCTTCTTACTGGGAAGACAAATGAAGCTTATGCTCTTGCTCGAGAGACGTTCGATAGTGCTCCAGCATATGGGGATGCAGCAAAGATATATTTGCTTGCCTCAGTGTATGCAAACAAATGGAGTGAAGCACGAGCATATCTTACGGCAAAAGGACAGACTGTGCCGTTTGATGCTGATATTCTGAGTGCTTTAGTGAGCACCAAGCAGATAACGCTTGCAATCCAGCTCTTGAATGAACTTAAGCAAACAAGCCCAGAGTATACAGCCCAAGTGGATGCGTACATTAAGCAGCTTCTTGCGAGTCCTGCAAAATAGGGGTACAATTATAGGGTGAGCGCCAATTGGCGTGCCCACAAAATAAATGAATGCCTGCGCATTGGGTCATCTTCGGATGGCCCTTTACGTTTTTTAATTAAGCCTTGAAACTAGAAAGCAGAGGTTGTACACTAGAGAGGTGGTGCTCATTCGCAATTCGTTGCGGTGAGCGACCGCGCTCACATAAGGCACTTATTTTGGAGCATGCCACGCTCACCACCACGGTTTGCGAGGCAAAAGAAAAACGATATCGTAAGATATCGTTTTTCTTTTGCCTCGATTAACAGTCTTCGATTGACCAAGATCCGTTCGCAACAATTTTTACTTTAGGTTTAACGTCTGTAGCTATATGAAGTAATCCAGTGGAAGCAATCATGAGTCCGTTATCGGTTGATAGCGCATGATCGGGAACAAAAAGAGTAAATCCATCATTCTCAGCGAGATTCTTTAATGCGTGTCTAATGTGCGTATTTGCGCTTACTCCGCCGCCAACAATGAGTGTCTTTGCGCGAGTCTCATACATGGCTTGTTTTACTTTGGAAACCAATACATCAGTTACTGCATTTTCAAATTCAAGAGCCAGCATTTTTTTCGTAGAGTCATCGATAGGTTTACGTTTGTTAACTCGAGTAAGAACTGCCGTCTTTATACCACTAAAAGAGAAAGCTAGATCTCCACTATTAATCATAGGGCGCGGAAGCCGTAAGTCTTCATCTACAACGAGTCCTTCCTTGCGGGCGTGTTCTGCAAGTTTTGAAATCTGAGGTCCGCCTGGATATGGGAGATCAAGCATTCTTGCTGCCTTATCAAAAGCCTCGCCAACTGCATCATCTCGTGTCTTCCCAATTACTTTGTAAGATCTCCATTTAGGAATACGAACGAGTTCTGTGTGTCCTCCTGAAATGAGAAGTGCAACAGCTGGAACGTCTAGTTCTGGGATTTCATACTTCCCATCAACATGTGAAAGTACACTTGCCACAACATGTCCTTCCATGTGATTGATAGGGTAAAGAGGAATATCCCACACCATATGAAGAGCAAGTGCCCCGCTCACACCTACCCATAGCGCAGGCTCAAGTCCTGGTCCTGATGTCACAGCAATAGCATCAATAGCAGGTTTCTGTATTCCTTCAAAGAGTATTTTCATTGCTGCTAACATTTCAGGTTCTCGCTCAAGAAGTGTTTCTAATTTCTTACGTTCTGTATTTGGAATATGGTGAGTGTTTGTACGTTCAGTGAGGAGGTCTGCTTCATCCAAACATTCAGCAATTAATTGAGTCAACGCTTTCGAGTGTTCTCTTTTTGCGAGAGCTGGGAAGACGCCTCCATATTGTGCATGGAGATCTACTTGAGAAAGAACCTTGTGAGAAAGGACTTCAAAGCGTACATTTTTACCTCGCAGTCGTTTTACGATCGACACTGCCGTTTCGTCACAACTTGTTTCAATCGCAAGGAGAATCATAGAGTATGCAGTATATCAGATTGTATTAGTGGTCTGCCGGAAGTACATTACTTATGTTCTGTACCAATCCTTGAGTTTCGTAATTGCCAACGGTCAGCCATGTTGGTAGACCAAGAGAGCAAATTCCCTTAGCATCTTTAGCTAGTGCAATACCACCAGAATTACCGTTATCAATTTTTGCAGACACGAAGTAGTTTGGTTCTCCAGACCGAGATGTATCATAGCCAGAAATAATGCCGTTCGTGGCAGTTCTAAATACTGCAGGAATTGTTCCTATTGTTTCTAATGTTACTGTCGAATCTCTTTTTGCATAAGCTGGGTATCCAATAATAACAACAGGTGTTCCGATTGGAGTAGGGGATGTACATTTTCTCACAGAGGATAGTGAGTAGTTATAGTTAGCAATAGGTACACTCGTGGTTGAAAGAGATTCTCCAATAGCTAGAACTGCTTGATCAGTGTGTACATTAAACGTGTACACCGAAGGGTTAAGTGAAAATACTCCAGTCACTGTATTAGCATTACTTGTCATAACAACAACACACTTATCAGCATCTTTTACCACATGATAATTAGTAAGAACTGCACGTTGTAGCTCTTTGAAGGTGAAAAGAGAGCCTGACCCACTTGTTATACCCAGAGAAGTAGAACAGACAATTTGAACGACTCCTGTTACATACGGAGCAAGATCAACAGATGAAATAACAATTTCTTTCTGTACGCTTGATTGATCTTTCAGTGTCTGTGTTAAAGATTTTACTTGAGCATTTGTTTTCTCTGCTTCAGTTTTTGTTTTTTCAAGTTCAGTTTTTGCCTCAGTCAGTTCTGCCTGTTGAGCTGATATAAGCTTGCCTGCCTCTTCCTCCTTACGGATACGTTCCTCTGTTTGCAGAGCTACTAATTCTTTTTGAATTTTTTCAGCAGTTAGTACTTTTTGGTAAAGTTTGTACCCGCCATAACTCACAGCAAGTATCGAAACTAAAAAGAAAATGAATCCAATGAGAAGGATGTGCCACGTAAGAGTAAGAGTGATTCGGGGCTTCATGGGGTTGTAGGGGAGGGCTTGATAGGTTAGAGTATATCATGATGAAACTTCTCATTTTAACTATTGGCAAGGGTAAAGACACCCTCACGGATGATCTTATAAAGCATTTTGAAACGCGCATTTTACGTTATCTACCAATTGAGTGGGTATATCTTGAGCATGAAAGCACAAAGGTAAAAGAAGGGGAGAAACTTCTTAGTCATATTAAAAAAGAGGATTATGTGGTTTTACTTGATGAAAGAGGAAGAGATATGAAAAGTGAAGCAGTGGCAGAGCTTATTGAAAATCGCATGCTCGATTCTGTTAAAAGAATGATCTTTGTTATTGGTGGCGCATATGGTGTGTCAGACGCTATCCACGTACGTGCAAACTATACATGGAAACTATCTTCACTCGTATTTCCTCATCTTCTTGTGCGGGTTATTCTTGTGGAGCAACTCTATCGTGCCATGACCATTTTAAAAGGAGAAAAATATCATCACGAATAGTTGTAAGGTTCTTTTTAATATCATCGAAATTCCTTTCCCTACAAACGTTCATAAGCTCCTCTTTGTCTGCTGCTGTTAATGTTAGATTTTTCCCTTGATTAACTGAGTACATAATAGCCTCTTTGTCATCTACGTGATTAAGAGCTAGTGCGTGTCCTAATTCATGAATAAGTACACGCTTGAGTGCTACAGTGTTCCCGTATTCATAAATAGTAATTGTGCGAGTATTTGGGTCGTATGTTCCTTCTTCGAATTCTCGCAGAGTATTTTTATTGAGAGTCTCAATTTTTTCATTAAGTGTACTAACGACTTGATTGTGGTCTTTGTCATAATTTTTAATACGCTCCACTAACACATTAAAACGTGCAATATTTGCGTTAAGGGAGAGCCTTTCTGTTTCTAGAGAGGCAGCTTCGCGTTCAAGACGTTGATAGTCTTCACGAGGTGCTCCGCCTTGTGAATTCCAGTATTCTATTTCCTCGTTATGTTTTGTAAGTCGCGTGTTGTAGCTCTTTGTTTGGGTAGTGATACTTTTTTCAAGCGTATCATATTCTTTTTTTAAAGAATCAATAGTTTCTTTGATAGTGTTGAGTTCTCCTTTTTCGGCGTCTATGGTTCTTTGTAGGCGCTCATTTTTAATAGTAGTTCTTTGCCGTTCGTCATAGACAAAAGTAATTTGGATATCTCCTCCGGTTTCAACGTGGGTCAGTAGCTCATTTTCTTTGTATGAAGCATTCCAAATCCCCGCAGCTTCTTTGCTGTAGGTTTTTACCGTCTCTTTTGAAATGTTGAATTGAGGGTCTACAGGTCCAACACTAAATGTTTTTGGTAAAGCGCAGGGGTTTCTAAAAAAAGATTGCACTCCAAAATACCCTGCATATATAACACAGAGTACAAGTATAAAACTAAAGCCTTTACGTATAAATGCACGAGCCATTCCTCTATTGTTATCTGTTTTCTTCAGTCTGTCTAGGGTCTTCAACTTTTGTTACTTTGGTGGGCGATAGAGGAGTCGAACCTCTGACATCCACAACGTCAATGTGGCGCTCTACCAACTGAGCTAACCGCCCGAATGCTCTAAACTATACCACACCGAACATGCCTCCCCAAAGTTGAAAGAAGTGTCATTTCGTGGTAGTATATTTTTTACTTGGCTGTACTAGTGCTACATGGTATGGACATGTTGACGGCCCCATCGTCTATCGGTTAGGACATCGGCTTTTCATGCCGGTAAGCGGAGTTCGACTCTCCGTGGGGTCACCAATTAGGGTTTACTAGAAATTCTTCACAGTAGGTTATTATGATAAAAAAGATTTTTGCACATACCCGTTTTCATGCACAACATGAGTGGCTCTCCACCTATCATCTTTTTTCCTTTGCGGATTATTACGACCCCGAGAATATGAATTTTGGGCCATTGCGCGTATTTAATGATGATACGATAGATGGAAATTCAGGCTTTGGTCCTCATGGGCATAGAGATATGGAAATTGTAACCGTAGTTCTTCAAGGTGAACTTACTCATAAAGATAGTATGGGTAATGTTGGAGTTATTAAAGCGGGGGAGGTGCAGTATATGTCTGCTGGCACAGGGATTACTCATGCTGAGATGAATGCAAAAGATGAATCAGTTCATCTGTATCAAATATGGATAGCCCCAAATGAAAAAGGGTTACAGCCTTTGTACGCACAGAAAGATTTTTCAGCTATCTCAAATAAAAATATACTCTTACCTGTTATATCTGATGTTCCTTCAGATGGCACTCTTCATATACGGTCTGCGGCTACAATTTACACTTCCCTTTTGGAAATTAGCCAAAGTGTTAAGTATTCTATGAGCGAGAATCAGGGAGTGTTTATGTATGTAACAAGCGGAGAGCTTCTCGTAAATGATGTAATTTGTCAGGCAGGTGATCAACTGAGAATAGAAGGTGAAGATTCTTTGGTAATAACCGCAAATGAAACGGCTCAGTTTGTGCTTATACAAGTAGCGCTCTAATTTAGATACCTTTTAAAACAGTTATCTTTGCACCAATAGAATTGAGGCGCTCAGCGATATCAGCATACCCTCGTTTGATTGAATACACATTGCGAAGAAGGGATGTTCCTTCGGCAGCAAGCATGGCAATAAGAATGATGGCTGTCGGGCGAAGTGCGGGAGGTGAAACAATCTGTGCACCTCGAAGTCGATTCTTTCCTGTTATAAGGGCTCGGTGAGGGTCTAGGAGTTTAATGTCAGCTCCAAGACGGTTAAGCTCTGTAAAATAGATTGCTCTGTTTTCCCATGTCCAGTCATGGATGAGGGTTTGACCTTCTGCCATGAGTGAAATAGGTACAAAGAAAGGTAAATTATCATTATTAATTCCCGGGTATGGTTGGGCCGCTATCTTTTCATGTGGGGCAATAAGCTTTGATGGAGTGATAGTAATATCTACAAGAGAGGTTCTTTCGTTTTTTGCTTTGTACACTTTGGAAATTTTATATTTTTGCCCCATTCGCTTTAACTTTTCAAGCTCAAGTTCAAGAAAATCGATTGGACAACGTGTAATAGTGAGCGTTGATTTGGTAACAATCGCAGCAGCAATAAAGAACATACTCTCAATAGGGTCCTCGCTATTGTAATGTTCGATATTCACGTCTATGTTCTTTTTTCCATGCACAATAAGTGTCGTAGTCCCAATGCCATCTATTTTTACTCCGTATCGCTCTAGAAGAAAACAAACATCTTGTACTTGATAATTTGGTGGTGCAAATTTAATAGTTGTCTTTCCTTCAATTTTTGAAGCGGCAATAATGGCTGTTATGGCGCCAGTATCAGATGCTTCGTAGAGGGGAATTGTTGACCCCGATTTAAGTTCCTTATGAGAAACCACGTAATGGTTTTCTTTCGTAACCACGGTTACCCCTAAGTAATCTAGGGCGTACTTGTGGCTTGCAACGGTTCGTTCTCCCATTTTGCATCCTCCGGAATGAGGTAGGTTAAAACTATTGGTATAGTGAATAAAAGCTCCGGCAAACGTGAATGATCGAATGCGTGCAGCAACCTCTTTATCTATTTTTGTAAGGGATAGTTTTTTACCTGGAGTAATTTCAAGAGCGCTATCATTGTGGGTCCAGCGGATCTTTACACCCACACTCTCCAAGAGTTCTTTATAGCGATATACCTCTTCAATATGTGGGATACCATGAAGAACAGTGGTCCCGTTGTTTACAAGAGCTGCGACCATCATATTGATGGCACCATTTTTTGAGGTGTTGGTGACAATAGATCCAGAAAGTTTCCTTTCTCCTTCTACTTGAAAATCGATAGTATCATTGAGCGAGAGTATCGGCCGCTTAAGCACTTCGCTGATTTTTGAGAGTTGTTCAATAGTAATATTTTGGTTACCACTTTCAATACGAGCAACTGCACTTTGGGTAGTTTTTAAGGCTTTAGCAAATTCTTCTTGAGTGATACCTTGCTGTTGACGAATATGCTTAATAAACTGTGCAATTTTCTGTATTTCAGACGCTTCATTCATGAAAAAAGTATAGCATATAGGCTATATCCATATGTGAAATAGTATGAAGCACAAGAGAATAGAGGTATTCTAATGATATACTTTCTATATATGCATCGCTATAAATATACGATTATTCTATTTATCACGTTTTTGATTGCGTGGGCAGTAGGGCGTTTGGGTATTATCGATACGTATGCCGCAAAGGCAGCAGAAACAAATGAAATCATTTATGTATTCTTGTCAGGAGCTATGTACTCATTTTCATTTACCGCAGGGCTCTCTGTGTTGCTTTTTTCTGAGCTTTCCATCACAAGAGAAATGGTTCTGCCGCTATCTTTAATTGCTGCACTCGGTGGACTCTTGGCAGATCTTTTGATATTCAGGTTTATTAAGGATGTTATTTTAAATGAACTGGGAGATCGCGCAAAGAAAATGATTGCAAGGGCAACAAAAACAAAAATTGCCAAGGTTTGCCTTGGTATTTTAGGGGGCATAATAATTGCATCTCCATTACCTGATGAAATAGGACTCACGTTCATGGGTGTGTCAAAAATAAAATTCTGGGAACTTGTTGTGCTTACCTATATATTGGATACGATTGGCTGTTACCTTATCATTTCAGCGATTGCAAACATAGTGTAATTAGTACTCTGTATGAAAAGTACACCATTTCTTGAGTACTTGTTGGGAGATGTCTTTGAAGAGTCACTTCATGTAACGTCTCGAGCCATGATGGGTGGCTACACTCTCTATGCTGATGGAAAAGTATTTGCAATTGTTGGGGACGATCAACTTTGGTTTAAGGGGTCAAACGAATTAGCGGAATGGTATCTGTCTCGAGGGTCAAGAAAATTTAGCTATACCAAAGAAGGGAAAGAACAAGGAATGAACTATTTTTTAGTTCCAGAAGAAATAATAGAAAGTAGAAGTGAGCTGCAGGAATGGTTAGACATAGCGCTTTCCGTAGCTTCTATCCCAAAAAAGAAAAGTCAAAGTTCTTAGGCGTGAATGTGAAGATAGATATCTTCGAGCGCTCTCACTGCATCTCCTGCAGCTATGTTGTTCTGGTGATAGAGTACATCGGTACAATCTCCAGCCGCCCAAATTCCTTTAACTGAAGTTTCTTGTGTTCGAGGGTCAATTTTGATGGTATGTATTTCCGTCATGTCTACAACACCTGCTGCAAATGAAGTTGCAGGGATTGGTCCAATTTCCACAAATACTGCAGAAACAGGAAGAGTGATGTCTTCGTCAGTGTCCGTTTTGGTGTAGGTGATTGATTCAACAAATACAGAACCTTGGATGCTTTTTGGAATTGCGTTAGTGACAAGTTTGAAATGCTCACGAGCTTTAAGTTTTTCTACAGTGATTGCATCTGCTCGAGGTTCACTTCTTGAGAGAAGGGTAACACTTTTACAGTAGGCGAGAAGTTGTGCTGCAGACTCAAATCCTGCATTTCCACCTCCAACTACAACTACATCCATTCCTGAAAAGAGAGGTCCGTCACATGACGCACAGTAGGTAATACCTTTGTTTTCATATTCTGTTGCGCCTGGTACTTCAAGTTTCCTTCGTGAAGACCCTGTAGCAATAAGAACAGTTTTTCCGTTGAAGGTATTTTTGTCGGTAGTGATACTGAAGTCACCGTCCGCTCCAGAAATATTCTGGACTAGCTCATTTTCTGCAATCGTAAGGATATCTCCTTTGTATTCCATAACGTGAGATTTCAACGCATCAGCAAGCTTAGCTCCTGCGATATGAGGTGTTCCTATCCAGTTCTGTACGTCATCTGAGACGATTGATTGTCCGCCCCACTCCTTAAGTATCAAAAGTGTTTTAAGTTGCTTTCTTGCGGCGTATACGGCCGCTGCGGTGCCAGCAGGACCTCCTCCAATAATGATAAGATCGTAAAGAGTATTCATAGAACTTGAGTATATCATAGTGACTATTTTTGCTTCGTAGCAGTAAAAAACCGAGTCACATGACTCGGTTTTTTACTATTATTTCTTCCGACGGAGGAATGGAGGCAATGCTTCCCATTCATCTTCTTCCTCGTCATCATCAAATTTAAAAACTGTTTTTCGACGATCTCCAGCAATAGGCTTCTTTTCTTCTTCTGCTGGTTTCATGTCCAAGTCAATACGCTTTTCTGAAGTATCTCCATTTTCTTTTGATTCTTCAATCGCTTCTTTGATTGTTTCTTTCTTTTCGAGGCGAGGTTCTGGTTGAATAGTTTCTGAGTCATTTCTTGTTTCAGAAATAGATGGAGAAGAAGGTGAGTGTCCACGAGTTGAGAATCCTGTAGGGAATCCTGTAGCGATAACAGTCACTTTTACCTCATCCTTTTTAAGACTTGCATCAGTAGCGATGCCGAAAATAATTTTTGCATCTTTATCAACTGATTCAGTGATAATTTTCGCGGCTTCTTGAACTTCTAGCATTCCTAGATCTTCAGCGCCATAAATTGCAAAGAGTACACCTTTAGCTCCATGAATTGAAACGTCCAATAGAGGAGAGTTGACTGCAGCTGTTGCTGCTTCACGCGCACGGTTTTCACCCATACCGCGACCTACACCCATAAGCGCCGTGCCAGAGTCCTTCAAGATGCGCTTAATGTCAGCGAAGTCGAGGTTGATAGTTCCAGCCGTTCGGATGATGTCTGAAATACCTTCAACTGCTTGTTTCAATACCTCGTCACACATTTCAAACGCTTGCTTAACGGTTGTGTTTTTATCAATAACAGAAAGGAGGCGATCGTTAGGGATAACAATAAGAGCATCCACTTCTTTTTCTAGCTCCTCGAGTCCTCGTTCAGCGAGTTTCATACGAGATGCGCCTTCGAAGAAGAATGGTTTTGTTACTACACCAACAGTAAGAATGCCTTCGTTCTTTGCAATGGATGCAATAACAGGAGCAGCTCCAGTTCCAGTTCCTCCACCCATTCCACTTGCGATGAATACCATGTCAGCTCCTTTGATAACATCCTGCACTTCTTCACGAGTTTCTTCTGCTGAACGCTTTCCAATTTCTGGATCCATACCAGCACCAAGACCCTTTGTTAAATTTTTTCCAATATGAATTTTCTTTTCTGCGAGCGAGTGGTGAAGATCTTGTGTATCTGTATTCATTGCGATGAACTCTACTCCTTGGAGTTTAGAGTTAATCATATGATTGAGCGCACCTTTTCCAGATCCTCCAATACCAATGACTTTGATACGAGCGAAGCTTTCAATTTCTGGATTTACTTTTGCCATGGTGGGTGTGATAGTTATTAGATCGGTTATCTAGTAACTATACCAATTCGTACCACGTTTTGCAAAGTCATTTTTTCTCCCCGCTTTTCCTAAAAAGCATTGAAAATTAAGGCAGAAATTGAACAATCAGTTTCTTGACACGTGCAATAAATGATGTCAGAAGTTCTTTAAAAGCTTCTTTTTCACCATCAATTGGTGCGAGGAAGGTGAGCCCATAACAACGTGCCCAGCCACTATCTCGTAGTGTGTCGTTGGTTAAACGTACTAGTTCATTTGTCGCAACTTTAATTGGCAGTTTAAGTTCTGCTCGGAATACATACTCTAACCGTGGAACAAGGGAAGATGAACCACATACAACAATTCCTGCTGGAAGTAATTCGCGACGATGAATACGATCAAGTTCTTTATTTAATTTTACACACATGTCTTCAAGACGCGCTTCAATAATTTCTTCAACGCGGCGTTTTGAATGAGGGATGGTTGTTGATTTTATTTTTATTTCTTCAGCCTCTTCGAGAGTTATCTTAAGTCCTAGTGCAATATCTTTTGTTATATCGTCTCCACCAACTGGGATTGTAGAAACAAGAAGCGGAACATTGTTTTCGTAGACAAGAAGGGAGGTGACAGCTGCTCCAATATTAACGAGAGCAACCCCGGCAACCTTTTGTTTTTTGGTAAGGAGGGGAATGCTTTCTGCTACTGGTCCAGCGACAATGTCTGTTACGCGCACATGTGCTTTTTCAAGAGTTTTCTTGAGCACTGTCATGCATTGAAGTGGGTAGGTAACAAAGAGCGTTTTTACTTCAAGTTTATTCCCGCGGACGCCAATGATGTCGCCTTGAACTTCTACACCGTCCAATTTATATTTCATCGGGATAGTATGTACCACTGATTTATTGCGAATATCAGGAACACCTTTATTTGCGTCTTTAATGGCATTTTCAATATCAAGGTCGGTTACTGATGCATCCCCACGAGACACTTGTGTGTGGCCGTTTGAGTGACTTGAGGAGAGTCCTGTGGCACCGAGCGAAACAAGTGTGTAGAGACTGTTGTGACCGGACTCTTCTTCTAGGTGTGTTATTGCATCCATGATGGCGTTTGCCGCTTCATCGCTATCGGTGATGTTTCCACGGTCAATTCCTTCGATAGCTTTTTTGTACGTAGCGATAACGACCGGAAAACGAGCGTTATCTTCATAGACGCAGCCTAAAGCGCGCAAGCTTCCGCTTCCGATGTCGATCCCCACAATCATGTCGCTAGGTGTACGTGCCACTGGGTATAGTATGTTATTACGTACGCTCTGTATAAAACGTATGTAGATTAGTATCTTCTAACTCTTCCATTGTACTACCATGGTCGTGTCCTTTCAAATGAAGAACTCCATGGATAAAAAGAAGGTGAAGAAATTTTCTGTATGACATTTCAAACTTCTTTGCATCCTTTCGTGCAGTAGAGAGTGATATATAGATTTCGCCTTCAGTATCTGAGAGGGGAAATGAGAGAATGTTGGTTGGGTAATCTTTATCTCGGTATGTTTTGTTTCGCAGTCTTGATTCTTCTGGGGTGCAAAAGATAACAGTGAGATCGTATTTTTTACCAATCAACTTTTCTTTAATAAGCAAAAAAGGCACGTCTGGTAACGGGCCTTGTTTACGGATAACTGTGAGATTTTTTGTCTCGAGTATCGCCATAGGGATTATCTTCGACCTTTCTTCTTCTCGATGATCTTTCCCATTCGCTTTGCAAGTTCGTACTTTTCCTTACCTGCAAGTTTCTTTAGCTTTGCTTTCTTCACTTTAAGTGGAGAAAGTTCGCGATCGTTGTAACGAATACCTCGTACGCGTGGAAGAATGCCAGACTCCTGAACACGCTTCTGGAAACGGCGAACAAGTGAGAGTGCATTCTCGTTTGCGTTCTTCTTTACTTCAACATTTACGTTTGACATAGTGGGGTCTATTCTACTACAAAAGCCTTAAAAAGACAACATATACCTGCGTATTCTGATTAAAACGACCTATTTTTGATATCTTCTAGGATTTCTTCCCAAGAAAAGACTCGTTTTACTAAAGGAGATGTTATTTCTGCTTGATTCCAGTTTGCGTCAAAGAGAAGAACAGGGATTCCTGCGTTACTAATTATTTCCGCGTTATGGAGACTGTCATCAACAAAAAGGGAGGCGCCAATTTCTTTACAGATATCCGCTTTATTTTTCGCCCCAGGTAGTCCATCCCATGATCCAATGAAATGAACACGTTCAAATACAGGAGGGAATTGTTCAAGAAGTATTCGAGTAACAGGCTCAGTTTCCGGAGGTCTCATGGTGACAATTACTAGATCAAAGTTTTTAGATAATTCTCGTACCGCTTCAATAGCTCCAGCAATAGGTTCAACATTCTTCGCAAACTCTGATTCGTGGTATTCCTTAACTCGACGCATCACTTCTTCATAGTTACAGTTCCAAAGTTTTGTTGGTTGATACGATGTATATTCTTCTAGTTTGTGTGCTGTTCCGTATTTAGTATTGTGGAAGTCTACCAGGTGTTTAAAACAATGTAGAAGTACATCGTCAAAGTCGAGTCCGATTACCTTCCTTGGCATATTACTTTAAATGCTTGATGTAATCTGAAAGCGCATCAATCTTCACAGTGTCCTGAGAATGAGTGCTCATGTTGCGTACGATTACGGTATTATCCATGGCTTCTTTTTGTCCAAAAATAATACAGTATGGAATTTCCATTTTCTCAGCAAGTCCTAATTGTGCACCAAGAGAGTCTTTTGTTACTGACTGGTGTACCGGGATACGAGCTTTACGCAATACTTCCATGACACAGAGACTCTTTAGTTTTGCTTCAAATCCAAGTTGAATAAAGTAGACCTTCGGAGGCTTCATGATACGAGGTGGAAGTTGCTTACACTCTGGGAACATCATAATACGTTCCATACCAAGTCCTGTTCCAACAGAAGGAACATCTTTTTTAGACCCCATCATTTTTCCTAGGTAATCATAGCGACCTCCTCCTGTGATGGTGATATCTTTTTCCTTTCCATTTTCGTCTACGTCTATTTTGATGATTTCAAATACGGTACGTGAATAGTAATCAAGTCCTCGAACAAGTGAGTTGTTAATACGATATTGAATTCCCATTTCTTCCAAGTATTGAAGCACTTCCTTAAAGTGGTGGCGTGCGTCATTTGAGAGGAACGAAAGTGAAGAAGGGGCATTTTCTTTAAACGGCTGGCAGCTCTCTACTTTGCAATCCAAGAGACGAAGAGGGTTAGTTTTAATACGTTCATGACAATCTTTACAAAGCTGTTCAAGATGCTTTTTATAGTAGTTCGTTAATTCCTTAACAAAAGCTGGACGAGTCTCCTTGTCTCCCATTGAGTTAATATCAACAATAAGATCCTTAAACCCAAATTCTTCAAGGATGGTTGTGAGAGTGCGAATGATGAGGGCATCAGCAATTGATTTCTCAGTACCAAGAATTTCTAGGTTGAACTGTCTGAATTGTCGAAGACGTCCTTTTTGAGGATTTTCATGACGAAATACTGGACCGTATGAATAAAGGAGGACCGGTTGAGGGAGATTTGCCATGCCATGCTCGAGATACGCACGCATAACCGCTGCTGTGTATTCAGGGCGTACTGCTAATCTGTCAGCTCCCTTACCTCGGAAGGTGTACATCTCCTTGTCGATAATGTCGGTTCCTTCGCCGTGAGCTGAGGTGAACACTTCTTCTTTTTCTAATACTGGAGTTTCGATGGGCTTGAATCCATAATACACAGCGACTTCTTGTGCTTTTTCAAAAAGACCTTGGTACGCATAATACTGATCACCCATGATGTCATGCATACCTTTAAGTGAAGTAGGGGCTTCCTTTTTTCCTTCTACGCTTTTCTGTTTTTTTGTATCATCATTCATATCGTGTGGCGGTTGTGTAATTAGTCTTTCAATTATTTAGTATAGATATGTTGTCCTGGCTCATAGGACGCAACTTCAAGTGGAAACATCCGAAAGAGAACCTGTCCTTTGAGATTTTTTTCATCGAGAGCTCCCCAATCTCTACTGTCATAACTCTGCGTTCGGTTATCTCCCATTACAAAGTAATGGTGTTCATCAAGCGTCACATCTACATTTTTAGTCATATCTTTATAGAGAATGAAACTTTCGTCTAATTCAAATCCTTGTGGATTTTCTTTATTAAAGATGTATGTTACACCGTTTTTAACAACAACTCGCTCACCTGGAAGCCCAATAACGCGCTTAATCAGATGTTTGCCTGTATAAGGATTTGTTCCACCTTCGTAGAGTTTAAAGATAGCAACGTCTCCACGGTCAGGCTTTCCAACGAAGTAAGAAAACTTGTCTACAAGTAAGAATTCTTTATTGTGAAATGTTGGGAGCATTGATCCACCGTCTACAATAAAAGGTTGAACGATAAAGATCTGGGTAACTTTTACAATAATAACGATTCCAATAACCCACGCAAGGAGTGAAGAAGGTTTTTCGTCTTCCTCAAGGATTTTTACTGTGACGAGTGTCTTTCTCCAGAAAGGAAACATGATAGCAAGAACGAGTAAGAGAATGAGTATTGCGATGATACCAAAGATTCCGAGCGCTACTGGATTTTGTGATACATCCAAGAGTGATTCAACCATCTGATTCGTGAAGGATGTGAACATTGTGTGTTCAGTATATAGAGTTGAATTGTGGTGTGCAACTTTTCGAGCATCTAGTCACTCATGCGCTACAAATGTATACTGTGTGCATGGTATACACACTCGTTCCTCTCGGGAATCCTGGTGAGAAATATGTTCGCACTCGTCATAATGCTGCAAGAATCATGCTGACACTTATTGAAAGTCATGTAGAGAAATTAGAATCAGTTGAAGTTTTTGTGCCTGATACATTTATGAATGAAAGTGGTAAAGCCGTTTCAAATTTTATGCGTTACCATGAAGGGCGACAGCTTATTGTTATGTATGACGATAAAGATGTTCCGCTCGGGAAGATTCGTATCTCTCATGATAGGGGAGATGGAGGACACAATGGCGTTAAAAGTATTATAGAATCACTTGGAACAAAAGAGTTTATTCGTGTTCGTATCGGAATCGCGCCTGCGAATGTGGATGGTAAAGATATTATTCCTCCACACGGTACCGAAGTGCAAGATTTTGTGATGGGGAAGTTTAGAGAAGATGAAGAAACTGTTTTGCGCGAGATTGCTCCACAGGTTGTTGGTGCGCTTACTGCAATTGTGGAAGTCGGGTATCAGAAAGCTATGGAGAGATTTAATTAAAATGATATGATCAGTAAAGAAATTAATGCTCCATCTTTAGAAAAAGGGGAAGCTAACAATACAAAAGCGGCAATCGTTCATTTCGAGACTCTTGTATATCGAGAAAACGCACAGGAAGAAGAAAGGAGAGCTGTGGATTTCACTAAATACATTGCTACGGTAATGCGGAGTGAAGAAAACTTTATAGATAACGGTGGAGCTGCTCGTGTCTATAATTTTCCGAACCAACAGAGTACGTGTTTTAAGGTGATGAAGAACAGACATTTAGACGTTAATGCTACCAAGTATGACCTCGGCGCTGCACCTTCTCAAGAATTTCTCTTTATGGAAAAAGTAAGAGGACTTGAAAGACTTGGGTGTCGTGCGCCAGTTCCTGAAATGTGTTTGGAGTCAGGTGATACATCAATGATTGTTATGGAGAAGCTTCCTGCTGTAAACCTTCAACATATTTTTAATGGTAAAGTAGATTTACCTGAAGGCTTTGACTATGATGTTTTTACTGAAGCACTACAGGAATATATAGATGCGTTGCATACAGAGAAAAGAATTGTACACGGAGATTTATATCCGAGAAACGTGATGGTTGATACTGAAACTGGTTTACCATATGTTATTGATTTTGGAAGATCAAGAAGTACTGAGAAAGACTCAAAAGAAATCGCTCAGGTTCATGCAGAAAAAGATTGGGAAAGGTTTGATGAAATCTTTTTGCAATTAGAAAATTTACGGCATAGAGAAAAAGTGTCGTATGAGGAAATTCCTATCCCACAAGACACATATTTCTTTGATGATAAGGTTACTGTTCATTACTCTAAGAGAATTTTAGAGGAAGCTATTTCAATTATTAATGCCAAGAACTTTGATCCTTCTTTAGATGTTTCGATTGACCTCGGCTCTTCAAAGGATTTGATAATTACTCGTGACAAAGAAAAAGTTCGTAGTGTGAAACAGATTCAGAAAGGGCAGGATATATTTTACATTGGAAGAAAGAAAAAGGATTACACGATTTAGTAATAAAAAGAGCGATGCCGTAGGCATCGCTCTTTTTATTGTAACTAATTACTTAGCGTATGAAAGTGTCATACGTTCCTCGTTTGCATCAAAGAGGGTAATTGTAAACTTACTACTCTTTCCAAGAGTAAGTGTTGAACGTAGTTTTGTTTCGTCTCCGAAATCAGATACGTGTACAAGTCCAGCAACACCTTCCTCAACTGATACGAGGGCGCCGTGCTTGTTGAACTTGATAACTACACCTTCTACTTCATCACCTTTCTTGTACTTCTGAGCAGCTTCCTTCCAAGGGTTTTCCTTAAGAGCCTTAAGTGAAAGAGAAATCTTTCCGTCCTTCACTTCAATAATCTTAGCTTTAACCTTGTCTCCAACACGAGCGTGAGCCTTAGTGTCTTCAACGAGACCCCAATCAATTTCTGACTTGTGAACGAGTCCTTCAACGCCGTCCTCAAGCTTTACGAAGATTCCGAATTCAACGACACCTGTAACAGTTCCGTCTACTTCGTCACCTACAACGTAACTTCCCATTGCAACTTCCTTCGTTTCTTTTACACCACCATCCTTCTCAGAGAAAATAAGTTTTCCTTCCTTTGGAATAGCAGAGATAATAGTAACTGAAATACGCTTGCCGATGAGCTTCTTGAGTTCACGCATGATCTTGTCCTTATCTCCGTCTTCAACGCGAGGATAATTTTCTTCCTTAAGCTGTGAAGCTGGAAGGAATCCAGAAATACCTTGCCAGTCGATGATAAGTCCTCCTTTGTTAGCATCCTTGATAACGAGATCAAGTACACGCTTTTCCTTAATAGCAGCTTCTGCATCGTTCCACATGAGGGCCTGACGAGCTTCCTTGAGAGAAAGTTCTACGTAACCATCGTGGTTTTCACGCATGATAACTTTAGCTGAAATAGTGTCGCTAATGTTGATACGCTTGATAACATCACGAGCGTTCATGAATTCCACTCCGTAAATGATACCTGTTCCAGCAACGCCAAGGTCTACGTAGAGAGCAGCCTTTTCAATAGCCACTACAATACCTTCAACGATGTCGTCCTGCTTCACCATGCCTTCAATCCCTTCAATTGCTGGAAGGATTGGTGCTTTTGTAATTGTTGTCTCTTCTGTCATAAAAATTGGGTAAAAAAATGACCGCCACAAAAGGCGGTTAACCTTCGGTCTGGTGGTCTACTCCTCAAATGCCTGCAGGGGTAGGGGTTACGCCAGAACGTTATCTATTAATAGATGTTCGTAATACTACAACAAATGGGGGTAAAAGGCAATCAAACAATGGGTGACGTGAATAAATAAAAACCGCCCAGCATCCTAAGATGTGGGCGGGATTTTGGGGGAGCTGATCAGCTGTGCTCAGTGTGGAGTGTTTCTCCCTGCTGGTAGCCGAGCATGTAGGTCGGATCTTCAGGGTTTTGGGCTCTAAGTTTGTCTAGCAAGATATCATTGAAGCCTGCGTTAAACGCATCCCTTTTGACCGGATCCACTTTTCCGCTTGCGATTGGACAGGCTTCTGCGTGATCGTCGTGTCCGCGACGGCAGAATTCACAGCTCATCGGAGTGTGACAACACGTGGGTGTGAGGTGCGCGTGTTTTGCCAGAACCGTTCGCACGGAAGCGGCGGTCTTTGTGGACAGACTTGCGTCCGCGGTTGTGTTCGCTGCACTTCTCCCGTGTTCCTTGGCGCTCAAAAGCGGGGTGGCCATTGAAGCGGAAAGGCTCGCGTGACGAGGATGTGAAGCAAGTCACTTCTTCGTCCAGCGCGATGCTGGGGTGCTGTGTGACAGCCATGACGGCTTTGGTTTGTGCTTTTTTGCGTTGAGCACGGCGTTTTTGCGTCCGCGTCATTTTCTTGTCTTCGGCTTTCAGGTTGACCTGTTGGCCAGTCCAGGCAATGAGTCGGGACTGGTTATCAATCATGAGCGTGCACATGCTGTCTTCTCCTTGGTTGTTGTTAAAGTACAAAAATGAAACTCGGGTATCCTAGATACTATTATACACTATTTACTATATTTGTCAAGTATCTACAACCCTTATACATACTGTCTAAATAAAAAAGCTATGGTAGAATACTCCACATGATTATCACTCATTTCGGACGACAACACTTCAAATTTCAGGTTGGAGATACAACCTTTGCCCTTAATCCTGTTTCTAAAGACGGAACAGGGAAAGTTGCTAAATACGGCGCAGATGTGTGTCTTATTACAACAAACCACCCAGACTATAACGGTCGTGAACAAACAGAACACGGAGGTAAGACTCCTTTCGTGATTATGGGAGCGGGGGAATATGAAGTTGCTGATATCTTTATTAAAGGATTTGGTACAGAAGTTGAATTAAAGGAAGGGAAGACGGCAAAGAAGTATCAGAACACAAGTTACTGTTTTACGTTTGATGGTATCAAGGTGACGTTCCTCGGAGCGCTTTCGCATATGCTTGAACCTGCGCATAAGGAAATTATTGATGAAACAGATGTTCTCTTTATTCCAGTTGGAGAAGATGGATTCCTTCTTAATGCATATGATGCACATAAGCTTGCTGTGTCTCTTGAGCCAAAACTTATCATTCCTATGGATTACAACGAGCAATCAATTCCAATCTTCCTAAAAGAAGCAGGAGCAGAAAAAGTTGAACCAGTTGAAAAGCTCACTATTAAGAGAAAAGATATTGATGGGAAGTTGGGTGAGGTTGTTCTCTTCCACGAGATGTAAACAAAGCGCGACCATTGGTCGCGCTTTTGCGTTATACTTATACATATGAAATTCCCATTTTTTTGGAGAAAGGAAAACAGAGTAACCAGTGATCCTGTTATTAAGGAACAAGCAGAACAAACCGTTGTGGGACATAATCGCGACCTTGATGCTATACGAGAGCGATTGGAAAAAGAATACCCAAGCGCAGAAAGTGCAATTGAAGACTATAGAAAGGGGTATGTGACTGAAGCGCAGCTAGCGTTACGGTTTTCGCCAGAAGAAATTGACACTATTCATGCGGAACGAGATGAGAGAGATAGAGAAGATGCTGAAATTCCATCAGGCTATTTATAATGAAATTTATTTTAAAACATTTTACGCTTCGTTATTATTTGAGGCATGTGCGAAAGCAAAATAAGCATATTCAACATGTGCATGCTATAGCCTTTGCTGGAATTATTACAGCTCTTATCGCAGGAGTTATTTTATACGCTGAGTATGGATTTTGGCACGAAACATATGTTGCAGAGGATGCGCTTGTAGTTACTAATACAAACACACTCGATGAATCTTCTGGCTACTCATGGGGAAGTTTTTTTGCAGAAGCTAAAGAGCGTTTTGCAAATATTGGAACAACAAGCGCGAGCTTCTTAGAAGGGAAGGAAACCTATAAAAAGTAGGATAAAAGCTATAGCAAAAGAGTTCACTTTATGGTATACTAAAGAGATAATTATCCCTTATATCTATGGCAAAAAAGACTGTTCCGCAAGGAGAAAATAATGATGCTGGAGGCGCTTCTGTAGCAGTTCACAATGCCCACCTTAAGGTGAATATTTCTCGCGAAATGAAGGATGCGTATTTGGATTACGCAATGTCAGTTATTACTTCGCGCGCGCTCCCTGATGCCCGCGACGGAATGAAACCAGTGCACCGTCGAATTCTTTTTGCCATGAATAATATGGGTCTTACTGCAGGAGCAAAGTTCCGAAAGTCTGCAACAGTGGTTGGAGAAGTGCTCGGTAACTATCACCCTCATGGAGATGCATCAGTGTATGATGCGATGGTAAAAACAGCACAGGATTTTTCATATCGTTACCCACTTGTGATGGGACAAGGAAACTTCGGATCAATTGACGGTGACGGAGCGGCCGCTATGCGTTATACCGAAGCAAAAATGTCAAAGCTTTCTATGGAGATGATGCGCGATATCGAAAAGGATACCGTGAAGATGGTTCCTAACTATGACGGCACAAAGCGTGAACCACACGTTCTTCCGACATCTGTTCCAAACCTTCTTCTTAATGGAACGCTTGGTATCGCTGTTGGTATGGCGACAAACATTCCTCCACACAATCTAGGAGAAGTAATTGATGCGACAACACATTTAATTGATAACCCTCACGCAACAACTGAAGAATTGTGTGACTATGTTAAGGGCCCTGACTTTCCACTTGGCGGAATTGCGTTTGGTCAATCTGATATTCGTGCAGCGTACGCTACAGGGCGTGGTGGAGTAGTTGTTCGAGGGGAGGCAGAAATCATGGAAACAAAGAATGGAATGTTCCAGATTATTATTACGTCTATTCCATACCGTGTACTTAAGAGTAATCTTATTGAAAATATTGCAGATCTTGTACGTGAAAAGAAAATTGAAGGCATCAAAGGACTTCGTGATGAATCAACAAAAGATATTCGTGTAGTAATTGATTTAAAGAGCGGCGCTCAGCCACAGAAGGTTCTTAACTATTTATATAAACACACAGAACTAGAATCAACATTCCACTATAACGTTGTTGCGCTCGTTGATGGAGTGCCGCAGACACTTGCTCTTAAAGGAGCGCTTGAAGCATTCATTGGTCACAGAAAGGAAGTGGTTCGTCGTCGCACTGAATTTGATCTTAAGCGCGCACTTGAACGTGAACACATTTTGCTCGGTCTTAAAAAGGCCCTTGATCATATTGATGAAATCATTAAAACGATTCGTGCCTCAAAAGATACGCCAGATGCTCATGCTCAATTGGTGAAGAAGTTTAAGTTCTCAGATATTCAGGCAACCGCGATTCTTGAAATGAAACTTCAGCGACTTGCTGGACTTGAACGAAAGAAGATTGAAGATGACTTGAAAGCAGTACAAGCACTTATTGCAGAACTTAAGGCAATCCTTGCATCAGAAAAGAAGATGCTCGCAATCATCAAAGGTGAGCTTACTGATATTAAAGATAAGTATGGAGATGAACGTCGAACAAAGATTGTAAAACATCGCGCAAAGGAATTTAATCCAGAAGATTTGATTGCGGATCAGGAACAAGTACTTGTGTATACATCAGGGGGGTATGTAAAGCGTACTGATCCTGCAGAATTTAGAACACAGAAGCGTGGTGGTGTTGGAGTTGTTGATATGAATACCAAGGAAGAAGATTTCGTAACGATGTCTCTCACTACATCAACTCATAGTGACCTCCTCTTCTTTACTGATAAAGGAAAGGCATATCAGATTAAGATGTATGATCTTCCAGAAGGTAAGCGTGCTACTCGCGGAAAATCAATTATGAACTTCTTGCAGCTGGTTGACGGTGAGAAGGTAACGTCTATTCTTCCAATGTCAAAAGACGTGAAGGCGCTCGTTGGCCAGTCTCTTATGATGATTACAAAAGAAGGAACTGTGAAGAAGTCATCTGCTGAAAGCTTTAAGGATGTACGAAGAAATGGTTTGATTGCGATTCGATTAGAAGAGAAGGATGAGTTACTTGCAGCTCTCTTTGTAACAGGTGAAGACAATGTAATGCTTACAACTCAGAACGGTCAGTCAATTCGTTTCAATCATACAGATGTTCGCGAAATGGGACGCACTGCAGGAGGGGTGATTGGTATGAAGTTAGATGATGGAGACATCATTGTTGCTGCAGATAAGATTCCAGAAGGAACTCGTGGAGCTGAACTTCTTGTAGTAACCGCAAATGGATACGGAAAGAAAACAAAGCTTTCTGAATACAAGACACAGAAGCGTGGAGGTTCTGGTATCAAGACTGTGAAAGTAACAACAAAAACTGGTCCACTCATTGTGGCTCGTGTGGTAACTGCAGAACATGAAGAACTTCTTGCGGTATCAAAAGATTCACAAGTGATTAGAACTGAAGTAAGTTCTATCCCAACACTTGGTCGCGATACACAAGGTGTGCGCGTGATGAAGCTACGTGAAGGGGATTCGGTTGCGACATTTAACTTACTCTAGAAGATGTGGATATGAAAACGGCGCCTGAGGCGCCGTTTTCATATCCACTCTTAACATCTACTCACTGCTGTATACTAATCGTATATGTTTTTAACCCCAGACCATCTTGTTCGTGAATTATATTTGAAGCCAGGAGATCGTGTGGCTGATATTGGTTGTGGAACGGGAGCGTACACTATCGCTCTCGCCAAAGAAGTTGGAGATATGGGACAGGTCTATGCAGTTGATGTACACAAAGATCAGTTGCACACACTCGCAAGTACACTTGAACGTCAGAAACTTTTGAATGTTGAAATTCTCTGGGCGGATATCGAAAAGGGAATTTCTATCGACGCATACAGTTTAGATGCTGTTGTGCTCTCTAATGTACTTTTTCAACTACAAGATATTGATGCGGCACTTACCTATGTTGCAAAGATAGTAAAACCAGGAGGAATGCTGCTTGTTGTGGATTGGTCTCAATCGCACGCTGGCATCGGACCGCACAGTAATCACGTGGTAACGGAAGAACAAGCAGAAACAGTTGTCCTGAAACATGGGTTTCGTATGCAGAAAAGATTGCCTGCAGGGGATTATCACTACGCATTCATTTCAGTGTCTGCATAGTATTTGGTTTTATAGACAGAGGTTTTAGACTTTTGTCCACTACCTAGTACTCATTACCTGCTATATACTGTTCTCATGTTACGTACAATACTTCTCGGCGCTGGAATTTTTGCAGCACTGCTTTCTATATTAATATTTTCTGGGAAAATACCTCTAGGAAATGCAAAAGATAAACCAGTAGGAGAGGTTGTTTTGTGGGGAACGGTGGACGAGGTACAAATGAATAAGATAGTACAGGAATTTAATCCGCAGGCTAAAACATATCAAGTACGATATACGGAAATTCCAGCAACGCAATTTAGTCAGAAGTTACTTGAAGCTTTAGCTAACGGAACAGGGCCAGACATGATTATTGTTCCTCATCAGCTGATCTTGGCAAATCAGACGCGTTTGTACCCATTTCCAATCGGGTCATTATCTGAGAAGAAGTATAAAGATCTTTATGTAGATGGTGCTTCAGTATTGTTTACTCCAACAGGAGCGCTTGCACTTCCGGTGTCTATTGATCCATTGGTTCTTTTCTATAACCGTACACTATTTTCTAAACACGGCCTCGTGAATCCTCCGCAGTATTGGGATGAGTTAGTAAACATGGTTCCACTTCTTACTATTCTTGATAGCCGTGGTCAATTTGTAGAATCCGCTATTTCTCTCGGTGCTCCAAATACACCATACGCAAAAGAAATTCTCATGGCTACAGTACAACAGCTTGGACAAACTCCTGTACTTAAGCAGTATCAAGAGGATGGTCAGCCGTATCTAAGTGTCACTGCGAATACTCCAGTTACGCAGGATGGTGAAGTGTTTCCACTTGCAACAGCTGCACGATTCTTTACCCAGTTTTCAGACCCAACAAAAAATACATACACATGGAGTCAGTATGGTGGAAACGCTGAAGATCAGTTCGTGGCAGAAAAAGTTGCTATGTATATTGGACGAGCAAGTGAGCTTGCTACACTGCGTGCACGTAATCCAAAGGCAGATTTAGAAATGTCATATCTTCCTCAAACACGAGGGTATAATACATTTTCAACAACAGGGCAGATGTATGCAATTGGTACGCTTAAGACAAGTAAGAATCTTGTAACAGCTCTTACTATTGAAGGTGAGTTTGCTGGTGCTGGTGTTTCTCCAGCGATTGCATCTCTTATGGGAACTGTTCCTGCACTTCGTGCATATTCAAGTACGGAAGGGTTGTCCGACGTGGTAGCTCGAAGTATGTTGGTTGCAAAACCTTGGTATGACAGTTTCCCAATTGAATCAGTAACACTTGTTTCCACTATGTTTGCGGACATTATAAGTGGAAGAGTGGGGGTGTCTGATGCTGCGGCTATCTTTGTATCTCGTTTGCAAGACCTGTATACTCCACTTTAATACTTAGCCATGAAATTCTCTACCATGAAGACAGTTTTCCTATCAATGTTTCTCGCGACTGCATTGATTACTCTTTCTGTTTCTGGTGTGCAGGCTCAAACGCCTTCAATTGCAGGGGACGGTGTGTGTGGAGCAACTGCTGCGGACGTGTGCACTCCTCAGGACTTAAAAGAAATAGGGCAGAAGTTACTTACGATGTTTGCACTCCTTGGAAGTGGAATGTTGGTTGTTATTATCGGCATACGTTTAGTAACTTCTTTCTTTGCTTATACTCGAGGAGATGTAATGGCTATTAAAAAAGCAGGAGAGTACGCATTTAATGCAGTGATTGGTTTCTTTATTATTTTTGCAGTTGCTGGAGGTATTTTCTTGCTAGGGCTTAAATATTTAGGGGCACAGCCGTGGGTAGGGCAATTACTTCAAATGTTTTCGAGTGCTTTTGTAGAGACTGCGTACGCACAGGAAACACTCTTACCTAATCCGCTCGGATCAAATAGTGCGTACGATCTTATCTTGGCTGCAATGAATCTTGCAATGAGGTTCTTCATTTATCCAGCACTTATAGTAATGTGGGTGGCATCAGGATTTAAATTTATTTATTCACAAGGTAATCCAGAGGGTCTTAAAACTGCACGAAATTGGTTACTCTGGTCATTTGTTATTACCGTTGTTGCGTTTTCACTTCAAGCGTTTCTCCTTGCTTTCCGTGCGACAGCAGAGAAGATTGTTCCTACAAATAGTAATCAGACTACAAATGTACAGAAGCAAACCACCACCCAAACAGGAACGGTGGACGGTCGTGGACAGCCAGAGCCCAAAGCATATGGCTCCTCTTGTGAGCTTAACGGTTTCTACGGCATGATAGGAACAGATGGAAAATGTCAGGTAGGAGGGAGCAGATAATCCTTGTGGGTGGAAAATATGTAAGATACACTATACACACTATTAACTTATACGCAGCCATGAAAAAGATTCCTTATCTCCATATCCTTCTCTTTATTTGTATTGTTAGCTTTGTTTCCATTCCTACACTCGTATTTGCTCAGGATGGGGCCACACAGATAAACAACGGATTTAAGACATTCAGTGGAATCATTACTACGTTTACGCAAACAATTGTTCGTTCACTTGCAACACTCTTTGCAACAGCGGCGATGGTTGCATTCTTCTACGGTATCGTACAGTTTATATGGGGGTCACGCGACGGAAAGCCGGAGGTAATGACTAAAGGTAAGAGTTTCATGGTTTGGGGACTTGTCTCATTGTTTGTAATGTTCTCAGTATGGGGAATTGTTAATTACGCTCAAAGAATATTTGGTATCCAGGGACAAAATACTATTATCATTCCTCAGATTGAGTTAGGTAACGGCAAAGCGCCAACTAATTCTGGTTCTCAAGGATTGCCAACAGGAGGTAATTCAACTCCTATTCCAACTTCGCCTTCACAGAGTGGGAGTGGTGCTTGTATTGAAAATCAGGCATGTACCATTCCAGGATGGAGTGGTTCTGCAACCTGTTCTAGGAATGATGAGGGAACACTTGGGTGCTACGCAAATAGTAGTGCTCCACAGCCTTGTCCTAACGAATATGAGGTGAGGGATTCCAACGGGAACTGTTTTGCACCTGCTGTGTATTAACCAGTGTTAATACGCTCCTTGCAAAGGAGCTAGGGGGCGCTATACTTTACTATATACAATAAATAATATGAAAAAAGCTTTACAAAGAATTTCTGTGGCGGTGGGTGTTACAGCAACAAGTGTTTCACTTGCATTTGCTCAAATTACAATTGGAATCGGAACACAGCAGGGTCAGGTAAATGGTGGAGCACTCCTCCAATTGCTTGCACTCGCTCAGGAAATCATGAGTCGTCTTGTGCCGTTTGCAGTTACGCTTGCTGTGCTCGCGTTCTTCTTTTACCTTATTAAGTTTATCTTCAATCCTTCACCAGAGAACAAGAATCAAAACTTGAAGGGCATGGGATACTCTATTCTTGCACTGTTCGTGATGGTTTCTATCTGGGGTATTATCGGACTTCTCGGTTCTATCGTAGGAGTTGGACAAGGTGGAAATATTCCAATCCCAGGAGTTCCGCGACCTAATTAATCTCAGAACTTTTTACAGATTTTCTTTGTACAAACAAAACATCCTCGAAAGAGGGTGTTTTGTTATATATACTCATGTATACTTATATACAATTACAAACAATCATATTATCTATGTCTGGAGAACAAATTTTATCAAACGTCGTTACAGAACTCTTCAGCCCACTCTACCAAGCTGCTGTTGGTGTCGCCATTCTCTACTTTCTCTACGGTGTAGCAAAATACGTTCTTGATCTTAACAATCCAGAAAAACAAACCTTTGGAAGAAGTCATCTTCTGTGGGGAATGGTTGGACTATTTATTATTCTTTCAGTTGGAGGGATATTGAGTGCTTTAAACAACGCGCTTGGTGGAATGTTTAAATAAAAAGCCAGTGTGCTAGAATGAGCAACATATGAACGGAACTGACATGAATGCAATGGAGAAAATAGTATCGCTTTGTAAGCGTAGAGGTTTTATTTTTCCTGGATCTGAAATCTACGGAGGACTTGCTGGAACATTTGATTATGGACCACTAGGTGTATTACTCAAGAAGAATATTGAAAATAGTTGGTGGAATCATTTTGTCACCAATCGAGATGATATGTACGGAATTGACGCTGCCATTTTGATGAATCCACGAGCATGGGAAGCAAGTGGACACGTTGGAGGGTTTTCGGATCCATTGGTTGAAGATCTTGAAACAAAGAAAAGATACCGAGCTGACCATCTTCTTGAGGCAAGTGGACACAGCACTCTCGGTTTGAATCTTGAGGAACTTAATTCAAAAATTCAGACATTGGCATTAGCTGGGATGTTGAAAAACTCAGAAGGGACTATATTGAAGAAAATCGGTGAAGTGCGGCAGTTTAATATGATGTTCAAGACCCAAGTTGGAGCTACTGAAGACCCAACATCAATTTCCTATTTACGTCCTGAAACAGCAGGCGGTATGTTTGTTAATTTTAAAAATGTTGTTGATAGTTTCCATCCGAAACTTCCGTTTGGGCTCGCTCAGATAGGAAAAGCATTCCGCAATGAAATTGCCCCACGAGATTTTATTTTCCGTCTACGAGAACTTGGACAGATGGAGATTGAATATTTTTGTCACCCTTCTAGGTGGGAAGAAAGATTTGAACATCTTCGTACCGAGTTCCTTGCGTGGATGATTTCTATCGGGTTACCAGAATCAAAAATACATGAAGTGGAAATTGGTGATGGAGACAGGGCTCACTACAGCAAGCGCACAATTGATTTTGAATTTGATTTTCCTATGGGGCAAAAAGAACTTGCGGGATTAGCTTACCGCACAGACTTTGACTTGAAGGCGCACAGTGAATACAGTAAAACTGACCTTTCTTATTTTGATGAGGAAACAAAAGAGCGATTTATTCCACACTGTATTGAGCCGTCTATTGGAATCGAGAGAACCTTTCTTGCCGTTCTTTCATCTGCGTATAGTGAAGAGGAGATTGATGGGGAAATTAGAACAGTACTTCGTTTTAATCCAACAGTTGCTCCAATCCAGATTGCAGTGCTTCCACTTTCTAAAAAAGATGAGCTTTCAATTCCTGCAGAAAAAATTGCTAAAGATCTTAAAAAAATCGCACGAGTATCGTACGATGAAACTCAGTCAATTGGAAAGCGATATCGTCGTCAGGATGAAATTGGCACACCATTTTGTGTGACTGTTGATTTTGAAACGCTTGCTGATAATGCTGTAACGGTACGCGATAGAGACACCATGGAACAAGTACGTATTCCAGTAGCTGATTTAGTTTCTTACTTTTCAACAAAGCTTTCTTAGTATCAATTGGGTATAAAAAAACGAAGGCTATTCCGTCTCTGCGTGTACAGTAAAGTGCTTCGCAGATTGCGAAACACCATTTTGTACACGAGATTTAGAATAACCTTCGTGTGTGTGATTGTTAATCACGATTTCGAAACAAGTTTTCAGTGCTTGGCGTCTGCTTTTTTGTCGCCACCACCTTCTGCTTTTTTGCCACCGCCGCCCATAAAGGCTGCGAGCAACACAAGCATGATCAACCCCATGATGATTTCAGGGTAGCGGCGCTTGGCGACACCGATCGCTTCGACTCCCATACCAAAGAACAGTGCCAACAGGTAAAAGCCGAGGCCGACACCGAGTCCACCTAGGACAGCGTAGCCAAAAATTTCGCCAGCAGTAATCTTTTTCTTTTCTTCGGGTGCGCTCATAGATTTCTCCTTCAGTTCATGACAATGTTGATACTCTCATCGGTGTGAACGATGAGCGGGGTGCTGGTTCGGTTTTTGAGGTAACCGAGACACAGGTCAGGGGATGATTGGGTAATACAACCTTCATCGAGGCGTACACCTCGCTGTCTTTGCATTTCCTTCTCACAGAATTCAGCGTCATTGGTTTTTGCGAGACACCTTTCCTTTCGGGCTATTTTCTCGTCGGCTCGTTCTTCGCGCAAGTTGTTGAAAGACGCCTTGCCGTTGATTTCTTTGGGTGCGCTGTTGAGGTTAACCCAAAAAGTTTGCCGCGCTCCAGTTGCTGTAAACGAGGCACACTGTCCGAAGGAAAGCTCAAAGGCTGTAGAGCGGGAAATTCCAGCAGAGTCGGCGAGGGTTAAACATGTTGACGCCCCATTTGATACCGCAGGCATCTTTGCACCGCTTTTTGCTGCAATTCTCATCATCTTCACTTGTTCTTTGTCTCGAGCAAGTTTGATCCGCTGTTCATCGAGGCTGTTTTCTTGAGCTTGAACTTTTTGCCCTGCAGGAGTTGTGCGCCACATGGTGTAGTACACAATGCAGCCTGAGGTAATGGCCATGAAGAGCAAAATAATCCATCGCCGAGCATCCATTTTCAGGTTAAAGCCATCAGAGGCTTGTGAACTTTTTCCATGGTTTGGAGGATGGTTTTCACCGCCCCCGCCACTCTTTCCACCCCCGCCACCAGTTCCTCCGGATGAGCCAGAGTTACCGTCTCCTGTTCCGCTGTTGCCAGATGAAGCAGGTGGTGTTTTGGGGGCAGGTGGTGGAGGGCCTCCCGCTTGCGCTCGTGCAGCTTGCATGAAGTCTTTAGCTGCAGGTCCTATAGACCGTGTTTCTGTCGCCATATCACTTCCTTTCTTGAAAATTATGAGACCTATTTACTTGTTTGTTGTTAAACAACACCTGTTTCGCATCCTACAACTTTTGTTGTATATTGTCAATGATATAGATATGGTAGCCTTTTCCATAAAATGTCTTGCATATTTAGCTAAAATAAGGTATTATTTCAAAACTATGGCAAAAGGACAGGATAATCTCATCCAATTAAAAAACAAGGAAACAGGCGAAGTCTACTGGACTTCAAAGAACAAGAAGCTTGTTACTCGAAAGATTGAACTTAAGAAGTATTCAAAGAAACTTCGTAAGCACATTACTTTCAAGGAAACAAAGAAGTAGTAGTTCTCAAAAATCACTGTCCAAAACAGTGATTTTTTGTTATTATGGCGTGGCGATGGTTAGGCATGCGTAGGATAGGTCTGAGGCTTTGAAGTGTTGCTTCTGGGTGGCATGGAGCCGACGTTGAAATAGGACCCTTGCGTAACTGCGCCGCGAGCTGGGGAAAGGAGGGTAGTTCTGATCCACTCGCGTGTCTTTGGGCCTATAGTTTAGTGGTAGAATAATGGTCTCCAAAACCATTGGTCAAGGTTCGATTCCTTGTGGGCCCGCTGAAATAAAAACACCGTACAAATGTGCGGTGTTTTTATTTGTATTCCCCAGAGCATTTTTCTAAAACAGGTTATACTTTAAAGCATGGATAAAAAACTTCGTGTTGGTATTAATGGATTTGGGCGTATTGGCCGTGCTTTCTTTAAAGTTGCAGCGTTGCGTGATGATATGGAGGTTGTGGCGGTAAACGATTTAGGAGACATTCATAATCTTGCATATCTTCTTCAATACGACACGGTGTATAAAGTTGCTCCTTATGATGTGCAGGCAGAGATTCATGATACTGAACAATACCTGACTACTGGAGGCTCATTTGAATCACGTGTGCGAGTGTTTCAGGAAAAAGATCCTGCCGCAATTCCGTGGGGAACGCTTGATGTAGATGTTGTGGTTGAATCAACTGGACTATTTACAGCATACGATAAAGCTTCTGCTCATCTAAAAGGTGGAGCAAAAGCAGTTGTTATCTCTGCTCCAGCAAAAGCAGGGGAAGACGAAAGTGTTAAAGGAGAAACAATTCTTCTTGGGGTTAATGAAGAAAAATTCGGAACATGTTCTGTTACTTCAAATGCATCGTGCACAACAAATGCTTCTTCTCCGATCATTGCAATTCTTGATGAGGCTCTTGGTATCGAGAAAGCGATTTTAAATACTGTACACTCATACACTGCGTCACAATCAATCGTGGATGGACCGAACAAAAAAGATTTTCGTGAAGGACGAGCGGCGGCACAGAACATTGTACCGTCTTCAACCGGAGCTGCCATCGCAGTAACAAAAGCTTTCACATCATTAGTTGGACTCTTTGACGGTATTTCAATTCGTGTACCAACTCCCGCTGGTTCTATTGCAGATATTACATTTATCTCAAAGCGACCAACAACAACTGAAGAAGTTAACAAGATTCTACAAAACGCTGCAGCAACTGAACGATGGTCTTCTATTTTCCAAGCCACAGAAGAAGAGCTCGTTTCAAGTGATATTATCGGTCTTCCGTTCGCCTCCATCGCTGATCTTAAAATGACTCGTGTGGTCGGCGGTAACCTTGTTAAGGTTCTTGCTTGGTATGACAATGAAATGGGGTACACTCATACACTTGTTGAGCATGTGAGTAAAGCGGGGAAGGCTATTTCCACACCTAAGTAAAAGAGGGTACACTGTACATATATGACAACTATCTATTTGGCCACAGACCATGCAGGGTATGAATTAAAGGAAGCAATTAAAGCATATCTTGAAACTAATGAGAGTTATGAAGTATATGATTGCGGAGCGCTCACTTTAGAACCAGGGGACAATTATCCAGAGTATATGGCACGAGCGGCCGAGAAAGTTCAGTATGACTCAATGCACGACCCTTCGGTCGCTGTTATTTTCGGAGGGTCTGGAGTGGGGGAAGCAATCGTCGCTAATCGCTACGCTCACGTTCGTGCTGTTGTCTATGCTGGAGGACCGCTCGATGTCATTAAAGTGTCACGCGAACATAATGATACAAATGTTCTTTCTCTCGGTGCTCGTTTTGTTTCAGAGAATGAAGCTAAGCAAGCAGTAGATCTTTTCCTCACGACACTTTTCTCGCACGATGAGCGTCACGCTGATCGAGTAATTCAGATTGATGAGGTAACTAAGTAAATCTATATGAATATCGTCCCAGCAATTCTCCCACATAGTTTTGAAGAAGTAACTGAGAAACTTTCTCGTATTGAAAATCTAGCAACATCCGTACAGATTGATTTGTGTGACGGAATTTTTGGACGAGAAAAAACATGGTTACCACAAGGTACAGAGACACTGCCTGCGGGGTTTACGTATGAGTTCGACATTATGTTGGAAGATTGGAAGCTTTCTACTATGCACGCAATTACCATTGGCGCGAAGCGTGTTGTTGCTCATGTTGATTTGTTTACCGACGAAGATATACAAACACTTATTTCTATTGTTGGGCCTCGCTCTACAACCCTTGGTGTTTCGGTGTCTAATGATAAATCACTTGAATTTCATGCGGATATGATTCGTAAAATACGCGCTCTCTACCCTGATATTTTTATTCAGGTAATGGGTATTCGTCATATAGGAGAACAAGGACAATTTTTTGATGAAGAATGTGTGATGCGTGTAAAGACGCTCAAGCAAACATTCGGAGATTTGAAGATACAAGTAGACGGCGGAATGAAACTTGAAACAGTAAAAGCAGTTGTGGATGCTGGAGCAGAAACGGTGGTTGTAGGTTCATACATCTTTAGTGGAGCAGATGTTGGGGAGGCAATGAAACGATTAGAGGAAATTAGTCTTGATTCAGCTTGTTAAGTTTTTAGGTAGTATTCCACTATCAAGTATTTCTTATTACCTGTAAACTAAGTGCATGCATTCTCTTACTGATGTTGAAGTTCAAGCACTCACACTTCGTGCAGAGGATATACGTGAAAGTATCGTAAAGATGCTTGTTGAAGCGGGTTCGGGGCACACAGCAGGACCGCTTGGTATGGCAGATATTTTTACTGCGCTTTATTTCAGAATACTTAACCATAATCCACGTCATCCAGATTGGGTTCAACGAGATAGGGTAATCCTTTCAAATGGACACATTGTTCCAGTGTTATACGCAACCATGGCTCATGCTGGATATTTCTCAGTGTCAGAACTTAAAACATTACGTAGGTTCGGTTCACGACTTCAAGGGCATCCACATCGTGAAAGTCTACCAGGACTTGAAACAACTTCAGGACCTCTTGGTTGCGGTCTTTCTCAGGCGATAGGTATGGCGCTCATGGATCGCCTCGAAGGACATAAACCAAATCGCTATTTCTATTGTTGTATGGGAGATGGTGAAATTAATGAAGGGCAAGTATGGGAGTCTTTGCTTCTTCTCAATAAATATAAATTAACAAAAGTAATTCCTATTATTGACCGTAACACTATTCAGATTGATGGATACACAGAAGATGTTCTTCCGCTGGAATCTCTTAAGGATAAACTAGAGAGTTTTAATTTTCATGTAATAGAAATTGATGGCCATGATTTTAGAGATATTATGCGAGCGGTTGGAGCTGCAAAAAATTCATTGGATAAACCAACAGTTATTATTGCACACACTATTCCCGGAAAAGGTGTTACAGCATTTGAGGGTGATTTTAGATGGCACGGAAAAGCTCCGAATGAAGAAGAGGCGAAGAAGGCTTTGAAAGAGCTCCGCACGTTTAAAGGGAAGGTAATTCATGGAGAAGCTTAATCAGTATGTTACGAAAAACATTATTTACAGTTAAAGAAGAAGAGCGAGCTACACGAGACGGTTTTAGTGATGGGCTTATACAAGCAGCAGATGATAATTCAAAAGTCGTTGCTCTATGTGCTGATTTAACAGAGAGTGTTCGAATGGAAGCATTTCGCGCAAAGTATCCGAATAGGTTTTTCGAAGTAGGTATTACAGAGCAAGCCATGTCAGGTGTCGCGAGTGGTATGGCTGCGATGGGATATATTCCTTTTATGGCGTCCTACGCTATGTTTTCTCCTGGAAGAAATTGGGAACAAATTCGTACAACTATTGCATATAACAATGTGCCAGTAAAAATAGTAGGAGCTCATACTGGGTTGTCTGTTGGGCCAGACGGAGCAACCCATCAAGCGTTAGAAGACATTGCTCTTATGCGCATGGTTCCAAATATGGAAGTATTCGTTCCGTGTGATGCAATTGAAGCGGCAGCTGTTACGGAGCATGTTGCAAAAACAACAAATCCTTCATACCTCCGCCTTACTCGTGAAAAGACTCCACTCATTCTTTCTGACGAATATGAATGGAATGGTGGCAAGGCGTATATCATGTCATTTCCGCGACATAAGCACGGAGGTGATTTTATGCACTCAGTAGGAATTATTGCTTGCGGCCCCGTTATATACGAAGCCCTTCTTGCTGCAAAGGAATTAGAAAAAGAAAACATAGGGGTAACGGTTGTAAATATGCCACAAGTAAAACCACTCGACGGTGCATTTCTCCTTCGTTTTGCAAAAGATGTGAAGGCTATTGTTACTGTAGAAGAAGCTCAAATTGCAGGAGGGTTAGGAGGCGCAGTTTCAGAATTTTTGAGTGAACATCACCCAATTCGTATTGCTCGTGTTGGTGTAGAGGATAGATTTGGTCAATCAGGAAAGCCGAAAGAATTATATGAGGAGTATGGGCTGACAGCGAAGCATATCGCTGAAAAGGTGCGATTAGTAATCAGATAGAAAAAGCGCGACCACGGTCGCGCTTTTTCTCAGCATTTTTAAAGTATCACTAACTTGTAACTTTCAGGTGCTTTCTGTAAAAATTCTTCAACAGCCTTTTCTGAAAGAAGTCCTTCTTGAGCTCCAATGTGTTGAACAACATTCATGCTATTAATAGGAGCGCGCTTGATTGCATAAACAGCATCATACCCCTTAACGAGATAGGCGATAAATGTTGAAAAGAAAGCGTCTCCTGCGCCAGTGCGTTCCAGAGGTGGTGCGATGTCTGGATAAATCGGCATATTGAAATAGGTATGATCATGTTTCATATATGCACCAAGATGTCCGTCGGTAATGATAACTGTTGATGGGCCAAGTGCTTCTAGTCCATCAAGTAATTTTTTTATATCATGCTCATCACTTTCTAATAATGTTTGAGCTTCTTCTTTGTTAACACAGACAACATCAGTCTCTTTGTAGAGTTCTATGTTCTTTCCCATTTTAAGTTGAAATGTTCCCGGTTGAAATGCGACGCGTATATCTGGGTTGTTTTTTGCATACGCTGTTAGCTCATCGTGAAAACTTTCAGTATGAGCGCCTAGAGAAGAAATATATAACCATGTAGGTGTACCAATTGCAGGAAGTGAGTAATCAAAAGCTTCATGTTTTACGAGAATGGTTCGATCATCACCGTACCATAATACGTAGTGATAGTTTGTTTTTTTACCAGCCTGTAGCTGTATGAAATCGCTTGCCACACCTTCTTTAACAAGAGTTTCTCTACAGAGGTTTCCGTAAGCATCTTCTCCTAACCATGTGAGAAGGGAAGAGTTTACACCTAATCGAGCAGCTGAAACCGCAGCGTTTGCGCTGTTTCCGACGCCGGCAATAAGGGTTGCGCTTTCATAAGGAACTTTTGCTCCATATGGAATGCAAAGTTCAGGACCGTTCGCTGTTTCTTGTACGTGTCCGACAGAAAGTTTGATGAAAGGTTCAATAACAGTATCGCCAACTGCGAGAAATGTTCCTGTATTTGTTGGAGTATTTTGGTTATCTATCATGAACGTATGGTATCACGGCAAGTAGTATATACTGTGTTGATATGATGAAGCTAAGCCCCCAATCCAACCACTATTTAGACACGATTCTCGCATATAAAAAAGAAGGCAAAGCAATCGCACATTTTAATATCTCAAATCTTGATCAAGCGCGCGCAATTGCAGACGTTGCACAGGAATTACACCAACCAGTTATTATCGGAGTAAGTGAAGGTGAGCGTGAATACATTGGGGTAAAGATGGTACGTAAAGTAATTGAAGAACTTAACGAAGAATATACGGTCCCAATTTTTTTGAATGCTGATCACACCTATACGCTTGAAAAAGTAATGGAAGCGGTAGAGGCTGGGTACGATAGCGTTATAGTAGATGGCGCAAAACTTCCGTATGAAGAGAACGTGGCGTTAGTAAGAACATGTACAGATGCTGTACGTATGTATGAAGAGAAAACAGGTAAGCGAGTTTTGGTTGAAGCGGAGCTTGGATACATTGGTCAGTCATCATCTCTGAATCAGTCTCTTCCAGAAGGGGTGAGTGAAGTAAATCTTACGACAGTAGAACAGGCTAAGGATTTTGTTATTCGAACTGGAATAGATATGTTTGCACCAGCTATTGGAAATGTACACGGAATGCTAGTTGATGCAGAAGAGCCAAAGCTTCACATTGATCGTCTTAAAGAAATTGCGGCAGCGATCGATATACCGCTTGTTCTTCACGGAGCCAGTGGAAATACAGATGAGGACTTACGTGCAGCGATTGATGCAGGAATTGCGCTTGTTCATATCAATACAGAAATTAGAAAAGCATTTCGTGATGGAGAAATGAACTACTTGGAAGAACACCCGAATGAAGTTGCTCCATATAAGTTTGGAAAGGAAGGACAAGAAGAGATGAAGAAGGTGGTACGTGCGAAGATGGAGTTATACGCTAAATAATAAAGAAATAGTTTATGAGTCACGATTACAACAAAGAATCTATTGATTTGCATAAGAAGCATCACGGGAAAATTGAATTAGCGGTTAAAGTTCCAATGAACGATAAAGATGATTTATCGCGGGCATACACTCCCGGTATTGCTGAAATCTCAAGAGAGATAGGGAAGGATCCTTCTCTTGCGAGAGAATATACGTTAAAGCGAAATACTGTCGCTATTATTTCTGACGGCTCTGCAATACTTGGGCTTGGTAACTTGGGTGCATTAGCTGCAATTCCTGTTATGGAAGGAAAAGCTGCAATACTAAAATCTTTTGCTGGGGTAGACGCATTTCCTATTTGTTTAGACACACAAGATACCGAGGAAATTATTAAAGCAGTGAAGCAATTAGCTCCAGTGTTTGGTGCAGTTAATTTGGAAGACATTGCCGCGCCAAAATGTTTTGAAATTGAAGAGCGGCTGCGAAAAGAACTTTCTATTCCTGTTATGCATGATGATCAATGGGGAACGGCGACGGTTGTTCTCGGCGGACTTATCAACGCGCTCATGGTTACAGGTAGAGAGAAAGATTTAAATGTAAAAATAGTAATCAATGGAGTTGGTTCAGCAGGAGTAGCTACAGCTCGTATTCTTCTTTCGTATGGATTTAAAAATATATTGTTCTGTGACAGTAAAGGGATTATTCATGTTGCGCGTCAGGATTTGAACGATCAGAAAAAAGAATTACTTACAGGGTCTTTGTTGGGTGGACATGAAGGAACACTTGCGGACGCGGTAGTAGACGCTGACGTGTTTATCGGAGTATCAAAAGCAGGAGTGCTAACCACGGAAATGATTCACACCATGAAGCCTGATCCAATCGTGTTTGCGCTCGCCAATCCAATTCCAGAAATTATGCCTGAAGTTGCGAAGGAAGCAGGGGTGGCAGTGATTGCAACAGGGCGAAGCGATTTCCCAAATCAACTTAACAACTCACTTATTTTCCCAGGATTATTTAAAGGAGTACTTGATGCCAACGTTAAGCAATTTGATATTACGATGTTTACTCGCGCAGCGCTTGCTCTCGCGCAGCATGTAAAGAATCCAAGTAGAGATGAAATTTTGCCAAGTATGTTTGATAAAGAGTTAGTGGATGTAATTGCAAAGACGGTTACACAATAAAAAAGAGCAGTTTATTTTCATAAACTGCTCTAATCAAGTTCAGGCACCACGAACGGTATGCGGTACTTACCTTCCATTGTCTTTTTAAGACGCAGGTAAAGATTTCGCACGATCGCACGCTCTGCTTGCCTCTCTAGCTCGAGACTGTAATATTTTACTTCAATGTCGTTCGCAAGCCACGTGAGAATCGGAATGAACTCACTAACGGTTTCTTTGAGTTTTCTTTTTCTTCGGCCAGGGTCAGGTACTTCTTCCAAGGTTTCGATGTTGTGAGTGCGATCTGCTAGCTTTCCTTTTTTAACACCATGATCAGCACACGTTCGTACCCCGCGCCAGTAAATGACCTTTCCCTCCTTAGTATGGTCATACTTTGTCATGATGTGGACGCGGTAGGCAACGAGTTGTCCAAATTGTTTGTGCACATGCTCAAACCTTTTTGGGTAACGCTTGTCTTGTGTTTCTTCGTACACATCATGAAGTAAGATTGCCATTAATGTTTCAAGGTCTCGTTCTCCTGCTTCTATGGCTATGATGACCGACTGCACAGGGTGCGTGATATATTTCGAACCATCTTCACGGAATACTCCCAAATGAGCTTTGTCCGCAAAAATGTACACAGCTTTCATCTTCAAGATGTCATTCCGTCCAAAGATAGGACGGAGATGCGCTTGCAGCATATCCCAGAGCTTATCCATGGAAGTTCTCCTTAGAGATGGAAGGTTAAGGATGCCACTCTGATTTGGTAACAAAGTGAAACGGGTTTTCTTTGTTGGTGAGACACCAAACAAGGAAGATTCCTGCGGGGATGCAGGCAATTACAAGCATGATGCAAAACAACACGATTGCAAATATCCACTGTCCGCAGATTAAAACCCTGTGGAAGAGCTTTTCTAGTAGTTGCATGCTAGCTCCTTTTAAAGTTCAACTGCCCGCATACTACTTGTTTTAGTGGGAGAAGTCTACTTTTGTAGGCGATTTTTAAACGTAAAAATCGCGTCGAAATGAGCACATTTCGACGGAACACCTTTGCAGGTTCTGCTTGTTTAGAGTGTTCGATTTTCAAGATATGGTAGTATACATACTAATGTCATTTTCTTTCGAGATAACGCACTCTTCTAAAGAGGCTCCACTTGCTCGGTCGGGGGTTATTCATACTCCACACGGAGATATACAAACACCTGCCTTTATTACTGTTGGTACAAAAGCCACAGTTAAAGCCCTCACAGCTGAGCAGATTCGTGACGCTGTCGGCGCTCAGGCTGTTCTTGCAAATACGTATCATCTCTATCTTGAACCAGGGGATGAAATAGTTGCCAAGCATGGAGGTTTTCCAAACATGATGGGCTGGAAAAAAGATGGCAAAGTTCTCCCTTCTGTAACTGATTCAGGAGGATTCCAAGTGTTCTCATTAGGACAAGCTCTTGGGCACGGAGTAAGTAAGATCGCAACAAGTGAAGAAATTTCAGCGTATGAATCTACGTTGAGTAAGCGTGAAGAAAAAGAAATCGCGCAAGAAAGTATTCATGAAAAAATGGCACACATTGATGAAGAGGGGGTGACATTTAAATCAGTCATTGATGGAAGTAAACATAGGTTCACTCCTGAACGTAGTATGCAGATACAACATAATCTTGGAGCAGATATTTTTTTCGCATTTGATGAATGTACTAGCCCGCTTGCTCCTATCGCGTATCAGAAAGAGGCGATGGATAGAACTCATAGATGGGCAAAGCGTAGTCTCGATGAACATAAACGATTAGGTGTATCAGCGGCAACAGGCGAGATACAGGCGCTTTTTGGAGTCGTGCAAGGTGGTGCGTATGAAGAACTTCGTCGTGAGTCTGCAAAAATACTTGGCGACATGGATTTTGATGGATACGGTATCGGTGGAAGTTTTACTAAAGACGACATGGCAACGGCAGTGCGATGGGTGTGTGAGGAATTGCCAGTCGGAAAGCCTCGACATCTTCTCGGTATCGGGGAACCGCTTGATATGTTACTCGCTATTGAAAACGGTATCGATACATTTGATTGTGTTGCACCAACTCGTATCGGAAGAAATGGAACACTATACACCCTTGATGGACGTATTAATATTACTAACGCAAAGTATAAAGATGACATGTCTCCAGTATCGGAGGATGCGACGTGGTACACACACGGGTATACAAAAAGTTACCTCTCACATTTATTCAGAGCAGACGAAATGCTTGCTGCAACATTAGCTTCAATTCATAATCTAAAATTCTTAACAGCACTTGTTGATGACGCACGAAAAGCATTACAAGAAGGAAGATTTATAGAATTTAAAAATAGTTTTATTGCTCGGTATTATAAATAAGGTAAAGAAAAAAGCCGCACATGTGCGGCTTTTTTTTGTGGCTTGTCTAGGGTCGGGGTTCCTTGTAGCGCCACCCACCTGAAAGGCTTCCCCCAATAATCCCGCAAGAAAATAACAAAGCAAGCAGAATCGGTGGAAGGTTTTTCCAAACCCAAAAGAAGAAACCAAAGTACCAAAGGGTAGTGCACAAAATAATGACTGCCACCACAACACAACCAAGGAAACAGTTGAAAACAGCCATTTTCACTTCTTCTGCTGGAGACATTTCTGGCTCAACTCTCTTTTGTCGAGGTGTGTGTTTTTGTTTTTCGACGCACGCAAACAAGAAAAAAGTAATCGCAGGCAGAAGTGGCAACCCCCATACAAGTTCAGGGTAGTTTTTAAATGCCAGCCACCCAGAGAAGAGTATGCACGCAAACGTACATACAAGGAAAAAGATTTTTCGTATTATTTTCTGCATACAGCTCTCCTTCTGCTTTTTACAGCAACGGTTTCAGGATGGCGGCAAGGATGATGATTATCATCAGTGCGGCCAGTTTGTGGGCCTTGAGGAATTCGAAGAAATCTCCTTCGCCGTCCCCATCTTGTGATTCCATAGGTTTGTCTCCTGTGTTGTAAGGGGTTATTCAAACAGCTTTCAATTTTATGCTATAATGACATCTTAACTATGTCAAGCAAGAATACACGCAGAGATAAGGGGGTATTTGATATTAAAGGCTTTACTCCAGCAGGGGATCAGCCTAAGGCAATTGCTGAACTTGTGGCGGGATTGAAAAAGGGGACTGCAAAACAGACACTCCTTGGTGCCACAGGAACTGGTAAGACGTTCACGATTGCGAACGTTATTCAGCAGGTCCAAAAACCAACGCTTGTGATTGCTCATAACAAAACACTCGCCGCTCAGCTTGCGCAAGAGTTCCGTACTTTTTTTCCAGATGCTGCGGTGCACTACTTCGTTTCTTATTACGACTACTATCAGCCAGAAGCGTATATGCCAGTGACTGATACCTATATTGAAAAGGATGCTCAAATTAACGAGGAGATTGATAGACTTCGCCACGCTTCAACACAAGCGCTTCTTACACGAAAAGATGTGATTATTGTTGCGTCAGTTTCTTGTATCTACGGTTTGGGATCTCCAAAAGATTATGAGCGAGAGAATATGATTCTCTCAGTAGGAGACAGTGCTTCAAAGGTAGATCTCATGCAAAAGTTCGTGGCTATTTATTATGAACGCACCAACGCTGATCTTTCACCTGGAACATTTCGTGCGATAGGAAACAGAATTGATATCATGCCTATCTCTGAAACACTCATGTTACAAATAGAAATTGCGGGAGGAAAAATTTCTCGGTTACAAACTGTTGATCCAGTATCAATGAAACTTTTGTCAGTGGTGGACGAATATTATATTTTCCCTGCAAAGCACTTTATTTCTGATGTACCAACTCGCGAACGCGCAGTTGAAACAATTCAAAAAGAATTGGAATCTCGTTTGGCTGAATTTGATAAGGAAGGGAAAATCCTTGAAGCAGAACGTCTTAAGCGTCGTACACGTTATGATGTGGCCATGATTAAAGAAGTTGGATTTTGTCAGGGGGTTGAAAACTATTCTCGTCATCTTTCAGGAAAACTTCCAGGGGAGGCGCCGGACACACTCTTGGAATATTTCCCACACGATAAGGATGGAAAGCCAGATTTCCTTACTATTATTGATGAATCTCACGTAACATTACCTCAGCTTCATGGTATGTATGCAGGAGATCAGTCACGTAAGCAAACACTTGTTGAATATGGTTTTCGATTGCCGAGCGCGAAAGATAACCGCCCACTTCGATATGAAGAATTTGAAAAAAGGATTGCGGATGTGATCTATGTGTCAGCTACTCCTGGAGCATATGAGCGCGCAGATTCTGCGACAATTATTGAACAGATTATTCGCCCAACAGGATTGCTTGATCCAGTGCTTGAAGTAAAACCAGTAGAAGCGAAAGGCTCATACGAAGGACAGGTGCATCATTTCATTAAAGAAGCAGTAGCTGATATTAAATTAGGAGGGCGCATTATTGCCACAACACTAACCAAGAAAATGGCGGAAAGTCTTTCTGAGTATTTGAAAGAGCAGGGAGTGAAGGCGGAGTACCTTCACAGTGATATTAAGACGATGGATAGAATTCAAATTCTTACAGAGTTCCGTAAAGGAAAGTTTGATTGTCTTGTTGGGGTTAACCTGCTTCGAGAAGGTTTGGACTTACCAGAAGTAACACTTATTGGAATCTTGGATGCCGACAAAGAAGGTTTTCTTCGTTCAGAAACTTCGCTTATCCAAACAATTGGTCGTGCTGCTCGTAACGTTCGCGGGCGCGTTATTTTGTACGCTGATGTGATGACAGGTTCCCTTGAACGAGCTATTGCTGAAACAAATCGTCGTCGTACGATTCAGGAGGATTACAACAAAAAGCACGGTATTACTCCAATGACTATTAAAAAGAATATTCAAGATATCACTGAAAGTATGTTGAGTAGCCATGATAAGGCAGTGTCTGAAGAACTTCAAATAGACGCAAAAGTGTTTGCTAAAAACCCTGATAAGCTTATCAAGCTCAAGGAGAAACAAATGAAAGAAGCGGTGAAAGCGCTTGATTTTGAGACGGCCGCAATCCTTCGTGATGAGATTAAGGTGTTAAAGATTCGTTTGGAAAACAAGTAAGAAATACCCCTGACAAAGCTTGTTTTTCGTGGCTTTGCACATTCTTTTTCCTAAGCGTATACTTTGGGCATGAAAACATACAAAGCCATTTTATTAGCAGTTCTCGGTCTTGTGATTGTGGTAGCTGGAGCATACTTTTACATGAAGGATAAACCTGTTACGCAAGCACCTATTACGACAAGTACTATGAAAACCTTAGAAGGTCAGGTCACTCGTGTATTTGAAGGTGAGAATAAACTTGTATACAGTCTTGATATTCCAGAAACGGCAACATCAACACTTGATATGAATGATGCGCTTGTAAAAATTACTGATAATGGAGTAGCGTACATTTCAATGTACATGAGTTATGAAGGAGGTCGTGGATATTCATCGCTCGATTACATTAATAATGTAATCGCTCCTCGTGTATCTACACTCGCAGTTGTTGGTACAACAACTATCGCAGGAAGTGTTTGGACAATTGCTCAGTCAGCAAACACTGAATGGCATGTAGGTCAGGTGGGCGACGGACAATGGCTTATGGTTGTTGAAAGCGCACGCGCTAATCACGACCAGGTAGTTGAAACACTCGATTCACTTACTACAAAGTAATTAAGATGTAACAAAACCGACCGTAACTGGTCGGTTTTAGTTTAGGAAGTAAACACTTCGCAATTTTTGAAAAAGGTTGTCAAATATGCTATAATGCGGAAATTGTCCTCACCTATGACTCCTAAAAAAACAACAAAAAAAGAAGGAAACGTTCAGCACTTGGAAAGTATTATTGTTCGCGGTGCCCGTACGCATAATCTCAAGAATATTACTGTGGAAATGCCACGTCACAAGATGATTGTGTTCACGGGTCTTTCTGGATCTGGAAAATCATCTCTTGCGTTTGATACTATTTTTGCTGAAGGACAGCGACGATATGTTGAATCTCTTTCAGCATACGCTCGTCAGTTTCTTAATCAGATGCAAAAACCTGACGTTGATGAAATTGTGGGTCTCTCACCAGCTATCTCAATCGACCAGAAATCTGCTGGACGAAATCCTCGTTCTACTGTTGCAACTATCACAGAAATTTATGACTACCTTCGCGTTCTCTATGCACGTGTTGGGAAGCCTTACTGTGTTGACTGTGGATCAAGAATCCAAAAGCTTTCAAACGAAGAAATTCTCCATTTCATTTTGGATAAGGTGAAACACACTGATGACAAGCATAAGAAAGAAAAGATTCTTGGAGTTGAATATTCTCAAGCGGAACTTCACATCTTGTCGCCACTTGTTCGTGGACGAAAAGGGGAACACTATCAAATGCTCTACGACATGCTTGGTCGTGGATATACAGAGGCTGTTATCGATGGAGAAAGAAAATCTCTTCGTGAGCAAATTGTTCTTACAAAGACAAAGAAGCACGAAATTTCCCTCGTTGTAGATTCAATTGCATTGGACGATTTCCGTCACAAGACGACAGAGAAAGATTCACTCGTACGATTGTCAGAATCTATTGAACGCGCGCTTCAAGAATCAAACGGTCTCCTTGAAATTGAAATTCTCGGTGAAAAAACCATCATGAGTAATAAGTTCTCATGTGCTAACTGTGGATTCTCATTCCCAGAAATTGAACCTCGTTTGTTCTCTTTCAACTCTCCATACGGAGCCTGTTCGGCATGTAATGGTCTTGGTACAAAGTATTTTGGAGGATTGGATGAATGTGATGTATGTATGGGTAAGCGTTTACGACCAGAAGCATTGAATGTATTTTTGGATGACACTGAGAAAATTAACATCGTTGATATCACAGCACTTTCTATTAAAGATGCGGTGGATTATTTCGCACGCCTTCCGCTTTCAAAGAAGGACCAAGAAATTGCTTCTGTGGTGATTAAAGAAATTGAATCTCGTCTTATCTTTATGTTGGACGTGGGACTTGATTATCTTTCACTTAACCGAAAAGCAGATACGCTTTCCGGTGGAGAAGCACAGCGCATCAGACTCGCTTCGCAGCTAGGAAGCAAACTAGTAGGAGCGTTGTATGTACTTGATGAACCAACGATTGGACTTCATCAGCGTGATAACGACAGATTGATTAAGACATTGCTGCACCTTCGTGATATGGGAAATACTATCATTATTGTTGAGCATGATGAGGATACTATCTATGCATCAGACTTTATTGTAGACATTGGTCCTCGAGCCGGGGTTCATGGAGGAGAAGTTGTAGTATCAGGATATTTAGACGAACTCCTTACTGCGCCTAAAAATAAATCAAACTCGCTCACACTCGCGTATCTTCGTGGTGAAAAAGAAATTCCTGTTCCAATTCGCCGCACAGGAGATAAAGGTTCACTTCGTATTGAAGGAGGAAATGTGTTTAATATTAAAGACCTCAAGGCAACTATTCCACTTGGAAAGATGACAGCAATTACAGGAGTGTCTGGATCTGGAAAATCATCATTCATGTATGAGATTCTTCACAAGAACTTGCTGGCTCGTTTAGAGCGTCGTCATCGCTCAGCGCAGATTTATAACTGTACTTCATTCACCGGAACAGAGTATGTTTCGCGTGTGGTGTTGATTGATCAGTCAGCTATTGGGCGCACACCGCGAAGTAACCCTGCAACCTACACTGGATCATGGACATTCATTCGTGATTTGTTTGCAGAAACTGAAGAAGCGCGTATTCGTGGATGGAAGCCATCTCGATTCTCATTTAACGTTAAAGGAGGACGCTGTGAAGCATGTCAGGGTAACGGAGAAATTGCAGTTGAAATGCACTTCCTCCCAACAGTGTATGTTCAGTGTGATGTGTGTCTGGGAAAGCGATTTATGAAGGAAACACTTGAAGTGAAGTGGAAGGGGAAGAATATCTATGACGTTCTCTGTATGACAGTTGAAGAAGCACTTACATTTTTCTATGACATTCCAGCAGTGTATGATCGTGTGAAATCTCTTTCTGATGTAGGGCTGGATTATCTAGAACTTGGGCAGTCTGCAACAACGCTTTCTGGTGGAGAAGCGCAGCGTGTAAAAATCTCATCAGAACTCTATCGTCCGCATGTTGAGAAAACAATTTACCTTCTTGATGAACCATCAATCGGTCTTCACTACGAAGATATTTCAAAACTTATTGAGATATTGAATAAGTTGGTTGATAAGGGAAATTCAGTTGTGCTCATCGAACACAATTTAGACATCGTAAAGTGTGCCGATCATATTATCGACATTGGCCCAGAAGGTGGGGTAGGTGGTGGAAAAATCGTAGCCTCAGGATCTCCTGAGAGTGTCGCGGGCAATGCGAATTCCTACACAGGTCAGTATTTGAAAAAAATACTTAAGAAAAGCAAAAGTAATAAATAGGGAAAATAAAAAACCACCGTCCGTAAGGATGGTGGTTTTTGTTACATGTGAGGGTTTTTAATCCTTCATGTAATCAAGGAGGATGAGAGCCGTTCGCAGAGATTTCCGCTCAAAGCACAAATTGCCGAATTGTGTGCCGCTGACCCAGTCAGCGCGACCATTTTTCACCAGATCGATAAGGTTTTGAACCTCTTGTTCTGGTGAATTTGGAAGGAACGGAATATCAAAGCGACACTTTCCTTTCGCTTGTAGGCGAAGGATGTGCCCTTTCGTTGGTTTGCCATGTCGCTCTTTCACAAGCATCGTGGCAGAACGTAGAGGTGCCACGGGGAGTGTGGCAACCTGTCCAGGTCTTCGCAGTAATGCGATTTTCGGATTTCTTGCCCACGACGTAAATACGTCAAATGGGCGAGGAGCTTTAGGTGCTCCCTCCTGCGAAAGAGTGCCTGCTTCCGCATCTTTATTTGGTGCCAAATACATCTTACTTACCTTCTTTGTAAAGAACTTTTATTATGACCATTTTGATTTGGTCTCGATTCGCTCACTGTAGTGCTAGTTTGCCGCTTTAAGTTAATTCGGTTTACCAGTTGCAAAGGCGAGTATATATTGTACAATATATTCAATGAAAAGGCAAGACCTAGAAAAGTGTGGATTACCAGACACCCCAGGGGTGTATTTTTTCCGTGATACAGAGGGAAATATTTTGTATATAGGTAAAGCCACATCACTTCGCGACCGTGTACGAAGTTATTTCAACCCCGACTTAATGAAGTCCCGGGGCTTACGTCTTGTGAGTATGGTGACGGCAGCTCATACGGTAACGCACCAAACAACGGAAAGTGTTTTGGAAGCTCTCCTATTAGAAAGTAAATTAATCAAGGATAATGTTCCGCCGTACAATGCGAAGGAAAAGGATAACAGGAGTTTTACGTGTGTGGTTATTACCAAAGAGGAATTTCCTCGAGTGCTTGCTATGCGTACCCGAGAATATGAAAAGAGGTTTACGAAAAAAGATACGCTCGCAGTCTATGGTCCATTTGCTTCGCTTACTCAGTTGCGTGATGCAATGAAGATAATCAGACGTATGTTTCCCTACAGAGATAAGTGTGAAGTTAATCAAGGAAAGCCGTGTTTTAATGCGCAGATAAAGCTGTGTCCTGGGGTATGTTATGGCGCGGTAACGAAGGAGGAATATAAAAGACATATCAGTAATATTCAAAAGCTATTTGAAGGTAAAAAGACAGAACTTAAAAAAGACCTTGAAAAGCAAATGAAAGAGTATGCGAAGAAGGAAGCGTTTGAAAAAGCAGCTCAAATAAGAAACACCCTTTTCGCGCTCGATCACATAAAAGACATTAGCTTAATTAAGGATGATGAAATAGTGTCCTTTAAAGATTCAGCCTTTAGAATTGAAGGGTATGACGTTGCACACATCTCTGGAACTGACCGAGTAGGGGTGATGACGGTTATTGAGGGTAAAGAAAAGATGACTGATGAGTACCGTAAATTTAAGCTTCCAGAAAGAACCAATGATGACTATGCAGGTCTTCGTGAAATAATGCTACGCCGATTTGGACACAAAGAATGGCGCTATCCAGACCTCATTGTTATTGACGGAGGGGTGGGGCACAAACAAACAGCAGAAAAAATACTCGCTGGACTTGGTTTACTTATTCCAATTGTGTCAGTGGTAAAAGATGAGCGTCACAAACCAAAGGACATTTTAGGAGCGTCACTTCATGTGGATAACCATAAAAAGGAAATACTTTTAGTGAACTCAGAAGCTCACCGATTTGCAATTGGGTATCACAAAGTCTTACGAAATAGGCTCGTTTAGAAGCATGGAAATCGGGCTGTCAAGACTAACTCTTGACACTGTTTTGAGAGACAAAAAAGATGGCTTTTAGCACGTAAATGTGTAAACTCTAAGTATTAATAAACGTAATATTTTCAAGCGCGTGTATGGCTATTCTACAAATAATTAAGAAGCGAAATGGTGAGTTTGTTCCGTTTGATGCAGAGAAGATCGAGAGGGCTATTAAGAAGGCTTTTGTCAGTGTAACTCGTGACGAAAAGGCCGCAGTTGCAAAACATATTACGGAGCTTGTTTCTAAAGAACTCGAACTCGAGGCTATTACGCGCGAAGGATATACGCCAACGGTTGAACATACACAGGATCTCGTGGAGAAGCACATTATGGGAGCGGGCTTCTTTGAGGTTGCAAAGCACTACATCATTTACCGCTTTGAGCACGCCAAGATTCGTGAAGTAAAGAAGCAGGAGACACTTGAAAAGGTGGAGGAGGGAGGGCTCGCCATCACAAAACGCGACGGGTCATCACAGCGCTTTGATATCGAAAAGGTTCGTGCATCAGTGATGAACGTTATCTCAGGTTACGAGAAGGAAGTTAATGTTGAACAGATTCTTAATCAGATCAAACTCGAAGTGTATGAAGGAATGCCAACTCGAGAAATTCGTAAGGCTCTCGTGATGACGGTTCGTTCAATGATTGAACAGGATCCAGCGTACGCATACGTTGCGTCACGTATGGTGCTTCACACAATTAATGAGGACCTCCTTGGAGACACGCTTGATTACAGTAAGATTGATGAACAGTACAAAGCAGCATTTGCTACAGGCATCAACAAAGGACTTGAACGCGGACTTTTGGATCAGCGTATGAAGAACTTTGATCTTACTCGTCTTGCTAACGCGCTTGTTCGTTCTCGTGATGACCTCTTTATGTACCTCGGCACTCAGACACTTTACGAACGATACCTTGTTCGTGACGTAGAAGGAGATGGAAAGATTATTGAACACATGCAGGGATTCTGGATGCGTATCGCTATGGGTATTGCGCTTGCTGAGAAAGAACTTGATCGCACAACACGTGCTATCGAATTCTATGAAGCAATGTCGACACTTCGTTTTGTGCCATCATCTCCTACACTCTTCCATGCTGGAACAAAGCACCCACAGCTTTCAAGTTGCTATTTGAACACCGTAGGGGATTCACTCGAATCTATCTTTAAGGTATACGCGGATAATGCTCAGCTCTCAAAGTGGGCAGGAGGAATCGGAAGTGATTGGACTAATGTTCGTGCAAGCGGATCTCTCGTTAAGAAATCTGGTATCAAATCAAACGGAATCATTCCGTTCCTTAAGATCGCAAACGACGTAACGGTAGCTATTAACCGCTCAGGTCGCCGCCGAGGAGCAACATGTGTGTATCTCGAAAACTGGCACTTAGATGTTGAAGAATTCCTAGATCTACGAAAGAACACAGGAGATGATCGTCGTCGAACACACGATATGGATACAGCGCTTTGGATTTCTGACCTCTTTATGAAGCGAGCGCAGGAAGATGGAGATTGGACACTCTTCTCACCAGACGAAGTGCCAGAGCTCCACGAAACATACGGCTCAGCATTTGAAGCACATTACAACCGCTACGAAGCACTCGCGGCAGAAGGTAAGCTAAAAGTATTCAAAACTATCAAAGCTCGTGAGCTTTGGAGAAAGATGGTGACTATGCTCTACGAAACAGGACACCCGTGGATTACATGGAAGGATCCATCAAACGTTCGTTCGCCACAGGATCATGCAGGAGTTATTCACAACTCAAACCTTTGTACAGAAATCACACTGAACAACTCAACAGAAGAAACAGCTGTGTGTAACCTTGGATCACTTAACTACCAGCGTCTTATGCGTGACAGTAAGTTCGATGTAGACCTCGTTGCAACAACTGTTCGTACAGCGGTGCGAATGCTCGATAACGTGATCGATGTGAACTACTACCCAACAGTAGAAGCAGAACGTTCAAACTTCCGTCACCGACCAATTGGAATGGGTATCATGGGATTCCACGATGCTCTCTATATGATGGATATCAACTTCGACTCAGATGAAGCTGTAAAGTTCGCTGACGAATCAATGGAACTTATCTCATACCATGCAATCCTTACATCTGCTGACCTAGCACGTGAACGAGGAAGTTACTCAAGCTACAAGGGCTCAAAGTGGGAGCGCAACCTTTTCCCAGTAGATACACTTGGTCTCCTTGAGAAGGAACGAGGAGTAGAAATTCCTGTTTCAAAGGAAGGACGACTTGATTGGACACCAGTTCGTGAGGCTGTACGTCAGTATGGTATGCGAAACAGTAACACAATGGCGATGGCGCCAACTGCTACGATTTCAAACATCGCAGGCTGTGTTCCGTGTATCGAACCAATCTACAAGAACATCTATGTGAAGTCGAACATGAACGGTGAGTTCATTATCATCAACCCATACCTCGTAACTGATTTGAAGGCACTTGGTCTTTGGGACTTTGAAATGATTGGACAGCTCAAGTATCACGACGGATCAGTGAAGGATATTCCACAAGTGCCAGCACACTTGAAGGATAAGTATAAGGAAGTGTTCGAGATCGACCCATCATGGCTCATTAAGTCAGCGGCACACCGCGGAAAGTGGGTAGACATGTCACAGTCACTCAACATTTACTTTGCCGGAACTTCAGGACGAGAGCTCGCAAATATTTACGAGTACGCATGGAACCTTGGTCTTAAGACAACATATTACCTTCGTTCACTCAGTGCGTCTCAGGTTGAGAAGTCTACGGTTAACGCATCTGAATTCGGTTCAACGCACAAGCGTGGAGCAGAAGGTGGAACACAGGTTAGTTCATCATCTGAAACTTCAGTTCCAAGTAGCGTTAGCATGGAAACAGCCGTAGCTTCAGTTGCAGCAGCAGAAGTTATTGTTGCAGAAGCGGTGCCAGCACCAATTCTCTCTATTGTTCCAGACATGGCACAAGTATCTAATGTTGTTGTGCAAGAACAAGTACCAGCATTCGCAAGTATGGGAACACCAACAAAAGTTGCTCCGAAGTACAACATCACCGTTATGCCTGACGCACATTGTGACGGTTGTGAATAATTAATTAAAAAATCTCTAACATTAAAAACGTATGCCCCCAGTATCATCCAACAACACACATGTAAACGGTTCATCAGGTCCAGTACCTGTAGGATATAATCCTGCGAACCCAGTTATCGACCGCACAGCAGGACGTGTGGATGTGAATCAGCGCAAAATCATCAACGGTGAAGGGGCAGACGTGGTACAGTTGTGGCCAATCAAGCACAAGTTCGCATGGGACGCGTACAATGTTGGAAATGCAAACCACTGGCTTCCAACGGAAATCAGTATGCAGTCAGACATCGAACAGTGGAAGGCATCAAACGTACTGACGGCAGATGAGCGTCACGCACTTCGTATGGTGCTTGGGTTCTTCACAACAGCTGACTCAATCGCTGCGAATAATCTCGTGCTCGCATTCTACAAACACATTACCTCTCCTGAGGCGCGACTCTTCCTTCTTCGTCAGGCGTATGAAGAGGCGATTCACACACAGGCGTATCAATACATTGTGGAGTCTCTTGGTCTTGATGGAACAGAAATCTTCAACATGTATCGTGAAGTGGATGCAATTTATGACAAGGAAGAATTTATTCTTTCTTTCAACCAAGGAATCTTTGATCCAAATTTCAAGACAGGAACATTTGAAAACGATCAGAAGTTTCTCGAGAACATGTGTGTGTTCTCCCTCATTCTTGAAGGAATCTTCTTCTACTCATCGTTTGCGGTGATGTTCGGATTCCAGCGACAGAACAAGCTCGTTGGTTCAGCAGAACAGATTCAGTACATCATGCGTGATGAATCAACGCACATGAATTTCGGTATCGATATGATTAACACCATCAAGCAGGAGCAACCAGAACTCTGGACACCAGCGTTTGTTGATCGTATCAAGGCACTTATCGACAAGGCGGTGAAGCTTGAGTATCAGTTCGCGGTGGATGTGTTCCCTAAGGGAATTTTCGGACTTAATGCTGAAGGATTCAAGCAGTACATCGAACACATCGCAGACCGACGTCTCGCTCGTGTTGGAATCGATCCTGTGTACAATACAGCAAACCCATTCCCATGGATGTCAGAAGCGGTGGACTTGAACAAGGAGAAAAACTTTTTCGAAACTCGCGTAACCGAATATAAAACAGGCGGCACCTTATCTTGGTAATTTGTATGATAGAGAAGTTGGATCTTTTAACACAGATTATTATTGCAGGTTGTGCGTTATTTGCTCTCAAGCAAATAAATCTTTCAAAAAAGAGTTTTCAATTAAACTCAAAAAGAGAGTCGGTACGATATGCCTCTGAGTTAATAGATTATTATCTCAATAAGATAATACCACTTAGCCCTCAAGGGACTAAAGAGATTGACCTTGCAATTGCAGCTACTTATCGTGGAGAGTTTAATTTAAAGAGTTTTACAATAGAGGAAATAGAGCAAGCTCATCCTGAACTTAAAAAACATTTTAAGGAAACATTTGAAAGAGAGCAGAAAAGAGTCAAGGCTAATTTAGAACAGATGTTTCCTAATCTAAAAGAGAGGAACAGTATTGAATCATTCGCTGCCCCTTTTATCGCGGGTGTTGCGGACGAACAGATTGCCTTTACCGCAGTAGGGCGAACTTTTTGCCACACGGTGAAGGACTACTATTCTGATTATTGTATTGTTAGAACAGAGACAGATAAAGGCTTCAATCCTTACGAGAATACTATACAGTTATATAATATTTGGTCGGAAAGAATTAAGAAACACGGATTGAAAAACAAAGAAGAGATTATTGCTTTAGAACTAAAAAATTTACGAGGTACTCCTATACCAATTATCGGTGAACAGCTTTAATAGTTCTTTCTATTTGTAAAATACAAAAGAAAACCGAGGACTTATAAGTCCTCGGTAGGTTGCGTCACAGAGCTACGATGTGGAATCCACGACACGTGGTGTACGCACCTTGAGCTGTTCAAGACAAACTCTCATATCACACACGAAACGACGCTCGGCTGCGGCGACGTGCGCGCGTAGCTCCTACAGTATACCATTATGGGTTTTGGTTCTGATATACTAAAACCATGTTACACGTATCTCGCAGTCTTCCTGATATCGCAGTCCTTCGCGGAGGAAAAGAGGATTTTGGTGTGTCTCTTCAAGAAGGGCAAGAGGTGCTGAAATCACTCTCGCAAATTGGCTACAAACCGCTTGACGTACTCGTTGATAAAGAGGGGAATTGGACAACACAAGGAAAGCCAACGGACGCGCACGCCGTGTTTACCCGCGCTCACACGGTGGTGGATGCAACACGAGACGCTCACGCTCCACACATTAAGCTCGCAAAGAAAATGGGCATCACATTATTTTTCTCTAAAGGAAATGATGTGCATATGGACAGGGAAGACATGTATCGATTACTTCGTATGCAAGGATTTAAAGTTCCTGATACAACGGTGGTTCGCGCAAAGGCGCCGCTTGAGGATTCTTTCTTTCGTGCTCTCTGGTCAACGTACCACACACCACTCATGATTCGACCGCTTGAGCGTCAGAGTACTGAAAAGTCAAAACTTGTCACTGCATTTTCAGATTTTGAAAACGCTGTACGAGACTTTCACAGTAAGGGGATAGATGTGCATGTGCTTACGTATAAAAAAGCACCAACATCATCCATCGCTGTACTCCCTAACTTTCGTGGAGAAGAACTCTACACACCGCTTTGGGTGGAAACATTTGGAAGTTTAAACGCTATTCCAAACAGAAGTCATCCAATGCGTGCTCATGCAAATGCACCTGACTATCGAAAAGACCAGATGCGCGATATTGCGACAAAAGTATACAAGGCGCTTAATCTTTCAACGCCTGCGTGTATCGATGTTGTTCCGCACGGAGATGGATATATTATTGTGAACGTTGAACGTACTCCATCTATCGGTAAAGAGGGGCGCTTCATGAGATCGCTTCATTCAACAGGAATTGATGTTGGGCAATATGTGCATTCACAAATTCAAAGAGAGCTTGAAAGTGCCGCACCTGTACAACCATATGAATACGCGCGATAGGCAACTCATTGCACTTATCTTAGGACTCCCAATTCTGATTGTGATTATCTTTTTTATGTTTAAATAAAAAAACCGCCTCAAGGGCGGTTTTTTGCAAGTGCTTTTGCTTCGTAAATAAACATCGCAATGGTTTGTGATTGGCGATATATTTTTCTCGAAACAACTTTCGCGGTAACTGTTGGTTTTGGTACATACAGTCCAGCACCTGATTCGGGGGCATTGTTTCGCGTTGGAATCAGAAGAGGTCCCCACGCTACGAAGCTGACGGGGTAAGGTTCAATGATCGCTCCATCTGGAGTGACAAGCCACGAGTGAGTTGTCGCTCCAAAATTGTCATACCAGTAGTCGCCTTCGGTGTCGATTGACGGCGCTGCGGACAGTGAAATGTATACGCCGTCTATAACTGTGAGGTCTGGAATATGTAGAGCAAGTGCTCGACATATTGAATGACAGCTGTAGTAGAATTTTTTCCCTTCTTTTCGTATGACGCTGTTATGTCCACAGAGCTGACTAACAAGTAATGAAACTTGGTCATAGAGGTCTTCGTCACGAGACGTGACACCTCGTCGGATTCGGCTGCTAACAAGCATGGGAATTCCTTTATAAAAAACAATTGCCTCAATCCTAATCATTTACAGATGTATTGTCAAACAAAGTAAAAACCGCCCCTCTGGTAAGTATGGCGGTTTTTACTTTGTTATTCTTTTTGTACTTGCGTACATGAGAACGACGTCTTTGTTTGATGCGCTACGGTTGCTTCATGGCTACCTACGCAACTTTTTTGTTAGCGGAAGGTTTTGCTTTCGAAGTTTCCGCTTTTTTGTGAGCAGCCTGTTTGAGGGACTGCTTCCCAGTTGTTTTTGAAGCCGCATCTGCTTTTTTATCAGCATCGACAAGCAAAGCCTTAGTAGTCCATTCAGATAACTTCTGTGCTGTAACTAGTGCAGTAGATTTTTTCTCATATCCTTCGGACATGAAAACCTGTACACCGCTTCGAGCGAGAAGTCTGAATCGATACAAACCTTTCTTATCTTTATAGACTTCAAGGATTGGCGTCTTTGTCATCTATTTGTATTACTTAAATTCTGATAAACATGAAACAACTGTCTACCAACTAGTGTAGCAACACTGCGTGGTATACTCAAGTGAAAGCTACAAAGTTATTCACATATTTATGGAAGAATCAAAAAAACACATCAACCCATACATTGGAAACATTCAAGCGCTCGTCATGCGGAACGATAATTTTCGTGAAGTTCTTTTTACAGGAGAGAAATCTCAACTCGTCGTGATGTCAATTCCTGTTGGCGGTGAAGTAGGAGAAGAGACACATGAGCATGTAGAACAAACGCTCTACATTGTAGCTGGTATATGTAAGGTTGTGCTTGATGGCGAAGAACATGTTGTGTCTGGTGGAGATGTCATAGTAGTAACTCCTGGAACAAAACATAATTTTATAAACGTAGGAGAAGAGTTTGTAAAAATTATTACAACGTACTCTCCACCGAACCATATTGATGGTCGAGTACATGCCACGAAAGAAGATGCAGATAACGATACGGAAGATGAAGCGTTTGGACACCAATACACGAGCTAAGAAAGCGCACACAAAGAACGATGCTGTTTTTATACAGAGTGTTCTTACTCATTACAAGTTACATGGTCGTTATGATTTAGTGTGGAGGAAAAAAATTAGCGCGTACGGGATTCTGGTGAGCGAAATCATGCTTCAACAAACGCAGGTGTCACGTGTGGTGCCAAAATTTGAGCTATGGATGAAAAGGTATCCAACGTTATCTGCACTCTCTAAAGCATCTCTGTCTGACATTTTGAAGCTCTGGCAGGGGTTAGGATATCAGCGCCGTGCGAAAGCGTTATTTGAAGTGGCACAAACCTCTCGAGCTATTCCAAAGAGGTACGACGAACTTTTAGCACTAAAAGGTATTGGACCATACACAGCCTCTGCGGTGTGTGCGTTTGCGTACAATATATTTCCTGAGAAATTACTAGAAACAAATATTCGTACCGCACTTATCGAAGCGTTTCATCAGGGTACTACGAAAGTACATGACGGGTTACTCTATGATGATCTTAATCGGCTGAACCATCATCCATTAGTACAGAGTATTGGCGCACGTGAATGGTATTACGCACTTATGGATTACGGAGCGCACCTTAAGACGCTTCGTGTGTCTCATAACAGTAAGAGTGCTCACTACACAAAGCAGACTCCATATGAAGGGTCTAGCAGGCAACTTCGTGCAAAAGTATTATTTGCGATTACTCATCGTGAAAAACTTCCACACGACGAGCGATTAGAATCCATTATCAGCCAATTAACCAAAGAAGGATATATTATTAAAAAAGGGAAAGGATATTCCGTTGTCTAAATTGAAATTATTTTTCGATACCTGTTTCTGAGAGGAGTGTTTTTACTTGGCGAGGTGAGAGCATATGAACAACACCAGATTTTAGTCCGTGTGATACGAATGAAAGAATACGTACACGTACGAGTTTCTTCACAGTAAGATTCAGTGCGTTAAGCATTCGTCGGATCTCATGCTTCTTTCCTTCAGTAAGAACAATACGAAGTGAATGACCTTCGTTGTAAATAGAAACAGATTTCACTGGGGCGTACTGCGCCTCTTGGGTTCGTATTCCTTTTTTAAGAAGTGTTACTACACGCGGTGTACATTTTTCGTATACAAGTACTTCATATTCCTTTTCTCGTCCATGTTTTGGATTAAGAAGAGCATCTGATACGCGGTAATCATTTGTGTAGAGAAGAAGTCCTTCACTTTCCTTATCGAGGCGTCCTAGGGGCTCACATCCTGGAAGTTCTGGATGATGTCCAGTTACTTCACCTCGTGGCTTGTTATACAGCGCGTAGATAAGTTCTTTGTGTGGATGTTCAACATGAATTTTGTCTCCTGATACAACCTTACTACCCAGCGTTGCTGGTTTCTTGTTAATCATGACATATCCTTTTTCGATATACGCATCAATGGTACGACGTGATCCAATTCCTTCATCACGAAGAAACGCGTTGATTCTTTTTTCTTCTTTATTTGTGGCGATTATTTCTTTCATAGTTGTTTAGTTATCTGGTGTCTTTCATCGGGAGTACATACGCTACACTCGCGAGGATTGCACAGCCTAAGATGACGAACATCAATTGTGGGCGAGCAGTAAGGAATGGTCCGATAATGATACCAAGCGCTCCAACGACAATGGTTGCAAAGCTAAGTGTGTTTGAGAAAAGCGCAGTTAATGACGCATCCTCGGGACCAACTTTTTTGAAGTAGTAGGCAAATGCCATTGTTTCTACGCAAGCTGCTCCAACGCGCGAAAGGAGGAGAATGATCACCCAAGCAATAGGATTAGCTGTGGTTACAATAACACATAGGAACACAGTAAGCGAGAGAATGAGTAATCCTCCAATAAGGAGCTCCTTTTCGCCATACTTTTTATCAGCAAGGTAACCGAGTTCATATGGAAGCACAACAAGGGGAATTAAAGCAAAAGGAAGGATTGCTGTTAGATAGACCGTAAGAGGAATACCGAGTGTTGCTAGGTAGATTGGTGAGTAAATAACCATGACAGCATAGAAGCATTGCACCATAAATTCTGCAATAAGCGCCGCACGAATATTTCTATTTCTCCAAGCAACACGGAACGCTTGGTACATATTAATTGTTTCGTATGCCGGCTCCTCTATGTGGTAGAGATACGTACGCACAAGAAGAATGAATGGAATCAACATACACGATGCCACGATGTAGAGCGCTGGGAACGAGGTGAATGAGAGAATGGTTCCTCCGATAATCGGTGAAATAAGAATACCGATATTTAAGAGCGTAAGGAAGAGTCCTCTAATGGAACCAGTCTCTGCATGTTTTGAGAAACTTTCAATGAATACATTAAGACATATATAGAGAAGTGTCTGAAGAAGGAAATGGGTTATAAAGAATGCAGCAATGAGAAGTGGATTCTTACTAATTCCAAACGCAATAGTGATAACGATTTCTGCAATAACTAGCCCTATTGTAAATCCGTAGGTATGGAACTTCCTCATATATTTCGCTACTGACATTGATCCAATGAGAGCTGCAATGGCACCGAACATATACAACATACTTACTGTAGAAGATCCAAAATACTGATGAAGGTATGATGAAGTTGCATACAGAGGAATTCCGTAGTGAAGAGCGTAGAGGAGGGTAAGAAGATAACTTACAATCAGAAGTTTATTCTTAATGATGGCGTGCATATATGGAGATAGTATATCAGTTCAAGTCGTGCTTTCTAGTGGGTAACAAACGGAGAAGGGGGGCGCCCGCGGCGGGGGCCGACGTTTTGCGCCACAAAATTTATTAAAAAAAAAAAAAAAAAAAAAGACAT
>JBEIQD010000005.1:0-19733 GCA_040376695.1 Candidatus Nomurabacteria bacterium | reverse complement strand
GTTTGCTGAATCGTTAAAGAGAGAAAGACCACTGAATACTCCACCACTTACGGTTGGAGTGATGAGGGAAAGATTAGTTGCAGTACCTCCTGTAATGACAGGAAGTTCAATGGTTGTTTGACGTAGATATGAGATGGTAGACACTCCAATTGATGTTGATGGAGAAGAGTATGATGGAATGATATATGAACCATATCCTGGTGGGATGCTAGATGTGATGCCGTTTACTCCGTCTTTACCGTCTGTTCCGTCACGTCCTGCTGGACCTGGGATGCCGATGTAGTTAGTGATGTAGCGGGTGATAGTATTTTGAACAATTCTAGGAGTTGAAACTTCACTTTCACTCTCGCCTTGTGGAGACTCTACTTCTTCACCAACAACCTCTTCTTTCGAAACAGGAACTATACTCACTGATCCGTCTACTAAAGAAGCAAGTTTGTCATAGTTACATCTTTCTTGTTTAACTTCACTTGAAAATGATGTCACTCCACAAAAAAGTGCTAGAGAAAAACGATCAAGTAATGAGAAATTTGTTGTGAGAGAAAAGGTGTTTGAGGTTGGATTTTCAGCACGAGCAATATTCCCACCGAACAGGTAGTTTGTATAGTTAGTCAAAGGAACAGATGAGAGCACACTAAGACGCGGACCATTTTTAGCAAAGGAATTTGTTACAGTAGTGAGCTTTGAAAGAGAAAACACTCGAGGTGAAAAGGCACTAACAGATTTCTTAAAACGAGAAGATTCTGTAATAAAACTGAAGGTAGGAGTAGCCGGAGCGGTGCGGTTTGCTATCCCAATCAATTCTTCAGCATCTCCAATCGGCAACATGTTTGAATAGCTTTCAAAAGCAGGAGAGCTCAGTTTGTTATAAGGAATACTCTGCTTTAAAGCAATGGCACCTGACTCAAAACGAGTAGCTCCGTACATAACAGTTAAAACACAGATAAGCCCCGCAAGAGCTGTGGCAGTTAGCTTGTACAGACCTTCGAACATGCGAGTATGCACATCTTTACCTGTGTGTATTGAAAGAGATTCCTCAAAGACGGTAGCCGTAGGAATTATCTGAACAACTGGAATTGGCGAAACTACGAGTGGAGTAGTTTCCACTATTTCCACAGAGGGAGTACCTTCCTGAGAAACCTCCGGCGATACTTCCTTAACAGCAAGTCCTTTACCGTAACGAATATTATTACGTTTAAGAATTCTAAAGACGGTTGCTGAGTTAAGAACAATTTTATAATTAGTTTTTAGCTTAGAAGCTAATGCCGAAACGCTTTCCTCTGGATATTTTTCAGCGAGAGAAATAACAACACTTTCTACCTGAGATGGGATTTTATTGTGGGCAGAAAGAGTACTTCTTGCTCTAAGCGCTTTAGCGATTTCTGAGTTATCTCTTTTATATTTACTGAGCCACTTATACACCGTCTGCCGAGAAACTTGTAACTCATCAGCAATTACTGTTACCGTCTTTTTGTTGGCAATCAATTCATCGAGTTTTTGTGTGACTATGGGGTCCATGAGATGAGGTGTAAAAGAGGTGTCTTTTTGATGAAGTTGCAATAGGCGTCATTGCTGCAATGTAAACCAAACAACGCTTATTTTTATACCTTAATTATATACTGACCACTCATAATAACTTTGTATTTTTTATAAAATATGTGGATAGCTTTTTGGATAAAAAAACTAATTGCAAAAGTTAAGTAAAGAGCAAATCTATTAGAAAAGCGACGGCCCCGCCAATAACCTTTCTTGGTATATAAAGCCTTACAGAAATACAACATATACAACTCAAAAGAAGATATGATCGAGCACCTCTTTAAAATCAAAACTACTACCTACCTGCCAATTCACATTATTCTAAGCTAATTTAAACTATTTGTATTATCTAATAATTTAAATTATATTAATTAATATACTTATTTTAGTAAAAACTTTTATGATGATTATGCATAGATTTTGGAAAATATATACATAAAATGATTACCTGCCTTAACAATTACCAACGCAAGAGATGTTATATCTCTTAAACCTACTTTGAATCATCCCCTATTTAGGTGGTATCTGCGTGACGTAGCCTTTAAAATGTGTTATTATACATTCATCGCCCGAAGGGGCACTTTATTTTGGTAGATGTATTTATAAAAATACCCTACCCTAACTATCTAATTGCTTATGGCTGTCGAAAAACAAATCCCTGTTGGTGGTGAAGCTGTACTCCGTTTTGAGGACGTCAGTTTTCATTACAGTGAAAATAAGCCTGTTCTTCAAGAGGCAAACTTTGTTGTGCGTAAAGGAACTAAACTCACCCTTATGGGACCAAATGGGGCTGGTAAATCCACCCTCTTTTCTCTTATAACAGGAGATTCTAAGCCTGAAGAAGGTCGTATTGTTATTGGGAATGATTTACGCATCGCTATCGCAAAACAGTTCATTCCTCATACACAGTGGGGCATTACGGTACGAGATTTCCTAGAACTTGGATTTGATGAAAAAATCTATGATATTGATAAGCGAGCAAAAGGTGTATTTGAAACTGTTCAGCTAAACGTACCATTAGACAAAACTATTAAAGATCTGTCTGGTGGACAAAAGGGTCGCCTTCTTATCGCTCAAGCACTCATCCAAGAACCTGATATTTTGCTTCTTGATGAACCAACAAACAATCTTGATAAGGCTGGTATCGAACTCCTTACTAACTTTATGAAGTCCTACCCTGGAACAGTGATTGTTATTTCCCATGACGCAGATTTCCTTAACTCTTTCACCCACGGCGTTATTTATATCAATACCCAAACATACCAAGTAGAACAATACGTTGGTAACTATTTTAAGGTAGTGGAAGAAATTAAACGCGCAGTAGAGCGTGCAGAACGTGCTAATTCTCAACTTGAAAAAGAGATCCAGAACAACAAAGACAAGGTAAACTTCTTCGCTCTTAAAGGAGGAAAGATGCGTAAACTTGCAGCAAAATTACGTGACGAAGTAGAAGAACTTGAAGACAGTAAAGTAGATGTACGTAAGGAAGATAAGACCATTAAACCCTTTACTATTCCCTGCCAAGAAGACATTGGGAGTGTTATTGTGACGTTTGATTCGGTTGAAGTACTTCATGACGGAAAGCCTGTAAAGCGAAATGTAAGTATTGAACTCCGCAAAGGAGACAAGCTGCACATCATCGGACCAAACGGGATTGGGAAAACTACCCTTCTAGAAAAGATGGCCAACAGAAAAGAAAAAGGTGTGACAATTCAAGATGGAATTCTTGTAGGATACTATCGTCAAGATTTCTCAACACTCGACTTCGAAAAGAGTGCCTACCAAGAACTAGCAAAGGTACTAAAAAGACTAGATGACCAACTTCTTCGTCGGGTGGCTGCAAGTATGCTTCTTGGAGCTGAACAGTTAGCTACAAAAATTGGACTCCTCTCTGAGGGGCAAAAAGGTCTCCTTATGTTCGCATACCTGCGCCTACTCCAACCAGGACTCCTTATCCTTGATGAACCAACAAACCACATCAACTTCCGCCACTTACCAGCTATTGCTGAAGCGCTTAAAGCCTACCAAGGTCCTATGATTATCGTTTCTCACGTACATGAGTTCGTAAAAGAAGTAGGAGTAACTCAAACACTCGATCTAGGAAAGCTTTAATCTAAAAGGATTACATAATCATGTAATCCTAACTTTGTACACAGTGCCGTGTACAAAGTTTCCCCTTTGTGGTATACTATTACCTAATAGGCAACTCTCACGTTTTACACTGTTTCTACACTTGTACTACTGTGCGCTAGGGCTTATTGTTAACAAAATTAGTTTCAAACAGAATGAATTCAAAACTTTACGTAGGTGGAATACCTTACACTTCTACAAACGAGGATCTTAAGGCACACTTCAGCCCAGCTGGAACTGTGACTTCAGCCCAGATCATTATCGATAAGATGACTAACCGTTCAAAGGGCTTCGGCTTCGTTGAAATGTCATCTGATGCAGAAGCTGAAAAGGCTATTGCTATGTTCCATGACCAGGAATTCCAGGGTCGCCGTCTAACGGTGAACGTAGCACGTCCTCTCGCTCCTCGCGAAGATCGTCCACGTCGCGCATTCTAATCTTAGGTTAGAATAAGCAAAAGAAAAACCGACATCTCAGATGTCGGTTTTTCTTTTGTCTGATTTTATTAGACACTCTTCTTTCCGTATAAGAAATACTCTTGGTTACCGTCCCCACCCTGAATAACACAAGGGAATACCTTAACATCTGTGAGACCGCTTTCCTCCGCTAAAGCTACATACTTTGCGAGCAACTCTTGCACTAAGGTTTCATCTTTCACGATCCCTTTCTTTGTATTACCTTTCCCTACTTCAAATTGAGGTTTAATAAGAAAAAAATATTCACTACCCTTTGTACCAAAGCTGATAGCATCATTAAACACATGCGTGAGCGGAATAAACGAAAGATCTGCAACCACTATGTCGTATTTCTTTACCTTAGAAAAACTTCGTATATCAGTATTTTCAAACAGAGAAACCTTAGCATGGTTACGAAGAGAGGTGTGGAGCTGTTCGGTTCCTACATCTACCGCATCAACATGTTGCACCCCGTATGAAAGAAGGCAATCCGTAAACCCGCCCGTTGAGGAACCAATGTCCAACGCTTCTTTACTGGCAATATTTGCCCGAATAAGCTCTTTATTACCATACACTTGATCCAGTACTCCTTCTAGTTTTTCTCCCCCTCTGGAGACAAATTTGCGTTGCGCCGTAAGAATAATATCATTAACAGCAGTAACTTGTTTTGTTTGTTTTGTTGAAACAGTTCCATCTACAAGTACATGTCCTTGAGCAATAAGCTCTTGTGCTTCTGTTCTACTCTCACAAAGACCTCTTTGCACCAACTCTTGATCAAGTCTCATGTTAGATACCGGCCCAACCTTTTTTCAAAAGTGCATTTCGCGCTGCAGCTGTTTCCGCTTCTTGTTTACTTTTTCCATCTCCTTCTGCGATCATTTCATCATTAAAATAAATACCCATTCTAAAACGCTTGTCATGATCTGGCCCTTCTTCTCCTAGAACTTTGTAAGCTGGCGTAATCCCTTGAGTTTCTTGAGCCTTTTCCTGTACGTAACTTTTAGCATCCTTATAGAGTCCCTGCTTAATAATATCTTCTGTTTTAATAAGAACTGTGTGAGAAATAAATGTCTTCACTGCGGCGTATCCCTGATCTAAATAGAGAGCTCCGACAAATGCTTCATATGCATCAGCTAAAATAGAAGAACGAGCACGGGATACATCTTTCGCTTCTCCTTTAGAAAGACGCATCATATCATTAAACATGAGCGTATCTGCAACTTGGCCGAGCGTAACGGCATTCACAAGCGCTGAGCGATATGCAGTCAAATCCCCTTCATTATGATGAGGGTATGTTGCATATAAGTATTCAGTTACAACAAGTTCGAGTACCGCATCTCCAAGAAACTCTAGACGCTCGTTATGTTCCAATCCACTTCGTGGATTCTCATTAATAAAACTACGATGAATAAACGCTTGCTCTAAAAGAGCATCGTTCTTGAATGTTACATTATTTCTTTTCTTAAACTCTTGTAGTGTCATAGATACCTAGCCAATCATTTTATCTTTCCCTATTTCAAGCGCCTTTGTAATGAGCGGTTTGATATCATCATAAATACGAAGCTCTGCAATTTCTTTTACAGTAAACCACTTTGCGTCATCAAGTCCTGTTTTCTTTTCAAGTTTAAGCGGTTCGTAATTTGCTTGTGCTACATAATAACTCACATGCTTCACCACCTTCCCTGATTCTGGCTTGTTAGCAATATATTCATTTTCCCCAAGCTTCTCGAGAAGAGTCACAGGAATACCAATTTCCGCTTCAATCTTTCGCTTTGCTCCAACTTCCTCCCCTTCATCTGCGTTGATGCGTCCCTTTGGAAGAGTCCAGTACCCGAACACGTCGTGTACAAGACCAACATATAGTTTCCCATTATCGTTTGAAAGTACGACAGCTCCTGCGAGTAACTCACGAGGTGATGTATGTAAATGATCCTGCTTACTCTTTGTCACCTGACCTTTTTCAGGCTCACCCATTTCTTTATAAATAGCCCCAAGCACTCCGTTAACAAAGCGCCCTGATGTTTCTCCACCAAAAGCTTTCGCTAATTCAATTGCCTCATCGATAGCCACTTTAGGTGGCACTTGTGTACGATCTCCGAATAACAGCTCAGTGAGCCCAATACGTAAGATATTTCTATCTACTGTTCCAATTTTATCAAGTGGCCAATCTGGAGCTGCTCGGGTAATAATGTCATCGATTGTAATCCGACGAGAAAGAGCATTAACCAAAATATCCTTTGCAAATGAAATATCTCTAATACCTTCTCCGAATTCATCTCGGTTACGTTCCAAAACAGGCTCTAGCGAGTCTGGAGATAGACCAAGTTCACCTTTCATATCAAGTTCGAAAAGTGTTTGGAGGGCGAGTGTTCGTGCAATGTGACGGGTACTCATAGGGTTTTAAAGGAGCAAGTGGGAGGTTAGGAGCTAAGTGCGCTGTTATGCTTTAGCGGCGCTTTTTGTTACTTTCGCCTTAACTTGTAATACTTTCTTGCCACGATAATAACCGCAAGCATCACAAACGTGATGAGGCGTCTTCATAGCGTTACAGTTTTTGCAGGCAACAAGGTTTGCTGCCTTAAGCGCGTGGTGGCTACGGCGATTAGCCGTATGCGCTCGTGTGTGTCTCATTCGTACTACCATAGTGGATATATTCTACTGTATTTTCTGCTTATTTGCAAATTAAAGTGTTGATACAGCTCAACGTACGGAAAGCTAAGGTGTGGTTGTGGCAGCTTCTACAGGAACAGGTGTCGGCTCAACCACAGGAACCGGTTCAGGGGTTAGGGTTGGTTCTGGCGGTGTAGAGGTTGCTGCTGTTGTTGTGGTAGCTGTCGTTACAGGTGTTGTTGTGGCAACTGGAAGGGTGGCCGTAGGAGTAGTTGTTGCTGTTCCTGTTACTGGAGTAGTCGTACCCGTTTCTGTTGGCGTAGTACTTGCCGTTGTGGTTCCTGTAGAAGTACTAGCGCCTCCTCCCCCTCCCGTTGTTGGCGTATCAACTATAGCAATTGTAGTTGATGCGGTAGTTGTAGCTGTATTTCCCGCAAGCAACTGTCGCACAGCATCTGAAATGAGGTTTTGTATCTGTTCAGGAGTAAGTGGAGTTGGAGTTGGTACTCCTAATGTAGTTCCTAACTCAGTACCAACTGTTGTTGTATTCTCACCTGTTGACTCAAATGCAGCAACAAGTATCGGCGGCTTAACAGGAATATATCCATCAAACGTTTTTTCTTCAGTACTTAAAAATTGCCCAACTAAACCAGAGTACTCTGTTGCGACAACTTTCTGAGTCATACCAATTTTCTTTTCTCTTTTCTGGGTATCTTGTAGATACGCAAGCTTTTCATCAGTAACCTGCCCTAGCTGTTCAGCAACGTATAAACCGAGGTCCTTGGCCCCTAGTTCTTTTTTGGTTACTTTCATTGAAGCAGATTTTGTAACCTCTTTCCATACATAATCCACCACCTCAGCGGTGTTATATGTATAGTCAATGTAATACCATTCATCATCTTCCTTAACAGATACAACTTTTAATCCAACGTTAAACAATGTGAAGTCTGTATTTATAAGGTAGGTATTATCAACTGAACGAATGGTTTCCTTTTGATCGATAATACTTGCTCGAGCATCAGGACTTGCGGCGAAAGTTGCACTTGCTCCCATAAACACAAACATAAGTGTAAGTGTAAAGAAGTTGTTGTATTGAATGAAATTGACTATTTTTCCTATCATATTTTCTTATATACAGTATACAACATACTTTTTATTTACTACCGTGCCAACGCACTCTTAAATGGAGCTTCTGCGAATGCTATAAAAATATAACTACCGCTCGCTGTGTTTCGGGTTGAGTGGCTAGACCTAATTTTAAATCCGTTAGACACAAAATCTATACCATACGTAGATTCAAGTTCCGAGCCATTTTCAGCCGCTGATGAATCAGGGAACAAGCTTTTAATTGTGTAGTTGTAAGTATCTCTTACAGAGTCATGAATATACCAATTACTTGTGGTCTCACTTCTCTTAATTAGAACGAACTTTGGTCTAAATCCACAGTATATAAATGGGCCGTCCGTGCTTCCATTCCCAATATATCCCCCTATCTTTGAAAAACCAGCAACTTCTGCAAAGAGATAAGCAAGCACAGCAACGCCATTTGGATTTGTACTTCCTCCGCTGCCCACACTAAAAACCGTAGATGTCGGAGCTGTGTTGTTCCAGGGAACTGATGAACTTGTGTAGGCCGAGATTTGATTAAGCAATAAATAACCACCTGCTGTTGTAGTAGCATGATAAATCATCCAATCAAACCCAGGAGAGTTTGTTGGTTTTGTAATAATTAATTTCGGAACAGCTCCCAAGTTATGAGGTATTATTCTTCCAGCAACACCATTACCTGTATATGTAACAATATCAAATCCAGGAGTGACCCCCTTTTTCCATTGCCAAGCAACATAAGAAGCTGTATTAGCATTTGATGTTACCCCTCCAAGAGTAAAACCGTTTGTATTAAAAGCCGAAACACCTGGATCTGTTCCTTCCTGATTATTTAAGTTTGAATACAGGGCTTTATTAGCTCCTCGAACAGAATCAAAGAGCTGATGGTTCTCTGCCCCGCTTCTATTTTTAAGCCAAATCAAATCTGGTTGCATTGAAGCTGAGTTAGTTACACTTTGAGAACTACCATTACCTGTATACAAAGTTGTATCGAAATACTGATTTGATTTTCTAATTGTTGGTATAGGGAAGTTACCTGTATGGAGTGGTGAGTAACCAGTAGGTGGAGTATATGAGAAGGGGCGTTGTCCAAAATTTACAGACCCTGTAAACGTTGAAGCTCCTCCTCCATCTCCAATAGCGGGGAAAATTGTATTCCCTGCAAGGTTTGTATATGCAGCATTCGCGCCCGTTGCTGGGTCTCCTGAAGCAAACCATGTTCCGTTTTTACCCCACCAGATTTTTCCAGCATCTATATCATACGCACACATATGAATATCATTTACAACGCTAGTCGTTCCATACGCACCCGATACAGCATTATGATACTTATCTCCCGTATTCGGAGTATACCCCCATCCACTTGAATTCTGACCTGGATAATTAGCTTGTACAAAATTATCTCTTACAACTCCAAAAACATAAGCAGGATTAGTATAGACCGTTGTCGCAGTACAGATAAATTCGTAATACCATTTTCCAGAACTCTGTCCGATTGTGCCAACTGTCATACCAATTGTTGAACTAGAACCATAAGCCACGGTGAGATTAGCATTTGAAAGTGTTGCATCAGCTGCTGGTGAGAGGGGGTTCCAAGTACAATAATTACCTCTCTCATTTCCCCCACCTCCTAACGGCACATCCAACATAGAGTCATATGTGGTACCCGTAGTAAGACTTATATTAGTTGGTGTCCAATTATTCATAAACCCTACAGCACCCACGGAAACGTCTTCAAAATCTGCCGATCCTGAAATAAGAATATCTGCAGCAATTGAAATGTATGTAGTAGTAGCTGTTGCTACGAATGTACCTCGTACAGTACCGCTTCCCGAAGACTGTAAAACAGATCCAATAGTCACTGCATTTACGTTAAACGTGCTGACGTCTGCCTTAATGATAGAAGCAGCACGTGAAGATCCTCCTATACTGATATTAAATATACGTCCTTCTACATAATATGTTTGACCAATAACTGTTGAAATTGTTTTATAGTACCCAGCAGAGTTATTTGAACCATTCGCAACACGAGTGTCTCCTGAAGTAAGAGTAATAGAAGGAGTTCCTCCTGTGCCAGTATTAACAGTCCAACCAGCTACACTGGAAACATCAGTAAGAAATATTCTGTCTACAATAACCATAACACGACCAGCTGCTCCGAAAGCTCCTTGGTCAGCATCAGATGACCCACCAGATCCACGCACCCCAACAGTCAGAGGTATAACAGCACCCGGGTTTAAGTCACCCACAACATAGGTCTTTTCTACATATGCACCAGAACCTCCACCCCCTCCTGTTGGATTTCCAGAACCAGCCCAACGGCCTCCAGTTCCTCCTCCTCCAGGAGCTGTTCCATTGTAGTGCTCAGCATTAGAGAACGCTGCCACGTTTCCACCACCATTAGGTGCACCAGCTCCATATGTTGCACCATTAGAAGTTCCAATACTATTTCCATTAGTATTTATAGTTCCACCTGTTGCCGTTCCTCCAGCACCAGAGACTCCAGTTGGGTTAGCGGTCCAAGCACCAGTTCCACCTCCTCCACCTCCAGCTGATAATGTTAAAAATGTGGAAGCAGTTCCAGCAGTTCCACTGTTTCCAAACGTTGAGCCTCCTCCACCTCCACCTCCACCACCTCCCCAAAGCTTTACCACTATATTGGTTGAGTACGCAGGAACGGTAAAGTTATATGTACCACTAGTTGAAAATGTACGTGAAGCTGTTTGTTTGTCATACCCCAAAGCTTCAACGGAAGAATTGTCATTAAAATCAAAATAAAATCCATTATTACCGTAGACACCGAGATATCTCTTCGCAGACCACACACCACTAACAGGGTCTGTTTGTCCAAATGAAGTTGCGTTAAGTTGAAATCCTTCAATAAAATAAATTTCAGACATATAGCCTTCAAAATAATTAGTAACCAGAGGTGAACGTCCAATGTCTCGTGTCATCCAAGGACCAAGAGTGTCAGCATTCAACACTGGAGTTGTACCGCTATATACCTGAGAAACTCCATTTACATATATGAAGAGTCTATTAGCACCTGTTGCTTGTGCTGTATCCATAGCAACAACAACATGATACCAGGCGGAAGGATCACGAAACTTTGCTGTAGTTTTTTCATCAACCGTAGCAGACCCACCACTTACACCAACAACTCTAATGGTGTCATCGGTCATGAAACCAATAGAAAAATAATTATTAACATCTGATGCTGTAGAGAACATATCCTGCATAACACCGGTAGTAACACTTCCACGTTTGACCCACACAGAAAAAGTCCATGCCTTTAATCCGGTACTTGTGACCAGTTTGGTTAAGTAGGCATTCACAGACGCACGAAACCTCAAACTACGTTGAATTTGATAAAAAGAAGTATTTGCTGCTGCTTGGAGAGTTCGGTTTGCTAACATATTGTTTACCTAGCTAACGCACTCTTAAATGGAGCTTCTGCGAACGCCATGAAAATATAGGTAGCTCCTGAACCATTGAAACCTGTGCTTGTTCCTCTAATCTTGAAACCATTAGCTAACATGTCCGTACCGACTTCGGTTGCTTCTGCATTTGCTAAATCTGCATACACCTGCAAATCTGCCACGTTATTAGTATTTCTAGCCGTGTCTCGTATATACCAAGAGTTAGTCCCGCCATCTATACGTTTAATCATTATATATTTCGGCCTAAATCCACAGTACACAAATGGTCCGTCTGTACTTGCATTTCCTATATAACTACCGAATTTAGAATAACCCGCGACTTCCGCAAAAACATACGCAATATGATTAATACCACTAAGGTTATTGTATTTTACAGCTGCAGAAGTCGTAGTTATAACCGATGACGTTATCCCAACTGTTGGCCAAATGTTTTGACTGTTATCTTGTGCAGAGGTTGTGTTAAGCCCAATATAATAATTAGTTGAAAGTCCTTTATGCCAGGAATTCCAAGAATACACTCCATCTCCAACAGCTTTATGAAGAATCATTGCCGGAGTTTGCCCAAGTCCATGTCCAATTGTTTGTGCGTTTACTCCATTTCCTGTCCATTTAACAATAGAAAACCCAGCGATTTGGTTTACTGAAACCTGCGAAGAAATAGAACCGTCAGCATTTGTCACAGCTGCGCCCCCCGCTCTCCACTGCCAAGCTACATGTGAGTTACCAGAACCATTAACTGCAGCCCCAGATCCAACTGAAAAACCTCCAACATCAAAAGACGTCACCTTTGTAATATCAGTATTTTCTGCCTGAATATCATTACTAAAAATTTGTTTCGTTGGACCTCGTAAAGAATCTTGGAGTTGATGAAAATTGGTAGTGGCGCGGTTTTTTATCCAAACAAAATCTGGCTGCATTGAGGCAGAGTTTGTAATACTTTGTGATGTTCCATTTCCGGTGTAGATAGTCGTGTCAAAATACTGATTAGATTTTCGTACTGCAGGAATTGGAAAATTGCCTGTATGAAGTGGTAAAAACCCAGTCGGCGGAGCGTAGTTAAATGGGCGCTGCCCACAATTAAGGTAGAGTGTATTGCTTGGATAATAATTTAAATTCATTGCTGGTGTATATGTCCCAGTTAGACCAGTTACTAAAGCTCCTGTTGCAACATTATTTTTATAGAACTGAGCAGTTCCTGTTGTAAGATCAAGCGCAACAGCTATCAAGTCCCCTGAGGTAAATGTTGCTCCTGTTGTCACTGTAGAACCACTTACAGTAATTGCTCCAGTGTCGTTAGTGTACCCAACAGAACCAGTCGCTGTCTGAAAGGTTCCACCAAATGCGGTTGCAGGAGAAAAACCAAATGTGCAGTTAAGCGTTCCTCCTGCTGTTGCCATATACTCCCAATACCATTTCCCAGTAGACACATAGATAGTACCCCCAACTCCAGGATACTCTCCCAGTGAATTACCACTTAGTGATAAATTGGCCTGCCTAACATACCCGCTCACAGAGGTAGAAAGAGGATTTAGAGTGCAGTAGTTTCCAAGTTCACCTCCCCCAGAACTTAAAGGAACGTCAAGCATTGAGTCGTATGTTGGCACAGTAGGGCTTCCAGGGTATGACAAAATAACAATACCCGAACCTCCCGCAGAAACTGTACCTCCTCCTCCTCTGTTTGGAGTACTACCACTACCTGTACCACCAACTCCAGGACCATACGTATCACCATATCCTCCACCTCCACCAGCATAGATAACAGTAGACCCAGAAATACTTGAAGCTGTACCGTCTCCTCCTTTTCCTCCAGCTCCCGGGCCTCCTCCATCAGAACCAGCTTGAGACGATCCACCTCCACCTCCACCAGATGTATAGGTAGAGAGGTCTGAATATCCTCTTCCTCCAGCAAAACCTTGTCCTGCTGTTCCAGCTCCTCCTAATCCATTACTCGATCCACCTCCACCTCCAGACCCTCCAACTCCACCGTTACCAACAGAGTTTGGTCCCGCACCTCCACCAATAGACGTAATAGAAGAAAACACGGAATTAGATCCATTAGATCCACCTCCTGCTCCTCCAGCTCCAACTGTTACTGTATATGAATTTCCTGGAGTTACACTTAATGTTCCAGTTCTAAAACCCCCAGCCCCTCCTCCACCCCAGTTACCACCTCCACCTCCACCTACCACTAGATATTGAACAGAAGTTACTCCTGCTGGAGCAACCCATGAAGTAGTTCCCACGGAAGTAAAGGTGCTGATAGCGGTACTACCTGACAAGGCAACGTTATTTGTAGCCCAATCATTGGGACCAATTACAAATACTCCAGCCTCATACAATTCAAGTTCTGCTACGTAATAGTTATCAGCGCCGTTGGCATTAAAAATAACTCTATGATATCTATAAGCAGTTGTAGTTGTGATTCCGGATGTAACAGTAACAATTTCAGACGAAACACCCGCAGTGGTACCTGCCGTCATTAAATCAGTATAATTTGTACCATCATTACTTCCTTGAAGCTTATAGTTAGTGGTCTGAGATGTATTACCAACAAACCCTCCGTTATTTTGACCGTAGATTCTGAATGCGGTAATGATTTTTGTAACACCAACCCCCCAGTCGCGACCAATAGCACTTGCTGCTGTGTATCCTGCAGCCGGCGCACTTGCTCGAGCACTATTATTACTATCCTGACTAATATTACCGTCAAAGGCTGCTGCGAGTCCTCCGTTTGCGGTGTAACCACCGATTGCAGTACCTAAGGATCGTAAGTTGCGACTATAAGCTCCCGGTCGTGTGTCGTACGATATTGTTGTCGTACTCGTTGGATCAGAAAAGTTAAGATAGAAACCATTATTGCCATACGTGCCTGTATACCTTTTAGCAGACCAAGCACCTGTTATTAAATCTGTTTGACCAAAGCTTGACGGGTTTAATGCTTGCCCGTCGATAAAATTAACATCTGCCATGTAACCATCAAAGTAAGTATTGTACGAAACTGTTCGAACAAGCCCTATTGTGTGAGGTTGCGATGAATTGTTTAACAAAGAAGAAAGACCTCCTGGGTTAACCGTTTGAGAGAAAGAGGTGATACGTACACCATTAACCCATATCTGCACCTGATCATTTGCTGTAGCATTATTACTATCAAAAATACAAACAACATGCATCCACGCTGAAGGATCACGATATACAGCGTTAGTGGTTCGACGCCATGTAATACCATTCTCATAATTAAAAAAATCTATATTGTCACTTGAAAAATAAATACCCGCAAATACTGTATTACTATTAGCTCCTGCACCAAAAAGAACTTGAGAAGTGGAGATTTTTGCTCGCTTAACCCAACCACTCCATGTCCATTTTTTATTATCTGTTGGAGTTACAAATGACTTACTTAGAAATGACCCATTCTCAGAACGAAAACGTAGAGAGCGCGGAATCTGGTACGAAGAATTTGCTGATGATGCTTGGAGAGTTCTAGTGGCAAGCATAATAAAGGTGACGTAAAAACATTAAATACCTAGCTCATGTTAAGACCTGCCGCAAACGCATACCATGTTGTTCCGGCATCTCGAGTAACTGCAGTTATAATATCAACCGAGTTTGCGGTCTGAGTAAGTGTTGGCGCTGTGGCAGAAGCCCACTTAAAAGCGGCCGGCCATGTAATGGTGTACGATGTTCCACTATTATCATGTGTTCGTATAATCGTAATACTACACACTGTTCCGCTTGTCGGAATATTGGAAATGGTAAGAGTCGTAATAGAAGCACCTTGAGCTATAGCAAACACATTCCCTGCTGACACATCAAGTGTTGTTGTTGACGTTGCTGAAAGCGATACAAGAGTCTCAGTATAATTTTTAATCTGAGGGCGTTCGAGACGTTTTGTCTCCATGTCGAGGCGGTTAGCAGAAATTTTTACCATAGTGTTTATTCCCTTCAGTATACACCATTGCTGAACATGAGACTGTGGAATAAATCCACAGATAAACACGACAGTAAAAAAGAAAACCCCTACTAAGCTTCCTTATCTAGTGTAAGAATTTCATTCCCCATCTTATCAAAAAATTGTAACTCCTTCCCCGACTCAACTACACGAAAATTTTCAAAATCTGTTGTACTACTAAATTCACCACTTGATGAGAACAGACTGATGCTTGGACCAAAAATTTTTCCTAACATAAAAGACCCACTACCAAAAAGCACGTATTTTAAAAGTGTGCGTCTCTTGGACTCAATCAGCACAGGTTCTTGTTCCAATGCTTCCTGATGACGATGAATGTGTATTTTATGCTCCATGTGTACTGATCAGCCTTACAATATATATTACTTATCTTCCTTTGCTTCAGCCTCCCCTGCTTTTAGTTCACGCTCAACCTCTTGTTTACCTTTCTTGAATTCACCAGTAAATCTACCGAGTGACTTAGCAAATTCTGTCACCTTGTGACTTCCAAAAAAGAGGATTCCAAACGCGAGTGCAAGAATGATTAATTCTGGTATTCCGATTCCAAACATAGTAGTGAGTAGTTAATATAAATAATAGAAATGATTACGTTTTTTCTGTAACCCTTCCCTTGTGCGTAACTTGTGCAACCGTAGCTCCAACAGCATACAATCCTGTGAGAGGTAAAGAGAGTAGCACCATACTAACACCGCTTCCGTCTAGTGTAATTATAGCAGAGAAGGCTAGAAAGCTGAACTGTGCATAGCGCCAATTCTTCCACCAAAATGGAGGTGGAAGAATTCCTAAGAAGCTCAATAAAACCATAAAAATAGGCAGCAGGAACAGAAATCCTGAGACTACCATAAACGTAACAACTGTTGAGACAAAAGCCTCCATTGAAAATATTGATACCACCCCTGTGGCTGCTGTATACGAATATAAAGCTTTAAACGTTGGAGGAATGACAAACTTATATGAGAAGAGCGCCCCACTAAAGAAAAGAATAACTGCAGGCACAAGCACTGTGAGAAACGCTTTACGTTCATTACTATGAAGCGCAGGAGAGATATACTTCACCAGTCTATACAAGAGGTATGGGAACGTAGCTAGAAACGATAACATGAACGCCACAATAGTTTGTGTATTAAGAGCAGAGAGCGGCCCCAGAGCAACAAGCGTCACCCCTGGTGGTAGAATGGTTTCCTCCATCATTCTAAAGAACTGTGCAGCAAAAGACACATCAGATGGTAGTGGAACATGTATCAAGTGTCCGAAGAAGGTAGCTGGCACCATTCCAAAAAAGAAAAAGAAAATCCCAACCCCTATAAATAAAGCTAACCATGTAACTATGAGGTCTTTGAACTTTTTTATTTCTTCAAACATATTTTATGGAGCTTCATCAAACGTCATGATGAGGATACCTGCATGATCAAACATACCAAGAGATGTTGAAGATGTTTGGTTAAGTGAGAAGTTATTACCAAAGACTGTAGCATTTTCTACAAAGATATTTCCAGCTGTACTTGTAGCAGTGAAGTTTGGACAGCCAGCATTATCACAAATGTATAAATTATTGCTTATAGCTCTGACATTATATCCAGTTGTACTGAATGTAAGATTTCCTCCACTATCAAGTGTCAAATCGGCATACACGGAACTTGTTTTACTTAACCTCAACTGTGGAACACTGTTAGGTGTACCCACACTGAAACTTCCTAATACAGAAGAATTAGCTTGTGATTGAAAACCGTTTGCTACGGTAAGCGAACCATTAGTTGTAATACTTCCAGCAGCAAACAGATCATTACGAACAGAGAGATTTCCCGCTTCAAGAGAATGGATAGTAGCGGAAGTAGTCTCAATACCTCCAAAATCTAGAATACTTAGCGTTGGAGCATTTAAACCAACCACGTAACCATAGCGGCCAGAGACAGCAATACCTCTAGAAGTAACACTCGTTAAACTACCGGTCGTAGAAACAACTACTGGTGCAGTTGAACTAGAGACATCCAGCACAACAATAGCACCACCGCCAATACCATACGCGTAGCGGCCGGAGACAGAAATACCACTTAATGTAGGTGAGACACTTGGTTGTGACATAAGCACAGGAACTGAAGGATTGGAAACGTCAATAATAGACACACTACCGTTATTGGCTACATAGGCATAACGGCCGGAGACATATACAGAAGTAGCTGAAGCTCCACCTGTTGAAGTGGTGGTAGCTGTCACAGGAACTGAAGGATTGGAAACATCAATGATAGCCATAGAGCCTTGACCTGCAACGTATGCATAGCGGCCGGAGACAAACACACTCGGAGAACTACCAGAGACTGTAGTAGCAGTACTACTAGCAAGAACAGGTGATGCGGGATTTGAGACATCAAAAATAGACATACCAAAAGGACTAACAATATACGCGTAGCGGCCGGAGACATAGATACCTGAAGTAGTACTAGGAAGTGCAGATGTGGTCGTAGAAACAAGTGCTGGCAGGGATGCATTAGAGACGTCAAGAACGGCCATAGTGTTGTCACCGCTATTTGCCACATACGCATAGCGGCCAGAGACAGCAATAGCAACAGGGTTCGTTGAACCGCTTCCAGTTGTTGTACTACCTAGAGGCACGGGCACTAAAGGATTTGATACATCGGTAATAGACATTGTAGTACCTTGGAAGGCTGTATACAGATACTTACCAGCAATCGCTGTAGCAATAGGAAGAGATCCCACGTTAACAGTAGATATAACTCTTGGAGCGAATGTACTTGTGGCTGTGTTATCAATATTCCCAATCACTGACAGTGCTATAGGAGATGTACCGGAGCCAATGAGTGTAGTAGTCCCTACTACACTAAAGATACTGTTAGCAATTGCTGATGTACTTGTACCAATACTTACTTTATTTCTTGCTGTATCTACTGAGAAGAGAGGCGTTGATGAAGTCCCTACTATTAAACTGCCGTAAATATTACCGTTACCTTGCACGCGGAAACCATTTGCTATTGATAGCGAGCCGTTAGCAATAATATTTCCGTTTGCAAAAAGATCGTTACGAATTGAAAGGTTTCCAGCTTCAAGAGAGTGAATCACCGCTGAAGTGGTTTCCATTCCCCCAATATCAACTACCTGCAGTCCGCTACTATTATTTGCAATGTAGGCATACCGGCCAGAGACAGCTACAGAATAGGCCCCGCTGCCACTAGTTACATTTGATATATTCAGTGGTGCAGTTGAACTAGAAACATCAACAACAACCATACGTGAACCTCCATCAGCCGCCACATATGCATAGCGACCAGAGACGGTGACACCACGTGGACCACTAATTCCTGTTCCAGCAGTACCCACTACTGCAGCAGAACTTGGATTAGAAATATCTATGATGCTGAGACTGTTGCCGCTTCTGTTTGTTACGTAAGCATAACGACCAGAGACATGTACTGTATCTGGACCACTACCTGTTGCAGGAGCAGCAACTGTTACAGGGGCTGCGGGATTTGAGACATCTAATATAGAAAGCGTACTACTGCCGAAGTTTGTAACATAGGCATATTTACCAGAAACGAAGACTGAGTATGGGGTAGTTCCTACGCTTGGTGTCGCCACAGTTACAGGAGAAGCTGGGTTAGAGATATCTAGTATAGACATAGATGCACCAGTAGCATTAGTCACATATACATAACGGCCGGAAACATAGATACCTTGTGGTGAAGTTCCTACGCTTGGTGTCGCCACAGTTACAGGAGAAGCTGGGTTAGAGATATCTAGTATAGACATTGTATTGGCGCCATTATTCACTACATACGCATAGCGGCCGGAGACAGCAATAGAGCTTGGTGTTGTACCTACGGTTGTAGTAGCAATAAGAGTTGGAGATAGTGGGTTAGAAATATCAACAACAGAAAGCATGTTAGCTACAGCACTTGCCACATACGCATACTTGCCAGAGACGGCAACACCTCTTGTAAAACCAGAACCTAAAGCTGCAGTAGCTACTGTAACCGGCGCAAATGTACTTGTGGCTGTGTTATCAATATTCCCAATTACTTTTAGAGCTGTAGGAGAAGTTGAAGACCCCATAAGAGTAGTGGTGCCTAAGACAGTCAGTTTGGTTGATGCTAGTGGAGTTGTGGTGCCGATACTAACACTACCTGTGTTGTAATAAATATTACTTCCAGCAGTAGTCCACTGACTACCCACGAATGGGGCTCCGTTTTGAAGTAGTGCGCCGTTAAAGTTTAAGTTACCTGCGATTGATAGATTAGCAGCAAAGGTACTTGTGCCAGTTGTAGCAGTACTAATAAGCTGTGTTAGTGTCGTTGTTGCAAGCGTCGTCGTCCCCACCACTGTAAGCGCTGACTCTGGCGTACTCGTCCCAATCCCCAACCATCCATCCTTGGTGAATGCAGAGAGTTTAGTTCCTGCATAGTTAAGGAGTTCAAGCAGGTTTACTGATCCCTGTCCTGCACCTGATTGCACGGTGAGCGTTGTTGTACCAGTTGT
>JBEIQD010000006.1:0-9181 GCA_040376695.1 Candidatus Nomurabacteria bacterium | reverse complement strand
TTTTTTTTTTTGTGGTGTTTAATTTTTTTCTATTTTATTCCTTTACATGTGTTTTTTTGTCGTGTTAAACACCCGGTTCTGGCCCCGGGCGTGGGCGCCCCCCTTCTTGTTCCGCAAGTACTTTTAGAAACTATACAGAAATAATAACTGGAATTATAACTGGTCGCTTTGCGGTCTTTTGAAGCAGGAACTTTGTCGTCGCTTCCGTCACGTCTTGCTTGAGTTGATCAAGATTAGTGTAATCACCACGAGCAAGTCCGTCATCGATTACTTTCTTTGTAAGGAGACGTGTTTGGTAGAGGAGATCTTGTGATTCCTTAAGGTACACGAATCCACGAGAGATAAGATCAGGAGACTTCTTAAGTGTATGTGTCTGACTATCGATAACACCGATAACCACAAACATTCCATCTTCAGCTAGCGCCTGACGATCTCGCATGACCACGTCCTGAATCTTACCAACTGATGTTCCATCAACCACAATCATTTCTGAAGGAGCCTTTTCTTTAAGGAATCCAATCTTATTACCTCCATCGGTGATTTCAATCACCATACCGTTGTCAGGTACGACGATGTTACTTTCTGGCATACCAAGTTTCCGTTCGATGTCAGCGTGTACGCGGAGCATGTAGTGATATCCGTGAACAGGGATGAAGAACTTCGGATGAACCTTTCGGTGAATCCACATAAGTTCGTCATGGTTGGCGTGTCCTGAAGAGTGAACGTCAGATGTTTTGTAGTGAATAAGATGAGCGCCTTGTCGAGATAGTTTATCTTTCAAATTTTGTACCGCACGTTCATTTCCTGGAACCACCGATGATGACATAAGAATAGTATCTCGTGGAGTAAGGCGAAGGAACTTGTGAGTCTTGTTCGCAATGCGACCAAGTGCTGCAAACTCTTCACCTTGCTGACCTGTTGCAAGAATAAGAAGCTTGTTTTCTGGGTAGCGCTGCATGTCTTCAAGACTAATGAGTGTCTCTGGGCGAACCTTAAGCATGTTTGCAAGCTTTGCAATTTCAACGTTTGTCTTCATACTTCTTCCTTCGATCACCACTTTCTTGCCATATTTTTCTGCTGTATCAAGCATGAAAAGCATACGCTCTACCTGAGAGGCGAATGTACTAATGATAAGACGTCCTGGAGTTTCTCGGATGATAGTTTCGATGTTGTTGTATACAACAGTATCAGAAATAGAGAATCCTGGGTTTTCACAGTTTGTTGAGTCTGCCATAAGAAGAAGTGTGTTTCTTCCTTCGAACACTTTGTAACGGTCAACTTCATCATCAGTTGGAATATCGTTATTGTGTTCAAGACGAAGGTCTCCTGTGTGAACGATGTCACCAAATGGAGTTTCAATCATGATACCCATAGAGTCTGGAATAGCATGTGTTACTCCAAAGAATCTTACTCGTAAATCACCAAGTGTAACAGTGTCATTCTTCTCAACGACATTGATAGTAAGAGGGCTTAGATGAGGGAACTCCTCCTGTCGCTTCTTAATCATAAGAGATGTGAACAGACGAGAGTAGATTTGAGGGTTACCAATACGAGGCATGATATATGGAATAGCTCCGATGTGATCGAGGTGACCATGAGTTACAAGTACACCTTTAATCTTATGCTTGTGTTCTTCTAGATAGCGAGTGTTTGGAAGAATGAAGTCAATTCCAGGAGTTGTTGTTTCCGTGAACTGAATACCACAGTCAACAATGATGATGGTGTCTTTGTATTCAACCATACTCATGTTACGTCCGATTTCTTCCACTCCACCTAAATGGATAACACGAATATCACCATCTTTTAATGGGGGAATGTGGTCAGTCTCTCGCTTTCCGGTTACGGTTGTGTCGAATTTTGGACCAACCATAGATCGTGGCGGGCGAGCATTTCGTCCACGAGCTCCGCTACGTGCGCGATCTGGACGTTTGAATCCAGGCGCTGCTGGCGTCTGAGATGTAACAGGTTCCATAGGAATGTTCTCGTCTGTTGGTAATGTTGTTGTGGTATCTTCGTTCATATATTTGTTGTTAATGATTAGTAATTAATTAATGAATAGTGTTTTCTACGATTTGAATAATTTGCTTGTAATATGTTTTAGGCCACACTCGCTCGCTGTATCTATGCCACATATGCACCAAGGCAAATCGTGAGGCATTGGTATAACTTACAGAGGGTAGGAGTGTTGTGGCTTTGTCTTTGCTTATATAAATGAGAGATGGAGCAAATAAGAATATTCCTGGAACTTCGTCAGCAAATTCTTGTCGTACTTCATCGTACGCTGCTGCTGTTTTTAGAATATCTGAATCAGTACGCAGAATTTCCAAGTTCTTATCAAGTTCATTGCTTACGTAGTTTGAAATATTTAATCCAGGATAGTTTCGCTGACTTGAGTGCCAAAAAGCGTAAAGGTCAGAGGGTGTTTCTGTAATAGAACCATAGAGAAGTGCCTGGAAGTTTCGTTCTCGAATAACAGATTGGTTAAGATCAGATACTTCATATACAGCAAGTGTGGTTGTTACACCAATTGCTTCCCAGTCAGTCTTTATCATCTCAGCAACTTTTCGCATCTCATCAGTGTTGGCTGTTGCAAGAGTGATCTCAATAGTTTCTGACGCCTTGAATGCGTTACTTCCTTTAAGTAACGTTATCGCAAGCTCCTTGTCATAGGTAGACGTTGCAACATCTTCATCAAAAGGATATGGCGCATTAATAGTCTTTCCATAATTATTAAGAACTGTTGTAACAATTGCATCTTTGTTAATTGCGTGTGAAAGTGCCTGACGAACTTTCTTTTCAGAAAGCGCTGGCGCTTTGTTAGCATTAAAGAATACGGTAAACGTTCTCGGGAGAAGTGAAGTGTGAATCTGAGAAGGGAGCACGCCAAGTGAGGTAACAGACTCTGGTGACAAACCGTGAATTCTATCGATATCTCCATTATTAAATGCGGCGATGGCGTATCGCTCACTCTGATACGTACTAATAGTAAGCATATCTACATACGGGCGGCCTAGTGTGTAACTCTTATGTGCTTCAAGGATAAATGTATGAGGAATGCCAGAAGTAGATTTAATGTCTTTTATTTTATATGGACCACTTCCAATAGCATTAATATTGTATGCACTTAAACTGAACTGCTCATCAGTAAGATTCTTCCACACATTTTTAGGAAGGATTCCAATTGTTAAATTGTCCATGAATAATGGATACGGCTTCTTGAGTGAGAATGTCATCTCAGTGTTAGATACTTTTTCCATTGTTATACCTTCCCATTCAATACGGTGAGGACTTTTGATATTTGGGTTTTGAACAAGGTTAACTGTATAGATAACATCGTCTACCGTGACGTTTGTTCCATTGTGAAATCGAGCTGTAGGTTTAAGCACGACAGTGTAACGAAGCTTGTCTTCACTTTCTGTAACTGATTCTGCCATGTCTAGTTCGTTAGCGCCTGTCACTCCTTTTTTTGTTAATCCAGCATACACAAGAGTAGTGAGGTCTTCATCTTGTTCGCTTGTCGCTAGTACTGGGTTAATGAATCGTGGAGTACCAATGATTCCCTCAGTAATATCACCACCATAACTTGGTACAGTTGTAAGGAAACGTGAATTAAAAGAGATAAGGGCAGAAAAGAAAAGAATTGATGATATAGAAATAAGCAACCAAAAGACTATCACGCGTTCTGGTGATAGTGTTCGGTAAAGCGCCTTCAGTGTAGAAGGTATAGCTTTGAGACCTCTCGTAGAGTTGTTTGTGTCCATAGCAGTACGCACATGGAGTAGCTATTGTTGATTAGCGAGCAAGAAGCGGGTACGCAAGGGCGAGAACGAAAGCCACAGCAATAATAACCGTTAAACGGTGTAGTGACTTTTCTGCTCCACGCTTTTCAAGCGCAGCTCCTGATCCTCCGTCAGCACCAAAAGCGCCTGACGCGTCGGTGTTAGCTCGTTGGATAAGAACGAGTGCAGTGAGGAGAATAGCTAGCGTTATTTGCACAATAGATAGCATGTGAACCATGTGACCATTATACCATGCGCAGGGATATGCCTGCAATAGCTTACTGTGTAAGTGTTTTAGTCTTCATTTTCCTACCCATTTCAGCTCCAGTATTCACAGGGTTATTGTTTAGCGAGGGTTTTTATTTCATCAACAACAATAGTCTTTTCTCCATTTCGGGTAGCAACTTTTCCACGCACCACAACAGGGAGGTCAAGAATAATTGCTGATTTATAGCGCTTGTAGGTTTCTGGGAAGACGGCAACTTCAATCGCTCCTCGATAATCGCGTAAAGTAACGAGAGCCATGTGGTCTCCTTTTTTGGTTTTTGTTATTTTATACTTCTCAATAATAACGGCGAGTGAAACCTCTTTTCCGTCTGGTGTATCATGGTGTACTTTATCAATATCAATTCCTCGAGCTTCAATTTTTTCACGCCATGGATCAAGAGGGAAACCTGACACGAAGAGTCCAAGCAATTCTTTTTCCCATGCAAGCTTTTGTTCCTGAGTTACAAGAGGTGCACGCTTCATAGTAAATGAAGTAGTGTCTGCTTCTCCAAATAATGAGTTTTGGTGTCGGTTGTCTTTTACTGCGTGTTTATGGAAGGCTAAAATATTATCCATGTTTGCAAGGACGTCTCCTCGCTCAGCAAATTCATCAAGCGCTCCACACATAGTGAGAGCTTCAAGAGATTTCTTGTTTAGGTTTTTGTGAGTAATTCTATTAATGAAATTTTCAAATGATGTGAAAGGTCCTTTTTCTTTTCTTTCAGCGATGATTGCGTCCGCGATATCAACTCCTAGGTTTTTTACCGTGTAGAGCCCGAAACGGATTTCTTCCTTTCCGTTTTCATCAGTAACGATACTAAACCCACCTTCACTCATGTTGATGTTTGGAGGAAGCACAATAATATTCATACGCTTACATTCGGATACAATTTCAGCAATCTTCTCCACGTCTCCCGATTCGTTGGTCATAATCGCAGTCATGTATGCAACAGGGAAGTTTGCTTTCATGTATGCCGTTTGATACGCAACACGCCCATAACTTGCAGCATGAGCTTTGTTAAATCCGTAGGCAGCAAACGGCTCAATGAGTGACCACAGTAAATCTGCTTTTTTCTGAGATAGTCCGTGCTCAAGAAATCCTTTAAAGAGTTTTTCTTTTTGAGCTGTCATTTCTGCGGGAATTTTTTTACCCATAGCTTTACGCAACTTATCTGCTTCAAGCCATGAATATCCTGCCAAGTGAATGGCGATAAGCATCACGTCATCTTGGTACACAATCACGCCGAAAGATTGATCGAGAATTGGCTCAAGGCGAGGGTCGAGATATGCAACAAGAGATGGATCATGCTTTCGTTTGATGTATTCAGGAATCATTTCAAGTGGTCCAGGACGGTAGAGTGCCACCATGGCGTTGATGTCAAAGATAGTTGAAGGTTTCAATTCCTTTAGGAATCGTGTCATACCAGAACCGTTTAATTGAAAGAGTCCCATCGTGTACCCATGAGCAAGCATGTCGAATGTTTTACTGTCATCAAGTGGAATAGTTTCAATATCAATTGTTGTGTTATATCTCGATTGAGCAATCTCAATCGCATCTCCTAGAATAGTGAGGTTACGAATACCCAAGAAGTCGAACTTGAGAAGCCCTGCATCTTCAATGGTGTACATGTCGTACTGAGTGATAACCTTACCTCCTTTAGGGTCTTTTTGTATTGGGCTAAACTCCCATAATGGGCGGGGTGAGATAACTGTTCCAGCAGCGTGAACAGAAATGTGACGTGCACAACCTTCTACTTTTTGTGCCATGTCCAAGATAATTTGTACGTCACGATCTGTATCATAGAGCTCTTTTAGCTCGGGCATTTCAAGGAGAGCACCAGCAATGGTAACGGGGAAACCTTGTCGTGGAGGAGGAATCATTTTTGAAATACGGTCACCAACCATGTATGGAAACTTCATTGCACGTGCGACATCCTTCACGGCTCCACGTGCCATCATGGTTCCGAATGTTCCAATCTGCGCAACATTATCTATTCCATACTTTCTGCGCGCATAGTCAATAACCTCGTCACGGCGAGTGTCGGCGTAGTCCATATCAATATCTGGCGCAGAAGGGCGTTCAGGATTGAGGAAACGTTCAAACGGCAGCTTGTATTCAAAGGGGTCAACAATCGTAATACGAAGAAGATAGGTAACAAGAGAACCCGCAACAGACCCACGAATGTTTGTGAGGATTTTATTTTCACGAGCAAAACGAAGAAGATCATATACCACCAGGAAGTATGGCGAATACCCCTTGTCCGAGATAACCTTAAGTTCATAGTCTAGTCTCGTTTTAACTGTCTCTGTAAGTTCCATATTGCGTACAGTTAGTCCTGCATAAGCTAGTTCACGAAGATCTTCATCATAGCTTTTTTTATATTCAATATCAGGAAACACCCATGCCCCGAGAGGGATTTTGAGAGTGCAGCTTTCGGCAAGGACAAGTGTGTTTGAAAGTGCATCAGGGACGTCTTTAAACTGTCCCATACCTGTAGCAATATCAACCAAAGTAAAGTCATCTTTTTGGAACATGTGATTGTACTCTTCTTGAGAGTGCTCATCCCCGTGAACAAGGTAGAGCGTCTTATGTGCTGCCTTGTCGGCTAACGATAGGTAGTGGGTGTTCCATGTTGCGATAAGCGGGGTGTTTGTCTCACGGGCGAGAGCTATTGTTTTGTCATACATTTCTTTCCCGTGCTCCATACCAACTTGCGGATTAATTTCTAGATAGAAATGTTCACCAAAGTGGGATGTGTAGAATGCAAGTCGTTTTTTTGCCTCCTCAGGATTAATAACGAGAAGGTTAGATACTTCACCCCACTGACCACCAGAGAGAACAGCAAGACCTTCTTTATAAGTAATAAGAGTTGCTTCAGTAAGAACTGGATCAAGCGGATTTTCTACGTTCACTATTGAAGTAATGCGCATAAGATTTTTGTATCCCTGTAGATCTCTTGCAATGAGAACTATTTTAAATCTTCGATCTTCGTACTTAAGAGAAAACTCTACACCAATAATAGGTTTAATTCCTGCACCTTCACAGCTTTTGTAGAACTCAATAGTTCCATACATATTACTGTAGTCAGTAATAGCTAAAGCAGGCTGACCAAGAGATGCAGCTTTTTTAACGAGAGGGTCTATCTTTGGCAGCGCGGAGAGTAAAGAATAGTGACTATGATTGCGTAGATGGACGAACATGGAACTAGTATATCAGCTGTATACTTAGCCTATGCAAAGGAGAGTAAAAAAACCAAAAGGGGTCATAGGAATCGATGAAGTTGGAAGAGGGCCTCTAGCAGGGCCTGTTACCCTCTGTGCTTTTTACTTAGAAGATGAAAAAGAGGCACTTAAAGAAATATTTGGTAGTACTATTAGAGATTCTAAGAAGTTAAATAAAACTAATAGATTAAATATATATAAAACAATTAGGAAAAACAGATTAATTAAAACAAGGATGGAATATGCTATTTCTTCACGCAGTGCAGAGTATATAGATAGATATGGAATATCTGAGGCTGTTAGGAAGTGTTTACTCTCCTGTATGCGTACTTTGGTTAAAAAAGGAGTACAAGTAGAGCATCTTACTATACGTCTTGATGCAGGGCTTAAAATACCAAATAAAAACCTTACACAAGAAAGCTTTGTTAAAGGGGACGAGCGATTTGTTGAGATAGCATTAGCTTCAATTATGGCAAAAGTATCACGAGATATGTATATGGAGAAACTAACAAAAGAACATAATGAGTATGGATGGGAAAGAAATGCGGGTTACGGAACTGTAGATCACAGGGAAGCTATAAAAAATATAGGAATAACGAAGTACCACAGAAGAACCTATTTAAAGGCTTTTCAATTATTTGATAAAATTTAATACTTAAGCTTTGTATGTAAACGTGAATTAATATCTACCCACCTCTAATCTTCCTTTGGTAAATATATAAATTATCACCCTGTGTCCGTTACTGGAAGATTTATTTTATTTCTCGTAATTAAAAATACGTATCATTTTTCCTTTACAGTGTAAGCTTTTTTGATTTGTACTTTATCCCCAACTTAATCCCAGTTTGTGCTGCGGTTGTGCACAATTTTTACTATACTAAGTAGTATCAAACTACATGCAAGAGATTAGCTGTCCTCCATTTTTTATATATAAGAAAATTCTAATCTCTACTCTTGTCTTCTTTATTAGCGTTACTTCTATAGAAGGGTATGCTGCTTCAAATCTTGAGGAGAATAATAACAACACATTTTCTGCATCTAGCAATACATCTGAATCTTTTCAATATCCTTCGCTCTCAAATATTATTAAGATACATCTACCAACTTTGTCTAAAGCCAAAGTTTCTTTTCCTGGAGCTTCTGATCGAGAGATAGCTGTTGCAGGCCCAACCATTTCTCTTATTGGTAATGTACAACCACGAGAGCTTATTTTACGTAATAGTGAATCATCATTATTTGCTTTCCCGTCTTTTTTCTCTCTGCAGGTTAGTAAATATAAAATGCCTCGTTTGGCAGAGATCGAACTTCTCCCAGTTAAAAAATATGTATCGTTTGCTTTAGGTACAAATACAGTACAAGCAGCGGAAGAGCTTTCAGATAAAAACGCAGCGCTCCCATTTTTAGACCGATTATCACTCTCTGTGTACTGTGCGTTTGCGCCTCGAGGAGAAATTATAGATAGTAGAAGATGTGATTACCAAGCTCTTGTAAGTGGACGATTGGATTCTGTGCCTGATCTCGCAACAAACGGTAACTCTTCCCCAGAAGAAGAATTACCTGTTCCAACGGAAGTTGCTACAACAACCCCGTCTTCACCTTCTCCAATCTACCTCACCCGCTACATCACCTCCTACATCGGCATCCCAGGTCCAGCGGGGAAGGATGGAGCAGATGGTAAAGACGGAGTAAACGGTATCTCATCTGCCATCCCACCAGGATATGGTTCATATATCATTCCATCATACTCTTCTCCATCAACATCAATTGGTGTTTCTACCATCTCATATCTACGTCAAACAACCATTGAACTTCCTGTCATTACAGGAGGTACTGCAACTAATCTTTCCCTCATCACTCCAACCGTAAGTGGTGGAGTATTCAGTGGTCTTTCTCTCTTTAACGATTCAGCAAAC
>JBEIQD010000011.1:0-1730 GCA_040376695.1 Candidatus Nomurabacteria bacterium | reverse complement strand
GTTGTGAAAAAACTCAGATTATTTTTTTGATTAGCTAAAAATAGCTTGTAAAGTTTTCGCAAACGTGTTTGTTTACTTTATGGGAGTGGCAATTTTTTACGCTGCAATTTTGTATTCAAAAAATAAAGTTCTTATAAGGGCTTCAAATTTGTTTGTTTTTTGTTCATAAAGCCATTCCTTTTTGTATTCTGGCTTCCAGGCATTCAGCTTTTTCATCAACTCATCAAAACCGAGTATGTTTATACTTCGTTTTATGTTGTAAACTGTCATAATTAAACTCCATTCGCCATTTACTTTTTTTAAACCTTTTAAGTTGGTGTAGTAATAACCCCAAACACGTTTTATAGTTCCAAAAATGTGCTCATTAATTTCTTGCCGTTTTCTATATTCAGGATAACGTTCAGCGTAATTTTTATTGTTTAGCTCTAATGCGTCTGCATATTCTCCTCGTTCAATTTCTCTGCCTTCTGGTCTTATGGTGCAAAGGCTTTTTACCAGGCATGTTTTGCAGGCCGCAGTTCTGTACTTTTTAAATTGATGAGAGCTATGTTCTCTTTTTTTAGTGTGCAGTGTGCCAGTTGATTTTAGTGTTTGATTTTGTGGACAGGTGTAAGTGTCGTCTTCTTTATTATAGGTAAATTTAGTTACAAGGTAATCTGGAGTTGTGCCTTTAGCATTACTGTTTACAATTTCTTGTTGAGCTACAATCGTTGTTATATTTTGTGCTTGGCAAGCATTTATTTCTTTAGCATTGTTGTATCCTTTATCTGCAAGTATTGTAATTTCTTTTGTTTGTATATTTTCTTGTGCTTCTAAAGCAATATTTGAAAGTGCGTTTCTATCGTTTTTATTGATGGTATGTGTGGCTACAATTAATTTATGTTTATCATCTACTGCAGCTTGTGTATTATAACTTACTTCTACTACTTGGCCGTGTATTAATAATGCTCTTGCATCGCTATCAGTTGTGCTTACTTGAGGTTCGTTGCTTTGGTTAAGCTGTTCTTGTAAGGTATCGTACTTTATTTTTTGTGTTTTAAGTTTTTCTAGTTTACTTTCTATATCTTTTACTCTATCATTCTGCTCTTTCTTATCTGCCTCATCTAATTCTTTTAAGTACTGATTTGTTTTTTCTTCAATGTATGCAAAGTGCCTATCTATCTTTTTTTGGTTGTAATTATTTTTTTTACTGTTATGCGCTCGTGCTTTGGTTCCATCAATGGCGATGGTTTGGCAGCCGAGTAAATCAGCCTCTTTTAAAAATAGCACAAACAATTTAAAAGTGTTGCGCAAGGCTTTCGGATTGTTTTTTCTAAAATCGGCTATGCTGTGATAGTTTGGTGTAAGTCCATTGCAAAGCCATTGCATTTCAATATTGCGCATGCACTCCTTTGCTAGTTTGCGCGATGAACGAATGCCATTTAGATAGCCATAGAAATAAATTTTTAAGAATAATTGATTGGTATAACTTGGGCGCCCTTCTACTTTAACAGGCTTTGTTATAAAAGCTAATTTATCTAGCTCCAGTTTTTCTACAAAAGCATCTATAAATCTTACCGTATTATCTTTTTCAATGAAATCTTCAAGGCTCTTAAACTCAATCTGTGTGCGGTTTTGGGAGGTTATTATTGGCATACACAAAGATAACTCTCATTCATCTTTTTTTATTATCTTTATTTCAAGATTAACAAACAGCCTGTGTTAATAGCGTTGAGTTTTTTCACAGGCTG
>JBEIQD010000009.1:0-2075 GCA_040376695.1 Candidatus Nomurabacteria bacterium | reverse complement strand
GTAACGCTTGGATTGCTGGGTGTTCTTTCTTTGTTTGTTATTCTCTATACCTTTAACAAAGACTTACTGTCAGGGAATGTTGGTTTGGATGGATTGCGTGCTGCAGCGGGGAAGAGTGGAGGGTTTGTGAGTGGGGGAGGTGGAAATGCGGGTGGCGGTGGTGCAACAGGAGACTTTTCACCAACAACCAATGGGTCTGAGCAGGCAAATCGTAGTGCCCTGTCCGCACAAGGGATTACAGTAAATAAGCCTGCCTGCACAACGGCACAAATGCAGGAAAAAACCCCTTCTTGTAGTAATCTCGCAGACCTTCCACAGTCTGTACTGTCTATGCTTGTGCAACTAAAAGACTCCTGTCCTGGCTCTGTATTGGTTGTGACTGGCGGCACAGAACCAGGGCACAAATCTCACGGCCCAGGAAAAGCCGCTGTTGATTTGCGTATTGGAGATACAAAACTGGATACTTGTATAAATAAATTTCCTTCTGGCCCTTCTCTTGGATACTGTACAGCAACCCGCTCTGGACTTGGTTTTATTTTTTGTAACGAAACTGGAACCAATCATTGGCATGTATTTAAATAAAAATTGTTTACACAAAACCATAAGCAAGTAATTGTTTTGCTATACTGAATCACATGGAACACCGACGACTTCAAATTCTCTTTGCTGTTATTTCTCTTTTCGCTTTCGGTGTTATTGTTTGGTATTTTCTTTTTTCAAAACCTGAAACTGCTCCCACCTTACAAACACCAACAAGTGCTTTTTCTTTACGCGACCTTCCTGCTCGTTTTGCTTTTATTTTTCAAGGTGACAATCCAGACTCAAACACAGAAACTGAAGTTACTCCTGCGGGAACAATACCTTTTACTCGTATCTCAGATAATCCAGCAACGGGGAACATTTTTGTAAGTCGTCCCATACTACGGGAAGTAACGTCGACTTCGACCGTAGGAACAACAACTATTTCAACAACAAAAACAGTAAGAGCAACGACCACAGTGCTTATGTTTGTTGATAGAGTAACAGGGTATGTGTATGGCCACTCAATAGAATCTGGCAAAACATATCAGATAAGTAACACAACTATTCCAGGAATATTTGATGCCTACATCTGGGCAGGGGGTGATCGTATTGTTATGCGCTATTTAGACACTGATAGAAAAACTGTTGTAAGCATCCTTGCTTCTGTTCCAAACGTTCAAGAAGGAAGAGACCCGGAACCACTCATCGACACAACATATTTACCTCAAAATATTACGTCTGTTGCGGTTAGTAAAAACCTGTCAACTCTTAGCTATGTCGTTCCTGGATCAAATGGTTCCACCATCTATTCACTTTCATTACGAGGCACATCCCGTGTAGCCGATTCACCTTTTTCAGAGTGGACACTCTCATATGGGGGTGAGCAGTTGTATGCAACATCAAATGCTTCAGCCTATGTAGAGGGAACAACCGTTGTTCTTCCTTCGTTTTCTTCTGTTGTGGGAGGCAAGACAGGACTATTAAGTACCCCTTCAGCCAGTGGTCCAGTACTCAATAGTATGTGGACTCGATCCGGGCTCGCAACATTTGGGGTGAACGTTGGTAAAACAATCTCTTTCACAACAAAGACTCTTGCTTCTAAGTGTATAGGCACAGTATCTCCATATTTTATATGCGGTGTTCCACAATCCATTCCAGAAGGTGTTGAAGGTCTGCCTGATGATTGGTACCAAGGCAGGTTTATGTTTAGAGACACTCTTTCGGTTATAAATGCACAAAGCGGGGAAACATACACACTTTACTCTTTCCCAGAGAACTACGGGGAAATTGATGTAACCCATCTAGCAACAAGCGTAAATTCTGATCTTATCAGTTTTATACGAAAACAAGATGGCACTCTTTTCCTCCTTAACACAAACCTTCTTGCTGATGAACCCGTCGAATAATAAAAACTACACCTCCCTCGAACCCTCATACTTCCAATCAACAGGGGTAGCGACTCCGGGCTTTACTACAGGACAAGCTGTTTCTTTGTTTTCTTCTACAAGCTTCTTGTATTCGCTAGCTATTATGCTTTCTGTGCTTGCCGCAGG
>JBEIQD010000007.1:0-4320 GCA_040376695.1 Candidatus Nomurabacteria bacterium | reverse complement strand
TCGGACATCTCTTTTTGTAATTCGAGGTATTGTGGGTTTTGGGTGGCGACCGATTGTGGTATATCGAGTTTTTCACGAAGTTTACTCCTTAGATAACGGCCTAATGGCAAATTCTTGCCACCATGCCTTAAAAACAAAGGTACATCCTTTGTTTGTAATAAATGTTTTGAACCTTCTTCAGTTGTAAGAAAATCATGCATATCTTCCATAGCTGATAATCCTATAGCAGGGCGTAGAGACATACGGGCGAATTCAGGGTGTTTACCTTCTAATTTAGGATCATCTTTAGATGTGAGTTTTTTAGTGGTGTAGCCACATATATATTGAGCAGATTCTAAAGTTAGATTACCTATGTGAACCATTCCTTTACCCCAAGAGTCTGTTACCCGTTTGGCATAAATATCATTAAGCCCAAATATAGCAAGATGATAATGGGCACGACCAGAAAGGTCACCATATTCACCAACAGCATAAAAGCGAATTTTAATGGGTGCGACAGCTTGCCTAAGTTTTTTAAGAAAGAGTTGTAATTCTCTCGGTTGTAACGACCCGTCAGGAGGGTAATTATTTTTGTCATAAGTAAGTGTAACAAAGATACTATATTCATGTTTTAAAGCCTCCAATATAAGACGATGGGTCCAAAGTCTACGACGATTAATACGACATGGAAGACATTGCCCACATGGGTAGGCATTGTCTCCATTCATGTATGGTTTACGGCATAACATGTTACATCCGATAACCAATGCGACGAGCGCGTGTACGATAGCCACGACGACGACGGGAAAAAGTTCTGCGACGATATCTCATTTTATCTCCTTTCTGCACGCCAAGTTTTTGTGAAAGGTTTCCAATTCCATTGATAACCAGCGGGCAATTTAATCTTTGGTTTGGAGTCAGGGTTACCATTCCACCATGAGTCTACAGCACGTAAAGCTTGATGTGCCATAGTATGTCCCATAGAGGGTATAGTTCCCATACTTTCGAGGGCTTCAGAAAATGAACCTCCTGAAGGTACTTCTAAATAATATCCCATATTAGGACCGCCTACACGATAGCGAGTAAAAGCAGGTGATGGTGGACCAGCGGTTAAAGATTGTACATTTCTGTCGGCTGATGTAACAGGAGCAGCTTCTGATATCCATTTACCTGCTACTTGGTCTGATTGTTTTAATTGATTATATGGTTTGGTTACAACATTAGCTGAATTGGTAGAGTTCCAGTCTGGCATAGGTGGGTTGGCAGTTTGTTCAAGACGTTTTATTTGAGCTCTAATTAGATCATTTTGTAAGCCCATATGTTCCGTTGAAGCGCGATCGCGTTGGCGTTGTAATGCCATTTGTTCTTCATGTTGAGCAAGTTGTGAAACGCGGTTTTGTTCGCGTTCTTTTTGAGATTGTTCAGCTTGTATAGCACGTGATACATCTTGGCCCATGTTCATAAAGGCGGTTCCCCAGTTACTGGATTGTTGAGGTTCATAACCAGCATTACCGACCATGTTTGGAGCAGTAGAATAAGATGGTGAGCCGAATAATACGAGTGGGTGGATACCTGCATTTTCGGCACCGTGTACCATGGCAGATGGTAGTCTGCGAGCTTGTTCTAAGGCAAGTTTATTCATACCATCCTGTAAGGACCATTGCTTTGCGCGATTAAGAGAGCTGGAAGATCCTCCACCAAGTAAACCACCTAAAAGGTTAGAGCCAGCGGATACAAGGGAGCTAGTAACTATAGGATTCATGATTATCTACATTTCATTTGAGAGTTGAGATTGAATTTAGGTTTTGCGACTCGTGAGCCAGCAATTCCGCGTGCGTGTATTACTTGTTTTCTTCTGTGACGACGTAAGCAAAGCATTACTTTTTTCGGTTCGTCAATAACAAGACGAGGAGTAAGGTAATTAGTTGATACTCTATTAGAATTCCTGCGTTGTTGAGCGTTACCACTAGGACTAATAATGCGACTGAAATTACCAGACCTGTTGAGAGGAGGCCGGTAAGGGTCAGGATTAAATAGACGATTGTCGTCAATAATTGTGGTGAGTTGGGGGGTTTGGGTGTATGTGTCATAGAAATGCCTTTGTGTATAAGTAAATGATTCAGGCATCCCAAGAGATTCGGTTCTTGGTCTAGCGATGGCAATGGCATCGCGCCTGTATCTAATATTAGAATTTGAGTGTTTTAGTTTTCTAGTTTTAGCCATTTTATGTCACCTAGCACAGTACACATCAAGGAGTGTACTGTGCATTGGTTAATTATTCAAGATTTTTTGGCTCCTCGTTCGCTTCGACTTGCTCCTGCGGAGCAGAAGTCTGGGCGTCCGACGAGCTTTTCTTAAGACCAGTTACCATAAATCCAAGAGATTCACCTGAAGGTGAAAATTGTTCTTCCCAAGGAGATGTAGGATCAAAGTCATCGCCGACGTCAAAATCGTCGGCTTCCTCCAATGTTTCTTCTCCACGTTCTTGAGCTAGTTGAGACATGCGAGCCATAAGTTCATGAAGAGTATCTACTTGTTTTACAGATTGAAATTTTAAAGTAGAAGATTTTGGGATATTGGATACATTTTCGCGTTTACCAGACATATAACCTCCTAATAAATAAATGATGAACCAGTTGAAGCAATGATACGACGAGCTTGTATAGAGTGATTAGCCATAATGTATAAGACGTCGTTAACAGCAGACGCGTTAACACGTTTAGTAGGATCAGATTTAACAAAATCAGCGTTTAAAGCAGGGTCAGATTCAAAGATACGGGCATAGTGCCAATAATCTAAAATATCACGAAATTCGCCAGCGACTGAGGATTCAGCACGACGGTATTCATCATAACGATCTTGATATCCAAAGGTACCGTCTGGATTGGAATGTGCGGCATATACTTCTTTGTTTAAGACTTCTTGTTGTCCAATGTGTTGTAATTCCTTCTGAAAGAAGTCCTCTTTTGAACGACGGTTCCAAGTACGGTGTAGGAGATTGCCATAGATGGTTTTAGGTTTAACACTGATTGTAGTAATGACATATCCATGCTCTTCAAAAAATTTGCGATAACGATTCGAGCGTAATGCTCCAATTCCATGTCCGTACAAATTACCCACTCCATCACCTGTCCCGTCAGGACCAGTTTGTAGTATTTCACTAAATTGGATGGTTTGTCTACCACCACCAAGATACTCTGGTCGTTGAAGTCGAGCATCGCTTGAGCGAATTCCGAGGTAAGCGAGATATTCTGTATAACGTGAGCCATAACGAGCGCGAGCCTCCTGATAACGTTGTAAAGCGAATGCTTCACGTAAAGAAATGATATCAATACCAGTAGCAGCAGATAAATCTGCATAGAGAGAATTTGTTTCATTTGAATCTACGTTATTAAGCTGCAGCGTAGAAGTTGAAGTTGTCATGTTTTTAATGGCGTTGGATTGTGTTGTAGATTTAATCCCGAGTACACCAGTATTTGCGGCATCAGTAGCGATTGGAGCTCGATCGCCAAGAGGTAAAGTTACAGTGGGTCCTTTTGCTGAAAAAGGTCTGGCAGATGTGAAATAGTCTTTTTCCCATGCGACATTCTGTAAAATTTTGGATGTCGTAGTATCAAGGCCACTAGCTTTTGAGATGACCAGAGGATCCTGAAGATCTTGATCACGATACCATTCGTTCCAAATGAGAGCATATGCTCTAAAAGGTAAAGCAGAGACTTCAATATCGGGAGTATTAGGTGGGATACCAAGATAATCGGCCAAAGTACCAGTATCAAAGCCAGAAACACCAGTTGAGATTGTAGGGAAATCTGGAACGGAATCACCGTCAGGTCCTCCAGTAATGAAATTTTCCCAATCATCCCAGATAATACGGTGTGGAACAAACCAATGATGTATACGTACATGAACAGGATGCATAACTGGAGCGACAAGAGGAGCACAACGAACGAGTGCAGAAGTGGCTTGTTGAATTGTATCACCTGGAAGTACCTCCGTTAATCCAATAGGAACGAGTGAACCCATATTACAAGACAGAAGCTTGTAATTGGATAATGAATGTTTTGAACGTTTCATAATTTTTTCGCTTTCGATTGATAAATTTTAAATTTAGTTTCCACAGATGCTATTTTTGATTTAGTACTTTTTTGATACGTGCGAAGCTTAGACCATCTATTGCTAGCCGACGAAGCCTCAAACATATCGGACATCTCTTTTTGTAATTCGAGGTATTGTGGGTTTTGGGTGGCGACCGATTGTGGTATATCGAGTTTTTCACGAAGTTTACTCCTTAGATAACGGCCTAATGGCAAATTCTTGCCACCATGCCTTAAAAACAAAGGT
>JBEIQD010000008.1:0-2632 GCA_040376695.1 Candidatus Nomurabacteria bacterium | reverse complement strand
TGGAGATTCCGCGTAAAGTGACCACCTTTTTTCGTGGTAAACTGACCACCTCTTTTCGCGACAAACTGACCAGTGTTTTTCGCGGCAAATTGACCACCCTTTTGATGCTGTAATTGTATAGTGATCGGTTGCTTGAAAGTTTGATTTATAAGGCTACTTACGCCAACATAAATCAACCTTTCATGGCCAATAAATCGATCCATATGAGCAAGCTTAGACATGTACTGAAGCTCTATTGTCAAGGGCACAGTAAACTACACATTAGTACAACCACGGGTCTATCGCGTAATACTGTAAAGAAGTATTTGCGCATTTTCATTTCTTTAAAGACCACTTGGGAAGATATCGTCAAGTTAACGGATAAAGATCTTGATGAACTATTTAACCAAGAGCCACCCTTTACTTTTGACGAGCGCATAGCTGTGCTCCATGAGTTTTTAAAGCTTGAGGAGAAGCGTTTACGACAGCGAGGTTTTACCCTGCTTCGCTTGTGGGAGAACTATCATAGTCGGCATCCGGAAGGGTTTAAAATCACGGCCTTCTATAAGCACTTCAACCTTTGGAAGAGGCGTGTGCACCCCAGCATGCACATGGAACATAAAGCGGGAGATAAAATGTTTGTGGACTTCACTGGTGAGAAGCTTCATGTAGTTGATGCTGATACCGGAGAAGTAAAAGCTGTCGAAGTTTTTGTCGCTATACTCGGAGCCAGTCAACTAACTTATGTAGAAGCTGTTGAGAGCCAGCGTGTAGAGGATTTTATCAGTTGTTGTGAAAATGCCCTTCACTACTTCGGTGGTGCTCCTAATGCCATCGTACCTGATAATCTCAAGTCTGCCGTGGTGCGTAGCAATCGTTATGAACCTAAGCTTAACGAAAACTTTGAAGCGTTCGCTGATTACTACGGCATGGTGGTATTGCCTACCCGTTCTTATAAGCCTAAGGATAAAGCTTTAGTAGAAGGTGCAGTTAAGATCACCTACATGCGCATATTTGCTTCACTTCCTGCTAAGCTTGCCCAGTCTATTGAAGAGCTTAACACACGCATACACGAACTGCTGGATACTCATAACCGCAGTTCTTTTAAAGGAAGGAATTACTCGCGCCTTCAGCAATTTGAAGAGATGGAACAGCGTCATCTTCAACCGCTTGTAGAGAAGCGGTTTGAGTTGAGGAGCTCTTCGGTGGCCACTGTCATGAAAAACGGACACGTGTGTTTAGGAGTAGATAAACACTATTACAGTGTTCCTTTTGCTTACATCAGCAAAAAAGTGAAAGTGTTATACAGTAAATCTAAAGTAGAGATCTTCTATAAATATGAGCGCATCGCAGAGCACTCGCGTGTTCGTAGCGCTCATAACTACACTACAGATCCTGCTCACATGGCAACTCATCATCAGGTGCTAGCTGAGTGGAACCCTGACTTCTTTTTAAATCAGGCGCGTGCTATCGGCAAAGAAGTAGAATACTTTATCGCTCAGGTACTCAACAAGAAGCCACATCCAGAACAAGCCTATAAGTCCTGCCAAGGTATTTTATCCTTTGCCAAGCGTGTTGGGCATCAGCGTTTGATCAAAGCTTGTCAGCGAGCGCATGCCTATGGTCTGTATCACTTTAGGGCTATAGAAGATATACTCAATAGAGGGCTTGATCTCTATGATGTAGAAGAAGATAAACAGCTTCCAATGCCCCAACATGAGAACATACGAGGCACTAATTATTATCAATAACCCATGTTAAACTTTAAAACACCAATGCAATGAATGAACACACAATGGAGAAAATGAAAAGCATGAAACTCTTCGGTATGGTACGTGCTTTTCAAACTAGCCTTCAGTCACAAGCGGATCACAACTACACCGCTGATGAACTGTTAGCCATGCTGATTGAATCAGAGTGGGACGAACGTACTAACCGTAAGTTGGTGCGCAACGTAAAGAATGCCCACTTCCGCTATAAGGCGGCCGTTGAGCAAATCAACTTCGATACTCCCAGAGAACTGAACAAAAACTTCATCTTAAGACTGGCTGACTGCGCATTTATAGACAAGAGAGAAAACGTTCTCATCACAGGAAGCACTGGCATAGGCAAGAGTTACATCGCTTCAGCTATAGGTCATCAAGCCTGTTCGCTCGGGTATAAAGTATTGTACGAGCATACTGCTAAACTTTTTGCCAGACTTAAAATGGGTAAGGCTGATGGAACTTATCTGAAAGAGATTACTAAAATGGAAAAACAAGATCTACTCATCATCGATGACTTCGGTATCCAACCCCTGGATCAGCAGAGTAGAACTATACTCATGGAAATAATAGAAGACCGCCACGGCAAACGATCAACCATCTTTACCTCACAAGTACCAGTTGCACTATGGCATGAAGTGATTGGAGAACAAACAATTGCCGATGCCATTCTAGACCGCATTATTCATGACGCCCACAGACTTGAATTAAAAGGAGAATCAATGAGAAAGAAAAAAGCTAACTTAACAGAGGAAAACAAAGAAAACGTAAACTAAAAACAAGGCCATCAACAACCAGAAAAACTATATCGTTACAACATCAAAAAGTGAGTTAACTTTTGGTGGTCACTTTACCGCGAAAAAAGGTGGTCACTTTACGCGGAATTTCCA
>JBEIQD010000001.1:0-316430 GCA_040376695.1 Candidatus Nomurabacteria bacterium | reverse complement strand
AGAGCGCACCCCTGATAAGGGTGAGGTCCCTGGTTCGAGTCCAGGATGGCCCACCTGCACAGGTGGCAAAAACAAAGAAGCGAGGAATCAGCACCTTATCTTATCTATATATAAGAGAGAATGCTGGCTCTGAGTAAAGAGTCCAGAGGAACCTTGAAAACTGCATAGAGCTAGGTGAAAAAGCCAAAAAAGAAGACCGCAAGGTCAAGCTAATAAGGGCTAACGGTGGATACCTAGGCACACGGAAGCGAAGAAGGACGTAGTTACCGACGAAACGCTTCGGGGAGCGGGAAGCAAGCATCGATCCGAAGATATCCGAATGGGGCAACCATAAACACGACCACCTGAATCAATAGGGTGGAGCGAGCGAACCTGGTTAACTGAAACATCTTAGTAGCCAGAGGAAAAGAAAGCAACAGCGATTCCCCCAGTAGCGGCGAGCGAAAAGGGAACAGCCTAAACCAAGTTCTCCGGAACTTGGGGTCGTGGGACAGTGACAAAAGACTGGGAAATTTAGACGAAGCGGCTGAAAACCGCACCAGAGAAGGTGAAAGTCCTGTAGTCGAAAAAGGCACCAGCTTAACTGCATCCCGAGTAGCATGGGGCACGTGAAATCCCGTGTGAATCTGCCTCGACCACGAGGTAAGGCTAAATATTCCCGTGTGACCGATAGAGAAACAGTACCGCGAGGGAAAGGTGAAAAGAACCCCGGAAGGGGAGTGAAATAGAACTGAAACCGTATGTTTACAAAGAGTAGAAGAGGTATTTATACCTCGACTGCGTGCCTATTGAAGAATGAGCCAACGAGTTGTAGGTTACTGCAGGCTAAGTGGTATAAAGTCACGGAGCCATAGCGAAAGCAAGTGTGAATAGCGCGAAACAAATTGTAGTAGCTTACAGACCCGAAGCCGAATGAGCTTACCATGAGCAGGGTGAAGTACATCGAAAGATGTATGGAGGCCCGAACCAGTAGGTTGTACGACTCCTTTGGATGACTTGTGGTAAGGAGTGAAAAGCTAATCGAATTCGGTAATAGCTGGTTCTCTCCGAAATAGTTTTAGGACTAGCGTTGTGTGTTCCTCTTGGGGGTAGAGCACTGGAAGGTTTTGACTAGTAGCAATACGGCAACACCTATCAAACTCCGAATACCAAGAGTTAAAAATACAGCAGTAAGACCACGGGGGCGAAGCTCCGTCGGTCAAAAGGGAAACAGCCCAGATCTCAAGTTAAGGTCCCTAAGTATATATTAAGTGTAAGCGAGGAGGTGGAGTTTCATTGACAATGAGGATGTTGGCTTAGAAGCAGCCATCATTGAAAGAAAGCGTAACAGCTCACCCATCGAGAGACTCTGCGCCATAAATAATCGGGGCTCAAATATATCACCGAAACTGAGGGTTTATACATTTATGTATGAGCGGTAGGAGAGTGTTCCACTCTGCGTTGAAGCTAAAGGGGTAACCCATAGTGGAGCGTGTGGAAGTACGAATGTTGGCACAAGTAACCGCAAGGAGGGTGAGATCCCCTCCCGCCGAAAGAATAAGGTTTCCTTTGCAATGATTGTCAGCGAAGGGTTAGTCGGGCCTAAGGAGATGGCTATCGCCGGATCCGATGGACACAAGGTTAATATTCCTTGACTTGGTAGTAATGTGATGGGATGACGGAGTGTAGTATATAAAGCGTCTTATTGGATTGACGTTTATTGTGTAAGGGTGATGCGCAGGGAAATCCACGCAACTGGTTTTAATACCACTCCAAGCACTGTATGAAGATGATGGGCAACCTGATTCAACTTTATAAAGCACGCTTCCGAGAAAAGTCTCTACATTCTGTGAATACAGAACGTCTATGTGTGTCTTAGTAATAAGGTACACATAGATGCTTAAGTTACTATTAATCCGTACCGCAAACCGACACAGGTATTCGAGTCGAGTAGACTAAGGCGAACGAGTGAATTCTCCCTAAGGAACTAGGCAAAAAAGCGGCCGTAAGTTAGCGATAAGGCCTGCCCCCATCACTTTGTTTTTAAACAAAAGGATGGTCCTAGAGAATTAGATGAAATTGAGACAAAATGAAACCCGTATATCTAGAGCTAGATATACGGGTAAGATAGTGTGATGGAAATGATTCTCTATGTCCAACATTACTTTGAAAGTAAAGTGATGGGGGCCGCAGCGAAAGTTTCCCTAGCGACTGTTTACCAAAAACACAGCTTCCTGCGAACACGTAAGTGGATGTATAGGAGGTGACGCCTGACCAATGCGGGAAGGTTAAATATCAGCGGTGCTTCGGTGCTGGATGATATAAGCCCCCGTCAATGTCGGCCGTAACTATAACGGTCCTAAGGTACTGGTCATAGCTAATATGATCAGTAGGACTAGGACGGTTATATGGGTTCAGGTAATATAGTCTAATCATACGCCTACTAAAAGCTACCTCATGTATAGAAATATATATAGAGTCCGAAGTGGTTAGCGAGAGACCAACGCCACACACCTGAACATTTAGTTGAAGGTGAAGATAGAGTCCTTCTTGAGGAATAGAAGAGCGAAATTCCTTGTCTGGTAAGTTCAGACGTGCACGAATGGCGTAACGACTGGGGAACTGTCTCAGGGAGTAGCTCGGTGAAAATACAGTACCGGTGAAGATGCCGGTTACCTGCAGATAGACGAAAAGACCCCGTGAGCTTTACTCTAGCTTGATATTGAGTATGTTCAATTACTGCGTAGCATAGTGACGAGAGGTTTGATGTGTATGGTTTCGGCTGTACTCTACTCGACAGTGAAATAGTCATCTGTAATTGGGCATACTCTAACGTGAACGGAAAAAACGTTCGCAGACAGTATCTGGTGGGGAGTTTAACTGGGGCGGTTTCCTCCTAAAAGGTAACGGAGGAGTATATTAAGGTCATCTAGGCGCGAATGGAAACCGTGCCGATAGCGTAAGGGCATAAGATGGCTTGACTGTAAGACGGGCATGTCGAGCAGACACGAAAGTGGGTCCTAGTGAACCTACTCTTGGCTTTAGACGCCGGAGCAGATTAACGGATAGAAGCTACCACGGGGATAACAGGCTAGTTGTGCCTAAGAGTTCATATCGACGGCACAGTTCGGCACCTTAACATATCGGGGTGCGTCAGGAGTAATCCTGTAGCAACAATATGTACAATCGTCAATAAATAATTTGTATAGAGAAATTCTTGGCTTATAACGGTGAAACCCTTGTATCTGAACAACACAAGGGCAATACCGTGGGAAGTTTAGACGTAAGAAAGCGATCACTCCATTTTAATGGAGAGCTGCACATCAAAAAATGTGATTACGTTTATAACCTCGTAGAGACTTGTCACGTTAGTGCGCGTAGTTGCAATCTAACAAAGTGACGGAGTGATGGAGAAGATCCATTGCTAAAACGCCAACGCCACCTTTGATCGGGTGGATGAAGATATAGTCCGATCCTTCCAGTAATGGAAGACAAAGTACGACAGCGATGTCGGCTCATCTTATCCTGGTGGTGGAGAAGCTACCAAGGGTATGGCTGTTCGCCATTTAAAAAGATACGTGAGCTGGGTTCAAACCGTCGTGAGACAGGTTGGTTTCCTATCTTCTGCAGGCGTTCGAATATTGAGAAGATTTGCTCCTAGTACGAGAGGACCGGAGTGAACTGACCTCTGGTGTGTGGGCTCTGGCGCCAGCCGGATCGCCCAGTAGCTATGTCGGGAATGGATAACCTCTGAAAGCATCTAAGAGGGAAGCCAACTTCAAGATAAGTATTCGTTGAAGGGTCGTAAGAGACTATTACGTTGATAGGGTCTAAGTGTACGCACAGCAATGTGTTTAGCTGAGGACTACTAATTACCCGAATCCTATTAGGAAACATGATTATCACGAGATAACATTTAGCGTTTTGATTACAACTTTCATGTGTGTTTCTATTTTAAGTCCTCAGTTCTCCTGATTTGGTCCTGGGGTCACACCTCTTCCCATTCCGAACAGAGAAGTTAAGCCCATGTACAGCGATGATACTGACTATGTCGGGAAAGTAGCTTGTCGGGAGAACTGAGGACTTAAGATGAAACGATTCTGTGCTTTTACATACAAAGCAAAAACCACCCGCAAGGGTGGTTTTTGCTTTTCCTATTAGACTGTTCTTGCTTTTGCTATACTGCTCACATGAACTTAGAATGGGCAAAGAAAAGAAAAATAATCTATGGCGCAATAACTATCATTATCGCCATACTCGCTAGTATCTATTTTTTTCGAGGCATACTTTTCCCAGTGCAAACATGTTTCGATGGAAAGCAAAATAATTTTGAATCAGGAATTGATTGTGGGGGAACGTGTAGTCTTCGTTGCTCACAAGAAGTGATTCCACTTTCTGTGTTATGGGCTCGCCCACTTGCAACATCATCTTCAACGTATGATTTCGCGGCACTTATCTCGAGTAAAAATATTGATAATGCGCCACGAAGCGTTGCTTATACATTCATTGCATACAACAAAGATGCTCAAGAAATTATACGAGTACAAGGCACCACTACTGCTCCTATTGATGGGGATTTCCCAATCATCGCGCAAAATATTCGTTTAGCACAAGTTCCGACTACAGTGAGTGCTACTATTGTTTCTAACGTGCCTCACTATACCGTTCTTGAAAAACCAACTACACCTACGCTTCGTATTGTAAGTTCTCGTTTTGAAGCAGGAAGTATTCCACGAGTGTATGCAACAATCATCAATACAAAACGTATTGAGTTAAGGAATCTTCCGGTGAGAGTTTTGCTGTATGATGCTGATGGAAACGTGTTTGCTGCAGGGCAAACAATAGTGCCTTCTCTTGGTAAAGAAGGCACAAAAGAAGTTGTGTTTACATGGGATAAAGCATTTTCGATTACTCCTACAAGAATACGAGTGTTCCCAATTCTTGATCCATTTTTAGGATCTCTCTAATGGTATGCGTAGTTTCCTATCTCTTTTCAAACGTATTGAGGCGGCACTTTTTATTCCACTTTTTTTTGTGCTCATTGCAGGACTCCTTACGATGAGTTCTTTCGTGGGACAAGATGCTTATTTTTGGAAGCAGGGGCTGTTTATTGCAATCGGTTTAGGAGTTTTCTGCGCAGCGTCTATGTTTGAGTACCGATTTCTTAAACAGACTCAAGTGGTTGTGGGTATTTATGCATCTCTGCTTTTTATATTGTCGCTTTTGTTTGTGCTTGGCCGTGTAGCAAAAGGTGCACAGTCATGGTTCTCTGTCGGAGGATTTTCATTTCAACCAGCTGATCTTATGAAACTTGCGCTTATTATTGTGCTTGCGAAATACTTCTCTCGCCGCCATGTTGAGATTGCAAACATTCGTCACATTATTGTTTCTGGAGTGTATGCGCTTATCCCATTTATTCTTGTGGTACTCCAGCCAGACTTCGGTTCAGCTATGGTGCTCTTTGCTATTTGGCTCGGCATGGTACTGGTCTCGGGTATTTCTAAGAAACACCTTCTTATCGTGTTTGGGATTGGATTATTATCATTTCTCCTGGCGTGGAATTTGGTATTTAAGCCATACCAAAAAGCTCGTATTATCAACTTCATTGATCCACTTCAAGATATTAGGGGGACGGGATATAACGCATATCAGTCTACTATTGCCGTAGGATCAGGTGGACTTTTAGGAAAAGGTATTGGATATGGAACGCAGTCTCGTCTTAATTTCCTTCCTGAATATAAAACTGACTTTATCTTTGCAGCATACGCTGAAGAGTGGGGATTTATAGGTGCAATTCTCTTACTACTTTTCTATTTTTTGATTCTATTTAAACTTGCCTCATATGCTCTCGTTGCAGATTCAACATTTGAGGCTCTCTTTACCTATGGTGTTTTAATATGGTTTCTCACACACATTGCAATCAATATTGGAATGAATATAGGTATTATGCCCGTAACAGGAATTCCTTTACCACTCATGAGTTATGGAGGTTCTCATCTTGTCGCTGAATGTCTTGCGCTTGGTATGGCGGTCGGGATGCACGCCTATGCTCGTGCTGGACACAAGTATCACATGAAGAATGAATTCTTGGGACTAGAATAGCTACACCTATGTATGACAGTATTGTCTTTATAAGGAGTAGACCTGTATAGTTTTATGCATCATGTTTTCAAGTGAGAACTCTTCTCGAAGATTGTTTCTCAGAGAGTTGTCTATTTTTTTGACAGGAGAAGTAAATACTTCTCGCAGTAGTTCTCGGGTGGTTTCGTCATTAATATCTACAAGTTTTGTTCCTGGGTCGGTGGCAAGTACTTCTGGTATCCCTCCTACGTTACTTGCAATGATTGGTAAGTTCGTTTGAAGTGCTTCAAGAGCAACATAAGCCAATGCCTCAGTTCTTGATGGTAAAAAGAAAACATCAAAAGCGGAGAGATATCTTGATGCGTCTCGGGTGTGCCCCATAAGATGGACACGAGACGATAGATTATATTTCTTGATGAGCCCTTCTAGGGTTGCACGTGCATGACCTTCGCCTAGTATGAACCATTCCCACGAAAGGTCTTGTAAATCTTTAAGGTATGAAAGAGCAACGTCAAAGCCTTTGCTTGGGTGTAATTCTCCAATAGAGATAAGCGTTATTTTTTCTCTTCGCATGCAATGTTTCTCCTCATAAAAAGCGGTTGGCGCTTTAAATGCAATTGGAGTAATGCCATTGTGAATAACAAGACATTTTTTTGTAATAAACAGGGGTGCGTATAAATCGGCAAGTGTTTTTTTGGAAACACAGATAGTTGTATGACTAAAGATAACTGTTATATAAGCAAGACCTCGTAGTAATGCTTTTTGCCAAGCTGACCTTTCTTCATTAAATGTCCACCCGTGTGCAGTAAATACAATAGTAGGGATGCGGACCAGTCTTGCGGCGATGGTTCCAAATAGTCCTACTTTAGAACTATTTACATGAACTACGGTCGGTTCTTCTTTTCTGTACAGAGCAATGAGTTCGAAAAATGACAGCAAGCTCGTAAACGGGTTCATGTTATTCTTGAGTCTCCGTAACTCAATAACTCGCACACCGTTGTCTCTAAGTTTTATCGCAAGTTCACCGTTTCCTCCAAGAGCTACAGCGACGCTTATGTGTTGCTTTTGGAGAGAGGTTGCGATGTCATGGACATACTTTTGAGCACCACCCCAATTAGACTTTGTAATGACAAGAAGCACTTTTTGTGGTGTTTTGGTTATTTCCATGTGTATATGATATAGTACATTGTAACAAAAGGCATGCTGAAACTTAAGTCAAAACAAGTCGCCCTTTTTGCAGGGGATACCATTATTGCAAGCCTCGCCCTCTTCCTCGCTCTTACGCTTCGTTTTTTTGATACTCCGCCAAGCGAGCGTCTTACCATCCACACGCAGCTGTTTGTGCCGATTTATGCAATTCTCGTGATTATGTATTATAGTTTTGATTTTTATGACTTCTCTGTATTTCAAACAAAATTAAAGCAACTTTCAAGAATTATTAATATTCATATTTTTGTCGCACTTCTTGGGTTTGGATATTTCTATCTCTTCGCTTCTATTACAGAACTTACCCCAAAGACTGTTCTAGTTCTCTATACAGCTATACATATTGTTCTCGCAATTCTTTGGAGAGTATTTATTGTTCCTTCGGTTTTAAATCCCGCCACCCGCGCTAAGACACTTTTAATTGCAGAAGGGGATGAGTACGAAGAATTAAAGCAAACAGTAAACAGTCATTCATTTTATCCTTTTTATATTGCTGATCATTTAAATGTAACACTCAAAGATAGTGCTTCTGGTAATACACTTACTCAACTTAAATCTATATTGGAGCGCAATGGAATTTCCCAAGTAGTTGTTGATATTCGTGATGAGCGGGTGAGCGAATTACTACCATATCTTTATAATTTAGCTGCTCAGCGGAAGATCCACGTGTTTGATGCAGCACTTGTGTACCAGGATGTTTTAAAGAAAATGCCCATGAGAGGAATTGGACATTTTTGGTTTTTTGAATCTGTCCACTTGAATATTCAGGCGTACGAAGCAGCAAAACGTATTATCGACATTGCGGTTGCTCTCCCTGTTCTACTTCTCTATACACCATTTGTTCCGTTTATTTATTTGGCAATTAAGCTAGATGACAAAGGCCCACTTCTCAGTATCCAGAAACGCTATGGACGTGGAGGAAAGATTGTAAATATATATAAAATTCGTACCATGGATTTTACGGATGAAGGTGAATGGGTTACACAAAATAAAAATAATAAAGTTACGCGAGTTGGGGCATTTCTACGCAAGAGTCGACTGGACGAGTTTCCTCAGCTTATTAATGTACTGATTGGGGATGTTTCTTTAGTTGGGCCACGGTCAGATATTTTAGCTAATGGAGGGAAACTTTCTGCAGAGATTCCATATTACATGATGCGCTACACAATCGTACCAGGACTTTCTGGGTGGGCTCAGGTTAACCAAGAGTTGCCGCCGAATTCTCTCGAAGAAACAAAAGTGAGACTCCAGTATGATTTGTACTATGTGAAGAACAGGTCACTTCTCCTTGATTTTATTATCATGGTTAAAACATTTAGAGTTCTTGTACTGAGGACTGGTATGTAGGTGTGATACTATTGAGCGTATGAAACAGAGACTTTTTATCACAGGTGGGGCAGGGTATATCGGAGCCATGCTCGCAGATCAGTTCTCCTCACGTGAAGATGTTGAGGCTATTCTTTTGATAGACAAAGAGCCCGAAACTGATCTTACAAAAAATACAGCACACAAAGATAAGATTTCGTATATACAAGATAATCTTGGAAATACTGAAACAGAAAGTTCATGGATGAAACAGGCGCGAGACTTTGCTCCAACAGCAATCATCCATACTGCGTGGCAAATTAGAGATATTTACGGGAATCTTCCGCTCCAAAGAAAATGGAACATAGATGGAAGTAATCATGTATTTGATTTAGTGTTTACTATCCCTTCAGTTCATCGACTGGTGTACTTCTCAACAGTTGCTTCATATGGGGCGTTTCCAGATAATAGTATCGACTATCGCTATAAAGAAACTGATCCATTCAGGGTAACCGACTATAACTATGCAGAAGAGAAGCGAATGGTTGAAGAAAATCTTGAAAAGCGTTACAAGGAGGCAAAAGCTTCAGGGTGGCATGGGCAGGTTTATCTTGTTCGCCCAGCGGCTATCACTGGACCTCGTGGTCGCATTGATCGTGTGCGTTTTGGTCTCCAGTCAGCTCTCTCAGGAACCTTAAAAGGTAAATCATTTATTTACAGTGTTATTTCTGCACTCGTATCTTGGGTACCTGTTACTCCTAAGTGGTTACGCCAATATATACACGAAGATGATGTAAATGATATTGTTGAATTGCTCACATTTCATCATGAGGTTCGAGGAGACATTTATGAAGCCTTTAATATCTGTCCTCCAGGGGAAGTGGTGCTCGGGAAGGATATGGCTCGCGCTGTAGGGAAAAGAACACTCCCAATCCAGCCTTGGATGGCTCGCCTAGCTTTCTTTTTCTTCTGGCATGCCACCCGAGGTAAGGTTCCAACCTCTCGTGGATCATGGAAAGGGTATTCATACCCAATTGCGGTGGACGGCTCTAAATTAACTGAAATGTATGGATATCACTACAAATATCCTTCTACAGAGGCGTTTGTTAAACGAGTTGGACGATACGCTAAAGGGAACTAGGTAAAGCTTGATAAAAGGCCTTAAATAGGGTATAATCCTAAAACTATGACAACAGCTAAGCTTACATTAACAACAGTTCCTCGCGCCCGAAAGGAGACTAAGAAGGATGGTTTTATTCCAGCCGTATATTACGGTTCACACTCTGCATCTGTTTCAGTTTTTATCGATGCAATCGAATTTAAGAAGGTTCTTGCTTCGGCTGGTGAATCAAGTTCTATCGAGCTTGTTACAGCAACAGGAACTGAGAACGCCATGATCCATGATGTTCAGGTTCACCCAGTAAAGGGAATGCCTATCCATGCTGATTTTTATCTTATTGAAAAGGGTCAGAAAGTTCACGTTAAGACTCCACTTGAGTTTATCGGTGAGTCGCAGGCGGTTAAGGAAGGAGGTGTTCTTGTTAAGGTAATGCATGAACTTTCAGTTGAAGGCGAGCCATCAAAGCTTCCACATGAATTCACTATTGACCTAGCTCTTCTTACAGCGAAGGATAGTGTGATTAAGGTTGGAGACATCAAGCTCCCAGCAGGTGTGGAACTTTACCACATTACTGCAGATGATGTGATTGCATCTATCGCAGAAGCGGTTGAAGAAACAGAAGCTGCTCCAACAGAAGTTGACCTTTCAACTATTGAAGTTGAAGCTAAGGGTAAGAAGGAAGAGGGTGAAGCAGAAGTTGCTACAGAATAAGGGATATCTATATAAAAAAACGATACGAAAGTATCGTTTTTTTATATTTTTGTCACATTACAGAAAGTAGTTTGTTATACTGTATATATGAGAAGTCTCACGGCATTTTTTATTGTTGTCACAGTATGTTTAGGCATAGTGTTTATTGATTCAACACCAGCTGTTGCGCAACAGTCTCGTGAACAGTTAGAGCAGGAGCTTATTGATTTGGAGGCTCAAATTAAGGCGCTCAATGGAAGTATTACACAAACACAAGCTCAGAAAAACTCTTTGGCAAAAGATATTACTTTGCTTACACAAAAGATTAATCAAAGTAAGTTAAAGATAAAAGCTCATGATGCCGCTATTTCAAAATTAAATCAGAACATTACTGAGAAAAATAGAAATATTAATACGCTTGATGCAAAGATGGAACGTGAAAAAGATTCACTTGCTCAAATCATGAGAAAGACTCGATACTTAGAACAATACTCTCTTCTTGATTTTGGGCTTCAGGCACAGTCACTCTCTACTTTTTTTTCGGATGTAGATTCTTTTTCTACGCTTAACCGCGCGCTTAACCAGAGTTTTTCCGATATTCGTGCGACACAAAATGAGCTTGAGGAAGTAAAATCTGAACTAGAAACAGCAAAAGATGAAGAGACACAGAAAAAACTTGCTCAAGAATCTGAGAGAAAAAAAGTAGAGAGTAACCAAAAAGAAAAGAACAATCTCCTTACTCAAACTAAAAATCAAGAAACAGAGTACAAGAAAGTTCTTGCGGCTCGTGAAAAAGAAGCAGCTCAAATCAGGTCTAGACTTTTTGAGCTTCGAGACACAAGTGCTATTTCTTTCGGACAGGCGTATGATTTTGCACTTGCTGCAAGCAAAACAACAGGGGTTCGTCCTGCACTTATGTTAGCGATTCTTATGCAGGAGTCTTCTTTGGGAACTAATGTTGGAGCATGCTATCTGCGTGACACTAATACAGGGGCTGGTATTTCAATTAAAACTGGTGCAGAGAAGCTTCGTACGATGAGTCCAACTCGAGACGTGCCACCATTCCTTGCTCTTACTTCTCGTCTTGGGCGTGATCCAGATACAACACCTGTATCATGTTGGATAGCAATGTACAGCGGAGGAAGTCCAACGGGGTGGGGTGGGGCCATGGGTCCTTCACAGTTTATTCCTTCTACATGGAAGATTTTTGAAAAAAGAATTGAGAACTCAACAGGAGCTGCCGTAGCTAATCCTTGGAATCCATATCATGCTATCACTGCTATGGCTATGTATTTGCAAGATTTAGGTGCAGTTTCAGGGAATGAGGCGTCAGAAAGAAATGCTGCATGTAAGTACTATTCTGGAAGAGCTTGTTCAGCTTCAACTGCTGGAGCAGGGTACGGAAACGCCGTAATGAAGAAAATGTACGCAACTCAGGAGGATATTGATAAGCTTCAGAGATAGCTTTCCTTTCAAGGAATCCAGGGAATTTTACTTAGAAAATCTACTCTAAAAGCCCATTGCAGGAAGCTTATAAATGTGTTAATATTGTAAAACTATGAAAGCAGACATTCACCCAACATATTATGCAAACGCGGTAGCAACATGCGCATGTGGCGCTAGTTATACTGTTGGTTCAACTCACGAGACTATCTCAGTTGAAATCTGTACAGCGTGCCATCCTTTCTACACAGGACTTGAAAAGGTTCTCGACACAACAGGACGTGTTGATAAGTTTAAGAAGCGATCAGCAGCTGCTACAAAGAAGGCGTAATGAAGACAAAAGCGCGAAGAGCCTAGAGCTCTTCGCGCTTTTTCTATGCTAAAATTATTTCACACATGACTCTCGACGATTTCAAATCAAATCCACGCACAATGTATACTGCTCAAGAATATGAGCGCCTTTCTGCTACTAAAGAAGAAGCCGAAGCTCTTCTTGCAGATGAAAGTTTGCGTGAATTAGCAGAAGCTGAGCTGGCAACGCTTACACCTCAACTAGAGGCGCTGTGGAAGCAAATGGAAGACACAGCAGAAGCTGCAAAGGAAGAAGAAGCAAAGCCTAAAGCTATGATTCTTGAAATTCAAGGTGGAGCAGGGGGAGATGAATCATCTTTGTTTGCTGCTGAGCTCGCACTTATGTATCAGAACTATGTTGAAACTCGTGGCTGGGGTTGGAACAAACTTGATGAATCAGTATCTGATGTTGGAGGGTACAAGGATGTGTCATTTGAGATTAAAGGTAAGGATGCTTATGATGCCCTTCGTTTTGAAACTGGTGTTCATCGCGTACAGAGAATTCCTGAAACTGAAAAGAACGGACGTGTACATACTTCAACGGTGACTGTTTCGGTGATGCCGTTACGAACCAATACAAAAGTAACTATTCCGCCGTCAGATTTAGAGTTTGAAACATCTCGTTCAGGTGGAGCAGGAGGACAGAACGTGAACAAAGTGGAAACAGCTGTGCGTGTTATTCATAAGCCAACAGGTATTGCTATTCGTTGTACGATTGAACGTTCTCAGCTGAAGAACAAAGAGCGTGCACTTGAAATGCTCCAAGCAAAATTAGACCAACTAGCTCAAGAAGAAGACGATAGAAAGCATGCGTCTGAAAAGAAATCTCAAGTCGGAACAGGGGACAGATCAGAAAAGATTCGTACCTACAACTTTCCACAAGACCGCGTAACTGATCATAGAATTGGACAGTCATGGCACGGACTCCCAAAGATTATGGAAGGAAGTATGGAGCCTATTGTAGATGCTTTGCAGAACTTTACAGGGGAGTTTGGCGACGCGGGAGATGAGTAATTGGGCGATATATCAGTATTCACAAAACACCTATTTTGTGCTAGAATAATCCCTGTTACATCCAATCGGGCACATCAGGATTTGGACACCTGAGCACACCTTTCGAGCACTACTGACGCGTACAAAATCTTGTACTACGGAGAAAGGGCGTTGTGGCACGAGGCAAATGTTTATTAATTAACACAATCATCATATGTCAATCACAAAAGAAGCTTTATCAAAAGCAGGACTTCAGTACGGTTACTCTCGTACACGTCGTCACCCATCAATTAAGCCTTACATTGAGGCTAATCATAACGGCGTAGACTTTATTAATCTTGATAAAACAGCTGAACAGATCAATGAAGCTATTTCATTCTTGAAATCAGTACAGGGAGCAGGAAAGGTTATTCTTTTCGTTGGGGTTAAGCCAGAAATTCGTCAAATTGTTAAAGAAGTAGCGCTTTCAGTTAACGCACCGTATATCTCTGAACGTTTCATTGGTGGAACACTTACTAACTTCCCTCAGATCAAGAAGCGTATTGAAAAACTTCATGATCTTCTTAAGAAGAAGGAAACAGGAGAGCTTGCTGTGTACACAAAAAAGGAACAGCTTCTCATTCAGCGTGATATTGATCGTTTGGATCGTGATTTCGGAGGTATTTCTTCACTTACAAATATTCCAGCAGCAATCGTTATGATTGACTCACGACATGAAGATATGTGTCTTAAGGAAGCTAAGCGTCTTCACATTCCTGTAGTTGCGCTTGCAAACACAGACTGTACACTTGAAGGTATTGAGTATCCAATTGTCGGAAATGACGGATCAGTAGGTTCTGTTCGTTTTGTGCTCGAAGCGATGAAGGAAGCTCTTGCTATCACAGCATAGTTAGTCGTTCGCTTATTTATTGATCATTACATATTATTTATGGACACCATTAAAGAACTTCGTGAGGAAACAGGTCTCTCATTTGCTCAAATCAAGAAAGCGCTTGATGAAGCAGCTGGAGATAAAGATAAGGCACGTGAAATACTTTCACAGTATTCTGCTGCGCAAGCAGAAAAGAAAAGTGATCGTGAAGTAGAAGCAGGCGCTGTGTCAGCATACGTTCATTCAAACGGAACAACTGGAGTGCTTCTAGAACTTGCATGCGAAACTGATTTCGTGGCAAAGAACGAGGAATTCGTTGCGCTTGCAAAAGATTTAGCGATGCACGTATGTGCGATGGCTCCTACATCGGTAAATAATGAAGATGGACTAGGAGAAGAGACGTCACTTCTTAAGCAGTCTTTTATTAAAGACCCAGAGTTAACGGTAGAAGGTCGTATTCAGGCAGCAATTCAAAAGTTTGGAGAGAACATCAAAGTTACAAAATTCACTCGCTATAGTATCTAGGTAGCGAGAAACAACACATGCTAGTAATCCTTTTAGTAATAGCGGGACTTACAGCTGCACTATCTGCGGGCTCTATCTTGGTACTTCAAAGTTATAGAGTATCTCGTGGCAAAGTAATTGTTGAAGAAGGGTATAATGGTCCAGCAGAAGTTTCTCTCACTCTACATGCGATTATCCGTTATGGGCTTAAGAGAAGTGTTCATGCTCGAAAGTTTTTTATTCAGTATGTGGCACATCTAGCTGTACGAGTGATGTACTATATTGATAAGTTAACAGCTTTCCTATACGCAAAATCAAGAAACTGGTTTGTGAAGAATGCTGTACGTAATAGAGGTACCGTACCTCATTTCTGGGAACACTTGAAGGTGTATAAGCAGGAAATGGATAAAGAAAAGGAAGAAGATTAGTAGAGTATTTCTTCTACAACATAACAAAAGCGGCATCAGAAGTGTCGCTTTTGTTATGCGTTAGTGCACATGACAACCTTCTTTTTTTATGATAGGATATTGAGTACCAATGTGTATATAAATTGCCACTTTAGCTCAGTTGGTAGAGCAACGGTTTTGTAAACCGTAGGTCCTCAGTTCGAGCCTGAGAAGTGGCTCCAAGCAATATGATAGACACGAGAAAATACATTTTTACGTTCGTCTTAACTGCCGCACTTTTCGCTACAGCCTTTTTCGCCTCATCTTTCTTTTCTGGAAAGCGTGTTGAAAACGTAAAAGAAATTCAGGACAATATCGCTATTGATATCCTCTCATCTGAAACACAGTTTGATCTTCTTAAGGAAGTTTCTTGCAGTAACGTAAATGACAGCATGCTTTCGCCTCAGCTTTCAGAAATAGGGGAAAAGCTTTCACGTACTGAAAGTGAGCGAGGGGGAACAGATCCTGATGTTGTGTACCTTAAGAAGTACTACACACTACTTGAAATTAAGGACTATCTTCTTTCAAAGAAGTTAGTTGAAAAGTGTGGAGCTGCAAAGAAGCCAGTATTCATTATCTATTTCTATTCAAACAAAGGAGACTGTCCTGAGTGTGAGAAAGAAGGGTTTGTACTTACTCGCCTTAAAGAAAAGTATCCTGAGCTTCGGGTGTATTCATTTGATTACAACCTAGATCTCTCAGCGGTTGATTCTATGAAGCGTATTTATAAAATCACATCTAGTTTACCTGCTCTTGTGATTGAAGATCAAACATACATCGGTTTTAAATCTGTTGAGGAATTAGAGCTTCTTCTCCCAGATACTCTTAAAGAGAATATGTCACTCTCTGCGACAAGTACGACCTCCTCAACAACTAAAAAGGCTAAATAGCCTCCACTTTTATGCTCGAGCAAATTCTGTCTGCGCTCATGTATCCGTTCTTGTTTCTCTCAATGTTTTTTCAAGTGCTTTTGCTTATTTCTTTTTTTGAAAACAAAAAGAAATTTGACGAAGAGGAATATCATAAATTAGAACATTTCCCCAGCGTGGCCGTCGCTATTCCTTGTTGGAATGAAGAGAGAACGCTCCCCGCAACACTTGATTCACTACTTGCGCTTGATTATCCAAAAGATAAGCTTTCGATCATGGTGGTTGATGACGGAAGTAAAGATAACACGTATGCAATTGCACAAGAATACGCCACAAAGTATCCAGGGCTTATCACTGCAATCTCAAAAGAAAACGGAGGTAAACATACTGCTGTAAACTTAGCGCTTGAGCGTTCTACGTCAGATTTCTTCGGATGCTTAGACGCTGATTCATTCGTTGCCCCTCATACACTCAAGACGATTATTTCTTATTTTGATAGAGATCCTGAAATCATGGCAGTTACTCCGTGTATTCATATTAGACGTCCTAAAACATTCGTACAGCGTATGCAGGCTGTTGAGTATCTGATGGGGGTATTCGTTCGAAAAGCTTTCGGGTCACTGGATGCTATTCAAGTAACACCTGGTCCATTTTCTATTTTCAAAAAAGAAGTGTTTGAAAAGATTGGTAATTATCATAAGGCTCACAACACAGAAGACTTTGAAATTACGCTCCGCATGCACAAGGCACATCTTAAAATTGCCAACTCACACAAGGCGCTTGTGTATACCGTTGGACCATCTACTGCAGTAGGTTTCTTTTATCAGCGTCTTCGTTGGGCACGAGGTTTTCTTGAGAATGCACTAGATTATAGGGAGCTCTTTTTCAAGAAAGAATATGGAAACTTTGGAATGTTCACACTGCCAATGGCGTTTATGTTTGTTTTTTATGGTCTCTATGCAGCACTCTTCGCTGTATATACTTCAGCAAAACAGATTGCTCAATTAGTTGAGCGCTGGCTTACGGTAGGTATTCATTTTCAAATTCCAACATTTGATATTTTCTACTTTAATACTAACGTTATGTCGTTTATTGTGATGGTTATGCTCACCATGTTCCTTCTTGTTCTGTACATTAGTAACACGCTTACAGATGATCGACAGCAATTTTTTAGAAACTTCCCGGTATTTTTCATACTCTACCCATTCTTCGTTCCGCTCTATCTTGGACGTGCTGTGTTTGATACTTTTTTCAAGCAGAAGAATGAGTGGATTCTACAAGACACCAAGAAATAGTCAGGGTCTTCTTTTGTGATAGAATAGAAGGTATGAATGGTCATTTTCACCCAATAACTAAAGCGATTGATAAAGTTTCGCGTATATTTACCTCAATTGGATTTGATGTGGTGGATGGTCCAGAGCTTGAAAGTGAATGGTACAACTTTGACGCGCTTAATGTCCCACGAGATCATCCGTCACGAGACATGCAAGATACGTTTTGGATTAAGAGTGACACAATCGAAGGTCGTCATCTTACGGTATCTGAACAAAAAGTACTAGCGAAAGGATTACCTCTTGGACACGTACTCCGTACTCATACTTCTGGAGTACAAGTAAGAACTATTGAGCGCTGGATAAAAGAAGGGAAAGAATTTCCAATAGCTGTAATTGTTCCTGGAAAAGTATTTCGTAGTGAAGCAACAGATGCACGACATGAAGCTCAGTTTTTTCAAGTTGAAGGGTTAATGGTTGGGAAAGACGTAACGCTCGCAAATCTGAAGGGTGTGCTTGAGCACTATTTTAGCGAGTTCCTAGAAAAAGAAGTTGCTGTACGTTTTCGTTCTTCGTTCTTTCCATTTACTGAACCTAGTGTAGAAGTTGATATGCAGTGTTTCAAGTGTTCTGGAACAGGGGATTCTGGAGACGGACACTGCTCTTTGTGTTCTTCATCGGGTTGGATAGAAATTATGGGAGCTGGAATGATCCATCCTAACGTGTTGCAAAACGCTGGTCTTAATCCACGCGAGTACCAAGGGTTCGCATTTGGTGGAGGACTTGATCGCCTCGTAATGCTTCAGACGGGCATAGATGATATTCGTATGCTTTATAACGGTGATCTTCGTGTTGTCAATCAATTCTAAACATATGAATAGTCGAAAAACACAATTTACCATTATCGGACTTCTTACAATTTTTGTAATTGCTTTGGTATATAGTCAGTTTACTAAAACTTCACCACAAGTTTCTCAACCAATTGTTGAGACTCCTGTTCAGGTGGAAAAGATAGAAAAAAATACAGATGTTTTAACTGTTGAGGTTACCTATCCTGTTATTCCAGGCGCTACTCAAGAAATTAAACAAACGAATGAAAGTTTGAAGAAGCGTATAGATGAGAAAATTGCAGAATTTGAAAAAGATGCCGTAGACAGTACAAATGCAGAGCTAGATATTCCAAAAGAGGTACACAGCGCTGTAACAGGTAGTCCTTCAACTGAAGAACAAAATGAGAGGTATGTTTCTATTTTTATGGGAATGGAGTGGTATCTTCGTGGTGCAGCACACCCATTTCATACCATAGATACGTATGTCTATGACTATCAACATAAAAAGTTAGTTACAGTACCAGATCTTTTCAAGCAAGGTGCTGATTACGCGGCAGTACTCTCTACGTTATCGAAGGAAGATTTAAAGGCGCAATTAAAACAGGGGGATACGGAGTATATTTATAACGAAGAGATGGTGCGTGAAGGCACAGCGCCCACTAAAGAAAATTTTTCGAGAGTGCTTCCTACAAAAGATGGTCTAGTAATTTATTTTGATGAGTATCAGGTGGCACCATATGTTGCAGGACCTCAGCAGGTAGTGATCCCTTATAGTAAATTGAAAGAGATTATTAATACTGAAGGTGTTCTTAATCTTTATCTTAAATAACTATGAAATTTTCACTACACTGGTTGCAAGAATATAGTAAAGAACCATTTCCTCCCGTAGAAAAACTTGAGGAGATTGTTACATTTAATGCGTTTGAAATAGAAGAGACTAGCACATTTGGTGATGACACTATTTTAGACATTAAAGTGCTCCCAAACAGAGCTCACGACGCACTAGGGCATAGAGGGATGGGTAAGGACATAGTAGCTCTCGTTGGGAATACCTTTATTGATCCGCATGAATACTGGAAAGGCAAGGTTTCAAGTGATGTCATTGCTCCTGTAATTATTACAGAAGACATACAGGCTTGTTCTCGTTTTATGAGTGTGCGTATTGATGGTGTAGAAGTTACAGAATCTCCAGTTTGGCTAAAGGATAAACTTCAAGCAATAGGACAAAAGAGTATTAATTCAATCGTAGATATCACTAATTACGTTCAGTTCTCACTCAATAAGCCAATGCACGCGTACGACGCGGCTTTAATTGGAGGAAATACTCTTGTGGCACGCTTTGCTCAAGCAGGTGAAACCCTTACAACTCTTGATGATAAAGAGCTCACACTCGACAGTTCAACGCTTGTTATTTCAGACACTGAGAAGCCGCTTGGGCTTGCTGGTATTAAAGGAGGAAAGTTTTCTGGTATTAGTTCTTCCACCACTTCTATTATTCTTGAATCGGCAAATTTTAACCCAACGCTTATTAGAAAAACTTCTCAGAAGTATGGTCTGCGAACTGATGCGTCAAAGCGTTTTGAAAATGAGATAAGCGATACTCTTGTTGAGGAGGGTCTTCGTATGACAATTGCACTAATTAAAAAACTAAATCCAAAAGCTGCTGTTGGTGAAATTATTGATGTTTGGAATAGAAAGTCATGGGAGTATGTGGTTTCTGTTTCGGTGCGAGAAGTTAATGGATTTCTTGGAACTTCGTATGGAGACAAAGAAATAGAGGGTGTATTTTCTCGTCTTGGTTTTGGTGTGAGGAAAGCGACAACACGAGAAATAATTGAAGAAAAACTATTAGCGGCCGAAGGTGCAACATATAAAAATCCGTCCAGTATGCGAGAAGACGCTCCTGCTCACTTCTCTTGTTCGTCACTTATGAGCTTTATCTTTTCAGGTATTTGGCAACCAAGTATCTCAATCGATAAATATGTATATGGAGAAAAAATAACAGAACCAGTATGGGGAGATTTGGTGTTTTCAAATACCGGTGAAGGAAAAATTCGATATGAGTCAGTTGGGTTTTTGCCTGGCACAAAGGTAGAGCAAGGTATAGATCATGTTGGTTTATATGTTGGGAATGGCAGCGTTACTCACATTTCTCAAGGGTCTGGAAAAATAATTACAGAAGAAATTGCAAGTTCTAAAAATTTTAAGAACGGGGTTTTATACGCTCGCATGATTGACGTAGATGAGGTTAGATTCTTTGTAACTGTTCCACATGACCGTCTTGATATTCGCATCAAGGAAGACCTCATCGAAGAAGTTGCTCGCATACAAGGACTCTCTTCAATTAAAGGTGTATTGCCACAATTAAAGAGAACCGGGCTTCCTCATAAGCGTCTGTATTATGAAAATAAAATTAAGAATATTCTTAATGCGAATGGATTTTCAGAAATTATGACGTATTCATTTGGAGATGTAGGTGAAGTGGAGATTGTGAAAGGGTTAGCAACAGATAAAGAAAAGTTACGACATAGTTTAAGTATTGGAATTAATAAAGCATTCCAGATGAACATGTTAAACGCTCCGCTCTTACATATTCAAACAGTGAAGATGTATGAGTTTGGAAATATTTTTACCACAAATAGTGAACGTAGACACTTAGCTCTCGTTATTGATGACGGTAAAAAGAAATCTTCTTTTAATGATGAGGTGGACATGATACTTTCACAGATTAAACGTGATCTGGGGGTTTCAAATCTTGAGTGTGAAACAGTGCAAGCGAAACCATATATCATTGAGCTTGATTTTGATGCGCTCATTGATACACTACCTGAACCAACTTCGTATGAACCTCTTACACCGCGCACAGATTCTGTTCTATACGAAGCAGTCTCTCCTTATCCGTTCATTGTTCGTGATATTGCTGTGTGGACTCCTGCTTCAACATCATGGGATAGTATCCACGTTCTCGCTCTACAAGTTGATTCTCCTCTTGTTGTTCGTATTGATTGCTTTGACACCTTTACGAAAGAGATAGAGGGTGTACAAAAAACTTCGTATGCCTTTCGTTTTGTACTTCAAGCTAAAGATCGAACACTCACTGACGTAGAAGCAAATGAAGTCGCAGATAGGATGTACAGACTTTTAAAAGAAAAGGGATATGAAGTTCGCTAATATGAAACTTACTGTTCCATATTACTCACAGTTTGTTGATATAGCGGATCCATTTTGGATGTTGAGAGGGTGTGGAGCGGTGAGCTTTGCCATGGTCGCTACATTTCATGGAGTAAAAATTCCTAGCATCATAGATTTTTGTAATGAAGCAAAAGATGCAGGTGGATACGATATGACAAATGGTTGGATGCATGATTATTTAGTCAACAAAGCAAAAGAATATGGTCTTCAGGCAGAAAGAAAAGAGGGGCTTACGGATCTTAATGAAATTATGAGTTTTCTAGAAAAAGGAAATCCTGTTATTGTTTCAGTAGAAAAAAGAGTTCTTGAACAAAAGCGTTTTCACATGCTTGTTGTTGTTGGATATGAAGACGGAATGATTATTTATCATGAGCCAGAATCTACTGACAAGGAACGTGGGCAGTATCGTAGGTGTGACACAGAGACGTTTATGAATTATTGGAGAGGTAAGGCGTTGTTCGTAAGTACTTGTTCAGCGTAAGCTAAGTCTTCGTGAGAATTAATCTGAACCCACTCTGGCATTTCAATCGCTTTGAAATCATGGTCTAGAAGCATTGGACGAATAGTTTGCGGAATTCCATATTCACCATCTTTATATTCTGATGGTTCATAGTTCCAAATTGTTTGATCAAAAAGATAAATACCTGTTGCCATTGGTTGCGGTTGTTCAAATTCAATTTCTGTCGGTCGACGCATCCCCCGTACAATGTCTTCATGAATGTCCACGATAAGGTACTCTTTTTGTGGAAGTATTTTGTTGTGTACACCGAAAGCAAGATCTTGCTGAGTCATTTTTTTAAGGGCCTCTCTATCTTGGATATCGTCTGCTCCCATAACAAGAAAGTGAGGTGAGGTTATAAAAGGTTTTGCTGAGAGTAGGGCTCCATATGTTCCGTGCATGGCACCTTGTTCTACGTATGTAATGTTTCTATTTCCATACAATACTCCAATTGTTGATCTAATGATGTCTCCTTTGTGTCCAACAACAATAATAATTTCAGTGATTTCCTCAGGGAGAGAGGTTAGGAGTCGAATAAGAATAGGTGTTCCGCAAACAGGAATAAGTGGCTTTGGTAACTGTTCAGTGAGAGGGGCAAGACGGGTCCCTTTACCTGCTGCGAGAATGACTGCTTGCATAATGTATTCCATCATAACAAACAATAGAGGAAAAGAAAAAGAGCGCGATCTTGCGATAGCGCTCTTGTTTGATATGAATTGAATCACAAACCATCGAAATACTTTCCTGTAATTTCGAAAGGCGGCGAGAGGAACTGAACACTTTCCTGCTTTTTCTGGCCATCGCGTAACCACTGGAGGTAGTAGCGTGTGAGTGTGCGCTGTGCCGGATAGATTTCGGTATCTGGCAGCTGGATGACCTTCTCAGGCAGTATCCAGCACTTTTCAGTAACCTCGTCGCACTCGTGCAGTGGATGTGCTTCACCCACTGGCTCCATATGTGCATACAGGAACACAATCCCGTAACTTTTCCGCATCGTGTACATGCCCACGATTGTGAGATTCTGTGCAAGGATTTCTCGCCCAGATTCTTCGCCTGTTTCTCTTACGGCTGCTTCGACAGGGTGTTCACCCATACTTATGCCGCCGCCAGGGTAGTTGAGCTTGCCTAAGCCATGCTCGTGCTCACGGGCGTCTCGGTTCAGGAGGATTTCTCCTTTGGTGTTGGTCATGATGACAAAAGAGCTATTGTATTCAGTAGACATGATGCCTGTCTCCTTAAAGTTATTACTATATACATTATAACATTAATTATACTAAAAGTCAATGAATGTTTTTATGGAGACGTAAGGACAAATAACCCTTATCTGTAAGCCTAAAAACAGTGTTTTTCCACTCGCATGTTCATGCTAAAAATGCTATAATAAGACCACTAATTCATCTATATTTATGGCTAAAAAAGAACCGAAAAAAGGAGAGTACGGAGCAGATTCAATTCAGGTTCTTGAAGGGCTAGAGCCAGTACGAAAGCGTCCTGGAATGTATATCGGTTCAACAGGGCCTGCTGGACTTCACCATTTAATTTGGGAAATCTTTGACAACTCTCGCGACGAGGCGATGAACGGTCATGCTGATCGTGTTGAGGTTGTACTTCTTCCAGATGGATATGTTCGTGTGGTGGATAATGGTCGTGGTATCCCAACTGGTATTCATACTAAGACTAAAGTGTCTGCGCTTGAAACGATTATGACCACACTCCATGCTGGAGGTAAATTCGGAGGGGACGGATATAACGTGTCTGGAGGTCTTCACGGAGTGGGAGCTTCTGTTGTTAACGCTCTTTCTATTCACACACGTGTAGAAGTTCATCACGATGGGTCATGGTTCATGCAGGAATATAAGCAGGGTATTAGAAAAGCTGCTGTAAAAGAAATGGGTAAGAGTAAATTCAGTGGTACGATTGTAAACTTCAAACCAGACGCAGAAATCTTTAAGGAAGGAACAGATTTCTCATGGGACACAGTGGTAAGTCATCTTCGTCAGCAGGCGTACCTTGTGCGCGGTTTAACGATTCATATTATCGATGCACGTGGATATGAAGGAAAGGTAGACTTTGATGGAAAGACATATCTTTTTGATCTTGGGTTAGAATCTCCTTCACAATCATTTTATTTTGAAGGTGGTCTTAAGTCTCTTGTTAAGCACTACAATGAATTTGCAAAACCAATTCATAAGAATATTTTTTATGTAGAAAAGGAAGCGGAAAATGTGGGTGTTGAAATTGCTCTTCAGTACATTGATGACATGACGACAAAGATTGCTGCGTTTGCTAACAACATTCCTACAGCAGAAGGAGGAACACATGTGACTGGATTTAAGACATCTCTCACTCGTCTCATCAACGCATACGCACGTAAGAATGGAATTCTTAAAGAAAAAGATGAGAACCTTACAGGAGATGACGTACTAGAAGGTCTTACGGTCGTTATCTCAGTGAAGCTTCGTGAAATTCAGTTTGAAGGACAAACGAAAGCAAAGCTTGGAAGTATGGAGGCACAGTCAGCAACTGCGACCGTGTTCTCAGATGCTTTCACACTCTTCATGGAAGAGAATCCAGATGATGCAAAGGAAATCATCAATAAAGGATTACTCGCTCTCCGTGCGCGTAAGGCTGCAAAAGCGGCTAAGGACTCAGTTCTTCGTAAGGGGGCGCTTGAAGGATTTTCACTTCCTGGAAAGCTTGCTGACTGTCAGAGTAATGACCCAGCAGAGTCAGAGCTCTTTATTGTGGAGGGAGACTCAGCGGGTGGTTCAGCTAAGATGGGACGTGATCGTCGTACACAGGCTATTCTTCCACTTCGAGGTAAGATTCTTAACGTTGAACGAGCTCGACTAGATAAAATGCTAGGAAGTGAACAGATCAAGAATCTTGTACTTGCGATGGGGGCTGCAATTGGAGATACATTTGATATGAATAAAGTTCGTTATCATAAGCTTATTATCGCAACGGATGCCGACGTGGACGGTGCTCACATTCGTACGCTTCTCTTAACGTTCTTCTATCGTTACTATCGCCCAATCATTGAAGCCGGCTATGTATACATTGCACAACCACCGTTGTACAAAATCGCGTATAACAAAATGGTGAAGTACGCCTACACTGATGAGGAAAAAGTTCAAGCACTTAAGGAACTTGGGTTTGATGATATGGAAGAAGGGGAATCTCCAGCGGAACAAGAAGTAGAATCTGATGCTGAAGCAGTTACAGATGATGAGAAGGAAGAGAAGCTTGTAAAGAAATCAAACAAGAAGCCAAGTATCCAGCGATACAAAGGTCTTGGAGAAATGAACCCAGATGAACTTAAGGAAACTACTATGGATCCATTCAAGCGAGTACTTAAGGTTGTTGGAGTTGATGAAGCAGAGGATGCGGATCGTGTGTTTGAAATGTTGATGGGAAGTGAAGTTGGCCCACGAAAGTCATTTATCCAGACGTACGCAAAGCAAGCAAATCTTGATGTGTAGGGTTTCCTTTTAATGGACAGTTTTACATTTTTATTGTAGTGTTTCTTTGAACCATAATACACTTACCCTCATAAGGAAAACATATGAAATGGATACTCTTTACAGGAACATGGAGATTAACGGATGAAAACGTTGAACGAGAAGTGCGTGCTGCTGCGCGTCAGGTAATAGAGCGCGGGGATGGAATCGTAACAGGTGGAGCGACAGGAGTGGACTATTTCGCGATGGATGAAGCGCTTATGTGTGACCCAACAGGGGCATCGCTGAAGGTGATCATTCCAACACACCTCGAGAACTATGTTCTGGATTACAACACAAACTGGTGCAAGCTTCCTGTTACCAAGGCGACCATTATCGAGTTGCAGGAATTACTTCTTCGTTTGAAAACTATTCAGCCTGATCATCTTGTTGAAATGCCTTTTGAGAATGAAATCACGCAAGATCACTACAACCTCCGTCATAACGAGGAAGTTGCTATTTCAGATGAGGTCTATGCGTTTCAGGTAAATAATTCTACTGGAACTCAAGACACGATTGATAAATCTGTTGCAGCTGGGCTTCCTGTCACGCTTCACAAAAAATATTCGATAGAGGAGTAATATTGACAATGGTAGATAAAGTTGGTACTATAAAAAAGTAAGTTTTTTCAATTCCTACACAATAAGGAGTTTCATCTTGAAAAAAGACAGAGTAATTGGCGTTTTCGGTAGCGCTGCAGACGTGGCACTCTTTTCTGGGGCAGTCAGCAAGATTCCAGGATTCAAAGTATTACCGCTGACTCAACCACAGCAGGCAGCGCCAAAAACTGTTCGTCTCCATCAACCGTCTCCAGACGGGAACGATGAAGGTGAGGGGGTGACTGTTGGTTCGGGTCAAGTGCTCAGCGATGAAAGCTTCCTTCCCAAAGACGAGCAGGTTTTGCGGGGGGTATCTTTTGGACAGGGTCCAACAGACCCCGCACATCCCAACAACGACGCATAGCTGGCGTCATCAAATCAAAAAGGCCGACACATATGTGTCGGCCTTTTCATTTACCTAAAAATGTGGTAGTATTTTAAGTCTTGTAAACAAACATTGGAGTTCCTTATGAGCCTTCAAGCTCAAGTAAAAAAACCAGCACCCGTTGCTGCGAATGATGACAATCAGCCGAAAACGGCATGGAGAGGACCGCAGCAGCAACATCAACAACAGCAAGGCGGCATGTCGCCAGTTCTGCGCCTCATTAACAGGGGGCAGCAGGAATCTGGCAAAATCTGTCTGTAACAATTGGATGCTTTGGCATTCGCAAGCAAGCGCTCGTCGCTTGCTTTTTCTTTTGCTTGACTGCGGACATGCTAAGGATTAGTATCAGGGCAGCTGTAACTTTTACTATAAAGGTATGTATGAATAATGTTCTTGAAAAAGGTGAAGTCCTCTATGGGCAAGTTCTGGTAGTCATTGATAGGTTGTATGTAAAGCATCGTGAGTCACCACTGCCCGAGTATCTGGATGTCCATCTTCTGGTGTGCGCATTTGAAACAATGTTTCCTAGATTGCTTACAGCATGTCATGGATTCCTTGTTGATGTTGTTCCAGTTATGGAGGGATCAATCTTTGAAGAGGGCTGGAAGCCTCATCGGTTGACTTCTCTCACGCCGGGGTCTGTCCAACTTCCTGTGATGATGAAACAGATACCTCATTCATGGTTGCTGCATAAAGAATCAAACACCATTATCGACGTACTTCCTCTTGGTTGTAAGCCGGGGTTTATCTATCCTGTCTGTCGACCACCGCACCCAAATCGTCCGAAGTATATTTCGGATACTGTTCATTTTAAACGGTTAGGAGGAAACCTTCCAAACATCAAAAAAGCGAAGGAGCTACGAGAGCTGTTTGAGGAGTGGTCAAAAGACATGGCTCCAGTTTTTATCTCTGCCTAACTTCAGCATTGAAAAAGCCCCGCATTGCGGGGCTTTTCTTATTAATGACGTAGAGTGAGAGAAGTGGAAAAGTACTCTTTTACACTTCCGAACCGAGGAGTTAAAAAGGGTTGAGAACCCTTTATTTCTTATTCTTTATTTCTTCTATCAGTTTTGAAAGTAGTTCTTCAATTTTTATTTCTCCAATCTTTCCTTCTGTTCGATGTTCAAGTGTTACTGTGCCATTCGCAATTTCAGCATCTCCAATTACTGCCCAGTAGGGAGTTTTCATTTCTCGGGCTGCGCGTATTTTCTTGCCGAGTCCTTCTTTTGAGATATCAGCTTCTACTCGGATGTCAGCATCTTGAAGTGTTGCTTGTACATTCTTTGCGTATTCATGGTGCGCTTCTGCAATTGGAACAATAGAAATCTGAGTAGGTGAAAGCCAGAGAGGGAAGTTACCCGCTGTATGTTCAATAAGTGTAGACATAAATCGTTCGATTGAACCCATGATTGCACAGTGAATCATGACAGGTTGTTCACGTTTCCCTTCTTCATTAACAAATTCAAGTCCAAAGTTTGAAGGCTGCACGAAGTCCAACTGAATGGTTGCAACTTGCCAGGTGCGTCCAATAGAATCTTTCGCCATGAAGTCTATCTTTGGTCCGTAAAATGCGGCCTCCCCCAAACCGTCTATCCAATTAGTGGAGCCTCGTGCTTCAAGTGTATTTTTAATTGCCCCTTCTGCTTTGTTCCATGTTTCTTCCGTCCCCATGAATTTTTCTGGAGTTGCAGGGTCTCGTCTAGAGAATCGCGGAATAAGAGTAAATCCAAATGTGCTATAAAATGTTGAAATAATATCCCACACTTTACCAACTTCTTCTTCTATTTGTGACTCTCGACAAAATACGTGAGCATCATCCTGAGTAATAGAAAGAACACGAGCAAGACCAGAGAGTTCACCTGACTGTTCGTCGCGGTATACCATCGTAGTTTCTGAAAATCGAAGAGGGAGTTCTCTGTATGATCTCATTTCACTTGCATATATTTGTGCGTGATGTGGGCAGTTCATCGGCTTCATGCAGAACGTATGACCGTCTCGAGTATCAATCTTAAAAAGATCTTCGGCATATTTTGCCCAGTGACCACTTTTCTCGTACAAATCTTTCTTGGTGATATGAGGGATTGTTACTTTTTGGAAACCTTGCTTCTTTCGTAGTGACCACACAAAATCATTAAGCTCTTCACGGATAATCGTTCCTCGTGGAGTCCATAATGGAAGACCAGGACCAACAAGCTCACTAAAGGTGAAAAGTTTAAGTTGTTTACCTAGTATTCGGTGATCTCGCTTCTTCGCTTCTTCTTGTTGGATTAGGTAGGCGTCAAGCTCTTCTTTTGTGTCGAATGCCAATCCGTAGATACGAGTAAGCATTGCGTTTTTTTCATCTCCTCGCCAGTAAGCTCCAGCAATTTTATCTAATTTGAAACTTCCAGTAGCAATCTCGCCTGTAGTTTCTGTGTGGCCTCCGACACAAAGATCAAAGAAATCATCTCCCGTGTAGTAGAGAGTGATAGTTTTCCCATCTTTTTCAAGTCCATCGACGAGCTCTTTCTTGTAAGGATTTACTTCAAAATATCCTCGAGCTTGGTCTGCTGTGACTTCTTCGTGACGAAACGCTAGGTTTTGCGCTACGACTTCCTGCATAGTTTTTTCTATCTTCTCAAGATCCTCTAACCCTGGCTTTCCAGATGTTCCAAAATCGAAGTCATAATAGAAACCATTTTCAATAACAGGGCCAATAGTAGGGAGGGCGTGAGGGTAATGGTGCTTTACGGCCATAAGGAGCACGTGGGCTAGGCTGTGACGCTTGGCGGATAGGTAATCTGTTGAAGTTGACATCTTTTAATACTACCAGAAAAACCTTTTTATGATAAGAGTAAATCAAGAAATCTCAACACATCTGGGGTATTGGAGTCAAATTTCTTTCCTTGACATAGGCCCCAGGTTTTGTACTATGAATATACCTCCTAGACGTGAACACAGATACGTCCGAACGCTAGGAGACATTTACTTTAGATTTATGTCACCACTATATATTGGAATTGGTATTATTGCGGTTCTCGTTATCATCGTTATTGCTATTTATAACGGGCTTGTTACTGCGCGCATGCGTGTGAAGGAAGCTTGGTCAGATATTGAGGTTCAGTTTAAGCGTCGTTTTGATCTTATTCCAAACCTTGTAAACACAGTAAAAGGATCAACAAATTTCGAAAGTTCTACACTTGAGAAAGTTATCCAGGCACGTAGTCGTGGAATGGAAGCACATACACCAGCAACCGCTGGAGAGGCTGACATGGCTATGCGCGGCGCGCTTACTGGATTCTTTGCACTTGCGGAAAGTTATCCTGATCTTAAGTCAAACCAGAATTTCATTGCTCTTCAGAATGAACTTTCAGACACTGAGAACAAAATTCAGGCTGCTCGCCGTTTCTATAACGGAGTTGTTACTGAATACAATACAAAAGTTCAGACTGTCCCTACAAATATTTTTGCTAAGATGTTTGGTTTCCAGGAATCTGAATTCTTTGAACTTGGAGCGGAAGATCAGTCCGCTCGCAATCCTGTTGAAGTAAAATTCTAAATACCAACTTACTCTATTAGTTACAGATACTAGTTTATTGGTTATCTCTATCTATTATGGCTACTCTCTATTCTCATCAGGCGTCAAATATTAGAAAGACATGGTTCCTTTTAACAGGGTTCCTACTCTTTATTATCGTCATCGGGTTTACGCTTTCCTTCTTGTATGGAAATCCAAATCTGCTTTACATCGCCATCTTTATTAGTATCTTCCTTAATATTTCAGCGTACTGGTTTTCAGACAAGCTGGTGCTTTCAATGGCCAACGCTACTCGTATTGAATCTAAAGATCAGTACCCAGAGTTTTGGAACACTATGGAGAATCTTTGTATAACAGCAGGACTCCCAATGCCTGCGCTCTATGTTATCGATGATCCTGCACCAAACGCTTTTGCTACAGGGCGTAATAAAGAAAAAGCAGTTGTTGCGGTTACAACAGGACTTCTACCACTTCTTAATAAGTCAGAACTTGAAGGAGTGCTTGCTCACGAGCTTTCTCATATAGGAAATAGAGACATGTTAGTAAGTACAGTAGTTGTGGTGTTTGCTGGACTTATTTCTTTTGTTGCAGATTTTGCTCTTCGAGCTTCAATGTTTGGAGGAGGGGGCGATGATAAGAAGAATCCAATCTTTTTAGTGCTTGGTATTTTTGCAATTATTTTAGCGCCGATTGCAGCAACAATTATCAAACTCGCAATTTCTCGTGAGCGAGAATTCTTAGCTGATGCAACAGGCGCATTGATTACTCGATACCCAGAAGGATTAGCTTCTGCTCTCCAGAAAATCGCTAACTTTCATCAGCCAATGCGTGTACAACATAATGCAATTGCTCACCTCTTTATCTCTGATCCGTCAGGGGTTAACGATGAATCTGAACTACGAGAACATGAGAAGGTTTCTTGGATTACAAAAATGTTTATGACACATCCTCCAGTTGCTGAACGCGTTGAAAGACTCGTCGGACGCAAAAATGGTTAGTGGTATACTTCTAGGTATACATTAATCATTTTCATTATGTCTCTTGCTATTTTTATCGGAGTTCTTGTATTCGCAATCGCAAACATTATCTGTATTTTAGGAATCTCTTTCATCCTGTGGATGGCGGTAGACGCTGCAAAAGCAGATAAGTATTGGTGGATAGTATTGATCGTAGGGATTCCTCTTATTGGAGGGGTTATCTATTTCTTCGTTGAAAAGAAGCATGAGTATGCTAAGATTTCTAATGCATAAATAAGAGAAGGAAGCGTCGCATAGTGGTCTAGTGCACTACCTTGGAAAGGTAGCAACGGGGTAACCTGTTCGAGAGTTCGAATCTCTCCGCCTCCGCAGCTTGTGCTATACTTAGCATACTAACTATTAAAATAGCATGAACAACAAATACGAACTTTTATTAACAACGACGAAGCGTACTCTCATGACGCTTTCTCGTATTTTGGACGCAGCCGAAGTATATGCAAAGGAAAAAGGAATTCCAGAATCTGAACTTCTTAGTGCTAAGTTATATCCAGACATGTTTGATTTTACAAAACAGATTCAGATCGCCACTGATAACGGTCGCAAGAATTTAGCTCGTCTTTCAGGTAAGGAGCCGGTGGCTATGACAGACACCGAAACAACTATTGCAGACTTGAAGGAACGCATTAGCAAATCTCTTGCGGTGGTTGAATCATTTACAGTATCTGATTTTGTTGATGCCGATACTCGCGCAATTACATTGCCGTGGTTCCAAGGAACACATATGCTTGGAAAAGATTTTGTAGATGAATTTGCGTCAGCTAATTTATTTTTCCATACTGTAACTGCATATGATATTTTGCGTGCGAAAGGTGTTCCGGTTACTAAATCATTATTTATTGGTGACATGAGTATGCACCCTACTACGTCATAAAAACTACAACCGTATGAAAAATGCTATTGCTATAGAAAACCTAAAGAAAACATATAGAGATAAGAAAGGGGGTAAAGAAATCCTTCACGGTATTAATCTGGAAATTCCAAAGGGACAATTTTTTGGACTACTTGGTCCAAACGGTGCAGGAAAAACGACAACAATTAGTTGTATCACTGGTATTTCTTCACCAACAGAAGGAAAGATTCTTGTTATGGGGCATGATGTGGTTACTGACTACAGAGCGGCGCGAGCAAGTGTAGGACTTTCTCCACAAGAGTTTAATATTGATGCATTTCAGACCATTGATGAAATACTTGATTACCAAGCTGGGTTTTTTGGAATCATCGGATCTGAAATGAAAGAACGTCGAGAGGAAATGTTAAAGAAGTTTGATCTTATCTCTCATCGAGATAAGAAGTTTCAGTTTCTTTCAGGTGGACTTAAGCGACGAGCAACACTTGCTAAGGCGATGATGCACGATCCCGATGTTCTCATCTTAGATGAACCTACAGCGGGAGTTGATGTTGAGACACGTCAGGCATTGTGGAAATTTCTTAGAGAACTTCACGCTAGTGGAAAAACATTAGTATTAACTTCTCATTATCTGGAAGAGGTGGAGGCGCTGTGTGAGCGTGTGGCTATTATTAAGGATGGAATGATTCTTATGGATGACAGTGTCAAGAAACTAACTGAAGATAAGAGTCTGGAAAAAGTGTATTTAGAGGCGGTAGGGCACATTGCTTAACATATATGAAAAAAAATATCTCTACATTTAATTGGACTGGATTTTACACACTAGTTCGTCGTGAAGTTGGGCGAACAAAGCGAGTAATAGGTCAAGCAATTATAACGCCGCTCATAACAGCATCTCTCTATATCTTTGTATTCGGGTATGTTATTGGAAGTAAGATTGAACTTATTCAAGGAATAAAATATATTAGTTTCGTCTTTCCGGGTATCTTTACTATGAACCTTGTTATGGCAGTTTTTTCAGCAACATCGTTTTCAATTTTCTTTATGAAGTTTCAAAAGACAATTGAGGATATGCTAACGCTTCCGCTTTCATATGCTGAGTTGGTTATTTCTCTTATCTTCGGTGGAATCGCTCGAGCTATTGCGATTACACTTGCACTCTCATTGGTAGCTGTAGCTTTTGGGGTAAACGATTTAGCTCATCCTCTGATTCTTGCGGGCTATGTGTTACTTGCTAGTGTTCTGTTCGGATTACTCGGTGTGATAGCGGGAATTTGGGCGGATAATAATTTTGAGAAATTTGGTTTCGTAACAAACTTTATTCTTACACCACTTTCATTCCTTGGTGGCGCTTTCTACTCAATCACCATGCTCCCAGAGAAGTGGCAGTTTATTGTTCACTTCAACCCAATCTTCTACGTTGTTGATGGAATTCGTTATGCACTAACTGGATACCATGAAGCATCTCTTTTACTGGGGGTTGGAGTCCTAGGTTCTCTTTCTGTAATTGCGCTTGGTGTTTGTGTTTGGATATTCACAACAGGCTGGAAATTGAGAGCTTAATCTATTCGCGTGGTAGCATAAGGGCATGAAAGTTGCAGTACTTGATAATATTCGCAGTGTCTACAATGTGGGGTCTATTTTCCGCACTGCAAACGCGGTAGGCATTGAAAAGATTATTTTGTGCGGCATAACCCCCACACCTTTGGACAAGAAAGGTTTACGAAGAAAAGATTTTGCGAAAGTCGCGCTCGGTGCTGAGGATACTGTTGCGTGGGAATACATTGAATCAACTGTTCAGGCTTTGGAGAGGTTAGAGAGTGAAGGGTTTTATAGTGTAGCAATCGAGCAAAGTGAGACATCCGTAGATTATAAATCTGTAGAAGTTGAAGGAAAAGAAAATATTGCTTTTGTTATTGGATCTGAAGTAGACGGAGTTCTAAAAGAAGTTCTAGATAGATGTAATGTTATTGCTGAAATTCCTATGAAGGGAACCAAAGAGTCTCTTAACGTAACTATTGCCTTTGGAATTGCGGTCTATTCTATTTTAGGTGTGTAGGGTGCGTGTCTTTATTTTTTAGATATACTGTTGTATATGAGAGACACAACCCTTTTGTTTTTGGTTAAAAAGAATAACGATATAGTTACTGATATCTGTTTAGCTATGAAGAAGCGTGGATTCGGGGCGGGGCGTTACAACGGAACTGGTGGAAAGATAGAACAGGGAGAAACTATTTTAGATGCCGTTAGACGAGAGACCAAGGAAGAGATTGGGGTTACTGTCGATGTTGTAGAAAAGCATGCAGAGCTTACGTTCGTATTCCCTCATAAAGAAGAGTGGAATCAGTTGGTTCATGTGTACATTGCTTCTGTGTGGGAGGGCGATATCGCTGAAACAGAAGAAATGAAACCAGAATGGTTTGCAGTAGATTCTATCCCGTACAAAACTATGTGGCCAGATGACGTCTTCTGGTTACCAAAAGTTCTAGAAGGGAATCATATTGAGGCGAGATTTGTTTTTGCTGAAGGGGATGTTATTGCTGAGCAAGAGGTTAGAGTTGTGTAATCGTATGGTTCATCCTTACTGCGTGTATGTATCTACACTTACTGATACAGCTGATGTTGATAAAAACTATCACGATAATCATTATGGTGTACGAATAGAAGATGACAGTGAATTGTTTTGTCGTTTAGTTATGGAGATAAATCAGGCCGGACTTTCATGGCGAACTATTCTCGTTAAAGAACAAGGGTTCAGAAAGGCGTATCATCATTTTAGTATTAAAAAAGTTGCAGGGTATAGCGAAAAAGATTTTCAGCGTCTCATGACAGATGCTTCCATTATCCGTAATCGTCTGAAGATTAATGCGACCATCCATAATGCACAACAAATTCTACAGATTCAAAAAGAGTATGGAAGTTTTAGGGCTTGGTTGGACACGCATGCAAAAGAATTAAAACACGATAAAACTGCATGGCTAAAACTTTTTAAGAAACAATTCAAATTCGTAGGAGGGGAAATAGTCGGAGAGTTTTTAATGAGTATCAATCTTCTTCCTGGTTCACATGACTCAAAATGTCAGGCATACAGGAATATGCTAAAATAGAAAAATATGAAAAGAACTCCGTACACACAGAAAGATTTTAATTGGCACACTTTGACCCCAAAGCAGATAGAGAAAGCAGGTAAAGAGGCGGTTCTGTTTAAGAAAGCTGCGTATAAAAGAATAAAAGAAATTCTTCCAGAGCACAGAACATATGAAAACACTCTGTATGCACTTGAACGTTCAGAGGGTCCAGATGGGGAATTGTTGAGAAAGGCGGCACTTCTAGGTGAGGTTTCTCCTAAAGAAGAAGTTCGAACTGCTGTTTCTAAAACACTTATTGAGATTTCATCTCAAATGGTTGATATTGAATATGATCGCGATCTTTATATTTCACTCGTTGAATATTATGAAGGGAATTTTAGAGATGAGAAAAAGAATCTAAAGAAAGAAGATATTAAACTTCTTGAAGAAACGATTCGAGAGTATAAGCGTATGGGCTTTGATTTAGCTGCTCCCGTTCAGAAAAGATTGAAAGTATTGCTTAAAAAATCTTCAAAGCTTGGTGAGCAGTTTAGAAAAAATATTAATGACTATAGTGATTACATTCTTTGCACTAAAGAAGAATTAGATGGTGTTTCTTCCCGAGTTATTGAATCACTTCCAAAAGATGAGAAGTCTGGCAAGTATATGGTTACGTTGCAGTACCCTCATGTCGGGCCTTTTATGGCATTCGCTCATAACCGTGCAAAACGCGAAGAGCTTGCCAAGAAGAATTTACAGAAAGGTGGAAAGAAAAACCTTAAGCTTATCAATGAGTTAGTTGTTATTAGGGCTGAAATTTCAAAAATTTTAGGATATGCACATCATGCAGATTTTAGAACGGAAAATAGAATGGCAAAGAAAGGGGAAATAGCTGAAAAGTTTCAGAACGAGCTCCTTAAGAAGCTTATTGTTCCAGCAAAGAAAGATGTTGATGAAATTCGTGCACACGCAAAAACACTTGGTATTGAGACATTAGAACACTATGATACTGCGTACGTTGGAAATAGTCTGGAAAAGAAATTATATGAAATTGATCCAGAAGTCATTCGCGAGTATTTTCCACTTTCATTTGTTATGGAACACATGCTTAAGCATTTTGGTAAATTGTTCGGAATTAAGTTTATACAAAAAGATATAAAGACATGGCATAAAGATGTGACAGTGTACGAGGTGCAGAATAAAGATAGTTCTCTTATTGGATATATGTTTTTCGATTTGTTCCCACGAACAGGAAAATACGGTCACGCTATGTGTGTTGATACAACCATTGCTCACGAAGAAGGTTTTAACAGTGGAATCTTTACAGCACCTATTACAGGGATTGTGTGTAACTTCCCGTTACCTTCAAAGAAAAATCTCTCACTTCTTTCTATTCGCGAAGTAGAAACATTGTTCCATGAATTCGGTCACGGTCTTCATATGACACTATCAACGTCTCGACATGAATCTCAGAGTGGTGCGAATGTTGCGTGGGACTTCGTTGAAACGCCGTCACAGATTATGGAGAACTGGGTGTGGAATGATGAAATGTTAAAAAAGCTTTCTTCTCATGTGAAAACAGGAAAGCCTTTACCTAAAGAAATGCGAACAAAAATCCTTGCAGGAAAGAAGTTCCAAAATGCATATCATTTTATGCGACAGATTTTAATGGGTAAACTAGACATGGATCTTCATATGGGTAAAATTAAAGATGCAACTGAGGCATATAGAAGTATGGTAAAAATGTATACAGGATTAGAACTCCCAGTAAAGGAAACATTATTTCCTGCGGGGTTCGGACACCTTGTTGGGTATGATGCAGGGTATTATTCATACCTGTGGGCTCTCGTATATGCACAAGATGCATTTTCAGAATTTGAGAAGGAAGGCTTGTCTAATGAAAAAGTTGGTATGCGATGGAGAAAAGAAGTTTTAGAAAAAGGATCGTCTGAAGATGAAATGAAATTGATTACAAATTTTCTCGGGCGCAAACCGTCAGATAAAGCTTTCCTTAAAGAGTTGGGGGTTAAGTAAAGAAAAAAGCAGCCACACGTGGCTGCTTTTTGGTAGATGTTGTCTACCAAATGGGTATTTGGTGCTAAGGCAGCAGATCACATGCATCGCTTCTTGTATTCCATGGTAATGGAGTGTCAGCGCGTACGGAGGGCGTTAACCCTAAAATCTACTTTGATGCCCCAGCACTTCAGATACTACACCTATTCGACGACTAGCACAATAGGCTAATTTGTGGTATTATATTTGACATCAATTAGTTAGGTAATCGGCGCAAGCCGCTTCGGCTTAAGGCCGATTTTTATATCATTTATGCAACAGGAAATCAGAAATATCGCTATCATCGCTCACGTGGACCATGGAAAGACCACACTTACCGACGCACTTATGCAACAGTGTGGAGTTGGAGTTGCAGGGCAGACAATGGACTCTAATCCGATGGAAAAAGAACGTGGTATTACTATTACTGCGAAGAATACATCTGTTCCATACAAGGGGGTGAAGATTAACATTCTAGACACTCCAGGTCACGCCGACTTCGGAAGTGAGGTAGAGCGCGTACTTCGTTCAATTGACTGTGTGCTTCTTGTTGTGGATGCTCAGGAAGGTCCAATGCCTCAGACTCGTTTCGTATTGAAGAAGTCACTTGAACTTGGTCTTAAGCCAATCGTTGTTATTAACAAGATTGATAAGCCTGCAGCTGATCCTAAGAAAGTGCACGACGAAGTATTCGAACTATTTATGGAACTTGGCGCACAAGATGACCAGCTAGACTTTACAACAGTGTACGCAATTGGACGTGACGGTGTTGCTATGAAGGAACTTGATGATGAGCGTAAGGATCTTACACCACTCCTCGATACTATTATTGAAAAGGTGCCACGTGCCACTGGAGATATTAATAATCCTTTCGTAGGGCAGGTGTTTAATCTCGCATACGATAACTTCCTTGGCCGTATGGCGGTGTGTCGCGTGTACGACGGAGTTGCTCGTGTAGGTGAAGAAATCCTGGTTAAGAAACCAACAGGTGAATCTCGTAAAGGTAAGATTACAAAAATCTTTACATTCAATGGTATTCAGAAAATGGACACACAGACAGCAGAGGCTGGAGACATTGTGATGATTGCAGGATTCCCTGATATTTATATCGGTGAAACATTCGTAAAAAATGCTGATCAGACTCCAATGGAAGCGATTCATATTGATGAACCAACTATTGCTCTTAACTTCCTTGTTAACGATTCTCCGTTTGCTGGAAAAGAAGGTAAGTTTGTGACAGGTCGCCAGATTCGTGATCGCCTAGAAAAAGAACTAGAAATTAACGTTGGACTTAAGGTAGATTTTGATACTGATAAGTATTTAGTGTACGGACGTGGTGAACTCCACATCGGCGTACTTCTCGAAACAATGCGTCGTGAAGGATACGAGTTACAGGTGTCACAGCCTCAGGTTATTTTCCATGAAAAAGATGGAGTTAAAGAGGAGCCATATGAAGAGCTTGTTATCGACGTACCAGTTGAAGCAGCTGGAACAGTAATGGAAAAACTTGGACGACGTAAAGCTATGATTACTGACATGTCAGAAAAGCACGGTGTAAATCGTATTAAGGCAGAAATCCCTACTCGTGGGCTTCTCGGATACCGTGGAGAATTCGTTATTGATACGAAGGGTCTTGGAATTCTTTCAGCGCGTTACCTGCGTTTTGGTCCGTACGCCGGCCCAATTCAGCGACGTCTTGTTGGTTCTATGACATCTATGGCAGCAGGGAAGTCTCTTGCGTTCTCTCTTTGGAACCTTCAGGATCGTGGAGTGATTTATATCCTCCCTACAACAGAAGTGTACGAGGGTATGGTTATCGGTAACACCTCAAAGGGTGAAGAAATGATGGTGAACCCAACAAAGGGTAAGGCACTTTCTAACATGCGTTCTTCCGGTGCGGATGAAGCTATCGTTCTTGTTCCAGCGTGGGAGATTTCAATTGAACGTGGGCTTGAAATCATGAACGCCGACGAGTATTTGGAAGTTACTCCAAAATCAGTTCGACTTCGAAAGCAATTGCTTACTGAAAGTGATCGCGCAAAGGCTGGACGAAAAAGCTAACTCATAAAAATTGACTGATTATCCTAAGGTAATCAGTCAATTTTTATATATACTACACATATGAATACACTCACTGTTCTGAATCGTAAAAATAAACTTAGAATTATCGTCGTCGTACTTGTTTCACTTATTGTTCTTGCTTACGGATACACATGCGGATATCAAAAGGTGTGTAAGTCGGCAATGGTTGAAAAGGTTGTACGGAGCGGAAAGGAAATAAATCTTCCAAAAGGAAAAGTATACGCAGAGGTGGTGAATACACCAGCTTCACGAGCGCAAGGTCTTTCAGGTAGAGTGGGACTTAAGGAAGATGAAGCAATGCTTTTCATTTTCGAGGAATCTGGTAAATATGGATTTTGGATGAAAGACATGCTTTTCCCAATTGATATTGTTTGGATAAATAAGGATGGTGTTGTGGTTCATGTTGTACATAGTGCGACACCTGAATCATATTTTAACCAAGTTCCGCCACAGACGTTTATTAATTCTCCAGAGGCAAAATATGTACTTGAGATCCAAGCAGGCTCTGCTGAGAAGTTTGGATTATATCTTGGAACGAACGTGGTGCTAGGGGAATAAGCTATACAGAATAGTTTTTTCATTGTAGTATGTGTAGGTTCTTTGTTGGGTAGACGCGCGATAGCAATATCGTGAGGAAAGTCCGAACACATCATCATGTTTACATGATAAGCGTAGCGGGTAATGCCCGTCGTGGGTGACCACCGTGTTGCGAACAGAAACGATCCGATTTAGTTCGGCTGAAACGGCTAAATACATACGTGTGTGCAAGACCGTGCCTTTTGAGCAATTGAAAGGAGCGTCGCTTGAGGTGATGGGTGACTATCATCCTAGATACATGTCTACACAAACACAGAATTCGGCTTATAGACAAAGAATACATGAAAACACCGTCCCACAAGGGCGGTGTTTTCTCATGGTATAATTGGTATATCGTATGATTCTTAGAAACTCTGCAATTCTTGCTTTTTTCGGTGTAGTCTCACTTATCTTAGGTATTTTTCGAGACCGTCTTCTTGCACAAGTTGTAGGAGTGGGTCCAATGCTTGATGTATATAATGCAGCGTTTAGAATCCCTGATCTTGTCTATGGTTTATTAATTGCTGCAGTATCGGCTGCAACAGTCGTTCCTTTTATCACTAAACATGCAGAAGAAAATGAAGAGGAGATTACTAAGAAGTTTAACTCACTCTTTTTCTTTTTTGGATTTAGTTTAATAGCATTTTCTTTGGTGGCGGCAGCATGTTTGCCATTCCTCGCTCCATATATTGTTCCTGGATTTGATGAGTTTCAGCGGCATTATTTTGTTGTCTGTTCCCTTATTCTCATGGTGCAGCCACTTTTCCTCGGACTTTCTGCGCTTGTGTCATCACTTGCTCAGATTAAACATAGATTTGTTTTATACAGTATTGCGCCACTCATCTACACTCTTACCATTATTGCTTCCATTCCGCTCCTGTATCCACGCTACGGAGTAATTGGAATTGTTTGCGGTGTGGTAGTTGGGGCAATTCTTAGTTTTGCTGTACAGTCATATACTTTATATGAAGCAAGAATGAAATTGTCACTAGCTATGTTTAGTTGGGTACATGTTATGTCTCATATGAGAGTTGCTGTACCTCGATCGCTCTCTACAGTGGTTTCAAGAGTGCGAGATTTAATTTTTGTGGCTGTGGCAACCTCTATTGGGGTTGGTGTCTTGTCAGTATATTTATTTGCACAACGTATTATTGATGCATTCGTACAAGTTGTTGTACAGAGTGCGGCTTCTGCAACACTTCCTTTGCTGGCACATAAACACGCTCAGGGTGAGCATAAGGATTTTACAAAAATTCTTAAGATAAATCTTATTTCTATTTTTTCTATATCAGTTCTCGCTGCAGCAGTAATTATTATTTGTAAAGATCCTATCGTGCGTATTTTGTACGGAGATGTTACTCGAGGGAAAGAGATTTCTAGTATGGCAGGATTATTTGCTTTCAGTTTGCCGCTGTATGCTATCAATATATATTTTGTGAGTGCGTTTAGTGCATCGAAAGATACTATGGGTCTTTTTTATGCAAACCTGATTGCGTCAAGCGTTGGTGTTATAACCCTCATTACGGCAGTTAAGATGGGTCAGGGTATGTTTTCACTTGTTATAAGTTCATGGGTCTTAAGTGTGGTGTATCTCTTGCTACTTGGGTTCTTTTATAGTAGAAAGAAGAAGCTTTCTCAGTAAGTATGAATATTCGCAACTTCTCTATCATTGCCCATATTGATCATGGTAAATCGACTCTTGCAGATCGACTTCTTGAAGTTACCTCAACGGTGGATAAGCGTCATATGAAGGAACAGGTCCTTGATTCGATGGAACTCGAACGTGAGCGTGGTATTACGATTAAAATGACTCCAGTGCGTATGGGCTGGAAAAGCTCTGATGGGAAGGAATATATTCTCAACCTTATTGACACTCCTGGGCACATCGATTTCTCGTATGAAGTATCTCGCGCACTTCAAGCGGTAGAAGGTACACTTCTTCTTGTTGATTCTACACAAGGTATACAGGCTCAGACACTGACGACTCTTGAAATGGCAAAAAACTCTGGACTTACCATTATTCCCGTTATTACTAAGATCGATAGTCCGCTTGCGCGAGTAACAGACGTGAAGGAAGAAATTGTAGCTCTCCTTCATTGTGATGAATCAGAAATCCTAGCGGTATCTGGAAAAACAGGGGAAGGTGTAAAAGAGCTTATCGAAGAAATTATTACAAGAGTACCAGAACCAAAAAGTGAATTCGTAGATGCAGAAGGTAATCAGACTCGTGCACTTATTTTTGATTTTGAATACAGTAATCACATGGGTGTTATTTTGTATACTCGTGTTTTGGATGGCAGCGTGAAAGCAGGAGATACGCTTTTGTTCGTACAGTCTAACCATAAATTTATTATTCGAGAGGTGGGAAGATTTTCTCCAGAAAAACGTCCAACCGACGTCGTCAGCGCAGGGGAGATTGGGTACATTGTGACAGGTATTAAGGAACCAGGTATTGCGCGTGTCGGAGATACTGTCACTACACAGTCTCGGCCGCTCCCTGCTTTCCCAGGATATGCTGAACCAGTGCCAATTGTGTTTGCTTCTATTTATCCTGAATCTCAAGATGAGTTTGATGACCTCCGAAGTAGTCTTTCAAAACTGAAGCTCTCAGATTCTTCACTAACCTTTGAAGAAGAATCCTCTGGTGCTCTAGGGCGTGGGTTTCGATGTGGATTCCTTGGAATGCTTCACTTGGAAATTGTAACTGAACGTTTGCGACGTGAATTTGATCAAGAGCTTGTTGTTACAACTCCTTCTATTACGTATGAAGTAAAACTTAAAAACGGAGAAGTGGAAATGGTCTATACGCCGATTCATTTTCCAGACCATGGTATGTATACATCGGTTCGTGAGCCTTGGATTATTCTTACGATTATCACACCACATGACTATGTGAGTCCTTTGATGCAACTATTCCCACCACATGAAGCAACGGTAGCTGATCTTGCTGATTGGGGACATGACCGAGTAAAAATAACACTCAATATGCCACTTCGTGAACTTATGCGAAATTTCTTTAATGAAGTAAAGTCAGCATCAAGTGGGTATGCTTCGATAGTGTATGAAAAAGGGGAAATGAAAGATGCCTATGTAACACGGCTAGACGTGTATGTTGCAGAAGAGCGAGTATCTGCTTTCTCTCGTGTTATTCCTGAATATAGAGCAAGAGAAGAAAGTGAAGAAGTGGTTGAAAAATTGGAAAAAATTCTTCCTCGAGAATTGTTCCGTGTAAAGATCCAGTCTTATGTTCATGGGAAAATTGTTGCGTCTCGTTCAATTGCGCCGATGAAGAAGGATGTGACAGGATATATGTACGGAGGAGATATTACTCGAAAGATGAAATTACGCGAAAAGCAAAAGCGTGGAAAGGACAGAATGGAGCGTGAAGGCCGAGTGCATATTTCTCATGACACCTTCCTTAATATGATGAAGCCGACAGAGAAATAAAAAAGCGATGCATCAGCATCGCTTTTTTATTTCTACAACTTATTATGCAATAAGTGCTACGAGTGAGAATCCTACCATACCAACGATTGCTAGAATCGAAATGAAGGCCCAGATACGAGTAACTAGTTTCTTGTTTTTTCCTGTGAAAATCATAGTTCTTTATGTTAGGTATGTTAAAGTATATCTTATACTAACCCATATATGCGTGAATATCAACAAAAGCATCAGATACGGTCAATACTCTATTCGAGAGTAACTATTGTTGTATTGTTCCTTTTGTGTATCCTATTGCTGCGCTCAATTGTAGAGTTAAATAATAAACGTATTGAAGTAAGTAAGCTTCGCGCAGAGTCCTTGGCTGAGCGACAGGATCTGGAACAGAAGGTTGCAAGAGCTGAGGAAAAAAACGAAGCCTTGAGTACCCAAAGGGGATTTGAAACATATGTTAGAACAACCTATCCTGTGGTAAAGGAAGGTGAAGGTGTCATTGTTATTTATGACGAAAACAAGAGCTCTGTTGCAGAAGTAAAGTCAGATATGACCATCTGGGAGCATATGAAAGTATTTTTACAGGGGCTTTTTGCTAAAGAATAACGAAGATATGCTCCCGATTTCTTAGACTGTACTCAGTCTGTTGAAATCGCAGTACCTTTAGGTATATACTGGAAACATATGGATACAAACACTACAGAACACAAATTAATTGAGATTTACAGTACGCCAACATGTCATTTTTGTCATATGGCAAAGGAATGGCTATCTGCAAAAAATATTCCATATACGGACTATAACGTTGCAGAAGATATGGAAAAGCGAAAGGAGATGGTGGAAATTACAGGACAACTCGGAGTGCCAGTTATCAAAATAGAGAATGATGTTATGGTTGGATTTAATCCAGACCAAATGGCAAAGATTCTCGGAGTTGCTGCGTAATAGAATATAGAGAAAAACACCTACAAATTGTAGGTGTTTTTCTTTTGGTGCTTGGACCCAGGCTCGAACTGGGGACCTATTCCTCTTCAGGGAAGCGCTCTACCAACTGAGCTATCCAAGCATGTATGTCTTTCATACTATCATAAAATAACTGCCTAGAAAAGCACGATTATCCTTGTGCTGGTGTAGAGCTTGCCTCGTTATTATGTTTGAACTGGTTAAAGAATTCTTGGAACGCCTTTGTTTCTGGGAACTGTGAGCGGAGATTTTCAAACTGGTGAATAATTCCATCTGCTCGTGAGTTGCTTGCTGCAATAGAATCCACAAACGGTCGAACATAGTAGTATGCTCCTCCAAGAGCTCCAAGGATTGCTAGCCAGTAAACGATACGCAAGATGATGGTTATACGGTCACGGTTCTGTATTTTGTGAAGAATATGATTATTCTCAAGGGTGAGACGGTAGACCTCTTCAAGTTTTTCCTGGTTAGTTAAATCTGGATCAGACATAGTTTCTAGTATACCCTTATTTCATATATTTCTCAGTGGATAAAATGTGTTAGAATCGCTATACGTCCTCGTAGTTAAATGGATATAACTGCTCCGTCCTAAGGAGTTATTGTGGGTTCGATTCCTGCCGAGGACACATTTCAAAAAAGACCTAAAAGGGTTTTTTGAAATGTGTCCGAGAGAAAGCCAACTGCTTGGCTTTCGTGCAGGAATCGAATAGGGGTCGCGAGGGCTTCTCGAGCGAAGCGAGTGCTCTTGTGACCGAAAATGAAGTGGTTCCTGCCGTATTGCAATTTCAATATGGTCTGTTATATTTAAATTATAAGAGTGAAGTAGTCGAGACCGAGTAAGTCCTTTATTAATAATATTTGCTTGGTTTTTGTTTTCACCAACTTCTTTTCAAGACCACTTGTTGGCAGAGCACAACTGCTTTAAAAATATGGAAACACTACACTTAGTAGTCATTCTTCTTATAATTAAGGAGCTGACTAAGTAATTATAAAATCCGCATCATTTGATGCGGATTTTATATTGCTTATATCGATTTAACTTTAAGCTTTGCCTGTCGTGCCTTATCCAATTTTGGAAGGCGGATAATGAGGAGTCCATGCTTCTCAACAGCTTCAGCTTCTTCAATCTCTACTTCGTGTGGAAGGAGGATTGTACGAGTGAATGATCCCCAGTAGAGTTCTTTGTAGAAGTAATCATCATGTGTTACTTGAGTGTTGCCATCTCGACGACCCTTAATAGTTACCATGTCTCGTGTTATTGAAAGATGGAGATCTTCTGGCTTAACACCAGCAACCATAGCTTCAATAATAATTTCGTTTGATGTCTGATATACATCCACTGAGAGCTCTCCTTCTTCCATAGCTGCGTCATCCTCATCTTCTTCAATATGAGCAACATGTGAACGAACTTTTGGTGAAGCAGCTTCCGCTCTTCGTGTTGTGTGTTTGATAGGGACTACTTCATCCTCATCCTCTTCTTCAGGGATGAAGTCAATCTCATCTTCGTCATCAACGCTTATCGAGCCAGCCAATCGCTCGAAAAATGATTTCTTTTCTTTAAGCATAATAAAATTTGTTAGGGGTGTATGAGTGCAGTATACAACTATCGCTGTCAATATATATGAAAAGTTATACACAGACAGTCATACTGTGCGAAATCAATGAAGGGAAACGAGAGCTACCAATGAGTTACCATCAAGAGATTGTCTGTATCATCTTTGACGTACTTCCAAAGTTCCTCCGTGATAAACGGCATGAACGGATGAAGAACAATAAGTTGTTCGCGAAGAAGTTTTATAAGAAGTGTTTGTGCGCTCGTCTTATCTTTATCTTCCGCGATACGAACCTTATGTGTTTCAATAATCTGATCACAAAAAGTTTTCCAGAAGTAGTCATATATTTTCTCCGACGCAAGATGAAGACGGTAATTCTCTAGATCCGAAGTTATATCGGCCTGTACCACTCTCCAAGCATCGTAAAGCGCTGTGTCCTCAGCTGTAAGTGGAGCAGGGGATTCCAGGTCAGCTGTTCTATCAAGAACAAACCGTGTCGCGTTCCATATTTTGTTTGAGAAAAGCTTGTATGCTTTTATCTTGTCTTCACTAAGCTTAAGATCATTTCCAGGTCCGTTCCCTACAAGAAGTGCCATACGCAATGAGTCGGTTCCGTATTTAAGTGAAAGCTCACGAGGGTCAAGTGCGTTTCCTAAAGACTTACTCATTTTGCGCCCTTGCGCATCTCGAACAAGTCCATGAAGGTATACGTGTTTAAAAGGAACCTCATTAAGCGCGTAGGTTGAGAAGAGAATCATACGAGCAACCCAGAAGAAAATAATATCTGGGCCTGTCTCAAGCAGTGAAGTAGGGTGATACAGCTTCATATCTTCTGTTTGTTCTGGCCAGCCCAGTGCTGAGAAGGTCCACATACCAGAAGAGAACCATGTATCAAGCGTGTCTTCATCTTGTACCCAACCTTCTCCTGTTGGAGCTTCTGTTCCACAATGAACTTCATCACCCTTGTACCAAACTGGGATTCGGTGCCCATACCAAATCTGACGGCTAATACACCAGTCACGCAAGTTTTCGATCCAATGGAAGTACACCTTTTCAAATCTATCAGGGATGATTGAAGTCTCTTTGCTTTCAACTGCCTGAATCATAAGATTCTTGAGCGTTGTTTCTTTTCCAAAATGATTGAATGTTTTATTTACTGCAACGAACCATTGAAGCTTAGGTAGTGGCTCAATAACGCCACCAGTTCGTTCTGCTGTTGGAATATTTTGTGTTACTTCCTCTTCATTCGTAAGAAGGCCTTCTGTACGAAGCCACTCCACGATATATTCACGCGCTTCGGTAACTTTCTTACCATTTAACTCTTCATTTTCAAGTCCGAACATCTTTGCGTATTCATTGATAACCTGTCGTGAAGGTAGTCCATGTCGTTCTTTAATGTCCCAGTCGATCGCGCTGTGCGCTGGTGTTACTCCAAGAGCGCCTGTCCCAAAGTCTTTTTCAACAGCAGTGTCAGCTATCACTTTGATGGTAATAGGACATCCAGCAAACATCATTGAGTATTCCTTCCCTACATATTCCTTGTATCGTTCATCATCAGGATGAACAGCAACTGCCACGTCTCCAACTTTTGTTTCAGGTCGTGTTGAAGAAATAGCAATAGGGAAGTCTTTACTGTATTTAAAAGTATAGAGTGTTCCTTTTCGTTCTTCTGCTACGGTTTCATCATCACTAATAGTTGTTTGACCTTTTGGATCCCAGTTCACGATACGTTGTCCACGATAAATAAGTCCGTCATCGTACATTTTCTTGAACATCGTACGTACTGCAAGGTTACGCTTGTCATCTAAGGTAAAAGCAAGCCGTGACCAATCAAGGGAAGCTCCCATAGAACGTGTTTGCGCGAGTATTGTTTTTTGGCTTTCAAGTGCGAACTCATTAATACGTCTAAGCATCTCTTCGCGCCCAAGATCATGTCGAGATTTTCCTTCTTCTTTATAAATTTTCTTTTCAACCGTTGATTGTGTAGCAATTGCGGCATGATCTGTCCCAGGGAGCCACAAAGCTTTATATCCTTGCATGCGCTTGTATCGTATAAGAGTGTCTTGAATTCCAAGCATGATTGCATGTCCCGTGTGAAGTACCCCAGTTACGTTTGGTGGAGGTAAAACGATGGTGTAGGCTTCTTTTCTATCACCAGGTAGGTTATCTGGATTGAAATACCCACTCTTCTCCCACATGTCATATAAAGAGGCTTCTACAGAAGCTGCATCAAAAGGTTTAGTTAATTGCTCTGGAACTTGTTTCATATAGTATGTATCCTATCATAAAAATACACTAGAATACTGCTATTTTTGACAATTACTAATAAGTATTGTAGTGTACGGATAATACTCGTTCTTCAACTATGTTTCAAGGAGCATCAAATGTCTTCAATTATTATCAACTGTGATTCATTGCCCTCGTCTCCTCCTGATATGAGGGTGGCGGATCATTTCAGGCGCGGTCTTGTTCTGTGGGATAAGGAAAGGTACTCCGGTGTGGGCTGCCTGTATCAGTCTCAGGAACAAAAGGATGGCGGATTGATTACAGGGCGTGGACTTTTTGAAGCGCTTCAAACTGCCAAGGTTATCGAGAGAGCTGCGAACGCCTGCGTTCTCGACAGACTGTTGGCACATCGTGGAGAAATTCCCGAATCCTGGGAACGTTACGGGGCTGTTTTCTTCCCGATGACAATCTATATTCGTCCACAATTTGGTCAGTTCATTCGCGGTCTCTTTAGAGAGCAATGTGGCTGGCAAGACGGATATCGCAATGTGAAAGATGACTTCGGTGAAAAAAACGTTGTTCTCCTCGATCTCGGTCTGGCTCCAAATTGAATGTTCTGAATTCGAGGCCTCGCACTATGCGGGGTTTCTTTTTTTATGTTGCTCATAGGCACATATATATAGTATGCTTTCATGCATTATGACAAAGAAAAGCAAGACGGCTACGAAAGCAGTTGGAAAGAAGTTAGACAAACAGTCAAAGATTTTAAAGAAAGCATCTGTATCAAAGAAGAAGGTGATTGAAAAAGTGTCACCAAATACTAAGAATCTACCAGATCATCACTTTAAAGCGGTTAAGGTTAAAAGAGGGCTTGCAGGGTTAGGACTCTTTGCAGGAGAGAATATCAAGAAAGGGGAGATGATTATCGAGTATATTGGAATTATTTTAAATAAAGAGGAATCAGATAAGATAACAACGAATCAGTATCTTTTCGAAATTAATCGTAATAAAACAATCAACGGACAGGTCAGGTGGAACATTGCTCGTTATTGTAATCACGCTTGTGAAGAAGCAGCGAATGCTGAAAGTGATATTAAAAAAGGAAGAGTGTTTATATCAGCAATTAAAAATATTAAAGAGGGAGATGAGATTGTGTATGATTACGGAGAAGAATTTGTGAAAGAATACATTTCACCATACGGATGTAGATGTGTTGCTAAAAAACATTCATACGGCGCTAAAGGAGTTACTGAAACAGAAGAAGCAGAGAAGAAAAATAAATAATAATAAAGGGTAAAGATAAAAGCGATGCAATGAGCATCGCTTTTATCTTGATATGTAAGCGCTTTATGTAGGTAGTGGTATATGTATTTATTTTGCAAAATCTTCGCGTTTGCATGTACAAAGATACAACTATTTTCTTTTTATTTTTTAAAATTATTTTTAATTTTTTTTATTTAAAAAATAGTTTGAGTTATCCACACATAAAAATTTTTTTTCTCTTGTGCGTATGTGTATGAGTGTCATACTTACATCAGAGAGTAGTGATCATGGTCGTGATCATAAAACAAATTACAAAACACTCTCTTATTTGTATAATAAAAATAATTTTATGGCAGCAAAGAAGAAAGCAGCAAAGAAAGTAGCAAAGAAGGCAGTCAAGAAGGCAGCAAAGAAGGCTACAAAGAAAGTTGCAAAGAAGAAGTCAGCAAAGCGTGCATAGTCATCGCTTGCGATTTGCAAAAAACACTCCACTCCCACGGAGTGTTTTTTGTTTTTACTCCAAAACTATTTCATCTACTTTGTCGCTACAGAATTTTTCTCAGGCGATGTAGGTCAACTAGATCTTCTTCGAAAAATTCTTAAGCTTCGCGTATCTGAAGCAGTTTGGGAGTAAAAGTATCACATAATTAGAAATTGAAATTTAACATAATTTGTATAAATTGATTAAGGTAAAATGCCTCTAAATATGCTATAATGTAACCCTTATGTCTCTATTTTCTAAAGGAATTGCGTCTATTTTCCCAGACGAGTCAAAAAAGCTTATAAAATCTCTCCAACCTGTTGCTGACAAGGTATTTTCGTACGAAGAAGAATTAAAAGGACTCACTGATGAGCTTCTTAAGAATAGAGGTCTTGCTCTTAAGGCTCGCGTTATGAAAGAGCTTGTTGGTCTCAAGGGTGACGAACTAAAGCGTGTTGAAAAGAAAGTACTTGATGAAGTTCTTCCTGAAGCATTTGCTCTTGTGCGTGAAAGTGCTCGAAGAACGCTCCATATGATGCACTATCGTGTACAGGTTATAGGAGGAATGCTTCTTCACCGTGGACACATTGCAGAAATGAGAACAGGAGAAGGTAAAACCCTTGTTGCAACACTTCCTGCGTATTTGAATGCACTCACAGGACGTGGTGTGCACATTGTTACTGTGAATGATTATCTTTCACGTCGTGATGCAGTGTGGATGGGGCAGGTATATGACGCGCTCGGTCTTTCTGTTTCAGTAATCAACCACCAGACATCATTCATGTATGACTCAAGTGCGAAAGTTCAAACAGAAGAAGACGCTATTCGTGATGAAGTTGGTTCATACAAAGTGGTATATGATTTCCTTAAGAGTTGTAATCGTCAGGAAGCGTACTTGGCAGACATTACATACGGAACAAACAACGAATTTGGGTTCGATTACCTTCGTGACAATATTGGGTATAGTAAAGAAGCTATTGCACAGCACACTCACCATTATGCGATTGTGGATGAAATCGACTCAATCCTTATCGATGAAGCACGTACACCACTCATTATTTCTGCGCCAGCTCAGGAATCAAGTGATTTATACAAAAAGTTTTCACACATTGCTAATGATCTTATCGAAGGAGACGACTATACGGTAGATGAAAAGCAGCGAGCTATTTCTTTAACAGAAGCGGGTATCACAAAAGCAGAAAGCGCACTCGGTATTGGAAACATTTACTCTATAGAAGGAGTAAAGCAGGTGCACCACCTAGAAACAGCTGTTAAAGCAAAAGCACTCTTTCTTCGTGAACGTGAATACGTAGTACGTGATGGTGCTGTTGTTATTGTGGATGAGTTCACTGGTCGCATGCAACCAGGACGTCGTTGGTCAGATGGTCTTCATCAGGCAGTGGAAGCAAAAGAAGGAGTAAAGATTGAACAAGAGTCACGTACACTTGCTTCCATCACATTCCAGAACTATTTCCGTTTCTATGAAAAGCTTGCAGGAATGACAGGAACAGCAGAAACTTCAAAGGAAGAATTCTATAAGGTGTATGGTCTTGTTGTTACACCTGTCCCAACTCATAACGAAATTAGACGTAAGGATCATGAGGATTATATTTTCCAAACAGAAAAAGGTAAGTGGCAAGCACTCACTAAAAAGGTGAAGGAACTTCACGAAAAAGGGCAGCCTGTTCTTATTGGTACCATTTCAATTGAAAAGAACGAAGAAATTTCAGAATACCTTAAGCGTGCAGGTGTGCCACATGCTGTTCTTAATGCGAAGAATCATGAGAAGGAAGGAGAAATTGTTGCAGAAGCCGGAAAGAAAGGTGCAGTAACTATTGCTACAAACATGGCGGGTCGTGGAGTGGACATCAAGTTGGGAGGTCCATCAGCTACAGATTCAGAACGAGAAGATGTGCTTTCGTACGGAGGTTTGTACGTTATTGGTACAGAACGTCATGAAGCTCGTCGTATCGACAATCAGCTTCGTGGTCGCTCAGGACGTCAGGGGGATGTTGGAGAAACACAGTTCTTTGTGTCACTCGAAGATGATTTGATGCGTGTGTTCGGTTCATCAAACATTAAAAACATGATGGGACGTTTCGGTATTCCAGAAGATGAGCCTGTTGCTTCAAAGCTTGTATCTCGCGCCCTTGAAGGAGCTCAGGAAAAGATTGAAGGATTCCACTTTGATACTCGAAAGCACACACTTCAGTATGACGATGTGTTAAACCACCAGCGTACAAGTATTTATAGTAAGCGTCGCAAGATTCTCTATGGTGATGAGGGAATTGTTGAAGAAATCTTTGCAGAACTTGTTGCAGAAAAACCAGAACTTGCTGACACTATTAAAGCTAAGGAAGAAAAGTATTCGAAAGAAGCTGTGCACCATATCGTGCGTGTTATGATGCTCCAGATTATTGATACATTGTGGATGGAACATTTGGATTCTATGGAACATCTTCGTAGTTCTGTGAACCTTCGTGCATACGGACAACGAGATCCGCTTGTTGAATACAAGAAAGAAGGCCTTCGAGCTTTCAAGAATCTCGAAGCAACACTTCGAGGAGAGCTCGTCCTCTTTATAGAAAATCTAGACGGATTTTTCGCACAGCAGCAGGCACAGGCAGCTGCAGCTCAGAACTTCGTACCAGTTATTCCTAATCAAGGAGGAGTTGACGCAAGTACTACAAAAGAAAAGATTGGACGTAATGATGAATGTCCGTGTGGATCGGGAAAGAAGTGGAAGAAATGTGGTGAATTAAACACAGAAGAGCATCAGCAATTGATGGCTGCAAAGTAATAGAAGATACATGAGAGCGACACCTACGGTGTCGCTCTCATGTTATAATAAGTAGATTCTTAGCAGGCAATATAACTAACCGATAACTAACTGACCTAACGTCAAAAACTTCATTCGCCCTCATGAAAGACCTCTTTAAACCTCTCATTATTAAACTTCTTACATGGGAGGCAAAGCTCATCCTAGCTCGCCAGAAACCGTTTATTATCGGAGTGACAGGAAACCTTGGAAAGACTTCAACCAAAGACGCCATCTACGCGGTGATGAAAGATAGTTTTCATGTACGCCGTAGTGAGAAAAGTTTAAATAGTGAATTTGGAGTACCGCTTACTATCTTAGGAGAGAAGTCAGGATGGAGTAGTCCTGCACGCTGGGCTGGGATTTTGGGACGTGGATTACTTGTTCCGTTTAATAAACAATACCCAACACACTTAATTCTTGAAATTGGTGCAGACAGACCAGGGGATATTAAAGCAATTACAAGTTGGCTAACACCTGACATCACCGTTGTTACTCAGTTCGGACAGGTGCCAGTACATATCGAATTTTTCAAAGACCGCGATGCCGTAGTTGCCGAAAAAGCACACCTTGTATCTGCACTTAAAGAGTCTGGTCTTTTTATTTACAACGCGGACGATCACGACGCAGCAACATTGCTTACCAAGACAGAGGCTCGAAAGGTGGGGGTAGGTATTCATGAACAGGCTGATATTAAAGCAAACAATGTTCGTATGTACGGTACTCCACTTGATGGAACAGAAACCGATGTGATGATTGATGGAACATCTCACCACCTTGTGCTTCCAGAAGTGGTTGGTAAATCTTCTGTTTATTCTGCGTTACCCGCACTTGCCGTTGCTCGCGAACTCGGTGTATCTCTTGAAATCGCATGTGCTGCACTTCGTGACGGAGATAAGCCAAAAGGGCGCATGCGAATCCTGCCAGGAATGAACGGATCAATTATTATCGATGACTCGTACAACGCTTCTCCTAAGGCTGTTGAACATGGACTTGCAACACTGGGACAGATTGATACTAAAGGTAGAAAGATTGCCGTACTTGGAGACATGCTTGAACTTGGTGAGTTCACACGAGACGAACACTATAAAATCGGTCTTGAGGCAGCAAAATCTGCCCACAAGCTGTACACGGTTGGTATTCGCGCGCGAACTATAGCAGAAGGAGCGCTCGATGGAAAAATGCTCGATGAAAACATTATGCAGTGCGATACATCAATTGATGCAGGAAAGGAATTAGTACAGGTCCTTCGAGAAGGAGATGTTGTGTATATGAAAGGATCTCAAAGCGTTCGTATGGAATACGCAGTGAAAATGATCCTAGCAGAGACACATGACCCTCGAAAGGTTTTAGTTCGCCAAGAGAAGCAATGGCTTCTAAAGCCGTAAGAGTTATCTCTTTGCTTTTGAACGCTGCATTTTGCCAGAGTTTCTAATATCAGCTTTTCGGCACTTACTACTGCAATACTTTATCGTATCTTTATCCTCACGTGTTTCGAAACCACTTCGAGTGTTTAAATCGATTTTACAAAAGAGACATTTTCTACTGAAAGGTGTCGTTGGAGTTGTCATATGTATGTATCCTAACATGTTTGTATGATAAAGCACCCCTTGTGAAAGGGGTGCTTGTGTGTAGTTCGCTTATTGTTATTTTCTTTCGTATTTGTAGAGCAAGTGACTTACAACGACGCCTCGTTGGCTAACGACGCGACGTTCCTGGAAAGGGAGGTAATAAAAACCCCGCAAAAAATCTCTTGTCACAACTTCCTCGATTCCATCAGGGAGGTATATCTTGAACGTCGCACGTTTGTAGTCAGCTATTCCCGCCACTTCGTAAAAAACAGGGAAGCTATTAACTACGTCATGGGTTTTGACATCTCGTTCTTCGATGTAGCCGTAGCTTCGCCGCCCATTCCGCATTTCATCGGGGTCCTCAGTAAGTCTTTCCCTGAAGTAGGTGGGTTGTCCCGCCTGATGGATCTCTTTGAAGTATTCTCGTTGTACGTGCTTTTCAAAAGGGGTGCTCCTTTTGTCAAAAGGCTCTTTGGTAAGCTCATACTCAACTTCCACATCCATTGGTATGTGGAGTTTCCAGATCTCAAGCCGACTTTTCTTTTCGTCGAGTAGGTTTGTAACGCTGTAGACAGATTGGTCCAGTTGAGCTAAAGCACCCACGTGCAGAAAGGCGGAGAGGGTAGCTGCCACTATGGTTTTCATGGTATTTCTCCAAGTTTGTTTGTAGGAACTGATTTCCTCTCTAGCCTATTCCTTTTCGGGAGACAAATCAAATATGTAGAAAGAGCTCACAATACAAGAAAACCAGCCTTTGGGGCTGGTTTTCTTGTATTGTGACCCTACAGAGAGTCGAACTCTGCTTTTATCCTTGAGAAGGATACGTCCTAACCGATAGACGATAGGGCCAAAGGTATATTGGTCTCATTTCTTCAAAAGATTCAATATTTGACTATTCTAGCATTTTTGGGTGCTTTGGCAAGAAATCCTTATAGAATAAGGCTTTTTAGAGACTATTTTTTGACAAATAGGGCAAAATCGTTGTATTTTACTTGACAAGTCGTTTCAGGTATGCTACAATTGCAACATAAGAGTGAAGTAGTCAATACCGAGTAAATATAGTCTTTTATTAGTAAATATTTGCTTGGTATTTATTTTTACCCACTTCTTTTTCCAGACCACGTACTGTTGGCAGAGCACAACTGCCGAAATTATGATCAAAAACATTTATAAGGTTAGCCAGATTCTCGCGTTTGTTCCATTTATGGCCATCCCGAGTGTCTCACTAGCTTCACATATTGGCTCACTCGATACGACACCTGTAACAAAGGTAGAAATATCGGTTGAAGATTTACGACAGCAGAAGGCAGATGCAATTAATACATACTTTAAGGAGCGTTCAATGCCCCTTCACGGTACAGGAATGACATTCGTTCTTGTGGCTGAAAAGTACGGTCTTGATTGGAGACTTCTTCCTGCAATCGGAATTCGCGAATCATCTGGGGGTAAAGCAGCTTGTGGATATAACCCATTCGGTTGGGGATCTTGTAAGCTAAGTAACTTTTCAAGTTACGAACAGGCTATTGAAGCGCTCGGTAAAAACCTTGGAGGTGGAAACCCTAAGACTGCGCGTTACTATGCCGGAAACACTACACGAGAGAAGCTACACTACTATAACGGTACCGTGCTTCCTTCGTATCCAGACGAAGTGCTCGCTATCATGAAAAAAATTGAGACTGATATGGATTAAAAAACATCACTCGTCTCATACTCAATACCAGAGTAAACAAAACCGTCACGCAAGTGACGGTTTTGTTGTTTCTACGTGATGAATATTACTCTTCCTTCTTCTTATCAAGCTTTGAAAGAATCGGAGTCTTCATGAAGACAAAGTACACAACAGCTACGATTGCGATGAAATCAATCAATGAAGAAAGGAACGCTCCCCATTTAAAGATGATACTTGTGTAGGGGACAGTGTAGGACATGTCGCTTAAGTTTCCTGCAGCTCCTGTGATTGCTCCAACGAAAGGATTGATAAGATTCTCTACGATTGAATTCACAAGTTTAGTAATTGCACCTCCCATGATAATACCTACTGCGAGTCCGAGTACTCCTTTCTCGCGAACAAACTCAATAAACTCTCTTGTATTTTTTCGTATCATAATGCCCCTAGTATATACCACACCCGTAAACGTTCCTCTCTTGTTTCATGCTGCGTTTCAGCGTGACACAGGTGTTACCAGCTCACACCAACAGTTGAAGTTCCTGTAGAGTTTGGCTCTGTTAGCTTAAGGCTTGCGATAAGTTTTGTGAAAGCTTCACGTTTTTCTAGATCTGTTTCACCGTCATATGTTACTGAAAACATGAGTACATTTCCTTTGTGGAGAGTTACAACAGTTGTACCAAGGTATAGTCCATCCCATGTGTAGAGTCGAGCACTTTGATCGGCTACTGTAGTTACACCAGGAGTTGTTTGTTTTGCAATTTTCCAGTTTGAGTTTGGAGAATTTTTAATCCACGCATCAAGGGTATTTTCCTTCGCAGAAGCAGTTGCTGTGCCTTCATAGAATCCAAGTGAGATAGATGTTGGTCCTTCACCAGCTTCTGGAACGTCAGCTCCTTTTTCAAGGATAGTTACCATAGTACCTTTCTGTCCTTCAGTAAGCGCGGTTTCAGTAAGTTGGTAGTCCTTTGGGTATTCAAAAGAAACACCGTACGTAGCGTTTGTGTACGTCTTCATTTTAGCTGGAGCATTTCGCACGTAAAAGAGGTACCCTGCAGTACCAATTAAAATAGCGATAAATGTAATAATCGCGATGTTCTGTATATTTGTTCTTTTCATATAATGTATGACGTATAAGAGTACAGTATATTTCAGACAGGCCAATGAGGCTACTTTCCGCATTTTGGTGCAGTTTTTACAGATGCGAAGAGACCCTCAATATGGTAGTATAGAAATCACTTGGAAACTTGGTACACCATAGTTTACAAGGCGTTAGGAGACGTGTCAGAGTGGTCTAACGTACCTCTTTGCTAAAGAGGCAGGGAGTTAAATCCCTCGGAGGTTCGAATCCTCTCGTCTCCGCACAGAAAACAATATGGAGAATTGGGTGAGTGGTTTAAACCAACGGTTTACTAAACCGTCGACCTTTTATTAGGTCCGTGAGTTCGAATCTCACATTCTCCGCACAATAATTAGGTATCGGTACGACTCACTGTCCTAAAATATCCAGCTTCATTGCTGGGTATTTTTACGCTATGTTCTTCTACGCGCTCCGATGCTCTAAAGACCTGCTCCTGGTTAAGATTTTCATAATCCCAACGCGCTTTTACCATAAGGCTAGAAGGTTTGCATATTCTGCATTCGACCAATGGCCTAATAGGTATTATATTCCATTTCTAATCAGTAATTTCTGTGTGGATAACTATCATAAAGTACTTGATAAATAACAGTTTTATAAAACACATAGAAGTTATTGCACAAATACTTGACTTTACTTCTGTTTATTTGGTACGATATCAGTCAGGAGGCACAAATCACATTAATCACACTAAAAGCTAATTTATATGGAAAATACACCAAAAGAAAAGGAAACAAAGACAAGAAGTAGGTTATACCCCCGCTATGATCTTGAGGAAGTTATCACATTTATCGGTATCGTAAATACTCTAGGGGGGAATAGAGTGTCTAGTGACGCTGTAGCAGCACATATGGGTAAAGCAGTAAACAACTCAACATTCATCGGTCGTGTGAGCTCTGCTAAACAATTCGGTCTAATCAACCAGGAAAGCGGAAAACTCTCTCTGTCTCCGCTAGGAAAAGAGATAGCCTTTCCACGAGATGAATCATCAAAGGTTCAAGCGATACGTAAAGCGTTTGTTGCTCCGCAACTTTACGGTGAATTAGTTGAAGTCTTCAAAGGGAAGAAATTACCAGAAGTTCAGACACTCGGCAACCTTTTAGTACACGACTACGGTATTGAAGCAGCAGCCAAAGATACTGCAGCAAGAAATTTCGTAAGGTCAGCAGAATACTCTGGAATGATGCAGAATGAAATATTGGTTTTATCAGAGTTACAAGGAACAACCGAAGTAATCCCAACTGAGACCACTGTAACACCAAGCAAAGTTACAGAAAAAATACCTTCTCTTTCAAGTGCTGTCAGAGTAGAAGAGGTCGACAGTTTCGTTTTCAATTTCAAAGGCGGAATTAAGCTTATTATTCCACGTAATGAAATGACATCAAATGCTATCGCCGATGGGGATTTGAAAGATGCACGTACTGCACTAACGGCATTTTCTAATGCACACCTCAAAGAGGTGGTACCTGAGGTTAATATTTCGGAATAATAAATTAAGATGAAAAAGACATCAAAGGTCGATAAAAGTCGTAAAAAAGATACCAGTGTGGTTGTTAATCTGCCTGAGTCCATTCAAATTGAACTCGTTCAAGGAAACGAATTAAGACATTACGAGATATTTTTTCTTATAGCATCACTAGCATTTTCTACTGCAGTGAGTTTCTGGACATCATATGCAACACAATCGAGTAATGTACTTTTATTCAGCGCAATAGCCTTTTGTGTCTTATCTCTAATTACTAGCGGTATTGCGCTCTATTACCGCTCAAAAGTTTATGACAAGAAAATCAAAAGGTTTGCCTCACTAGATGGTTTTACAAGCAGATAATCGTGACCTAGTGTCCTCGAATCAGCTATGCCAAAGATACTAAAATACCCTTATGGTGATTGACCCTATGGGCACTTAACTCATCATCACCGCAAATAAAAATACCCACCTAGGTGGGTATTTTTATTTGCTTACTTATTTCCCTTCAGCCGCTTCCTCCAGTTTTTTAATATCAAACTTTTTCATCTGAAGAAATGCTTGGGTAACTCGTGCAATCTTTTCTGTGTCACCGCTTGCCATCACTTCATCCATGATGCTTGGAACGATTTGCCACGATACTCCATACTTGTCTTTGCACCAGCCACACTGTTCTGATTCTGGAACGAAAGACAGTTTCTCCCAGTAGTGGTCAATTTCTTCTTGGGTGTCGCAGGTAACGATAAGAGAGATGCCTTCATTAAACGTGAACTCATGCGCCGCTGAGCTATCCATAGCGATGAAGGAGCTGCCATTGAGAGTAAAACGAGCATGTTTAATAAATCCAACTGTATCACCGTCACCTTCTTCGTATTCCACAACGAGGTCAGTGGAAGAGTTTGGGAAAATACTTGTGTAGTCTGCAATTGCTTCTTTTGCCTTACCTGCCACCGCTTGAGTGAACATAAAAGAGGGTATGATCTTTTGCTCATCTTGCGGATTCTCGCTCATTGAAAGCTGCCACGATACTCCGTACTTATCTTGTAGCCATCCATATTTTTTTGCCCACGGATAGGTATCGTATGCCATGAGTACTTTTCCACCTTCGACGAGGGTGTTCCATACTTTTTCTATTTCTGCTTCAGTGTCAAAGTTTACAGAAAGAGATATTGAAGGATTGATTGTAAAGTATGGACCAGCACTTATTGCCATGTACGGAAGTCCTGCGAGTTTGAAACTGACAGTATCGCAATCTCCTGATGGAGTACCAGTAATAGTGGTGATGTTAGTAATCTCTGAATCCTTAAAAAGAGACACGTACAATGCTGTCGCTTCTTTTGCTTCCTTGTCAAACCATAGATGTGGAGTTATTGTTTTCATGTGTTTATTTTATCACTTTCTATACTATTGCTCACAGAAACTAGTCCACACAGTAAAAAGCACCTTAATCCTAGGTGCTTTTTACTGTAGGAAACTTCTGTGTATTATTGAGTAGAAGTTGTTGTCTTTACTCCGCGTGGTCCGTGAGCCGGACGTAGGGGATTACCATCTGCATCCTTAGGACGAGAGGCTTCCATTTTTGCCATCACTGCTTCTTTTGTAAGACCAAGAGATGTAGTTATTTCATCAATTGTTTTACCAGAAGTAAGTGCTGCTTGAAGATCTGTCGTTGTCATACCAAGTGCAGTAGCTAATGCTTCTGTGTGCTTAGTGTCTCCAAGCCCACCTTTGTGTCCACGCATTTCTTTGCCATGAGCAGCTGTCATACGTGTAAGCATTTCATCTGCCTGTGCCTGAGTGATTGTTCCTGCTGCAACTTTCTCAGCAAGCTTTGCTTTCATTGCCGTGTCGCGAGCAGTTTTCATTGCTGCCATGACAGTGTCTTTTGAAATACCAGTTGCTGTGATGATTTGGTCTGGAGTTTGTCCAGCGTCAATCTTTGCTTGTACATCAGCAACAGTAAGTCCAAGTGCGAAAGCGAGGTCCTGCGTGAAGATGGTGTTGTTCATCATGCCGTGACCATCCTTGAATGGTCGCGATACTGAATTGGTAGAAGGTGTTGTTGTCGATTCACTTGCTGCGAATACTGAACCCGCGAGGGCTGCGACACCAAGTGTCGGGATGAGGGCAATTGCTGCCATTTTCTTTTTATTCATATTGGTAGTTTTTCAAATGTAATTAAGCTAAGTAATGTGTCCGTTGGTAAGGCGTCCCTTACATAAGCTAGTACAGGTGCAAAAAGTATCTTATTTCAAAGTGTAAGAAAAAAGTCTCTTTGTTGTAGTATGTAAGAAGTGACAGTCACCTATACAGATATAGATATAGTGCGAAAGGTAAAGCAAGGCGATGCCGAAGCCTTTGGTGAGCTTATGAATCGTTACGAAGCAAAGCTTACACGATATCTAGGGCGATTTTTGCATGACGATGACGCTGTTACAGATGTTCTTCAGGATGTCCTTGTTAAGGCTTACATTAATATTCAAAGCTTTGATGAGAGTTACACATTTTCTTCGTGGGTATATCGTATTGCTCACAATGAAGCATTGAATGTATTGAAGAAGAAAAAGTCTACTCCGTTCTCATGGTTTGACCCTGAGGCTCTTGTTCCATATTTTGCATATCACGACAAGACAGAAGAAAACATTGATTTGGAAGTTTTGAAGAAAGATATTGAGCAGGTGCTTATCAAACTTCCTGAAAGCTACAGAGAAATTCTTGTGCTGTATTTTTACGAAGAGCTTTCATATAAAGAAATTTCTCTTGTGCTCAAGATTCCTATATCGTCAGTCGGTGTACGTATTAACCGTGCGAAGAAAAAAGCGTACGAGTTAGTGAAACTAGAAACTACAACTATCCATGAATACCATTAACAACATACACAATCTCATATTGAAGAAAATTGAAAGCGGAGCAATACGACAAAAACCAAAGTGGCACTTTGTACTCATGACGCTTGGTATTGTGTTCGGCGTAATTGCTCTTTTCTTAGTGCTCTTGTATTTGGTAAGTTTTGTTGCGTTCTTCCTTCGTGAACATTTATTGTTTGAAGCACTTTCATTTGGACCGCGGACAGTGTTTGAGATTATCTACACACTACCGTTTCTGCTTATTGTATTAGTGACGACAGTGTTTCTCATTTTGCATGTACTGGTGCGGCACTTTGCCTTCGCATATATGAAGCCAGTTGCAGCAACACTTGGACTTGGATTACTTTTTACACTGTTTCTTTTCGCGCTTGTTTTGCTTGCGGATAAGGAATCAAAAATTGCACGCTTTGGGCAAACACAAAAGGTTCCAGGTATTGAAGCAATTCATACGCAACTTAAAAAACGTGCGCCACCACTTACACTCGCGGGGACGCTTCTCGAGGTGAAGGGTAATGTGTATAAACTTAAACTTAAAAATGGAGATGAGGTAACACTCATGGTCTCTGATAGAACAAGAAAAGATAGGCCGGTATATGAAGTGGGTGATACATTGGTTTTCTTCCTTCAGAAACAAGGATCAGAACTTTTTGTAGTTGCTATTAGATTGTACGACGAAACAAAGGAAACAATCATGCCTCCACAGGGAGGCGTGAAGCCATAGATGTGAACATCAAAATATTTCTCGCCTAGGGTGGCGGTATACTGAAGTAAGACACTTACTAATTAATTATCTATATATGAAGAAAATACTTATAACAACAACTCTCGCACTTTCAGCACTTGCATTTGCAAGCGCTCAGGAGGTTTCGGTAACAGCTAGTGCTCAAGCAACGGCAGCCCGTCCTGCTATGGCTATGCCAGTAATGACAACAGGAGATGCATCTATTGATGCACAGGTAAAAGCACTTCGTCAGGAAATGGAAATAAAAATGAAAGCACTTCAGGCGGAATACGAAGTGAAGATTAAGGCAATTGTTGGAAACATGAAGCCGATGATTGTAAAACCAGATGGATCTACGACGACTGTAAAGGAAGTTCGTAAGGACATTAAAGAGGAACGAAAGGAATACATGGAAGAGCGTAAAGATGTGCGAGCAGAAGCATCTGCTACAGGAACAGTGCAGACTCCTCGTTTTGAAAATCAGAAGTTGATGAATTTCTTCAGAAATCTTTTTGGAGGACAGAAGAACTAAAGAAAGGTAGGTAACAATAAAAACACCCATTGCGGGTGTTTTTATTTTTAGTGAGCAAGAGTATAGGCGAGAACAGATTTTGTGCCGTTTTTGAGAAGAATGTTTCGCGCTTCAACGAGCGTTGCACCAGTGGTTGTTACGTCGTCAATTAAAATGATGTGTGTTGAGGGTGCGCCATCAACAATACCAAAACTTCCATGTTGGTTTTTCATTCGTTCGGTTTTTGTTTTAGTTACTGCTTGGCGAAGCGGGGTTTTGATACGCCTGAGCATTGAGGTTGAAACAGGAACAGAAAGAAGCGTGGAGAGTTGTTGTGCAATAAGCTCTGACTGATTATACCCACGAAGGAGCTTTCGTATACGTGGCATTGGGATAGGCACAAGAGTATAGAGATGAATATCTGGAAGCTTTTGTATCTCTTGTGCAAGCTCTGCAACAAGAGGTGGTAGCAAATCTTTTCGGTGATAGTATTTGCTAGCGTGAATGACTCGTTTGATGAGCGGGTCTTTGAAATCAAAGACAGAAGTGATGTATGGATAGGGAGATGAAAGAGATTTTCTTGTAAGTCGAACGCAACGAGCGCAAAGCGGTGTAGAGCTTTTACTACAACCAAAGCACTGCGGAGGAAAAAGTATTTGAAAGAATGAAGTTACCATCCACATATCTCTCAGTGTATACATAATCTCTGTGATACAAGAGTGTATACTACGTATATGTTCAACATCTTTAAAAAAGAAGACGTTGGTCAAGCAATTGGACTTGATATTGGAAGTGCTTCCGTTAAGGTTGTGCAACTTCGTCGTGAGAAAGAAAAAATTATTCTCGACACCTACGGTGAGATAGCACTTGGTCCATACGGTGGCATGGTTGCAGGACAGGCAGTTCACTTGGGTGAAGAAAAACTTGTTGAAGCGATACAAGATGTTATTAAGGAAGCAAAAATTACTGCGCGAGATGCTGTTGTTTCTATTGATTCGTCCGCTGCATTCGTATCGCTTGTAAAAGTTCCTAAGGTGGATGATAACGAACTTCGTAGCATGATGCCATTTGAGGCCCGTAAGTATATTCCGATACCATTATCAGAAGTACAGATGGATTGGTGGCACATTCCTACAACGGTAAACATTGGTGCAAACGAACGTATGATCAACGTGGTATTGGCTGCGGTGAAAAATGAGACGCTTACGATGTACGATCGTGTTATTAAGAAACTTTCTCTGACAAATGTTGAATATGAGATTCAGGGGTATTCTATGATGCGTAGTGTGTCTCCGAAAAGTGCGGGAATGGTTCTTTATGTAGATATTGGTGCACAATACACGACGCTTTCTCTTATTCATAACAATACCGTGCTCGACATGCATGTAATAAGTCGAGGTTCACAAGACGGAACTATTCAATTATCGAAAGCACTTTCAATTCCAATTGATACCGCAGAAGAAACAAAGCGAACATTTGGATATAAAGGAGACGCAACCAATCCTTACGTGAAAGATGTGATGCAGCTTTCTAGTTATCCACTGTTTGGAGAGGTCGCACGTCTATCTCTTATGTACGAAAGAAAGTATAATCAAACTATTGAAGGGATAATTTTATCAGGTGGCGGAGCTCGTCTCCCGGGGGTAATCGAATCATATAATGAGACGGTACATATTCCAGGGAGAATTGCGACACCATTTGAACAGGTAGATGTGCCGCCATTTCTTCATGAGATGATTGAGCGAATCGGTCCATCATACTCTGTAGCTGTTGGATGCGCGCTTAAGAAATTAATTCCCTAAGATTCACCACCACCTCACGTATGCCGTTTTCATTTAAACCAGAGATATCACAAACCACACCAAACGGAGACGCTCCGTTACCTGTACCTACTCCTGCGGCTTCTTTTGGTGGAACAGCAGTATCGAGTCTTATGGCACGAGAAGGGGAGCATGGTAAATCACTAGTTCAGCTTGTTTTGATGGCAGTCTTTGGTGCTGCGGTATTAATTGCTGTAGGACTTTTTGGGTATCAGTATTACCTCTCATCTCAAATTGATGCCAAGAAAGCATTACTTGCGGACTATGAATCACGTCTCGCAACGCTTCCACTTGAAGACATGCGTAAACTCTCTAATCGGATTAAAATAATTAATCAGTTGGTTAAAGAGCACCCATCAGCAAACGTTGCATTCCGTATTGTTGAAGACAGTATTGAAAATCAGGTGACTTATGAACGTTTTGAATTGCGATATAACCCGCAGACAAAAGGGTACGCTCTTCAGCTTGGCGGTGTTGCTCCTAACTATAAGAGCATTGCTCAACAAGTGGACACACTTAAGCGTAAGCCATACACAACATACATACAGGATATTGTCGTTGAAGGGTTGCAGCCTAACGAAACAGGAAATATCGGGTTTACTCTTAAGATGCCTATCTTGATCGCAGGGCTTCTTCCTGAAGGTATTAATCTTTCAGATGGTGCAGCCGCGCGAGTTGCTTCAACGTCTCCAATCATGGGTACAAGTTCATCAACTATGCCGATACTTCCTACTACAGGTACAACAACGCCAGTAACAGGAACTTCTACTGGAACAACTACCTCACCAAGAAGGTAATACCACTATGTCAAAAAATCTCCTTAACTTATTGCTCATCGTTGGAACATTCGCAGTGTATTATCTATTGATCGGTCCACTCTATAAGGGTGTGGGTGGTGTGTGGCAGCCAACAGAAAGTGTCCAGTCACTTCGAGAACTAAAGAGTCAGTATGATGAGACCCTCAATCAAGCGGATAATCTTTTCACGCAAGCAGAAACACTTCGCTCACAGTATTCTCGTGTTACCGATGAACAGAAAGCTAAAATGAAAGTGATGGTGCCTGACAGTATTGATAAAGTGAGACTACTTAGTGAGGTGTATAATATTTCTGTAGAAGCAGGAATTCCATTTAATGAACTTGCATACTCAGACGGCCCATCAACAACGAACGGTCGTGGATCGGCAGGTATTTCATTTACTGTTAAGACAACATACCCACAATTTAAGGTTCTTATGGATACATTTGAAAAGAGTTTGCGACTTTTCTCAATACAAACAGTGAACTTTGCAGCCCCTGAGCGTGAGAGTGATCCTACTTCATACCAGGTAAAGCTTGAGACCTACTTCATAAAATAATTCACGTATATGCAATCATTTTTCGTACAAAAGAAAACAGTTATCATCGAAGCAGCAATTCTCCTCCTTTTCCTATTTGGAGCATATTATCTGTATACAAGTTTCAGCGAAGGTTCAGCGTCTGTTTCTGAAACTAAAATCAACGAGCAATTACTCGGACAGAATTTTGTACTTTTCCTTAAAGTCGTAAATCAGGATCGTATTTCATTCACAGATGCGAACTTCATGGACTCTGCGCTTGTGCGACAGCTCCGTGACTTTTCAGAAACCATCTCAACTAACGATACACGTGGTCGCGTAGACCCGTTCGTACCATATGCTTCTACTCGACCTCTTCGTTAGTCAAAATAAGTTAACAGAACTTGAAGCAAAGGACATTGAGTCTGATATTTCGGTGCGTGACGATGTTCTCGTTGATGATTTACTAAAAGCAAAACAAATCACAGGGGAAGACATTATGCAGGTGCGATCCGTGCTGTATGGACTTCCTATTTACGGGAAGGAAATCGCGGAAGATAAAGAACTCACTCGTTATATTAATGTTGTTCAGTCAAAGCAATTCCTCGCAGTACCGCTAGAAATGGTTGAAGGGGTGCTTTTAGTCGGAGTTGTGGATCCAGAACATGGAAATGTATTGGATAGTCTTCAATTCCTTTTCGGTACAGATCATCAAGCGTATAAGGTATATTTGATTTCATACGATGCTTACAAGAAACATTTTGGACTTAGTGCCAGTCCCTCTGATTTAAAGGCTTCCCTTACTGATAAAGTTAGTGACGAGAAACTTTCATATGTTTCCAAAGATGAACCTGACAAGGGGGCTGAGAACCTTGGAGAGGATATTGATCTTTCAGACGTATCACAAATTTTAGATAACGATCTTGCAAAACTTACTATTCCTGAAGTGTTTAGTATTATTTTGCGCTATGCAATTGATAACGGTGCATCTGACATTCACATTGAACATATTGGCACAGCTGTGCGAGCTCGTGTAAGATTGGATGGGCGACTTGAAACTATCACCACTCTTCCGGTAAAGATGCATCCAATGCTTATTGCTCGTGTAAAGATTCTCTGTTCAATTAAGCTTGACGAAAAACGAAAGCCTCAAGACGGACGTTTTAGTACGAAATTAGGAGATCATAGTATTGACTACCGTGTGTCGACATTCCCAGGGTACTATGGAGAAAAGGTGGTGATTCGTATTCTTGATAGTTACAAGGGGGTGCGCCCTGTGGATACGCTTGGATTTGATGAGCGCCAGATGACAGCAATTCGTGAAGCGCTTGCTCGTCCATATGGAATTATTTTGATTTCTGGTCCAACAGGATCTGGAAAAACAACAACACTGTACGCGATGTTGAACGAACTGGATCGTGAGCACAGAAATGTGGTGTCTCTTGAGGATCCAATTGAATATAACGTTCCTTCTATGAACCAATCTCAGGTGTTCCCAGAAATTGGCTATACGTTTGCTTCAGGTCTTCGTTCTATTTTGCGTCAAGATCCTGACGTAATCATGGTGGGAGAAATTCGAGATGCGGAAACTGCGGGTCTTGCTATTCAGGCTGCTCTTACTGGTCACTTGGTGTTCTCTACAATTCACACCAACACAGCTATTGGTGTTGTTACGCGTCTTATGGATATGGGTATTGAACCATATCTTATTGCTCCAACTATTATCGCAACGATTGGTCAGCGTCTATCGCGTCAAATTGCAGAAGGGTGCGCAGAAGAGATTCCAGAGAATGACAGCATGAGGACAATGATTCAAGAGCAGTTTAAGGATATGCCAGAAGAATTTAGAAAATTATTACCACTAGATAAACCACTTCACCAAGCAAAGGCAGATGCAACACATCCAACAGGAATGAAAGGACGTGTTCCTGTGTTTGAGGTGCTAACATTCACTGACGATGTTCAAGAGGCTGTTCTTCATAGTAAGGGCGAAGAAGAGATATGGAAGCTCGCTCGCTCTCATGGAATGATGACGATGAAAGAAGATGCGATTATAAAGTCAATCAAAGGACTTATTCCATTTACCGAAATTAACGAACTATAATCATAGAAATCTACTTTCTGTGAGTTATACAATTGTTTGCTTTACATACACTGCTATACTTCAACTATGAACTACGAAACGGAGCTCGCAGACCTTATTATGTCGCTGGTAAAAGAAGGGGGGTCTGATCTGCATATGACAGTGGGTTCTTTTCCTACACTTCGTGTTAATCGTGATTTGATTCCACTTACTCGTAAACGAGAACTTACCGCAGAAGATACGCTTGGATTTTTGCGTGTAATGGTTGGTGAAAAAGCACTTACTTCGTTTGTTGTAAATCAAGAAATCGATTTTTCATATGAATATGCAAAAGAATATCGACTTCGTGGGAACGCCTCGTTTCAGCGTGGAGTTATTTCTATCGCCCTTCGTCTTGTTACTAAAGTAAAAAGTATTTCTGAACTTAATTTACCAGAACAGATTATTCAGATTGCTCGTGAACGCCAAGGATTCTTTCTTGTGGTGGGACCTGTTGGGCAAGGTAAATCAACGACGCTTGCTTCTATGATAGGACTCATTAACAGTGAAGCAAAGCGTCACATTGTAACCATTGAAGACCCCATTGAATTTCGTTTTGATCAGGATAAGTCTCTTATTGAGCAACGTGAAGTTGGTGTTGATACAAAAGATTTCCACACAGCCCTTACACACGTGTTCCGTCAGGATGCTGATGTAATTATGATTGGTGAGATGCGAGATAAAGAAACTATTTCGGCTGCAGTTACTGCTGCTGAAACAGGACACCTCGTACTTTCAACACTTCACGCAAACTCAGCTGCACAAACTGTTGATCGTATTATTGATACGTTCCCAGCTGATCAGCAAGATCAGATTCGTTTGCAGCTTGCTTCATCGCTTATTGGTATTCTTTCACAACGCCTTGTTCCACGCGTATCTGGTGGACTTATTCCTGCATTTGAACTTCTTCTTAATACACCAGCAATATCAAATCTTATTCGAGAACGAAGAACGCATGAAATTGACGTACTTATCGAGACTGGGTCACAAGACGGCATGATAGACCTTGATCGTAATCTTGCTGAGCTTGTTCGTCGCGGAGATGTAACAAAAGATGATGCCATGTCTTTTGCTCGACGAACAAATATATTTGAACGTCTACTATAACTATGATTTTTCACTACACAGCAATTAATCAAGAGGGAACAAAAACAGAAGCTGAAATAGAAGCTTCTTCACAGGACGCAGCAATAGTGCTTCTTCAAAAGCGAGGATTGAGCGTTGTAAGTATTAAAGACAAAAGTAAAGATGTAAACCTCAACTTCTCTTTCTTCAAGGCAAAGATTAAACCAAAAGATGTTGTTATTTTCTCTCGACAGATTGCAACACTCTTTGAAGCCGGAGTGTCAGCTTTAAAAGCTTTTCGTCTACTTGCTGCTGAGAATGATAACAAAGAACTTCAGCGGCAGCTTACTGGTGTGGCGGATGATATTGAATCTGGTGTTTCTCTTTCTGATGCGCTCTCTAAGCGTCCAGAACTATTCTCTCCTTTTTATGTGAACATGGTGAAAGCTGGAGAAGAGAGTGGAAAGCTTAATGAATCATTCTTGTACTTAGCTGATTATCTCGATCGTGATTATGAATTGCGTCAGAAGGTAAAGAAGGCACTTACATATCCAATGTTCGTGGTGGGGACATTTATTGTGATTATGGTTGGTATGTTCGTGTTCGTTATTCCAAAAATGGCAGCGATGTTTGCGGATCAGGGAGCTGAACTACCAATGATTACAAAAATTGTACTTGGAACTTCTGAGATATTCGTAAAGTACTGGATTATTGTGTTTCCTGTAATGATTATTGGAGGTTGGCTTTTTTATCGATGGATACAAACAGAAGAAGGGACACGCAAGATGGATGAGATTAAAACAAAAACTCCCGTGTTTAAAAATCTCTATCAAAGAATTTTCCTTACACGACTTGCAGACAATATGAATACTATGCTTTCTAGTGGAGTTCCTATCGTGAGATCTATCGATATCACCTCAGCTGTTGTTGATAACGTGGTATATAAAGATTTACTTAAACGAGTATCAGCAAAAGTACAATCTGGAGTTGCCTTTTCAAAGGCTTTATACGAAGAGCCGCTCGTTCCGAATATTCTTGTGCAAATGGTTCGTATCGGTGAAGAAACAGGAGAGCTTGGATATATCCTCAAGAACCTTGCTACGTTCTATAAACGAGAGCTCGACACAGCTATCGATAATGTTATTGGATTGATTGAACCAGCTATGATTGTAGGTCTTGGTTTGGGTGTTGGAGTTCTTGTGTCATCTGTGCTTCTTCCGATGTACTCACTTTCTGCTTCTATTTCATAGCTTTTATCCACAGCTATTCTTCACTTTTGCACCGGTATTCCTTGCGCTTTAGACGAAGGGTACTATACTTAAGATATCTACAAAGATAGAAAAAAATTATGCTACAAACACTTACAAAAAAGGGTCTAAGAGGATTCACGTTGATTGAACTTCTCGTTGTTATCGCAATCATTGGTCTCCTATCAACTGTTATCGCAGCTCCAATTACTGAAGCTCGTAAGAAGGGACGAGATGCAAAAAAGATTGCAGACCTTCGTTCAATTGTGACAGCAATTGGTATTTACGCTGACGACCACGGAGGAACATATCCTGGCGCCATCGAAGACCTAGTTCCTCGTTATATTCCAAACATGCCTTCAAACGCAGCAACTTCTACTATTGGGCGTGATAAATACATGTACGCAGCTTTCCTCGATTCAGGAACAGCTAATTACATGGGATACCATATTGGTGTAAAGCTTGAGGCTGGAAACCAGGGATTAAACGATGACGCTGACTGTGGAGGTGTTCAAACCGCTTCAGGAAGTAGTCCTCGTCCATGTATGGGAGATGCGACGTCAGGTGCAGCGGTTCCTGTATGTACATCATCAAGTGCTTGTACCGTTGTACGAAGTAACTTTGGTTCAGGCGATGCTGGAAACCCAGCTGGATCAGCTTCTGCTGACTTCGGTAATGGTCCTGCAGACACTGGTTTAACAACATGTACTGGTGCACTCACGAACTGTATCTACGACCTTACTAACTAGTTTCTTGTAGTGTTCTATTTTCTATCATTCTTATACGGTGCTGCGATAGGGAGTTTTGTTCAAGTTGTAGCTACTCGTCTTAACGTTGCCCCAATCATACAGTCACGTAGCAAGTGCCTCTCCTGCGGAGAGGCACTTCGCATTTCAGATTTGGTACCAGTACTTTCCTATCTCTTCCTTAAAGGAAAGTGTAAGTACTGTAAAGTCCCGTACGGAATAGAGACACTTATCATTGAAATCGGCTTTGGGGTGGTGTTTATGATGGTCTATCATTTTATGTTGGCTGGTTCAGCACCTGTTGTTGCTATGTGGTGGCTTTTCTACTACACCCTCATCCTTATTTCTTTGGGAGTGATAGCGTTATATGATTATAAGCATTCATATGTACCTGTTGTTTTTCTCGGGCTCTTCTCATTTCTTTCTATTGTAATGTTGGGTATTAGATATGTTCATTATGGAGGGGTGGAAGTCTTATTAGGTCCACTTGTAGTAGCACTCCCATTTCTTATTATCTGGTTAGTTACAAAGGGCCGAGCTCTTGGTTTTGGAGATGTTCTTTTATACTTAGCCGTCGGCGCTTTTTTTGGAATTGAACAAGGTCTCGCGGTGCTTCTCATTTCTGTATGGTTAGGGGCTGTGGTCGGTATTATCGTTTACCTCCAAAGAAGGAAGAAACATAATACGAATACAGCAATTCCTTTTGTGCCATTTATTGTGGCTGCGTTTCTTATTGTTTTGTTCACAGATATAGGCATTTTTTCCATCGCTTCACTCTTTGCTTAGTGGTACTATATGAATATGAAATCCTCCAAAGTATTTTTTCCTTTGCGCGGCTTTACTCTTGTTGAATTAAGTATCAGTATGGCAGTTATTGTTACTCTCACGGCGGTTCTTTTGAGTAAATACCCAGAAACAGCGGTACGATTAACACTTGCTAATGTTTCCCACACAACTTCACTCCTCATTCGTGAAGCTCAAGTTCGAGGGAGCGCAATTGATTCAATCAATAGTTCTCTCGGTGGGTATGGTGTGTATATATCTTTAGCCTCATCGACTCAACTTGTTCTTTTTGGTGACACAGTAGATGCTAGTATTCCGAAGCCATATGGTATTGCAATAGGAAATAGTCTTTTTGAGGACGGTGTTCCTTTCAATGAAACAAAGACAACAACAAAACTTCCTGATAGGTATTTTGTTAATAGGCTCTGTGTTGGAACAGGTTTTCCTTTTACTTGCAATGAATCAAATGTTCCAGCCGTTGAATCTCTTACGGTGTCTTTCACTCGACCAAACCCAGTACCTTCAATTTATATTAACAATGCAACTACGACCAGTTATGGAGCGGCGTGTATTGAACTCTTTTCTCCACGAGCTCCTCTATTAGGGCATATTAGAAATGTTCAAATATTTAGTTCAGGTATGATTAGAAATGATATCGGTAGATGCGACAACCTTACACCATGATACACAGAAACAAATCTTCACTTCGCGGGTTTACTCTTATCGAACTACTTGTTACGATGGCAATTTTTATTAGTGTTATGACCATTGCCACAGGGGCACTTTTTTCAGCACAGGTCGTAAACACTCGACTAGAACAAACACAATCTATTCTTGATGGAGTAAACTTGGCAACAGAAGTGATCATACGTGACATACGGTATGGTTCACGTTTTTATTGTGACACTGCCATCCCAACTCCTATGACAACTCTTAGAAAAGGATGTGACTACCCAAGTGGGGGTACTGTGCTTATCTTTAGGCCAACCGTTGCTTTGAACGGTACAACAAACCTTAACCTCGACCGCGTGGCATATTATCTTTCAAATGGGATTTTATATAAAAATGAGTATCCATATGGTGGGACAGTGAGAACATTTCAGATCACCTCAAGTGATGTGAATATAACAACACTTTCTTTTTATGGTGATGGATTACATAGTACAACCGGAACAGCTGACTATGCTGGCGCTTCTGACAATAATCAGCCACTTATTACTATGGTTATATCAGGGGTGACAATTCCAAGAAAGAAGACGATCCCCGCTGTAACCTTTAGTGTTCAAACAAGTGGATCATCTCGTGCTCTAGACAATTAACCTATGATATTTTTCAATTTCCTTTTCAAAAAACAAGCACGATCTATGCGCGGCTTTACACTTGTTGAAACACTTGTGTCTACAATGATCATTACGATGGTAATTCTTGGTCCGCTTACTGTTGCATCGAACGCTTCAACGTATGCACGACTTACAAAGGACACTCTTATTGCAACATATCTCGCACAGGAGGCAATAGAACTTTTACGTCACCAGCAAGACTCTGTGTATATACGCTGCATTCAATCCACCACAGCTGCATGTACACCTATTAATGCAGAAACTTCAGCTCAAGCGGCTTGGCGAGTGTTTCGTGCACGATTAGCTTCTAATGCTCAAGGTGCGTCATGTTACGAGGTAGATAACCCTACGGGATGTGCATATGATTTCATTGATATGACAGCTAATGAAGATTTTGATCCAACGAAGTATGTAAGTAATCAAGCAGGTTGCAATACCCTCTCTCTAGAAGACGCAACTAGTATTTATGTTTGTACAGGAGCCCACGGGAGCGGGCCAGGGTACACATTAACTAATTTTAGTCGAGCTGTGTCTATTACTTCAATACCAACATTTACCGGTCCAGACCAAAATTATAATGACGATCTTCGTGTTACGGTTACAATAACCTTTAAGCGTCAGAACGGATATCTACATCAGGTTAAGATTGTAGATTTTCTCCACGCACGAGCATAACGAACATGAAACTATTTACTCTTAAGAAAATAATAGATACACGTGCTAAGGGGTTTGTCCTCCCACTGACTCTTATTGTGTGCGTTATTATTCTAACTATTGCTACGAGCATCTCTATTATTCTTAGTAAGGAGCTATATTTTTCTAGACTCTCTCGCTTGAGTCAAATTGCTTACTACGCTGCTGATAATGGACTCATGTGTGCTACGGCAATAGATGATCAGTATTACGATCAAGAAACAGGTCTTGGTATCTTTCAATATAATAATCTAGTAACAAGTCAAATGGTGCTGGATAAAATAAACGTACAGCGTGTAGCGGGTGGTTTAAGTTCTCTTTCCTTAAATGACATAAAGTGCGCTGCATCGAGTATTTTCGATAGTTCGGTTAGTAACTATGCTATTACCCCTTTTTCACGTATTGATTCTGCGGGGAATACTGACACTGGGCAAACTTCTACCTTTAATATGCGTATGGATTTAGGTGGAGGGGAGTATCGATGCGCTACTGTACTTGTTAATAAAACACCTACCTACAGACAGATTATTTCTCGTGGGTTTGCTTCATGTGGTTCTGTGTACGCGTATCCAATTGAACGAGCGATTGTTAGTACCTCTGAGAGTGCGATACAGTAGTAGGCTATTGAGGTTAGTATAAATAAGCTATATTTTACAAGTGTTTTATGTTAGAATCCGTATATGAATAAGGAGAAAGCTTTGCGTCGAATAGAAGAACTGCGAGCCGTTCTAGAAGGGCATCGTATTCTCTATCATGTACATGATGCTCCAAAGATTTCAGACGAAGCGTACGATAGTTTAATGCGAGAGCTTAGCTCTTTAGAAAAGAGCTATCCAGAATTTGATACGCCGCTTTCTCCAACACACAGAGTTGGAGGTGACCCACTTCCAAAATTTGTAAAAGTTGCACATGAAATAAAACAATGGAGTTTCGATAACGCTTTTTCGTATGAAGAATTACTTGCGTGGGAAGAGCGAAACACTACATTGCTTAAGAAAGCTGAAGTAAAGCAATTGCCAACATATGTTGCTGAGATGAAGATTGATGGACTGAAAGTTATTCTTACGTATGTTGATGGAGTATTCATCCGCGCAGCTACTCGCGGAAATGGGGAAGTTGGAGAAGATATTACTGAAAACATTAAAACTGTTAAGTCGATCCCACTTGTTCTACCAGAGAAAGTTTCTTTTACTGTAATTGGAGAAGCGTGGATGAAGAAAAAAGACCTAGTCAAAATAAACATAGCTCGAGAGAAAGAAGATTTGCCTCTATATGCTAATACCCGAAACTTAGCTGCCGGCACACTTCGTCAACTTGATCCAAAAATTGTTGCCACAAGAAATATTCAAATTTATGCCTACGACATAGAAGGCGGAAACTACAGGACTCAAGAAGAAGAACTTATAACACTTGATCGTTTTGGTTTTTTAGTTAACAAAGATAGAAAGGTTTGTTCTACTCTTAAGGAGGTGCAGACATTTTATGATATGTGGATTCATAAACGAGAAACAGAAGATTATGGCATCGATGGATTAGTTGTTAAAGTAAATGAAAGAGCGTTATGGGATACGCTTGGATATACAGCAAAGTCTCCTCGAGCTGGTATTGCATACAAATTTCCGGCACAAGAAGTTTCAACTAAACTTCTTTCTATTACGTGTCAGGTTGGTCGCACTGGAGCAGTAACACCAGTTGCTGAATTGGAACCTGTATCGTTGGCTGGGTCAACGGTTGCTCGAGCTACACTTCACAATGCTGATGAAATAGAAAGATTGGATGTGAGAATAGGTGACACGGTGCTTCTGCGGAAAGCGGGAGATGTTATTCCAGAAATATTCGACGTGGTTACAGAATTGCGCCCCCAAAATACTAAGGTATTCACTATGCCAAAATCTTGTCCAGAGTGTGGTTCAGCTCTCTCAAGAGTTTCGATAGGAAAAGAACTTTCAGCTGCACTTTATTGTCTTAATAAGGAGTGTCCAGCACAACACCTTGAGAGTCTTATCCATTTTGCTAGTAAAAAAGGAATGGGTATTGAAGGTTTGGGTGAAAAAATTATTGAGACATTTCATGATATTGGACTTATTACTGACGCAGCATCAATCTATGAGCTTAAAAAGGAGGATATTGATGGATTAGAAGGATTTGGAGAAAAATCAGCTGATAATATTATTGCTTCTATACAAGGGTCACGCACTGTATCACTCCACCGATTGCTATATTCACTTGGTATTCGTCACGTTGGTGAACAAACAGCAAAAGATATTGCAAAGCATTTCAATTCACTTGAGGAGTTGCGCATCAAAGAAGTGGAAGAACTTTCTCACGTAGAAGGTGTTGGTGAAAAGGTTGCAGATGCACTTGTTTCTTATTTTAAAGATCAGGCTAATCAAAAACTGATATCACGATTGTCGCCACACCTCACAGTTGTTTCTGAGAAGAGTGTGGTAGATGGGAAGCTCTTTAATAAAACTTTTGTTATCACAGGAACACTCCCGTCGCTTTCTCGAGACGAAGCAAAGGAATTGATAGAGAAGAATGGAGGAAAAGTATCTGCTAGTGTTTCAAGTAAAACGTCATATCTTTTGGCAGGAGAAAATGGCGGAAGTAAAAGGGTTGATGCTGAAAAGTTGGGTACACCTGTCATAGAGGAACAGGACCTTCTGAATATGATATAATCGCACTATGTCATTTACTTTAGAGGAATTAGACAATCTTTCGCAGCTCGCGAGGATTTCAATCAAGGAAGAAGAAAAAGAGAAAATGCTCCATGATATGCAGGCTATTTTGGGCTATGTATCCGAGATAAATGAAGTTGGAGGAACAACTTCACCAGCAAAAGAGACACATTATAATATTTTGCGTGAGGATGTTATTACCCATCTCCCTGGTTCAAATACAGAAGCTATTATGCAAGAGTCGCCAGAGAGTGAAGATGGGTATGTAAAGGTTGAACAAGTGCTTAAGTAGAAATCTGGTATGCAAAAAACATTACAGCAAATTCAAGAAGAGTTGAAGAATGGAACTATTACTGTTACCAGTCTTGTTGAGGATGCGCACAAAACAATAAGTGAAAAAGACGAAAGCATTCACGCTATTTTGGGTATGTACTCAAATGATCTTATCGAAAGCCAAATTGCACGCGCTGAGAACATGTTGAAGGACGGCACAGCGACAGCGCTCACAGGTGTTCCGATTGTTCTTAAAGACAATATTGTTGTTAAAGGGGAGCGTGCTACCGCTGCTTCAAAGATTCTTGCCGATTACGCTGCGGTGTATGATGCTACTGTTGTAAAGAAATTAAAAGAAGCGGGAGCTATTTTACTTGGAAGAGCTAACATGGATGAGTTTGCCATGGGAGGGTCAACTGAAAATTCTGCATTTGGAGTAACAAAAAATCCGGCTGACATCACACGCGTTGCAGGTGGATCATCAGGTGGATCAGCTGCGGTTGTTGCATATGGTGGAGTTTCTGTGTCGCTTGGATCTGATACTGGAGGTTCAATCCGTCAGCCAGCATCATTTTGTGGAATTGTAGGACTTAAGCCAACATACGGAGCGGTCTCTCGATATGGATTAATGGCTATGGGCTCATCGCTTGATCAGATTGGACCATTTGCTACATGTGTCGATGACGTTGAAGCGGTATTTAATATTATTAAAGGAGCGGACGACTTGGATGCGACATCAGTGAAAGATATTCCTACTGTTGCAGCAAACCAGAGGAAAAAAATTGGTGTACCTCGATCATTCGTCGAACGTGAAGGAATTGATCCTGAAGTTCTTGAAAATTTCAACGCATCTCTAGAAAAATTGAAAAGTAATGGGTACGAGATTGTAGATATACAACTTGAGCATTTGGAAAAAGCTCTTTCTGTGTACTATGTTGTGGTGTTTGCGGAAATTTCATCAAACATGTCTCGATATGACGGTATTCGCTACGGGCTCTCACTTAAAGATGAGAACGCTTCAAACTCTATGCTTGGTGCGTACTTTAAAACACGAACAGATGGATTAGGAGACGAGGTGCGTCGTAGAATTTTGCTCGGAACGTACGTGCTTTCATCGGGATATTATGATGCGTACTATAATAAAGCAAATATCGTGCGCGCAATGTTACGCGAAGAGTTTGCCGCTGTGTTTAAAGATGTTGATGCAATCGCTATGCCAACCTCCCCAATACCTGCTTTCAAGATAGGGGAAAAATCTCACGATCCGCTTGCTATGTATTTAGCGGATATATTTACTGTTCCAATTAATATTGTTGGAGTGCCCGCCATCTCGCTTCCTTCTGGAACTACGAAAGCAAAAGACGGTGTTGAGTTACCTCTTTCTCTTCAGCTCATTGCTCCACATTTTGGAGAGTCTACACTTTTCAGTATTGGAAGGGACTTTGAAAAGATTTCTCAAGCATAAGTTTTGAATAGTTTTTACCTTCATACACAAAAGACCTATCTGTTTCGTGGTATTATACAGTAGTAATTAGCACCACTTATTGTCCATGCAATCGATTTCTATCGACTACCTTTTCAATCGTATATATGATGTACTTCTTTGGATTAAGTACGTGTGGCTCTTCGTCCTCTTAAGGAAAAACCCAGATGAATATTTAGTTGAACACACCTATCGAGAATTTGATGGGTTGCGTGATCGTGGATGGTTTACGGACTATCTTGCACAGAAAGACGCTGTAGTTCCGCAGGCGGATATTCATGTATCTTTGTGGCAAAGAATGCTTGAATCTTTTGGTATTAACCTTCCTGATTCAGATAAAGATGGACAACCAGACGTTACTGACAGTAGTCCGTATGATGCGAGTAATCTTACTGATGCACAGTTAAAGGAACGTTTCCAGGCTGATTATACGTTTACTGATCATGTGCGCGATTTGTTTGGAATAGGTCCAAAAGATTCTGATAAGGACGGAGTACCTAATAGCTATGAACTTGCTCACGGTATGGATAAAAATAGCGGAGATTCAGACAGGGATGGTGTGTTTGATGGGCAAGAGCTTAATCAAGGAACTGACCCTCTTAATAGTGATAGCGATGGAGATCTTGTGTTAGACGGTCGTGATGAAGCACCCCTTGATGGAACCATTTCCGCTCGTACTCTTGATACAGATGGTGATGGAGTGAGCGATAAAGTAGAAGGTTTTATAGGGTCTGATATTTACAAAACAGACACTGACGGTGACGGCATTCTGGATAACATGGATACGTATCCACTTGATGCAACTAATACTACGCAGATTCCATCTTTTGATATTAATGGTGCGACAAGCGGTCTTCATTTTTCGGTACAGAATCCAGTGCTTTCACTTTTCACAGACCTCCTTTCTATTTTAGCTGTGGCGATGGTCCTGGTATTTGTGTATGTGGTGTTTAGATGGTTCCTAACCTTCCTTGAAGGCTTACATCATTACGAGCATCACTTTAGTCATGGAGATCATCATGGACATGAAGAAGCTCATGTTATTAAGGATACTCACCTTGATGATGTGCTTGTGGCAGGAATTCCTGGTCTTCCAATTCACGAAGAAGCACCAGCTGCCCCACCTACCGTTAATGATTTTGAAGATCATCCTCGATTCGCAATCGTACAAGGGTATATGAGTAGCACTAGTGAAGCGTTATGGAGAATAGGAATCCTTGAAGCAGATAATATGCTCGCTCATGTGTTGCGAGACAAAGGATATGCAGGGGAGACTGTGGCGGATATGCTCAAGGTATCAAACTTCAAAACAGTACAATTAGCGTGGGACGCTCATGGGATACGAAATAGAATTGCTCATGAAGGATCAGATTTCCAGTTAACTGAACGTGAAGCTAAGCGAGCATTTAACCTCTACGAATCAGTGTTTAGAGAACTGAAAGTGATTCGGTAAAAGAAAAAGACTTCAAGATTATCTTGAAGTCTTTTAATCATTAGGAAAGAGTGATTCCATTACCTGAGACCCTGTCTAACATTTCTTGTTTTGTGTACTTGTTAATTTTATGTTCACCATAGACTTCTGCAATGTCACTTGGGGTAATTGGACGTGTAGAAAAACGCACCTTTCTTGTTTTTTCATCAATATGAGTAACTTGGAGCATTTCATTATTTTCGTTCATAAAGAAAACAGGTCCGCGCTTTTCCATCTCGAGCAACACTGAAAAAGGAGTATCAAATATTGAACCATTTTTTTCGTTCGAAAGATCAAGAGTTCCAACTTTTTCAACAACATCTCTCTGTCCGTGTCCGTACTCTCTAACTTCCTCTTCAAACCTTATTCTTTTTTGCAGTGATTCTCCGTCAATTTTCATAAATCCGCCTGCAACTTCTGGTTCTTTAAGTACTATTTCATTGTATGACTTCCCATAACCGCCATGTGGTCGATCAATAGCTTTGTCTATTTCTTCTTTCGAGTTTTGATTACCTCCACCAATTCTTCTTTCTGAAAGTGAGATTGCTATTGTTCCGTTATCACCTCGACTAGCTGAAACAATTTTACCTTGTGAGAAAATGACACCAAACCCTCCTTGAAATGTTCCGTCTTGGGTGTGTGGGCGTAATGTACTAGTGGAAAGAGTTGGCTGTGCTGCGTATAAAATATCTAATTTATCGGCATTGGTAAGTTTGTTCGTATCTACTGATTTGTTATTTTCAGAAACATCAAGAGCTTTAGTTACTTGCATCATGTGAACAAAGTAACAATTTTTCTCTTTCATGAGAGTTGTTGCATCAAGGTGAGATTGTTGCTCAATAGATTCAAGAGTTGTTTGTGGTGGTAATGGTTCAGCAACTGGACCTGATTCTTGCGGGGAGGATTCAAACATATGTTTCCAGTATACTTGTTTTCTTTAAGCTGTTCTACTTTACAAAAGAAAAAGCAATGGAATCTTCCATTGCTTTTTCTTTTTGCGCGGTCGATGGGATTTGAACCCACGACCCCCGCCGTGACAGGGCGGTGCTCTAACCAGCTGAGCTACGACCGCATATTTAACCGCTATTTATTTGTCTCATCCATTCTAGCAAAAAGCTAGAATCCGTCTACTACGGGTGTCAGTGGGTGGGAACGATCCACCGACCTTGGGCTTATGAGTCCCACGCTCTAACCAACTGAGCTACACTGACATATTCTTATTTCAATAGTTTAAGCGCCGCCTACAACTACGTGGGCGGCGCTTAAACCTTAAACCATGTCACGTAGTTTTACTTGTTGCGGAGACCAGAATCGAACTGGTGTCCCGAGGTTATGAGCCTCGTGAGTTACCTCTACTCTACTCCGCTAAATCAACTCTTTTTTAGAGTGTGCGTATAATACCATATCTAAGCCTTACACACAAGAATTGTTTTCTACTTTTCAAGCAGCACAAAGCCTTTATAAACCCCTGCATTCTTTAGAATTTGCTTCGTGTAGCGTTCATATTCGAACAGTGGACATAACGAGGCTTTTACTGCAGAAATTGAACACGTAACATTTACAGCTTTATCTTGTTTTTCTTTATTTTGGAACATGAACTTAAACGACATGTTAATAATATCAAAAGAACTCCACCGTGATTCAAGTCCAAGTTCAGCGAGCGTTTCAGAGAGCGCTTGCATGCCGCTATGTTCGCGCGTTCCAGGAAGCATGAGTCGAAGCTTCTTTTTACCCTCAGCGTATGAAATGGTGACGGAGCTTATACTTGCTTTAATAAAAGGAGTGCCTTTATTGTATTGCGTAAAATCTAGCGTTAGGTTTTTAAGGGGGGTAAAATCAAATTGTTCTACTTTTTCTTCATATCCGCTTGCGCAAACAATTCGAAGGAAGGTGTCCATAAAAATCATCTTCTGTGGTTTGGAAACATTTCCAGCAATAAGAACCATTTCCTCTTCAGGTAGGTATGCGATGCGAACTTTCTCAATTTTTCGAGTCACATGTTTTCTTGTTATCTCTCCTGTTGTCGCATCTAGTTTACTCTCTACATCGTATGACCCTTGGAACTTTGATTCAATATAGAGAATGTTTTCTAGGTAGAGGTGTTCCATTTCTTGCTCTGTTGCATTGTCATCTTTATTGGCTAGACGTGTAAATTCGCGCGACAACTCAGTTAACTTTGTTTCTGATTCAACTTTTCCAATATTTTTTGCTTCATAAGAAATATAACTCTTTGAGGCATAGAATGGAAAAAGAAAGGCGAGCTTGTCTGCAATTGTTTCGTGACGGAGGAAAAGATAGAGAACAACATCGTGGTCACTTGTGCATTCAATTTCTGGCTCAAAGTCTGTACCAACCTCTTCTTTAAAAAGTTTTTTCCCAAGCGAAGCAGTATGCGGACTTGTAATCGATGAGATGTATGAAAGATCTTTTAATACTTCAAGACGTGTCGCTGTCTCGAGGGATTTAATTGAGTCTTCCATCAATTGTACGGCAAGTTTTCGTGGAGTCTGATCGTTTATTTCAAAGAAGGCTTGCGCCCCATGATTTGCTATAAGTTCTGAGACCAGTGTATGTGAAAAAATTTTTGAAAAGTACTTTTTTGTTGAGAACGATTGAGCCATAGCGGAAAGATAATCTGAAAATTGAAGAAATAATGTACTTGAGTGTACCACAATCAAAAAGTATTCTTTGCGGTATTTTCATGTGCTACTATAGCTGTTTATGTTTTCTCTTCCTAAGGAATCAATTGGTGTTGTTGCTTCAGGTATAAAAGTCTTCTGTATCTTTTTCTTCTTTGGACTTGCGGCACTTATGGATTGGCTTAAAGGCTTCTCACTTATCAATCAATGGGTGTTTATTTTTCTTGTTCCGAAATTAATTATCATAAGTATTGGATATGTTATTACACCTTTTCCTTTGTGGTTTCTTGTTGTGATTTCATTTGTTTCTATGCGTATAGTTTCTGTACTATTTTTTCTTGCCTTCATATACATGTTTGCGCATTTTTAAAGAAGAGTCTTTTCTGTTAGAATCGAACATATATACAACTATGTCGTATCAGGTATTACTTTTCTATAAATACGTAACTATTGAAAACCCAAAAGAACTTATGGGTTTATATCGAGCGCTATGTGATAAGTATCAACTTAAAGGACGAACAATTATCGCTGAAGAGGGTATTAATTCAACTCTTGAAGGAACAGTAGAAAATACTGAAGCCTTTCTTCTTGAGCTTCTTACTGACGTTCGATTTTCTGATATGCAGATTAAACGTAGTGTTGGGAACGGAGCTTCATTTCCTCGATGCATGATTAAGGTTCGTAATGAGATAGTAGGAACACGCTTTGGAAAAGAGATTGATCCACGTGTGCAAACTGCTCCGTACATGTCTCCAGATGAACTTCATGCGCTCTATGAAAACAAGGAAGATTTCGTAGTGGTGGATATGCGCAACTCATATGAGTTTGAGTCTGGGCATTTTGCAAATTCAATCGATCCCGGCATGGACGCTTCACGTGAACTTCCAAAAATAGTTGAAGACCTGAAAGTGGAAGAGGGAAAGAAAATTGTTACTGTTTGTACCGGTGGTGTTCGTTGTGAAAAGATGTCAGCATACCTCCTTCATAAAGGATTTAAAGATGTGCATCAATTAGATGGCGGCATGCATTCATACATGGAGAAATATCCAGAAGGGCATTTTAAAGGAACACTCTTTACGTTTGATGATCGTCTTGTGATGAATTTTGGTGGAAACAGAGAGATTGTTGGAAAGTGTAAACGATGCGATGCTCCTAATGAACAGTACCAAAATTGCGCCAACGCAGAATGTAATATGCTGTTTCTTATCTGCAACAACTGCATGTCAGCAGAAGGTCCAGGATTTTGTGGTGAGAAATGTGAGAAGTCGACCGTGCGAGTAGTACAAAGAGTGCGCGGCTAAATGAAAGAACAAACACCTCTTTTAGGTATTTTTGATTCTGGTGTCGGCGGGTTTTCAGTATTACAAGAACTCCGCAAAGTAACCGATGCAGACATTCTGTATTTTGGAGATTGTGCTCGAGCGCCATACGGTAATCGCCGTGAGTCCGAGATAGCACTTTTCGTGAGTGAGATACTACAACAATTACAATCAAAAGGTGTCACTCATTTTGTTAGTGCCTGTAATAGTATGTCCGTGAATACAACAGAAAAGCTTTTACAAGAAAGTGGTATTCCGAAGGAACAGTATATCGACATGATTGATGCGGTGAATTTGATTCCATTTGAACATAGTTCACATGTGTTAATTCTTGCAACACATACAACAATTGCTTCCGGGCTGTATCAGAGCATTTTAAATATGAAAGGAATCACAGTCTCAACACATGTTCCTTCTGGCCTCGCTGGAGAAATTGAGACACAAGATTCTGGGGCTATAGAAATATCCATTAATGAAAGTATAGATGCTGTGATATCTGTCGGCGCAACGCATATTTTGTATGGCTGTACGCATTACCCGCTCGTTGATACACATTTTAAAACTGCTGCAGAGACGAGGGGTTGGAAGGGGTCATTCATCGATCCAAGTGTCTACGTAGCTCAACTGGTGTCACAATGGAAGTTGGTGGGCGCAAGAGATCTACGTATAGAAACCAGTAAGGAGACTCCTTTGTTTACGAGCTATTCAGCAAAGGTGTGGTAGTATCCTAGTATAAAAGTCATATGAAATTTGAAGATAAAGTTGCGCGTCTGCGTAAAGAAAAGTACAAAGGAATCGAAACCCCAGAACTTCTTGAAGACGTAAAGAGAATGACTGATGGTGAAGCTTTTGAATATCTTTTAGGCGAGATAGTGTTTGCTGGCGCAAAGGTGGATTTATCACTGCGTCCAATGATTCCTCGCCCTGAAACAGAGTTTTGGGTTAAGCAGGCGATAGAAGACATTATGAGAACGAAGCGCCTCTTTGTGCTTCGAGTGCTCGATCTCTTTGCTGGTTCGGGAAATGTTGGCCTTGCAGTTGCGAGGAATATCCCTGAAGCGACGGTTGATTTCATCGAGCTTGATCCAAAGTTAAAACCAGGGATTGAACATTCAATTATAAGAAACAATATTAAAAAACTTCGCGCGCGAGTTCTTACTGGAGATACCTGGGAAGGAGCAGGGGGAACATATGACGTGATATTTGCGGTGCCACCGTATGTACCTCAAAGCATGAAAGAAGAGGTAATGAAGGAACTTCACGCTGAAGCACCGCTTTCATTTTTTGATAAAGAGGAGGGGTTTTACTTCCATACACAAGTACTATCTCGCGCAAAGGATTTTATGAAAAAAGACGGGGTATTGTATTTAGAATTTGATATTACTCAACGTACACATATTGAAGAGCTGGTTAAGGAGTGTGGCTTTACTAACTACTCATTTTTGAAAGATCCGTACGGTCACGATTGTGCGGTAAGTATAAAATTTGACTAAATATTTTTATATTGTATAATAAATAACTGAGTTTAGTATACAATTTCTAATTGGAGTTCTTTACAACATGGCAGATAAAAAAATATCGATTCTTCTTGTTGAGGATAACAAGGATTGGTTGGATATGTTGGAAATGTGGTTCTGTGACCACCTTGATGTCATTGAGCCTGTGTATGCTTCCACTCTGGAAGATGCGCGGGTCAAGTTTGCGGCAATGCCGTATGACATTGTGGTAACGGATGGTCAATATCCTGATTCTTCAATAAGTCCCATCAACAAGTCAGCAGGGCTTATTTTCTTGGCTGAGCTCCAGCAGCTCTCCTTTGCTGGCCAGGTTATTTATTTGTCTTCAAGTAATCAACATCTTGAAACAATCAAGTCGGCGGGATATGCCCAAGCCTACAGCAAAGGTGTTTTCGGTCCCCGAGATATCGTGAAGATGTGTCTTGCTTTAACTAAGAGGCCTCCTGCGACTTCACATGAAGTCTCTGAACAAAACTAACCCGCCGACGAAAAATTCGTCTAGGCGGGTTTTTCTTTATATATCTTGACATTTCCCTTCTTATCTGATAGAATAGATATATTATTTCCTTATGGATATCTCGTGTAGTCAGGTTTTATTTGACGCGTTGCGATAACCATACATCTGTCTTTACAGATAGAAGAGGTTTCATCGAAAGAAATCGAGCGCAAATAATTTAACCAATCAGGATTGGTGCAGCTGGCCTAAGCTTGAATTAGCATTCAAGCAACTATTGCTGGTTTCGTGAGTCCTTCAATCAAAACTATATATGTATACAATCACAACAGGTGGTTCGTCTTCTTCTGATGCACGACCACACAATCGTTCTTCGTCACGTTTCTCATCTGAGACTCGTGCACCACGTGGAGGCTCTCGTTCAAACGACGGAGGCTATTCTCGCGGAGGTTCATCTCGTGGCCCAGCGCGTGGAGGATTTGGACGTGGTCCAGCTCAAGGCGGCGCTCGTTCATTTAATCCAAAGCGTGGATTCAGAAAGGATTACATTGATGAAAAACTTTTTATTAACAAAGAAGCTGGTGTTACTGAAACAGACAACTATACTGCAAAGCATAAGTTTACTGACTTTGGTATCGCTGAACTTCTATCAGCAAACCTAACGGCAAAAGGACTTATCACTCCATCTCCAATTCAGGACCAGGCTATCCCTGTTGTTCTTGAAGGTAAGGATGTGATTGGTATTGCCTCAACAGGAACAGGAAAGACTGCGGCCTTTCTTATTCCTCTTATCAACAAGCTTGTTGCTGATAACAATCATAAGATGATGATTCTTACACCAACACGAGAGCTTGCTCTTCAGGTGGAAGCAGAATTTATCGCGTTTACTCGTGGTATGAAGCTTTTCTCTGTACCGTGTGTGGGAGGTGCACCAATTATGCGACAGATTCGTGAACTCGAACTTGGAGTGAATGCCGTTATCGGTACTCCAGGACGTGTCATGGACCTTATCGAACGTGGAAAGATCAAGATGGATTACTTTGACAGTATTGTACTTGACGAAGCGGATCGTATGCTTGATATGGGATTCATCGACGACATGCGTTCTATTCTAGGTGCTATGCCAAAAGCAAAGCAGGGACTATTCTTCTCAGCTACATTTTCTCCAGAAATTAAGAGACTCTGTACTGACTTCCTTAAGGATCCAGTTACTATCTCTATCAAGAGTCGTGATACAGCGTCATCTGTTATGCAGGATGTTGTTCGCGTTAATGGGGATGCTGGAAAGGTTGAAGCTCTTCACGAGATTCTTCTTAAACCAGAGTACTCAAAGGTACTTATCTTCCGAGAAATGAAGCGTCATGTGGATGGTCTTGCAGAAGAACTTTCAAAGCGTGGATTCAAAGCGCTTGCTCTTCACGGAGACATGCATAACCGCGAGCGAGAGCGAGCTGTTAAGGCACTTGGATCAGGTAAGGTGCAGGTAGTGATTGCAACTGACGTTGCAGCACGTGGGCTTGATATCAACGATATTAACCTTGTTGTTAATTACGATGTGCCTAACAACTACGAAACATACGTTCACCGTATTGGTCGTACAGGACGCGGAACTAAACTAGGACACGCTCTTACGTTTGTACCAGGTCGATAACAATAACATCATTAAAAACCACCCTTAAAGGGTGGTTTTTAATGTGGTATAGTGAATATAACCTTACAAGGTTTTGTTATTAAGCATTATATAAAATTGTAAATTTACTATGTCACATTTAACTGAAGGAAACCCTGTACCGCAGGTAACGTTTAAGACTCGCGTTCGTGACGATTCAATTGGTGGAGAAAATCCATTTAAGTGGCAGGACGTGACAACGGACGAGATATTTAAAGGAAAGAAAGTTGTAGTATTTTCACTTCCTGGTGCTTTTACTCCAACATGTTCTTCTACACACGCTCCAGGATATGAAGCGAAGTATGATGAATTTAAAGCTGTAGGAGTTGATGAGGTGTACTGTCTTTCTGTAAACGATGCATTCGTTATGTATCAGTGGAAGCTTAAGCTTGGACTTGAAAAAGTTTCTATGCTTCCAGATGGAAACGCAGACTTTACTCGTGGTATGGGAATGCTCGTGAAGAAAACAAATCTAGGATTTGGAGAGCGTTCATGGAGATATTCAATGATTGTTGTTGATGGTGTTATTGAAAAAATGTTTGTCGAACCAGAGTTTGGAGATAACTGCCCAACTGATCCGTTTGAGGTATCTGATGCAGATACGATTCTAAACTACTTAAAGTCAAAATAAATCCATTTGATGTAGATAGAAAAATCAAAAACCGCCAGTCTGGCGGTTTTTGATTTGGAATGTTAGGGTTATAAACAGTTGAACAAACAGGAGAAATTCCATGAAAAAATCCACGGCATTAGTGGTGCTCTCTCGGGAGCTCCTTCCTAAGGGAGGTCTGCGTATCCTTGAGGACGATGAGCCGCTTGCGAACAACGACTCCTGGCCTCGCAAGATGATCGCACATTGGGGAGGCAACCGTGCCAGCCTAATGGCGAACCTACCGTTTGTGGCAGTCAACATTTCGCGCCATCAATTACGGTTCCTGCTTGAGGAAGCTGTGAAGCAAAAGCTTCTTCATAAAGGCGATCTCATCAAGTTCTACGGATTGCAAAGTGAAAGCGTGCGTTCCACTCGACCGTACCTACACCTTCAAGATATCAAGGCTTTGACACGGAATGGAAAAGCTCTGTTTTCTTCCGAAGAGCTGATTGATGTTGCGCGGTTGGTGCAAACGGTTTCAGAGCAAGATGTAATGATGTTTCTTGCTGATAAGGAACATCATGATCTTCTCCCTATCGAGCTTGTCGGCGTATGGGCGCAGAATCATGCGATCACACCGCTTGCTCGTGCGCAGATACTCGAGCTCATGTATAGGCGCGACCCCAAGAGCCTGGATCAAGAGACACTCGAATCGGTGCTTCGCTCCGCCACAGAGACCGCACCTCTAAGTGGAGCAGTTCAGATAGCTGTCAAGGTGATGTACGATGTTGAGAGGGTGCGTCGAAATGCAAAGAGGGATCGGTCAAGGGAAGTGTTCATGAACGCTATCGTAAAGATGATCACACCTCTTTCCCGTCGACCATCAATGGCGTTCTACCAAGCACACAAGCTATTGGGTTGGTACCTTACCAATCCGTTTTTCAGGCAGGAAGATAAGGATTGGGTGGAAAACGAAGTTAAATTCCATTCTGATGCTGTTGCAAAGATGTACAGTGAGTTTATTTCCACCGCGAAGTCAGGATCGGCGTTTGATATATCCTGAATTGCCGCAAGGCTATCCAAAAGAGCGTCCATGGACGCTCTTTTCTTTGGTATACTTAAAGGCATATGAAAAAGTATATCGCACACGTAGGAAGTAAAGTTAACTTTTGGAATTTATTTATTGGTATCGTTATTGGATTCGGAGTCGGTGTATACGCACTTAACGCTCTTATTCCAAACTCTAATCAAGTAATCAGCATGTATCACGCCATGGACGAAAAATCTGCGCAAGAAGAGCGCATGATGCACGGAAATCCATATATGATGGGTACAATCACCACAGAGAAACAGTTCTTGGAGGAAATGATTAAACACCATGAAGCCGCGATTGTCATGGCACAACAGGTATTAGCAATTACGTCATCTGTTGATATTAAAAAACTTGCGAATGATATTATTTCTGCTCAAACTGTAGAAATAAAAACCATGAGAGATTGGTTGCCAAGCTTTAAATAATGCTTTAGATAACAAAAAGCCACCTGAGAGTGGCTTTTTGTTATACTCACCAACATGATGAAAGCTCTCATGATGAAGCATATAGAAGATGAGATTATATCTCTTGAGAGTTCTCCTCTTTATGAATACCGAGTTGAGAATAACTACATGCCTGTTATTGGTGAAGGATCACTTGATGCAAATATCTTTTTTGTTGGAGAGGCGCCTGGTAAAAAAGAAGGAGAAACAGGTAAACCTTTTTGTGGGCGGTCGGGAAAGTTTTTAGATGAAATGCTTGCGTCTATTGGGTTGGATAGAAACGCAACTTATATCACAAGTGTTGTGAAAGATCGCCCACAAGATAATCGAGATCCAACACCACAAGAAATTGCTCTCTATGGACCATATCTCGATAAGCAGCTTGAAATCATTCAACCAAAAGTAATTGTGCTTCTTGGGCGTATTAGTATGAAGTATGTTTTTGAAAAAGCGGGTATCAAAGAAAAGTTGGATACGATAGGTGTCATGCATGGAAAAGTCTATGAAGGAGAGCTTCCATATGGAAAGGTTATATTACTTCCTTTGTATCACCCAGCTGCGGCGCTCTACAATCCTAAAAATAAAACTGTTTTACTAGAAGATTTTAAAATAGTAAAGCAGTATATATAACTAATTACGCAGAAGTTTCTATCTTCTTCAAGAATTTCTCAAAGTGTTTGTCTGCTTTTTCTCCACGCCACTTATCCAGATTAGTGCAAACTTTAAAATCAATAACTTCAACACCAGTGAAACCAAAGACGCACGTCTTCCAGAATGACGCCAAAGGAAGAAGTGGAAGATGATACCACCACCCAGTTCCACCAGAAGTCGCGAAGACTTTCGCAGTTTTTCCACTAAGCATCGGTTTAACATGTCCGTCCGGCATATACATGTATGCAAAGTGTACCCAGAAAGCGAGATCAACCCAGTTTTTCATAATTGCAGGAGGGAGTCCCCACCAGATAGGGTGTACAACAACGATTTCATTTGCCCATGCTATTTGGTCTTCGAATACTTTTTGCATTTTTGGCGGAACCATTTCTCGAATATTTTCAAAACAAAGAAGTTCGCACTGATTTTCTGCTGCGTAGAGGTCAATAATCTTTACGGTATGACCTTTATTTTTCTTTGCTTGTGCGTAGGTCTCTGCAATTTTGTGAGTGTGTCCAAGCGGAGATGGATGGGCTTTGACGATAAGAATATTCATACGTTTAAGTATATAGTTCAAAAGAGCCTCTGTGTAGGGGATAATGTCTTTAAAATGAGGTTTTTAGCAATTGCAAGCTATTCACTCCTCGATTATTTACTATTGCAGGCTTGTATGTTATAATCTTTCCACTATTGACCACGATTGAGTTCCGTCCGAGAGGCAATAAAGAGAGGAATTATTAGGGTTACTTATTTAAATACTGTTAAGCCAAGGTGAAAGAGAGTCACTTTGGCAACATTTGCGTTATGCCTAAATCATCACACTTAACCGTGCGCCCGCAAAAAGTGTTCTCGAAATATCGAGAACCGCTTACTAAACTTCCTAACCTCGTCGAAAACCAAATCCTTTCATACAAGGACCTTACTGAAAAGGGAATTGTAGAAATCTTTCGTGAATTTTCACCATTGCGTGACTACTCAGAAAAGAAGTTTGATCTTGAATTCATTTCTTTTGAACTTTCAGCACCAAAGTACGAAGAAGTGTATGCTAAGGAAAACAAGCTTACCTACGAAGCGCCACTTCGCGCTCGTGTAAAGCTTACAAACAAAATCTTGAATACTGTTAAGGAACAGGAGATTTTCATGGCTGATTTTCCGCTCATGACTGTTCACGGAACATTCATCATCAACGGTGTTGAACGTGTAGTGGTTCCTCAGCTTGCCCGATCGTTCGGTGTTTTCTTCGATTCTGAAGAAACGAAAGGTAAGAAGTATTTCGGTGCAAAGATCATTCCTTCACGTGGTGTTTGGATTGAACTTGGAACTGAAAGTGATGGTGGTATTTACGTACGTATCGACAAGAAGCGTAAGTTTTCTGCTATTGCACTCCTCCGTGTGCTTGGTCTTACAACAGATGACCAGATCAAGAAGGCTTTTGAAGGTCACGAAGTAGCGGGACCTCTCATGTCAGCTCTTGTAGAACGTGATGAAATCAAGACAATTCACGATGCATACATCGAAATTTACAAGCGTCTTCGTGATGGAGACCTTGCAACTCCTGAGAACGCAAAGGAACATATCGACTCTATCCTCTCTCCAGAACGCTATGACCTCTCTCCAGTTGGACGTTTTCGTTTCAACAAGCGTTTCGGTAAGCCAATTGACCCAAAGACTGATAAGGATGCAGCTCGCCGTACTCTTTCTAAGGAAGACATGATTGAGATTATCAATCACATGATTGAGCTCAACAATAATCCAAACGCGCAGGAAGACGATATTGACCACCTCGGTTCACGTCGTGTTCGTTACGTGGGAGAAATGATGGCACAGAAGATTCGTACAGGTATGATGCAGATGAAGCGAAACATTCAGGACAAGATGTCTGTTATCGATACTGATACAACACTTCCTATCGCTATCATCAACCAGCGCCCACTTCAGGCACGTATTAAGGAATTCTTTACAACAAACCAGCTTTCTCAGTTCATGAACCAGGAAAACTTGCTTGCAGAAGTAGAGCACCTTCGTACACTTTCAGCCCTCGGTCCCGGCGGTCTTACTCGTGAACGAGCAGGTTTTGAAGTTCGTGACGTTCACACATCTCACTATGGCCGCGTGTGTCCAATCCACACTCCAGAAGGTCCAAACATTGGTCTTATTCTACGTCTTTCAAACTACGCACGTATCAACGACTTCGGTATTATCGAAACTCCATACGTTAAGGTAGAGAAAGGAAAGATCACAAAGGATATCGTGTACATGAACGCACTTGAAGAAGAGCGTCATATTATTGCACATGCTGGAAATGAATACGACAAGGACGGAAAACTCGTAAACGAACAGATTGAATCTCGTGTACAGGGACAGCCTGCACTCGTTGATCGATCAGCTGTTGAGTACATCGACGTAGCAACAAACCAAGCGTTTTCAGTTGCAACATCTATGATTCCATTCCTCGAGCACGATGAAGCAACCCGCGCACTCATGGGTTCAAACATGCAGAAACAAGCAGTTCCACTTATGATTCCAGAAGCACCATTTGTTGCTACTGGTATGGAAGGAGAAGCTGCAAAGCACATCGGACGTCTTATTTTGGCGGACGAAGCAGGTGAAGTTAAGTATGTCGATGCAAAGAAAGTAATCATCAAATCTGAAAAGAAGGAATATGAATACAGTCTTATCAACTTCGCACGTACAAACGCTTTCAACCTATTCCACCAGCGACCAATCGTGTCTCTTGGAGAAAAGGTAAAGAAAGGACAAGTACTTGCTGATGCTGCAACATCTGACAATGGTCAGATCGCACTTGGACACAACATTCGTGTTGCGTTCATGAGTTGGAACGGTGCGAACTATGAAGATGCCATCATTCTTTCAGAGCGTCTTGTTCGTGAAAGTAAGTTCTCTTCAATTCACATCGAAGAATTCGTATGTAACGTTCGTGATACAAAGCTTGGAGCTGAAGTAACAACACACGACATTCCAAACGTTGGAGAAAACAAGCTTAAGAACCTTGACGAAGAAGGAATCATCCGCATTGGAGCTGAAGTTCGTCCAGGAGATATTTTGGTAGGTAAGATCACTCCAAAGGGAGAAACTGAACTTACCCCAGAAGAGAGACTTCTACGTTCTATCTTCGGTGAAAAGGTTCGCGACGTGAAGGACTCTTCACTTCGACTAGATCACGGAAAGCGTGGACGTATTATTGGTGTGAAGGTATTCTCTCGTGAACGAGGTGATCAGCTAGAAAGTGGAATCATCAAGCGTATTCACATTGAGGTTGCGCAGATCCGTAACATCTCTGTTGGAGATAAGCTTGCTGGACGTCACGGTAACAAGGGAGTTATCTCAACAATTCTTCCGGTAGAAGAAATGCCATTTGATAAAGATGGAACTCCTATCGACATCTTGCTTACGCCGCTTGGTGTGCCATCACGTATGAACCTTGGACAGATTCTTGAAATGTACCTTGGTCTTGCAGCTGATGCGCTTGGATACCAGGCTATTGTGCCTTCATTCCAGGGAGCTACTGAAACTGAAATCAAGGAAGAGCTTGTAAAGGCTGGATACAACGAACAGGGAACAGTACAACTTTACGACGGACGAACGGGTGAGGCTTTCAATCAGGAAACTGCCGTTGGTGTTATGTACATCATGAAACTTCACCATATGGTTGAAGATAAGATTCACATGCGTTCAATCGGCCCTTACTCTCTTATTACGCAGCAGCCACTTGGTGGAAAGGCTCAGGGAGGAGGACAGAGATTCGGGGAAATGGAAGTATGGGCACTCGAAGGTTACGGAGCAGCACACATTTTGCGTGAAATGCTAACAGTTAAGTCTGACGATATCGTAGGACGTTCTGCAGCGTTTGATTCGATTATCAAGGGAGAAGACGTGAAGGAGCCAAATACTCCTGCATCATTTACTGTGATGTTGAACACACTTCGAGGACTTTCACTTGATGTTGGACCACGAAAGATCGAGTCAGAGCGGGAGACAATACTTGGTGAATCATCTTTATAAGCTACGTAATCAACACTTAAACTATGAAAACAATCGATACAAATAATTTCGACGGTCTCGCGATCAAGATTGCTTCTCCAGAAGCTATCCGTTCTTGGTCATTTGGTGAGGTTACGAAGCCAGAGACGATTAACTACCGAACAGGACGTTCAGAACGATACGGTCTCTTTGATGAGCGTATCTTCGGTCCAGAAAAGGACTATGAATGTTATTGTGGAAAATACCGACGTATCCGTTATAAGGATATTGTGTGTGAGAAGTGTGGGGTTGAAGTAACAAAGTCTATCGTTCGTCGTGAACGAATGGGGCACATTGAACTTGCTTCTCCGGTTGCACACATCTGGTTCCTACGTACTGTTCCATCTCGTATTGCAAACATTTTGGCTCAGCCAGTATCTGACGTTGAGAAGGTTGTGTACTTTGCTGGATATGTTGTGAAGTCAGTTAATCAGGCAGCGAAGGAAGAACTTCTTTCAAATCTTGAATCTGAATTCAAGGCAAAGGTAAAGTCAGCAGCCGATGAAAAGACACAGGATAAACTCCGTGAACTTTTGACAGCAACAAAGAAGGAAATTGAAGAAATTAAACCTTGGAAGATTTTTGATGAACTTACATACCACCGCTTCTCAATGAAGTATGGAACAATGTTCGAAGCAGGAATTGGAGCGGAAGCAATCTACGAAATCTTTAAGACAATTGATCTTTCAGAGCTCGAAGCTGCTATTGTGCTTCGCCTTGAAAAAGCTGGTGCGCTTGAGCGTGAAAAAGCGGAAAAGAGACTTTCTCTTGTTCGTGCGTTTAAGAACGCTGGCATTCGTCCAGAATGGATGTTCATGACAGTTATTCCAGTTATTCCTCCAGGGATTCGTCCTATGGTTGCTCTTGAAGGAGGACGCTACGCGGCATCTGATGTGAACGACCTTTACCGTCGTGTAATCAACCGTAACAACCGTCTTAAGAAGTTGATGGAAATTGGAGCGCCTGATGTTATTTTGCGTAACGAAAAGCGTATTCTCCAGGAAGCTATCGATGCTCTTATCGACAACTCAGCTCGTCATGGACAGGATGCTGTTATGAGTCAGTCACAGAAGCGTCAGCTTAAGTCACTTTCTGATAACCTTAAGGGTAAGCAAGGTCTTCTCCGCGGAAATCTTCTTGGAAAGCGTGTGGACTATTCAGCTCGTTCAGTTATTGTGGTTGGTCCTTCACTTCAGTTAAATGAGTGTGGACTTCCAAAGCACATGGCACTTGAACTCTTCAAGCCATTCGTTATCTCAAAGCTTCTCGAACGAGAACTTGCGTTCAACATTCGTGGTGCGAATAAGTTGATCGAAGACAGTATCCCAGAAGTGTGGGCAATTCTTGAAGAGTGTATTGCTGGAAAGTACGTACTCTTGAACCGCGCTCCTACACTTCACAGACTTGGTATTCAGGCGTTCAACCCTCGTCTTATTGAAGGTAATGCTATTCAGCTTCACCCGCTTGTATGTCAGGCCTTTAACGCTGACTTCGACGGTGACCAGATGGCCGTTCACCTTCCACTTTCAGTAGCAGCGCAGGAAGAAGCTCGTACGCTTATGGCGGCGAACCGAAACCTACTCCGCCCTGGATCTGGAGACTCAATCGTTAACCCTCGAATGGATATGGTGCTTGGTGTGTACTGGATGACAAAGATGATTGAAGGAGAGAAGGGTGAAGGTAAGTACTTCGCTTCTCCAAACGAAGCAATCACAGCGTATGACTTCGGTGTTGTATCATTCCGCGCAAAGGTGTGGGTGATGGCTTCAACTGAAAAAGCAAAGTATGCACAGTTTGAAGGTAAGCCATTTGAAACAACAATTGGACGTCTTCTCTTTAACTCTGTATTCCCGTCTGACTTCCCATACATGAATGATGAAGTAGCTGTGAAGAAGATGAACCTTATTATTGATCAAGTTATTCTTACGTATGGTCTTGAGACTGCACCATCTGTAATCGACAAGATTAAAGCATTCGGTTACAAGTATGCAACTATTTCAGGAACAACATGGAATATTGATGCTGTTAAGGTTCCAAAGGAAAAGCCAGCTCTTATTGCTGAAGGTTGGGATAACGCAGCACGTGTTGAAGCTGACTACGAAGAAGGTCTTCTATCATCTGAAGAGCGTTACTCAAAGACTATCGAAGTATGGCAGGCAATTCGTTCAAGAATTGAAAAGCTTGTTCCAGAGTCTTTCGAAAAGCATGGATCAGTGTATGACCTTATTACGTCTGGTGCCCGAGGTTCTATCGCTCAGGTTATTCAGATGTCAGGTATGAAGGGTATCATCGTGAACAACTCAGGGCGTAACATCGACTTCCCAGTTATCTCATCATACAAGGAAGGTTTGACACCACTAGAGTACTTCATTACTACCTACGGAGCTCGTAAGGGTAACTCTGACACCGCTCTTAAAACAGCGCAGGCCGGATACCTTACTCGTCGTTTGGTGGATGTGGCTCAGGACGCGATCATTACAGAAATTGATTGTGGGACAAAAGAGAGTAAGACAATCCGAAAGGAAAACGCGCTCGGTATCGAAGTTCCAATTTCAAAGAACGTTCGTGGACGTGTACTCGCTGAAGATATTGTTGTAGACGGTAAAGTTCTTTACAAGAAGAATCACCTTGTTAACAAGGACGATGCACTTGTAATTGAAAACGCAGGAGTGGAGGAAGCAAATGTATTCTCACCACTTGCTTGTCAGTCACTACATGGTATCTGTCAGAAGTGTTACGGACTAGACATGGGACGTAACAAGAAGGTAGACCTTGGAGAAGCAGTTGGTATCGTTGCTGCGCAAGCCATCGGTGAACCAGGAACACAGCTTACTATGCGTACATTCCACGCCGGAGGAGTTTCGGGAGTCGACATCACACAAGGTCTTCCTCGTGTTGAAGAAATCTTCGAACGACGTGCACCAAAGAACCCAGCTATCATCGCTCACGAAGCAGGTGAAATCATGGGTATCCGTGATGAAGGGAAAGAAAAGGTTATTGTTATTATCGGAGATGATGATGGAGCAAAGGGTAACAAGAGTGGTAAGCAGGTGGAATACACTGTGCCATATCGCCGTCAGGTAATTGTGAAGGTTGGAGATGTAGTAGAAAAAGGTCAGATGATGACTGATGGTTCTGCTGATATTGACGAACTCTTCACATACGCTGGTAAGGACGTTGCCGCAGAGTACATCGTTTCTGAAATCAACAAGGTGTATGAACTACAAGGAGCTGCGATCACTCGTAAGCACGTTGAAGTTATCATCAAGCAGATGTTTGGACGCGTTAAGATTACAAACCCAGGAGACACTCGCTTTACGCAGTCTGATGTGGTTGAAATCTCAACATTCCGTTATGAGAATGCTCGTATGAAGGAAGAAGGAAAGACAGAAGCGAAGGGGCGTAGTTTGGTACTTGGTATCACAGACGTTGCTCTCTCTACTGACTCATGGCTCTCTTCAGCATCATTCCAGAACACTACTCGTGTGCTTATCACAGCGTCTACTCGTGGACAAATGGATCAGCTACGAGGACTTAAGGAAAACGTTATCATTGGACGACTTATCCCAGCCGGAACAGGGCTCCGAGGAAAGCAAGAAGGTAAGTAATATTTTTTACAAAACAAAAACAGCTCGAAAGGGCTGTTTTTGTTTTGCCAGAAGATATTTTGCTTACATGGTAAAATAGGCACATGAACCCAAAAGACCAGATCAAGGAAAATCTGTCCATTACGGAAGTGGTCTCAACCTATATTCGTTTGGAAAAGTCAGGCGCCCAATTCCGTGCCCGCTGTCCATTCCATAATGAGCGCACGCCATCATTTTACGTATCTCCAGAACGAAAGAATTTTCATTGTTTCGGATGCCAAGCACACGGGGATATTTTTACGTTTGTTGAGAAAATTGAAAATATTCCTTTTTTTGAGGCATTGAAAATTCTAGCTGATCGCGCAGGAGTGGTTCTTACTAACTCTGAAAAGAATAAAGAAGAATCTCGTCTTATAGCTATCCTTAAAGATGTCACTGAACACTTTGAAAAGAATTTACACAACAGCCCAGAAGCAAAACAGTATCTTTTAGAGCGAGGTCTTACTGAAGAAACTATAAAAACTTTTCACGTTGGATATGCAAAAAATGAATGGCGAGATTTGTTTATTCTATTAGCATCAAAAGGGTATCAACCAGAAGAGATGGAGGCGGCAGGTATTATGATAAAAACAGAGAAAGGCTATTATGATCGATTTCGTGGACGGGTGATGTTTCCTATACGAAACGTATCAGGGGCAACAGTCGGGTATTCAGGGAGAATCCTTCCGTCACTGGTGGATCCATCCGTGGCTCAGGGTAAATATGTGAATACTCCAGAGACGGCGTTGTATCACAAATCAAAAATTCTTTTTGGATATGATACTGCAAAGAAAGAGATGTCTATCTCTAAATCAGTTGTGGTTGTTGAGGGACAAATGGATTTATGTATGAGTTACCAAGCGGGAATTCACAATACTGTTGCTGTTTCAGGTACAGCGTTTACGGACGAACATATCAACCTTATAAAACGTTTTTGTGATACGGTGATTCTTTCTTTCGACGCTGACACCGCAGGACAGTCTGCCCTCAAAAAGACAGCTCTTTTATGTCTCCTTGGAGGATTGGACGTGTATGTCGTTACTGATTTGGGAACAAAAGACCCTGCAGATCTTATACGTGAAAACCCAAGCGCATGGAAAGAAAGTGTCACGAAGAAAAAGCATATTGTAGAAGTCATGCTTACAAGTAGTATTGCTGCAGAACCAGAACCTCGTGCTCAAGGAAAACGTATTGTGACGGAGGTGCTTCCATTTGTGAGAGCTATTCAATCACCTATTGATAGGGCTCATTTCATAAAAATAATTGCTGATGTTTCAGGTATTCCAAATACTACGCTCATGGAAGAATTATCTCGAGGAGTACTTTCTCAGCCTGAAGTTGCTGCCGTGCGTGTGCAAGATGTGATGCATAGCAAGGAACGATTATTGCGAGAGATGATTGCTTTTGCGACTCTTAAAGGAAAACTAGATGATCCAAAATTTGTTGAGCTGTCTCTTGATCTAACACAATTCCCAGAAGCAGTACTCCAGGAAGAAATGTTTAAACTTGAAGAGAAAGGAACAGGAGACGTAGATATTTATCTACGTGATCTTATTACGACATATAAAAAAATAATAGATAAGGAAAAGTACGCCGATTTACACGCTAAATTACTGTTAGTTGAAAAGGGAACAGAAGATGAGAAAAAGTTACTTCAAGAACTTTCTACTCACGCAAAAAGCCGTAATCCGTAAATTATTATTTTTTGATGTACCTCGACCTTTTTGTGTAATTGTGGTATAATCGCGAGTACACGCATTATGGCGAAAAAAGTTTCTTCAAAATCAAAAAGTGTACAGAAAAAAACTGCGGTAAAACCAGCAGCAAAAAAAGCTCAAGCGAAAAAAGTTGCACCAAAGAAAAAGGTGACATCTGTCAAAAAGACATCTGTAAAGAAAACAACGAAGAAAGTCATAGCAAAATCTCCAAAGAAAGTAGTGAAGAAAGTTGCTACGAAAAAAGTTCCAAAGGTTGAAACAAAACCAAAGTATAAGCCAAAGGCATTTACTATTAAGACTGGTCCTTCAAAGCCAAAGATTGCCGAGAAGCCAAAGAAAATAACAACCCGCGAAGGGAACGAGCTCGAACTCCTAACTAAAGGTAAGGAACGAGGTTTTATTACGTATGATGAAATCATTCGTTATTTCCCTACGATTGAGACAGATATCATGTATCTCGAGGAGTTGTATCAGAAAATGGAAAGCGCAGGTATCGATGTTCTTGAAGGAGGAAACCTTCTTGATATGGACGATGAGCTTAAGCTTCCTGGGGGAGATAGTACTCACGACAGTATTCAGATGTATCTCCGAGAAATTGGACAGTACCCTCTTATTTCAGGAGATGATGAGCGTGAACTAGCAAAGCGTATCGAAAAAGGAGACATGGAAGCAGGATCTCTTCTTGCAAAAGCAAACCTTCGTCTTGTGGTGTCTATTGCAAAGAAATATGTTGGACGATCGTCTGATCTCACTCTTCTAGACCTTATTCAGGAAGGAAACCTTGGTCTCTTTAAGGCTGTTGAGAAATTTGACTATTCAAAAGGATTTAAGTTTTCAACCTATGCCACATGGTGGATTCGTCAAGCAATTACACGAGCCCTTGCCGATCAGTCACGTACTATTCGTATTCCAGTGCACATGGTGGAAACCATTGCAAAATACAAGCAGGTAGTTCGTCGTCTTTCACAGGATCTTGGACGTGATCCATTGGCTGAAGAAATCGCTATGGAAATGGGAGTTGATGTAGAAAAGATTCACGTGATTGAAAACATTAATCAGGACACGGTTTCACTTGAGAAGCCGATCGGAGATGATGATGATAAATCTACACTAGGTGAGTTTATTGCGGATGATAAAATTCTTTCTCCAGATCAAGAAGCGTCTCACCGTATTCTTGCTGATCAGATCAATGAAATCTTGGATGATCTTTCACCAAAGGAGCGAAAGATTGTTGAAATGAGAAATGGACTAGGGGAGTTTGATGGGGTGATGCATACACTTGAAGAAGTAGGTGCAGAATTTGGCGTTACTCGAGAACGTATTCGTCAGATTGAAGCAAAGGTGCACGAGAAAATTCGTTCACACGATAAGGCTGAAAGATTGAGGAACTATTAATGATAAAACAAAAGCGACACCTTGCGTGTCGCTTTTGTTTTACTTACTAGCTCTGGACTAGTAGATAGTGTTTACCAACCGCAGCCGTACCACCCACCATTTGTATATTGGTAGGTACAGTAGTTTGATCCGCTGCCGTAGTATGAACCGTAATTTCCACCAACATATCCATAATACGGGTATGAATATTGGTATTGATATGTTGGTTGAGTGTAGTATTCGTAATAGGTTGTAGTTGGATAGTAATACGTCGTTTCTTGCGGATATTGGTAATTTGTACAAATATTTTGTGTGTAGAGCTGAGTACCTGTACGAGTGTTGTAGTAGTATGTTGTGCAACCTATTGTATAGGAGCCTGTGCCTCCGTTGTAATTATAATTTTGCCCATAGGAATAATTCGAACCATAGTTTGTGGTCGTGTTTCCATAGTATTGAGCACTTACTGTTGCTAGTCCTAGAAGGCTAGAACCAAGTATTGAAAGTAGTATAAGAGTCTTTTTCATAAGTGTGTACTTTTGTTATGTAGATGATGACGGTCTACCACTCTAAATATTACACCTATGCAGGAATATGTGAATAGCTGAGAAGCTTAAAAACCATTGCAAAACAAAGGAAAATGTGGTATTATAAGAATATATGTTGATCGACCATGTTACGTTAAACGTAAAAGCAGGAGCTGGAGGAACTGGCGTTGTTCGATGGCGCCGTGAAAAAGGTATTCCTTTCGGGGGTCCTGCGGGTGGAGATGGAGGTAAAGGTGGAGATGTGTATTTCCGCGTTATTCGCGATATTCAGGCACTTTCTGTCTATAAGCACAAAAAAGAATGGGAAGCTCCAACAGGAGAAGCTGGCCAGAAGCGCAGTATGCATGGAAGTGGTGCAGAAGATTTATATCTACAGGTTCCGCTCGGAGCTGTTATTTACAATCGTGAATATGATAAGACATACGAGTTCATGGAAGAAGGAGATTTTATTGTGCTTCGTGGAGGTAAAGGTGGACTAGGAAATGAAAAGTTCAAAACTTCTACAAACCGTGCTCCTGAAGAGTTTACAAAAGGAGAACTTGGAGAATTCGCAACATTTGATATCGAACTCAAGCTTATTGCGGACGTTGGTGTTATCGGTCTTCCAAACGCAGGAAAATCATCCCTTGTGAATGCGCTTACTCGTGCTGGTGCGAAAGTTGGTGATTATCCTTTTACAACACTTGAGCCAAACCTCGGTGCATACTTCGGATACGTACTAGCAGATATTCCAGGACTCATTGAAGGGGCTAGTGAAGGTAAGGGACTTGGTCATAAGTTCCTTCGTCACATTACACGCACAAAGACACTTGTGCACCTTGTGGCTGCGGATAATGAAGATGTTGCATCTACGTATACAACAATTCGCGAAGAACTTGGAAAGTTCGATAAAGAACTTCTTAAGCGTGATGAAATTGTCGTGCTCTCGAAAGTTGATACTGTTACCAAAGAAGAAGCTGTAAAGAAAATGAAAGAACTCGCCAAAGCTTCTAAGAAAGATGTTATTGAACTTTCTCTCTTTGAAGATGAAAAAGTTAAAGCATTTGGAGATTTTCTTATTTCTATTTTGAAAGCTGCTGAACCAAAAGTTGTAGAGCTGAAGGAAATAGCTGAGTAACTACTTAAGAAGGTTCATAGTTGAACCTGGGGTAAATATTCCTACGTGACGAGTGTCGAGTAACATGCATTTAGCAAGTGTGTATGCAACAGAGTTTGAATTCCTTGTTTCATTTTTGAAACTTATTCCATAGGGTGGATATGCGATATTTTGTGCATTAATTGGCGCAACACATGAGCGTCCCATGTCCCATACTTTTTGCATAGATTCCTCATCTCCTTCTTGGAGGACAATACCAGGGAAGGCTTTTTCTGCTAGATAGTATCTTCCATTTTCAAATTCCCATACCTGTAACAGGTCTTGTATATTACTCCCAATATATTTCCATTGTCGTGTGGTTGCATCAGTTGCAAGTCCGTGGAGTTCTGAAACTATTACTCCGTCTTGATTACGGAGGGCGAGATAGTTATGCCCAGCGAAGCCAAAGAGCAGCGGGTGCTGCATGAATTCTATACTCCAATTTCCTGGCATTGCTTGAGTTCGGGGTCTAACAACAGGGTTATGGGTTACTCCATAGAGGCTGAGAATAATAAAAAGACTAAAGATTGAATCTTTTATAAAACGATTAGTGAAGAGACGTTGCCAAAACATAGGAAATATATGTTCAAGTATATCAGAGACCTATCTCTAAGCACTGTTATTTGAGAGCTTCTTTTAAAAGTTCTTGGAAGAGTCCAGGGTTACCAGAACCTTTTGCTTTTTTCATGCACTGTCCAACGAAGTACATAAACATTGCTTCTTTTCCTGATTTGTAATCAGCTACTTGTGTAGGGCTTTCTGCGAGTACTTCTGTAACGATAGCGCGAAGGGCTTCAGGGTCATTTTTCTGAATCAGCCCTTTTTCTGTTGCTGTTGTTCGCACATCAAGAGCGGTGTTTTCAAGCATAAGAGGAAGTAAATCTTTTGCGGCACGAGAAGATAGTTCGTTTGCTCGGATCATTTCTAAGAGTGTTGCAAATGATGTAGCGCTAGGGAAGTTACTTGCTACAATTTCTTTACCTTCTTTTTTAAGAAGTCCAAAAATATCAGCTACAAGATAGTTAGCAGCAAGTGTTGTATATGTTGCATCTTTTCCTTGTGCCACCCCATCAAAATAGATAGCAATCAATGGATCAGTGATAATGATTTCAGCGGTTTCTTCCGTAAGACCTGATGCTAGTAACCGTGCGCGGCGTGAAGCAGGCATTTCAGGAATTTCCTTTCGAAGTTCATCATTATCGAATAGTTCTGAAAGATAAAGCTTTGGAAGATCCGGATCTGGGAAGTAGCGGTAATCATGCGCGTTTTCTTTTTTACGCTGTGAAAATGTTTCCATCTTTGCTTCGTTCCATCCACGAGTTTCTTGCACCACTTTTTCACCTTTTTCAATAAGTTCAATATGACGAGCAACTTCATAGTTAATTGCTCCAAACACAGAAGCAAATGAGTTGAGGTTTTTCACTTCACACTTCGTACCAAATTTGTTTGGATCAGTTGAAACAGAAATATTTGCTTCTACTCGCATTTGTCCCATATCCATATTTGCTTCAGACGCCCCTACATAACGAAGGATTCTTTGAAGTTCACGCGCAAATGCTACCGCTTGCTCTGCAGAGTGAATAACTGGTTCTGTTACGAGTTCCATAAGCGGAACACCTGCTCGGTTGTAATCAACAAGCGTTGCTCCGTTTTCGTGCGATGATTTCGCGGTATCTTCTTCAAGGTGAATACGAGTGATTTCTACACCGTTAATAATTCCACCAGATACGATAGGGAGTTTGTATTGTGAGAGTTGGTAGCCTTTTGGAATATCAGGATAAAAATAATTCTTACGATCAAATTCAGTGAAGTTAGCAATGTTCGCACCTACAGCGAGTCCAACTTTAATTACTTTCTTAACAGCGTCCTTGTTTGCAACGGGGAGTGTGCCAGGATGCGCCATACATACTTCACATACGTTTGTGTTTGGACGTTCCGCCATTGGGTTGTTTTTGCACCCACACCACATCTTTGAGTTTGTGTGGAGTTCGGCGTGAACTTCAAGACCGATAGTCGTGATATACGAGTTAGACATTTGATGATTATACCACTTCAAAGCCTTATTTTGAAGGTGTATTTATAGATTACTAGTTATTGACGTACATGTATATTCATTGTATAATATATATAGAAGTAGTATTTGTAATAAAACCATCTTTAGGAGAAATAACAAATGGCTCTTAGTCAAAAAGCCCGTCAATTACTCTCTCACCTTCCCTTGTGGGTTATCCGCATGTTGAAGAACATGAAAATGCGAGGGTATGAAAACCACCTCGTTGCTATCGAGGATCTGTATGAGCAGGATTTGGATGAAGGCGAAATGGATCGCTTCCCTCCTGTCACAAGTCGAATCGTGGTTGCCATGATTGGATTACCTGATAGCGGTAAAACCACTGCCGCGGAGAAATTTGCTCAAGCAATTGATGCGTACCGTGTTGATACCAACAAGATACGCAACTGGTTGCATCAAAAGCGTCTCCCGTATACACACGATAACGCCATTGCTTTTCACTACCTGGAGGAGCGCCTCAATCTCGGCTTTAGTGTGGTGATGGACGCGGACTTTGCAGATCCTTTGAAAAGGAGGATGCTAGAATCCGTTATTGCCAAATATGACAAGGCACACCTCATGACCGTACAGGTGAAGGTTGATTCTGTCACCTGGTATAAGCGACTAGATGTGGTCGGCAAAGCTTTTGGCAAGTTGTATGGGGATGCGGTTAAAAACCAAGACCTCAGGTTGACTGGAGCTCGTGAATGCCTTCGCAGCGAATTCCAGCGCCAGCAGCCGAATCACAATGCTTCTCTTTCTTTTCGCTCTGCAGATATTTCAATTCCCAATGACGGACCAATGGAGATTTTTTATGGAGGTATTGATTTCCAAATTCGCAGATTACTCCGAAGGTTTGCTGTGAATGGTTCTCACTAAACCCAAAACGCAAAAACCAGACACACGAAAGTGGTCTGGTTTTTTTATTGCACCTCAACGATCTGCGCAAAGGAAAGATATTTCTTATTCCATGTTTCTTGCCGTTTTACATATTGCATACTTTTAGTAATGATGTCTTGTTTCATTTCTTCTTCAGTCATTTTTCCTTCTAGATGTTTTGCGATGCTTTCATACTCAAGTCCAAAGCGCTTCATTTTTTCAGAATCAAAACCTTGTTCATGTATTTTTTTTACTTCCTCAATCATTCCAGTAGCTAATCGTTTTTCAAGTCTTTTTTCAATTCGTGTACGCAACAGCTCTCGTGATGGAGACATGAGGTAGAATTCAGTTTCGTAAAGAAGGGTGGGTGTGTGGAGTGGGGGAACAAACCCTAACTCATAGACAATTTCAAGAGCTCGTATGAGTCGGACTTTGTTGTACCTGTCGACGGTGTCTGCTCGGTACGGATCTTTCTCTGCGAGTTCTGCAAACAATTCATCTTCATTTTTTGCTTCGAGTACTTTGCGTAGTTCATGGTTTGGTCCAACTTTAGGGGTTTCCACATCATAGATGAGCGCATCAATATATTGCCCAGTTCCACCACAGATGATAGGAGTTTTATTACGAGCTAGTATGTCTAGTAAAATTGGTGTTGCGAGTGCTTTAAATGTTGCCACAGAGAATTCATCGTTAATGTTTACGATGTCTAGCATATGATGAGGAATACCCTTCATTTCTGGTTGAGTTATTTTTCCTGTACCTATGTCTAATCCTGTATATACCTGTCGAGAGTCAGCAGATATAATTTCCCCATTACGCTTGAGAGCAAGGTCTACAGCAAAATCACTCTTACCGCTTGCGGTAGGTCCAGCAACCACTATAATATGAGGATTTTGTTTCATCGTGTATGTACTATAAACTAGTAAGTACTAACTATCAACCATTTCCATGCTTATTCTCTACACCAAAGATAATTGTCAGTATTGCGAAAAAGTGAAACACACGTTTGCAGAAAGAAAAGTTGTCTATGAAGAACGTAATATTAAAAATCCTGAATATTTAAAAGAGGTGCAAGGACATCAGGCTCGCACGATGCCGTTTCTTGTGGATACTACAGCAAATACAACTATTGCAGAATCAGATGAAATTATTGATTACGCAAGCGAGTATAGTTTTTAGAAAATAAAAAGACCACCGAGATGGTGGTCTTGTTGTCAGCAGCAGAGGTTAGACTGCGACTGGAGCCGGGGATGCAAGGGCTGCATCGGCCAGTTCTTTGATTTTTTTGCGGCCTGCGCGGGTCACTTGCAGGGACTGGTTGTTGACGATAGCCCAACCTTCTTTGAACCACGTCTTCAGGGCTTCTTTGAGCCTTTCGATAGTGAGGTTTTTGTGTTTGACCATTTTTCTCACCTCAGCCAGCAGTTCTTGCAGGCACTGTTTTGCTGTGCATGCAACCGTCCTGGTTTGAAGGTGAAGCGCTACTGCGCCTTCGATCGAAATCCCCTCAGGTTTCTTTGCCATCCGTAACTCCTTGTTGTAATTTCATAGTCCACCTCTCCGACCGTCGGAAAAGCAGAAGGTTATACTACTACACCTTTCCTTTTTCGTAAAGGGTAGAAATTAGTGCCGCGTCCCGTTGTAGAAGTTTGGAGTATTGCTTTCATTGATATGGGGAGCAAGGTTTCTTTTCGCCATACCCAGAAGACATAGTCCTTCAGGAAGAACCATAAACACATCACCTTCTTCTTCGTCTGTACCGTGCTCAACATACCCACGGTTGTTGAGGTCAAAAGTGAATGCGTGTATATCAATTTCGGGGTACAGTTTCCCTGAATCTTCAGCAACGATTTTTCGAATTTGCCTTAGTCCAATAGGAATCCAGGCATTTTCTGTGGCGCTGTTCTTACAAAGCGCCATGAGTATCCGTATGTGACGCTTTGATATGGTCTTGGGGGTGAGCGGCTCTGTTTCAGCTTTCTGGATTACCTTGTTGACGGTTCCTGTGTAAAGAGCAATATCAGCAAGAATTAATTCCCCAGTTTTTGGATTCATCAGGGTTTCTCCTTATTGTTGACGATTTCTCTAATCTATCATCTGAGTATAAAATATGCAAAATAGTGTTATAATGTAGGCGTTATAACAATGCCGGGGTGGCGGAATGGTAGACGCGCACGACTCAAAATCGTGTATCGCAAGGTGTGAGAGTTCGAGTCTCTCCCTCGGCACAAACAGAGAAAAAGAGCTATACAAACTTGTATAGCTCTTTTTCTAATCTCTTACTAACACTTTAGTGCCAAGGTCTGCCCATCGATATAGTTTTTCTGCACTTGCAATTGGAAGGTTAACACAGCCGTTTGACCAAACTTTTCCAAAGCTGTTGTGCCAATATGCGCCATGGATAACAGCACCTTCTTCTGTGAAATATAAATTCCAAGGAACACCAGGTAAGTCGTAGTAATGATCACTTATGTTTGGAATAGGTCCTTGCATGTATCTACTCGGTGTCTTTTTAAAAACAGTAAAGGTGCCGCGCGGGGTAGGTGTCAGCTCTATTCCTGTTGAAACTTTTTCTTTCATAAAGAGAATATCACCTTCATATGCATACAAGGTTTGCTCACTTCTATCTACTATAATATGTTTAATTGTTTTGGTTGTTGTCGAGGTGATTTCTTTAGCCCCTTCGTCTAAAAAAGAAGTAACATACTCCTCGGATATATACATATCACCCTCTACACGCTCAGGGTATCGTAGCCACTCATCATCAAAGGAAAGTTGATACCACTCTCTGTTTTCTGCTGTGACTTTACCTTGTACTTTAAAAACAGTTCCATTTCTCGCTTGAAATACAACAGGAGATTGTGTACTTGCTCCAGATCTCACGTTTACACAAATTCCTTCGTATGCCGGTCCACAGCTTTCATTTACTTGTACGTATTCAAAGAGAACCGGGTCTTTGTCGAGTGTGTCCTTAATAGTTGTAACTACCTGTTGGACTTTTTCATTTTCAATCAACGCTTCTCCAATTGGGTTCCACGTTAATCTCAATAGAATTATGATAACAACTAGACCAAGGCCGCAGGCGAAGTACAGTTTTTTCTTACGTAGAAAGTGGTTCATAGTGTTGATTCTATAGTAACCGCACACAATCCACAAATCTAATAATCATATTTCTCGACATGGTATACTCAGCAGATAAAAGAGTATGGCACACGTAGAGACATCAATTTTTTGGATAGAAACAGATAAGATTGTACCAAACCCGTATCAACCACGACGGGAATTTGATGCAGATAGACTAAAAGAACTCTCAGATAGTATTCGTCAGTATGGAGTACTTCAGCCGCTTGTTGTTTCTAGAATGGAAACAAGTCTAGAAGATGGTGGAGTAAAGGTAGAGTATGAACTCATTGCTGGGGAACGACGTCTTCGTGCTTCAAAAATGGCAGGAGTCACACAAGTGCCAGTTGTTGTTCGCACAGGAGATGATAGTCGTGCGAAATTAGAACTCGCCATCATTGAAAACCTTCAGCGTGAAGATTTGAATGCTGTTGAGCGTGCACAATCATTCCAGCGTCTTGCTGATGAATTTAAATTAAATTGGACAGAGGTGGGAAAGAAAATGGGCAAGAGTCGTGAATACGTATCAAACACGGTGCGTATTCTTATGCTTCCTCAGGATATTTTGGATGCGCTTTCAAAAGGACAGATAAGTGAAGGCCACACTCGACCACTCCTTATGCTCATTGATAGGCCACAGGAGCAGATGACATTGTTTAAAGAAATGATGGTGCGAAAGATGACCGTTCGTGAAGCAGAACAGATTGCGCGACGTATTGCATTTGAAAAGGTTCGTAAAAAGGATTTGTTTATGACGCCTGATGTTGTGGATATGGAAGAGAAGCTAGCGGAGACGCTTGGTACTCGTGTTCAAATTGAACCACGTGAACGCGGAGGACGTATTTGGATTGATTACTTTTCTCATGAAGAACTACTTGCTCTTTCCATCGCTATACGAAAAGCAGGGGAAGCAAAAACTCACAAGGGAATGTTTGATAGATTGAAAGAAGAAGATATGGAGACGCTTGCTGAGCAATCAGGAAGTCCTCGCCATATTCGCCCCGTAACCGAGGAAGAATTAACTCATCTACAACCGCAGGCAACGCAGGAAGAAGTCCGTGAACTAGTTGATAGCGCCGCTACACAGGTATCGAGCGAAGCAATTGAAGAAGATATTGAAGATACTATCTATGAGCCAACAAATACGCTTGTGGACGATAGGTCAATTCAAGAAGTAAAAGAAGAGGAACAGAATGATGATCTGTATAATGTGAAAAATTTTGCACTATAAAAGTATGAGTGAATATTTTGAAATCCCAAGTGATGCACCAATAGTAGGAGGAATTTATGTGCATTACAAAAATCTAGACAAAGAGTATCTTGTTACAGGAATATCACTTAATTCAGATAGCGATGAATGGCACGTTGAGTATGTTCCACTCTATGAGAATGCTGCAGCAGTAAAATTTAATCGTTCACTAGTTTCTTGGATTGCGCAAGCTACACTCGATGGAAAAGAAGTAGTGAGATATCCGTTTGTAAGAATGCAGTAAAATAAAAGCGACTCACACCGAGTCGCTTTTATTTTATCTTGTGAGGAATTTATCAATCAATCCTCCGTGCTCGCGGATATATTGGCGTATCTTTCTTTTCGCCATAGTGGTGCGCACCATTTCAAGCCATTTACGTTTTGGGAATGCGCTATCTTTTACATCGATCTCTATCACGTCGCGGTTTTTGAGCGTAGTATCGATTGGAACAAGTTTACCGTTTATTTTGGCGCCCGCGAGGTGGTCTCCGATTTTTGAGTGAACAGCATAAGCGAAATCAATAGGAGTTGATCCTTCTGGAAGGTCGATAACATCTCCTTTTGGGGTAAGAACGAACACACGCTTTTCGAAAAAGTCAGTGCGTAAGTTCTTCATAAACTCTTGATGATGTTCCACATCTTTCTGCCACTCAAGAAGATCTTTTGTCCATCCAATCTTTCTTTTTATTTCCTGTTCAGTCATGTTGCCATTTGCTTTACCAATTTCTTTGTATGACAAATGAGAAGCAATACCGTATTCAGCTTCTTCATGCATGTCTTTTGTTTTGATCTGAATTTCAAGTGTTGTTCCGTCTCCCGAGAAGATAGTCGTGTGGAGCGATCGATAGCCGTTTGGTTTAGGTACTGCAATATAGTCCTTGAAGCGTCCAGGAACAGGTCTGTAGAGCCCGTGGATGACCCCAAGAGCTTGGTAGCAGTCAGAAGGTGATGGTACAAGTATACGAAGGGCAATCACATCGTAAATCTTACTCTGATCCATTTTATAGCGCTTTAGTTTATGCCAGAGCGAATAAAGGTGTTTGATGCGTGAGTCGATACGTTCAATGCGAACATCGAATATTGAAAGCTCTTCTTCTAGTTTCCCTACCACTTTTTCAAGCTGCTCATCAGAGATTGGGCGAAGAGATTTAAAGAGTTCAACCGTTTGTTTGTATTCTTCAGGGTAGACATACGGGAATGCTGCATCTTCAAGTTCAGCTTTTAATCGTCCCATACCAAGACGGTCAGCAAGTCGAGCGTGAAGTTCTATTGTTTCGAGCGCGATACGATGCTGTTTGTGTGCATCTACATATTGTAGTGTTTGAATATTGTGAAGTCTGTCGCAGAGTTTAATAACCACCACACGAATATCATCTGCCATAGCAACGAAGAATTTTCGTAATGATTCCACGTGACGCTCCACTCCTGAATATCGTAACTTACCGAGTTTTGTCACGCCTTGAACGAGCTTAGTAATGTGCTCACCAAATTCTGCCGTCATCTCCTCTTCTGTGACATCTGTGTCTTCCAGTACATCATGCATGATGCCTGCGGCGATAGTATCACTATCCATCTTAAGAGTTGCAAGATTGTATCCTGTTGCAAATACATGGTTGTAGTAAGGTTCGCCTGATTTACGTACTTGTCCACGGTGGGCCTTTTCTGCAAAAACGCAGGCGCGAGAAATAAGCTCCTTTTCTGGTTTCGGTAGTTTCGGCAGTAGTTCAAAAATTCGCTCGGGAGAGGTGTCCATCTCTTTACAATACCACAGCAAAGAATGTTTTCAAGAATTTATTTTTGATACAAAACATCGATCCACATTTGTCCTGCAATTTCTTGAATGCTTGTATGTGCAACCGTAAAACCAGCAGCCAGATTTTGAACATCACTTTGTGAGTAATGCCAATACGTACGAGTTCCAAATTCATCTTCTTTTGTCACTTGCTCGTATACATCTGAATATTTAAGAGAGACAAACACAAGTCCGTGTTTTGTGACAGATTCAAAGAGTTGTTCCATAATGTTAAAAAAACCTTCTTTGGGAACATGAATGAGAGAAGCAAAAGCAAAGACGATATCAATATCTTGTGGAAATGTAAACTCTTCTACATCGGCAACTGTAAATATTGTTTCTGGGAGACTCTTTTGCGCAATATTAAGTAGTTCTTGAGAAATATCAATACCAAGATAGTTATTAGTTCGTTTAATTATTTCTTGCGCATCTCTTCCATTTCCGCAGCCAATTTCTAGTACAAAAGGATTACTTTTCCCGCAGTAAGAAAAAACATATTCGATATCTTCAACCCGTGCGCCAATTGCATTAAATTTTTTCGCAAGTGCTGCTGCACTTTTGTTATACGTATCAACCGTTTCAGTTTTAACCGACATGTTTATTTCTTGGCAACTTCTCCCATCTTATGTGGATTATGCATTGGACACGTTTTGTCTGAACATCTCTCTGGAATAGTTTTTGTTCCTTCCATCATGAGTTCTTTACAGATTGGACAGCGGTTACCTGTTGGTTTTGTTTTGATTGCATGCTTACAATCGGGGTAGTTGGTACATGAATAGAACACTCCGAAGCGTCCTCGGCGTTCTTCGAACACTCCATCTGCACACCAGCCACATGAGATGCCTGTAGATTTCTTTTTACGTTCCTCTTCATCTTGTTCAATATATTTACACTTAGGATAATTTGAACAGGCGATGAACTTTCCGTAACGTCCTTCACGCTCCATGAGTTCTCCACCACCATTTTTACCAGCAATGTCTCCACACTTAGGACATTTTCTTCCAAGAGACTTTGGTCCTTCCATAACACTACCATCGAGTTTGCGGGCACCCATACAGTCTGGGTATCGCGCGCAAGAATAAAACTTTCCTGTACGAGCAAGTTTAATTACCATCTTTGAATTACAAAGAGGGCAAAGAATATCGTCTGGTGCTTCACCTAAGTTTGTTGCTTTCTCAAGTTTTTCTTTTGATTTCACATCCTTAAGAAAAGGTCCGTAGAAATCTTTAAGAGTCTTCAGATATGTCGCTTCTCCGTTGGCGATTTTGTCGAGCTTGTCTTCCATATCAGCGGTAAAGGTATCTGAAATATATTCACCGAGCTGTTCTTCGAGGAATGAGGTAACCACTTCTCCTGTATCAGTTGGATGAAGTGCTTTATTTATTTTTTCTACATAACCGCGAGCTTCGATGGTTCCAATGATAGAAGCGTATGTTGAAGGTCGTCCGATACCTCGCTTTTCAAGTTCCTTAATTAGTCCAGCTTCAGAGTAGCGTGCAGGTGGCTGGGTTTGCTTTTCTATTGATTGAAGAGTTGTGAGTGAAAGAGCGCTTCCCACAGTAAGTTCTGGAAGCTGTACATCGTCTCCTCTAGCATCAGGATCGGCCATAAGCCACCCTTGGAAGGTAACCACAGAACCAGTTACTGAAAAGTTTGGAATTGTTTCTTTAGATCTAACAATATTTGCAATTACTTTAGAGCGTCTCAATTTCGCATCTTTCATTTGACTTGCTACTGTTCTTTCCCAAATAAGAGAGTAGAGCTTCTTTTCATCGTCAGTTGTCCCAGCATTACGCGCACTCGCATGTGTTGGACGAATAGCTTCGTGGGCTTCCTGTGCGTTCTTTGCTTTTGTTTTGTATGTTCGAACCTCAAGGAAATTCTTTCCGAAAATATTTTCTACCGTTGTAGCAATTTCACCAAGGGCTGTGCTTGAAAGAGTTGTCGAATCTGTACGCATGTAGGTGATGAGACCTTTTTCGTATAGTTTCTGAGCGATTCCCATGGTACGTGATGGTGCATATCCTAAACGAGACGATGCTGTCTGTTGCAGCGTTGAAGTTGTAAATGGTGCACGTGGCGAACGTGATACATCTGATCCATCGAGCGCTGTTACTTCCCATGCATGTTTACGTCCAAGAGAGACGATGCGCTCTGCTTCTCCTTGTACAGTAGGTTCAACTTCACACTCCATTGCGAGTGTGTAGCTCTTACTTTCCTTCATTCTTCCCTCTGTTTTCCATTCACCAGCTAGTACGAAGTATGTTACAGGGATGAACGCTCTGATTTCTCTTTCACGTTCCATAACAATACGAAGCGCAGGGGATTGTACTCGTCCAGCAGAAAGCCCGTAACGAACTTTTTTCCAGATGATGCCTGAAAGATCGTATCCCACCAAGCGATCAAGCACACGACGAGCTTCTTGGGCTTCCTTTAAGTTATTGTCTATTTCTCGAGGTTGTTTAATGGCTTCTTTAATAGCGCTTTCAGTAATTTCATGGAAGGCTACACGCTTAGCATTCTTAAGCCCAATGGCTTCTTTAATATGCCACGCAATAGCTTCTCCTTCACGGTCGGGGTCGGTTGCGAGTAATACTGTAGTAGCTTTCTTTGAAAGCATTTTAAGTTCTTCTACTATTTTTTCTTTTCCTGCAGAGATTTCGTAGTGCGGAATAAAACCACCTTCAATGTCGATAGCTTTCTTGTTTGATTTAGGAAGATCACGTATGTGTCCAACAGAGGCACGTACTTCAAATTCACCGCCGAGATATTTAGCGATGGTCTTTGCTTTCGATGGGCTTTCTACAATTAATAGTTTCATGAGTCATTCGTACATTACACTACTTTTCTAACTTCGCCAAATGTTTCCTGTATGCAACCTTTTATTTCGAGGGAAGAAAGTGTCATAAGAAATTGATCAGGAGGGAGTTCGCTTTGTACAAGTAATGTGTCTTTTTCTAAAGGCTCGTTAAGTAAATCTAAAATTTTCTTTTCTTCTTTTGAGTATACCTGCTCCACTTCTTTTTCTTCTCTTTTTTCTAGATGAAGAAGATCATGAAGATCATCAGCATTGCGCAGGATATAGGCTCCTTCTTTAATGAGCATGTTTGTTCCGTAGGAGGATTCGGAAAAAATATCCCCAGGAAGCGCTCCTATATCACGCCCTAATTCAAGTGCTTGTCGTGCCGTTATAAGCGTGCCTGACTTTTCTGTTGCTTCAACAACAAAGAGGGCGTCTGATAGTGCTGCCATAATACGGTTGCGTGCAGGGAACGTCCATTGCGCAGCTTGCATCTCTGGTGCAAATTCTGAGAGTAGTACGCCACCTGAAGAAACAATTTGTTCAGCTAGTCCTAGGTGTGTTCGCGGGTAAATAACTTTAGTATCAAGCCCGCTTCCAGGAATCGCCATAGTAGTGAGTTTATTTGTTAAAGCTGCTTCATGACTTAATCCGTCAATACCAAGTGCAAGACCAGAAAGAATAATAACAGGCTCTCCACGAAGTGAACCGAGTAATTTTTCTACAGCGAGTTTTCCGTAGCTTGTATATTTGCGTGAACCGATTACGGTGAGAATACGCGGAGTCGCCCGCCCGTATGTGTCGAGTGTTATTTCTGGAAGTGCTCCTGCAACATAGAGTTGTTCAGGTACATCATGAAGTTCAAGTAAGCGCGCAAGAAGTGGATGATTTTTAAATTCTTCACGCGGGATAATTGAAAGAGGAAAGGGCATATAAAAATAATACTAGAGTATCAGTGTTTACAACAAGGGACATCTAGAATAAAAAACAACCGACGATCGTCGGTTGTTTGGTTAGAAGCATACAACACCACCATGAGACCCTTTGTTAAGTGATGTTTTTTGCAGAGCTGTTGCGGACAATGTTTGCACAGTGTGCCAATTATTATTGACAAAATGCCATGAATTGTCAGTGACGTATATTGAACTGCTTCGAAGAACTTTCAACTCAATTTTTTCTAAGAAACTCAAAGCGCCAACCTTTTTTCTGTACCACACAGGGGACTCCATATTAAGCGCGTAAACAGGGGGTGAGGCAGAATCAAGGACAAGGTTTTTCCCTGCGGGAATGATTGCGCAGCTATTTTTTTCAATTTTCAAAACTGCAACTTCGGTACCCCTTGTATGAGGGTATAGGAAATACTTTCTGGAATCTCCGTCAATCATCACGTAGTAGATAGCTTCATCGTCAGGCGCTGGAGTAAAGTCTTCTTCGTTTGGAATGATGGGTTGTGTCCCGATATCCAACTGAACGAAAACAGCAACTTTTGTATCTTGTTGGGACACAGGGGGCGTAACCCCAAGTGCACCACTAAGAGTGTTTATGCTTTCGTGTACAGCCGCATTAACTGCAGAGTTTCCCTGTGCCGTGAACTTTGAAACTTCTTTTGCTCCATGATTCCAGAGGGCAGATGCGGTTGCTAGAGCATAGCCCACAAGCATGAGACGAAATCCAAAACGCATCATTGTTAAATGCCCTTCACCTTTTTTCCAGCCAACAAGGAGCCATACAAGAAAAGCTGTGATACTGCGATCGATCACCGATGCGGTGTGAGACATTGATACGTTGTGTTTTGTGCTAGCAAGGAAAGGACTCACAACGACGTCGACATTATTTTGCTGTCTAGTGTCGACGTCGTCGGTTTGAATTCCCCAGAAACAGGCAAAGTTAAAGGCTTGAACCGTGAAGTGCAGAAAATTTGGTGCAAAACACACACCGTCTGACCAAAACGTATTAGTTCTTTTGCTCCCGTAGGTCAGCCATCCGCCATCACGGAGATACAGCATCATATGCAGTATCGCCCCAACCAGAAAGATTCGTGTGCTCCACATGTCTAACGTCGGAGTTTGGTCTAGTTTCCAGATGTTGTAGAGATAAAAGACCAGACAATAAATCGCAATAAAGGGGATTGAAATCCAAAACCCTTGACCCTTGGTAATGTTTGGGAATTGCATACCTTTTCTCCCTTGAAGTGGTTTGGTTCACAATGAACAATTGCACATCATACTGCCATCAAAAAACAGAAAAGACAATCTGTACAGATTGCAAAAATATTGCGACATGTAAATGTGCCCAGGGCGGGACTCGAACCCGCACGCTGTAACCAGCCGAGGATTTTAAGTCCTCTATGTCTACCATTCCATCACCCGGGCAGGGTTTTATAGGCTGTATTCTAGCACACTCTACTTATCGCTTCTATTCCAGAAGAAGTATGTTGCTGCACCCAGAAGTCCTCCCATAGTATCCATCAGCATATCTTTTTGCGCATCCCAAATATCTCCCTGAGCTCCGAGTACGGCAATGCCAGCTTCTGGATCTGCTGAAATTGCAAACCACCATTCAAATATTTCATAAAGTCCAGCAAGAGCAATAATCATGGCAATCGCCGAAAAATATGCAAACCATCTTTTAGTAACAACTTTATACTTTAGTAGTATTTCTATAATTGCGTATGAATATAGTCCTACACTTGCATGTGCAACACGGTCGTACATGTTACGTTCAAATCCAAAGAAATTATTAAACCAGTCAAACGGAGTGAGTGCGAACGTATAGTGCCCACCAAAGGTGTGCATGAAGATAAGTACCGACATAAGCGCATACGCGGTATTTGAAAACCTAATCTTTTTTATATAGAGCACAACCAGAACGGTTACGATTGGAAGAATGGTAAGATTTTCCACCCACCAGGTAGGTCTGTCGATTGGATTAATGGCTAGTACAAGAAATTCGAGAATGTACGCACCAAGTAATACGTGTGGAAAATACTTTTTCATATTAAAAGTATACCATTTATAGAGTGAGACGCAGGCGGGAGTCGAACCCGCGAATGGCGGTTTTGCAAACCGCAGCGTTAGGCCACTTCGCCACTGCGTCATTCTTTTATTGAGGGCGGAACCCCTTGGTTCCGCCCTCATAATAGATACTATACTAGCATATCTAGAAAAGTTTTTCATACTATGGTATAGTGTTCTGCGTGTGTCAATGTCCCTATAGCTCAGCTGGTAGAGCATCGGACTCTTAATCCGCAGGTCGAAGGTTCGATCCCTTCTGGGGACACACGATAGATAGTAAAAGACCTCCCACAACAGGGAGGTCTTTTACTATCTAAATTCCGCAGAAGGTTTAGCTGTAAATATTCTTTCTTCTCCGCCCAGTATGAAAGAAAGCGAATATGCATGTAGCATGATACGCGAATCCTTAATAGTACTACCGTAGGCGATATCTCCAATAATAGGATGACCATTATACGACATATGCGCACGTAACTGATGTGTGCGGCCTGTTAGAGGGGTGAGTTCTACTAGTGTTGTATCTTTATTTCTGTGTAAAACCTTTACCTCTGTAATGGCGGAACGAAGCTCTCCTCTTGGATTAATTGGGTTAACTGATTGTTTGTATTCTTTTTTATTTCTTCCAAGTGGTGCGTCTATAGTGTAGGTTTCCTTTTCTATAACACCCTCAACCAAAGCAATATATTTTTTTGTAGTGGTATGAGTCAAGAATTCTTTTTTGAGTTCCATAAAAGTGGCTTCATTTTTTGCTACAACCATAATGCCAGATGTTTCTCTGTCTAGTTTATGAACAATACCGCCCAAGGGAATAATTCTCCCATCTTGAAGGGTTATAGAGTTTATGATAGAAAACATTAAAGGAACGTGTTCATGTAAAAAATCTAGAACAGTTTCTTCATCAGAAAAGTCAAAAGGGTGTACTACGACACCTGACGGCTTATCTATAACAAGTATGTTTTCATCCTCGAATATAACAGGGATAATCATTGTGTGCCCGGGAAAGGACTTGAACCTTCATGAGTTGCCTCGCTTGCTCCTAAGGCAAGTGCGTCTACCAATTTCGCCACCCGGGCATATATAAACCATGTAACTTTAACACATATTGGGCTTTTTGGAAAATAAAATGCCGAGCATCTTGTGAGGATTACTCGGAATCTTATTTAAGCTTGAGGTTCATCTTCCGTTTCAGGTTTTCCAAGCTCTTTGTCTTTAATTTTTTCGTTTCTGAGAAGTTCGTCGATATGTTGACGATTTTTCTCTCCGTAGTCAATTTCTACTTCAAAGAATGGAATCACTTTTACAGGGAGTCGCTTCATTACGTATTTACGCATGTCTGTTCGCATACGACGAGCAAAATCAAGCGCCGCCTGTTCTTTGTCCACCGGAAGCACTGTCATGTAAATAGTTCCTTGGCGCATGTCTGGTGATACTTCGCAACGAGTGATGGTCATCAGTGAAAGACCTGATGATTCACGCTGAAAGAAATCTTGTACTAGACTCAAGATTTCAAGACTCACTTTTGTTTGGCGCTGGCTAGGGCCTTTGTCTGCTCCTTGTGTAAACATATACTTAGATTCTAGTTTTTTCTATCTGGATTGACTCAAGAACATCAGATGGAATCATTTCAATTTTTGTTTCAACCATAAGACCACACTCATTTCCTTCAATCACTTCCTGAGCCTTGAGCTTCTGTGATTGAAGCTCAACAATACGTCCGCGCCCCATGTCTACACCTCGGCGAATAATCTTTACAAGAGAGTTAAGTGCAATGCGACCAGTTTCTACACGACCTCCAATAACATGCTTATCTTTCTGTGTACTGAATGTCTTAAGAACCTTAAGTGTTCCAAGCACAACTTCTTTTTCTTCATACGGAAGACGATCAAGCACTACAGTGTCGAACCATTCAGATAGTTTGTAAATAATATCAAATGTCTCAGGAACCACATTGAAGCGCTCTGCTTGCTCTCGGGCCTTACCATCAACCTTCACAGCAAATCCAATGATAAGAACTTTCTCATCTGATGAGGCTTGGATAATATCTCCTTCTGTGATTTGTCCAATTCCTTGTCCGATGATTTTTATCTTTACGTGTTCAGTTTCGCGCTTTTGTAGTTCGCGAATCACAGCTGATAGTGTTCCGAGTGAGTCAGCCTTAACAACAATAGGAATAACTACCTTAGCGTTTCTGTAAAGACGAGGGTCAAGTACTGTTTGCACAGCGTTTGATTGTGCTTCAGCTTTTAGTTTTTCCATTACTTTTTTATCAGCAGATGAAATGAAAAGTGAACCAGCAAGAGGGGCTTCGTCAAAACCTGTAACTTTTATTGGCTGACCTGCGTGTGGGTTCTTGATTGTTTTACCCATGAAGTCTTCGATGATACGAATAGGGGAAAGTGCTGTGCCGGCCAAAATAGAACCAGATGCTGGAAGCGTCCCATCTTTAATGATGAGTGCTGCTGAGATACCACGCTTTTGGTCTACGAAACTTTCAAGTACATACCCAGTAGCATCTGTTCCTAGATTTGCTTTAAGGTCGTTCACCTCAACCACAAGGAGAAGTGTCTCAAGAAGGAAATCAATTCCTTGTCCTGACTTTGCAGAAATTTCTACACACGGTACTTCACCTCCGTACCCTTCAATATAGATTCCATTTTCAACAAGAGAGTTTTTTGTTTTCTGAATATCAGCTCCTGGCTTATCGATTTTGTTGATTGCAACAACATATGGAAGTTTATGAGATTCAATAGTTTTCCACGCTTCAAGTGTCTGAGCTTTCACGCCGTCTTCAGCAGAAACGATCAAGATTGCAATATCTGCGATTTCTACACCACGTTCACGCATAGACTGGAATGCTTCATGTCCTGGTGTATCCAGGAAGGTAATAGGCAAGATTCGTCCGTCCGTAGTCGTGTGCTGTACTTCATATGAAGAAATACGCTGTGTGATACCGCCTGCTTCACCGTCCACCACGTTTGATTTACGAATGAAATCTAAGAGGGATGATTTTCCATGGTCAACATGACCAAGAACCGCAATAACTGGCTGACGAGAAACTATCTCCTGTTTTAGGGTGTTTGTAGGCATAAAATAATGACACAATTATAGCACGAAAATGTAAAGATGCCTATCTCTGTAAGGCTTAGTTCTTATGAGCTTGTTTGGACTCTTCGAGTACTGCTTGCTCTTCTTCGGTGAGGTCATGTGTGCTTGTATACCCTGAAACTGGTTTTGCAAAAACAGATACGCGGTCTCGATGGTGAAGTGAAGATAAAATGAGTCCATTTCCTAGCTCATTCACGAGCGCTACGGCAAATGATTGGTTGCTTCCATTTTGATCAAAAGCTTTGAATCGCATTGTTGATACGTTTCTAATAGATTGTGAGAGGCGCTTGTCTAATTTAAGAGCATGTTCAGCAATGAGTTCGTCATGCTTTTTCAGGTCATCCACTCGGTCAAGGTAAGTGCGAATAACAGACTCAAGGCTCTTTGCATTTTCTCCACGAGTGAAGACAGATATTTTATAGTGAAGATAGATAACATACACGAGGAGGATGACAAGAGCGACAGAGAGTGGAAGAGCTGGATAGGTGAGTGCGTATTCCACGAGAGAAGAAGTATTCATGTGTGCTGTAGTGTAACAAAAAAGTTCTCTCTCCGTTAGGTGTGTATAACACTTTTATTTTCTAGAGGGGAATGATAGAGTTATGGTGGATGAGGGGGGTGTCGGATCCTCTTATTGCTTTGTACAAAATCCGATTTCATCAACTTTGAATAAGGAGAAAGCCATGAAGAAATCTTTGGTTGCGGCCATGCTGTGCATGACGCTGTCTGTCGGCATTTCCACGAGTGCTTTTGCTACGGGCCAGGCTCCGCCAGGTCTCGCAGCCGCTGCCTCCAACAAGGACCAGATCGCCGGCGTGAAAGAAGTCAACAACCAGCAGCCGGTTTCTGGCGCCATCGCGGCGACCGAAGGCAAGGCATTCGCGCTCGTTCCCATGGGCCAGGGCATCTCCAAGATGCTGCCTGTGCGACTGATCGGCGCAGGATGTGCTGACAGCAAGGGCCAGGGCGGCTCAAGCTGCATTACCCCGGCGTTGTGGCGGCCAGCCGTGGACAAGATCAAGGCGCCGCCACTGATTGCCGGCATCTTCGACCAGAACTACACCGGCCGTGCGCATTTGCCTGAAACCTCCTTCGGTGAGCCGCCAGGCGCCGCTGTTCTCATCTGAACACCGGTGCTGGTGAAACCTAAATGCTTCCATGTGTGCAATTGCACATCTGGAAGCATTTTTATTTTGTCTGCTTGTTTTTGACAAGCTGATTTTTTCTTTTGATGTGATAGAGTATTCGTATGTTTAATTTGTTTACAAAAAAACAAAAACGAATCTATCTCGACAACGCAGGCGCAACACCTGTGAGTAAGCGAGCCCAAGCTGTTCTTATTGAAAGATTGAGCGTCTTTGGCAACCCTTCAGCAATTCATCAGGAAGGCGACAAGGCATCCCAGGTGTTACAAAAAGCACGGAATACTGTTGCAACTGTGTTGAACGCTCATTCATATGAAGTGACATTTGTTGGAACAGGGACAGAGAGTTGTAATATTGCGATTCTAGGTACCATTGCAAAAGTTTCTGGAATTAACCTCCCACATATCATTACAACCGAAATTGAACATCCTGCTGTACTTGAACCGATTCGTCATTTCGAGAAAATGGGTAAAGTTCGTGTGACCTATCTTCCGGTGTATGGAAATGGAATTGTAAAAGTAAAAGATGTTCGTGAAGCTCTCACAGAAGAAACAATACTGGTGTCAGTTATGTATGCCAACAATGAAATTGGAACTATTCAGCCAATAAAAGAAATTGGTCGTGCGCTGGATGAATGGAAGAGAGAACGAGAGAGAACATTTACTTCATATCCATATTTCCACGTGGACGCATGTCAGGCAGGAAATTATTGCAATCTTGACGTTGTGCGTCTTAAAGCACACCTGGTTACGGTTAATGCTTCAAAGGTATATGGTCCAAAAGGAATAGCTGCACTCTATAAGCGTGAAGGAATCAGTGTTGAACCAACAACCTACGGTGGTGGACAAGAACGAGAGTTACGTAGTGGAACAGAATCAGTAGCTCTCGCAGCAGCGTTTGCTGAAGCGCTCACTGAAGCAATTGAGTTGCGTGATGCCGAATCAGAACGACTCATAGTGCTACGAGACTTCTTCTTTAAAGAAGTTATACGCTATATTCCTGATGTAACTATCTACGGAGATGTAAAAGAACGGCTTCCAAACAATATCAACATTCGTGTTCCAGGTATTACGAGTGATGAACTTATTTTGCGACTGGACGCGAAGGGGTTTGCTGTCTCTCATAAATCAGCATGCGCCTCTGCGGAAACTGATGGAAGTTATGTGGTCCAAGCGCTCGGCGCAACACTGGAAGAATCATTAGAAAATGTGCGCATCACACTTGGGCGTGATACGACACAGTCTGATTTGGAAAGTCTTATTACTTCACTAAAAAGTATAAAAGAAACCTTTGGGCGCTAGTCACTCGATTGGTACTGTATTACACTGATACTATCAACTACTAATTAATACTTATATTTATGTACGAACAAAAAGATTTTGCACACCTGCTTGGAACTCCTGGATTTTCTGATGTGTTGCTTACTAATCACTTTACTCTCTACCAGGGGTATGTGAAGAATACAAACGCTCTTGTTGAAAAGTTTAAAACACTTGAAATTGGAACTCCTGAATATGCTGAACTTCATCGTCGTTTTGGATGGGAATGGAACGGAATGCGTCTCCATGAACTTTATTTTGAGAACATGAAAAATGGTGGAGTAGCAATGACTTCAGGTTCTGAATTACAGAAAGTTATTGAGTACGTGTGGGGTTCATTTGAAAACTGGCAGAAGGAATTTATTGGTATCGGAACAATGCGTGGTATTGGGTGGGTGGTGCTTGCGTATGATCCAGTAAAGAAAATGGTTTTCAACACATGGGTAAATGAACACAATGAAGGGAATTTAGCAGGAGCGGTCCCTGTACTTGTCATGGATGTATTTGAACACGCGTTTATGGTTGATTACGGACTCAAACGCGCTGATTATATTGCTGCGTTTATGAATACTATTGATTGGAGTGTTGCGGAGAAAAGGCTTGTGTAATTAGAGTCAACAAGCGAGTCAAATGGACGATACTATACGTATCGTCCATTTGACTTTCTACCCCCATTTGTTAGAAATACTATATACCGTATTGACTGATTATCCACCACGCTTGATTGATAGAAAACTGATACACTGAACTAAAGACTTCGTGCCTTAACATTTATAATCCATGCCTCCAAATTTCAACAACTTCACCACCAAAGCAAAGGAAGTGATTCGTCGGGCGCATGAACTTGCTATCGAGCGAGGACAGAACCAGGTGAGCCCACTTCATCTTATGGGAGCTCTTCTTACACAGGAGGAGTCTCTTGTTCATGCTATTTTAGAAAAATTAGAAATCGATATTGTTCATCTTACTGACAGTATTGTTGATGCAATCGAAGTTCCAGGAGCATCAGCCACAATGAGTCCGTCATACCAGATGTATCTCACACCTGAACTTGCAACAACACTAGAGATGTCACTGAAGGTTGCCCAAGCTCTTGGAGATGAGTTTGTTTCAACAGAACACCTCTTCCTGTCATTACTTGAATCACAGGGGCAGGTTCGTGAAGTGCTCGCACGTTTTCGAATTGATAAGGACGCCGCATATCATATATTAGAGGAACTTCGCTCACAAAATATTACTGAAGCACAAGGTGGAAAGAAAAATAAAGCCCTTGCAAAATACACACGTAATTTCACAGAACTAGCACGCGCTGACAAGTTGGATCCAGTTATAGGTCGAGATACGGAAATCATGCGCCTTATGCAGATTCTTTCTCGTAGAACAAAGAATAATCCAATTCTCATCGGTGAAGCCGGAGTTGGAAAAACAGCTGTAGTTGAAGGGCTTGCTATTCGCATGGCAAAAGGGGATGTTCCTGAATCTTTGAAAGATAAAGAACTTGTTTCCCTTGATCTAGGAATGCTTATCGCTGGAACAAAATTCCGCGGAGAATTTGAAGAGCGTCTTAAAGCAATTATGAAAGAAATTGAACGCTCAGAGGGAGGTATCATTCTTTTCATCGACGAGATTCATACAATCGTTGGAGCAGGAGCCACTGAAGGATCGGCAGACGCTGCGAATTTACTCAAGCCCGCGCTCTCCCGCGGAGAGCTTCGTGCGATTGGAGCAACAACGATTAAGGAGTATCAGAAGCATATCGAAAAAGACCCAGCGCTTGCTCGTCGTTTCCAGCCAGTATTTGTAGAAGAGCCAACAGAGCTCGATACACTCGCTATTTTGCGTGGGCTTAAAGAGAAATATGAACTCTTCCATGGTGTTCGTATTACAGATGACGCTCTTATTTCAGCGGTAAATCTTTCAACGCGATATATTACGTCACGATTCCTTCCTGACAAGGCAATTGACCTTATTGATGAAGCTGCTTCGTCTCTTCGTATTGCGCTTGAGAACAAGCCGCCCGTACTTGATGAAGCCCACCGCAGAATCATGCGTTTAGAAATTGAAAAAGAAGCTCTTACAAAGGAACTTGTTGCACACAAGGAAGACGATGATGCGCATGGAACAGGAACTGAAAAACGGATCCACGCTATCGACGAAGAAATTGCAAACGTGAAAGAGAAGACTCGGGAACTTGAGCTTAAGTGGAAAAATGAAAAGAAGACACTTACTGAAATAGGTGAACTTAAAAAGTCTCTTGAAACTCTCCGTATTGAAGCAGAAAATGCAGAAATGCGCGCTGACCTTACTCGCGCAGCAGAGATTCGTTATGGACAAATTCCAGAACTTACTCGTGAACTCACTGAGCGAATGGAGAAGCTAAAGAAACTTCAGAAGACTCGCAGAATTCTTCGTGAAGAAATTACTGAAGAAGATATTGCTTCAGTGGTAGCTCGTTGGACCGGTATTCCTGTTGTGAAAATGTTGGAAGAGGAAGAAGAAAAATTAGCACACATGGAAGAAGGATTAGGCGAGCGCGTGATTGGACAGCGTGATGCAATTGAAAAAATAAGTGGAGCTGTTCGTAGAAGTCGTGCGGGGATTAATGATCCAGATCGACCGATTGGCTCATTCCTTTTCCTTGGACCTACAGGAGTTGGAAAAACAGAACTTACCAAAGCATTAGCTTCGTTTATGTTTAACGATGAGAAAGCGCTCATTAAAGTGGATATGAGTGAGTACATGGAAAAACATTCAACATCAAAGCTGATTGGAAGTCCTCCAGGATATGTTGGATATGATGAATCAGGGCAACTCACTGAAGCGGTTCGTCATCGTCCATATGCTGTAATTTTATTCGATGAAGTTGAAAAGGCACACCCGGAAGTATTTAACCTACTACTTCAAGTTCTTGATGAGGGGCGACTTACAGACAGTAAGGGGCGTATTGTTAACTTCAAGAATACAATTATTGTTATGACTTCAAACATTGGAAGTCAGCATATACAGAAAATGGAGCAGATTGGATTTACTAATCACACAGCAGGATCTGAGTATGCTCAAGTAAAAGAACGAGTTATGGAATCTCTTAAGGAATTCTTTAAGCCTGAGTTTTTAAACCGTCTAGATGAGACAATTATCTTTGATGTACTCGACAAGGGTCAGGTGAAGCAAATTGTAGGTTTGCAGATGGCTCAAATTGCAAAACGAATTCAAGAGAAAGACATTACTCTTGAAGTAACAGAAGAAGCACTCGCTCATATTGCAGATAAATCATTTGACCCTCATTATGGAGCCCGTCCTATCAAGCGATTTATTCAAACTCATATTTTGAATCAAGTAGCATCTCTCATGCTTTCGAAGAAGTTTACGAAAGGGGGAATAGCAGCCGTGACGCTTGATAAAAAGGGAGACGTTATTGTTGAGGCTAAAAAGCCAAAGAAGATTCCAAGCCCGATATCAAAAAAGGATCTTGTAGTAAAGAAGTAGGACAAATCCAGGCTTTACAGCAAATATAAAAATCCCCATGAAATATTTCATGGGGATTTTTATATTTGTGTGCGCCGGGCTGGATTTGAACCAGCGAAGCCCGAAGGGCGACAGATTTACAGTCTGTTGTGATTGACCACTCCACCACCGACGCATGTAGGAAATATCCTATCATAAAATGGCCTGCATGTGAACCTACGTGTTACTCACATGTCTATTTTTAAGTGTAAAGGGTATACTCTCTTTTATTATATGTCTCAAAAGCAATCAAATAGTCATAAGATGATAATAGCTGGTAGTTTCGGAGCGGTGGTTGCTCTTTTTATTATTTATTTTACGTATGCATACTTTAGTCCGAATACTGTTAAGTATTCCAAAGAAGAGCTTGTTGGAAAAATCCTAGAACCAGAAATTATTCCTACGAGAAAAGCGCTCGATAAAGATGTATATGATCAAAAGATGTTAGCGCTTGCTAACCGTTTACCAGTCGCTACTAGCACTGCAACAACGACACCGAAAGTATATGCGTGGCCAGTAAAGGCGGTGTACCCAGGAGACGGAGCACTTTTACCATTTACCCGTATTATTGCGTACTATGGAAACTTTTACTCGACTAAGATGGGAGCGCTTGGAGAATATCCGCCCGATGAAATGCTTACTCGCCTGAGAAAGGAGGTTCGAGCATGGGAAGAAGCTGATCCAAGTACTCCAGTTACTCCTGCTATCCACTACATCGTGACAGTTGCACAAGGAACTGCTGGAGCGGACGGTGACTGGACTGCGCGTATGCCCGATTCAGAAATTGAAAAAGCTATCACACTAGCTAAAGAAGTGAATGGCGTTGTGTTCTTGGATGTACAGGCGGGACAAAGCACTATTCAAAAAGAAGTCGCTGCAATTCTTCCATATCTCAAGCAGCCTCAAATTCATCTCGGTATTGATCCTGAGTTCGCAATGAAAGGGAGTCAAAAGCCAGGAGAATATATCGGCACTCTTGATGCAAGTCAAATTAATGATGTTATTACAATGTTGTCACAAGTCGTCGAAGAAAATAATCTTCCTCCAAAGGTTTTGGTGGTGCATCGTTTTACGGAAAAGATGGTAACTAATTATCAGGCTATTAAACCCACAAAACAGGTGCAGGTAGTTATGACTATGGACGGATGGGGAACACCAGAATTAAAAACAGGGATTTATCGTCAAGTTGTTGCGAGTGAGCCAGTACAGTTTACAGGTGTAAAGCTTTTTTATAAGAATGATCTTAGGTCACCAAGTACAAGATTACTTACTCCAATTGAGATTATGACGTGGCGACCACGTCCTAGCTATGTACAGTATCAATAGCTATTATTAAATGATATAAAGACTTCTTATCTAACAATGACAAAATCTTTAGTTCTCGCAGGTGGATGTTTCTGGTGCATTGAGCATGACTTACATGAAGCTGTTGGTGTTGTATCTGTTGTTTCAGGATATTCTGGTGGTGATAGTGTTAATCCAACGTATGAAAATCATGCAGGACATAGAGAGGTTGTTCTTGTTGAATATGATGTTGATATGACTTCGTATAAAAAAGTACTTCAGTTTTTTATTGATCATATTGACCCAACAGATACTGGTGGACAATTTGGCGATAGAGGTGAGAGCTATAGAACAGGAATATATTATGAAAACGAAGAAGAGAAAGAAATTGCTGAACATGTATTAGCTGAGTTGAATGAAAGTCATGTGTATGATGTACCATCTCAAGTAGATATTTTGCCACGTAAGCAATTTTATAAAGCTGAAGAATATCATCAGAACTACGCAGAAAAAAATCCAACACACTATATGCTGTATAGAACTGGAAGTGGCCGAGAAGGGTTCGTTAACAAAACGTGTGTTATTCGGGAAGAAAAGCACATAGAATGGTCTAAGTAGTGGATGATATACTCATCCTATGAGAATCGCAGTACTTGGTCCACAAAATACAGGCAAATCAACTTTTATAAAAGATTTTTTAACTGAATTCCTTCATTACACAACACCTCCCGAAACATATCGAGATCTTGTTGAGGAGAAAGAATTAGAGGTTAATCAATTAACGAGTGTTGATAGTCAAAAAGCAATTCGTGATTTTATGTTTGGTCAGTTGCGTCACAACACTGCGTATAATGTTATTTTTGACAGATGTCTTATTGATAACTATGTGTATACCTATGTTCAATACGAAGCTGGCACTATTCCAAAATGGTTTGTTGATGAAACTGAGGCGATGATGAAGGACACTCTACAAAGTGTTGATATGTATTTCTTTATTCCTACTGCTGTTGCTGTGCCGCTTGTTGACGATGGAACACGAGATATTACCGCAGAGTATATCGATATAGTTAATAATCATTTTCTGAGGGTGTTATTCGAGCTCTCAAGAAAATATAATATTACAGTTAAAGTAATATCAGGAAATAGGGAGGCAAGAATGGAGCAGGTTAAAAAAATAATCTAACTAAATATGAATATAGAAGAACGAAAAAAAGAATTAACTCCAGAAGAAAATCACGTGCTTTTTAACGGTGGGACCGAAGCGCCTTTTACAGGGAAGCTTCTTAATGAACACCGAGCTGGGATGTTTAGCTGCAAAGTCTGCGGTACTCCATTATTTGCATCAGATGCAAAATTTGAATCAGGTTCAGGATGGCCTTCGTTTGATCAAGCGTTACCTGGCGCAACAGAGAATGTTGAAGATACTTCACTTGGCATGCTTCGTACAGAAGTGAGGTGTGCTACGTGCCATGCACACCTGGGACACGTATTTGATGATGGACCAGCTACGACTGGTAAGCGTTACTGTATGAATTCAATTTGTATGGAATTTAAAGAAGAAAAATAAACATATCATGTCATCAATTTTTACAAAAATAATCGCAGGTGAAATTCCTGCATACAAGATATATGAAGATGAGTACACTATTGCATTCTTAACGATTAGACCACAGACAAAAGGTCACACACTGATAGTTCCTAAAGTTGAAGTAGATCACTGGGATGATGTACCAGAAGAATACTTTATGCACATGTGGAATACTGCAAAAGTGGTAACGAAGATTCTTAAAGAAAAACTTAGCTGTTCTCGTGTCGGTGTGATTGTTGCTGGTTTTGAAGTGCCACATGCCCACGTTCACCTTATTCCAAGTAACAGCATTAAGGATCTTGATGTAGGGAGTGCATATGATGCTTCTGAGGAAGAGTTGAAAGAAGTCCATAGTAAAATCGTCTCATAGTATATGAAGCAACCAATAACATTTAAAGAAGCGGTATATGATGTCGTAGCCAAAATCCCAAAAGGGGATTTTATGACCTATAAAGAAGTTGCAATAAAAATTGGAAAGCCAAATGCTTCACGTGCAGTTGGAACCGTGCTCAGTAAAAATTTTAACCCAGAAATTCCATGTCATCGTGTCATTCGTAGTGATGGGAAAATGGGTGGGTATAATCGCGGCGGAATTACCAGTAAGCGCAACATTCTTAAAGAAGAAGGTGCTAACATATAATATATGACCTACATATTCATTAGAACGATCGGAGTTCTCTTAGCAAGTTACATAACTAAAGTTGGTGTGCCTATGGTGTTTGCGTGGCAAACAGGGGCTACTGCAGTATTGGTTGCTTTAGCACTCGCTATTATCAATCACACGATCAAGCCAATTATTACTATCATCTCACTTCCAATTAATATTGTGACTCTGGGATTATTTTCATTTGTTATAAATGGGCTGATGATTCTCTTGGCGGCAAAATTAGTTGATGGGTTCAGTATTCCGTCACTTCTGATGGCAATATATTTCTCAATTGTACTTTCAATCATCAACTGGTCACTTCACGCATTTGAATAAGTAAAGTATAAGAATAATAAAAAGACCGCATCATGATGCGGTCTTTTTATTATTTCTTCGCCTCTAGTTCTTTTTCGTGTTCTTCAGTAATTACCTCAACGTCCTCCTGAATTTCATCCACATCTTCCTGAATCTCATCAATATCTTCTTGCATTTCTTCCACGTCTTCAGCAATCTCTTCGACGTCTTCTGCGATTTCCTCAACATCCTCAGCAATCTCTTCCATATCCTCAGCAATCTCTTCAACGTCCTCCTGAATTTCATCAATGTCTTTTTCAACATTTGCGAGAGCTCGTGCCTGATGGTTAACACTCATTTGAATGAAGATGGATAAGTAAATTGCTTCAAGAGATACAACTGTTGTTAACACAAGAAGTACTCGATCAAGATCAACACCCATGAGAACCAATGTAAAGGCTCCTATGAATAAAAGGGTATGAGCAATGATTGACCAAATTGATCCAGTCCACTTAGTAATCTTAAGCGCAAGAACCTCAAGGTCGTTTATTGGGGTATTTGAAGGGGATTTCATATGTTTTTACTATACCATAAACATGGTAAAATAAAGGTATGACAATATTAATTCTTGTCGGTCTACTTATTCCGTTACTTATACTTGGAGGTTTTAGTGCGCTTATTTATTTTCTTGTAAAGAAAAATACAAATTCTATGGAATCAAAAACAAAGGCTCTCGATGTGTTTATGTATCTCGGTATTTTCATCTCACTTATTGTGTCGGTGACAAACATTATTCAAATACTTTTTACCGCTATTGAACGTAAGTTCACGGATGTGCTAGAAGTTGGGCAGTATGTGGATATGTACGGAAGCGATATGCGTATGGCTATTGCTTCTCTTGTGGTTATGTTTCCTATTTATCTCGCTCTTTCAATGTACGTTTCGAGAGACATTAAGAAGTTTCTTTTCAAGCGTGATCTTCTTATTCGTAAGATTTTTATCTACACAACGCTATTTGTAACGGCAGTAACCCTTCTGGGTTCTCTTGTTGCAACAATTTACACATACCTCGGCGGAGAACTTACTGTTCGTTTCGAACTTAAGGCGCTTGCTGTGTTTGTTATCGCTGCCGCTGTTGGAGGGTATTATATTTATGCACTCCGTCGCGATTATTCAAAGAAGACAATGGTTCCAAATATGATTGCAGCAGTGTCTGCGTTATTTGTACTAGTCTCTCTCGTTTGGAGTGTTTCAATTATCGGGACCCCAGCTGAAATGAGACTTAAGCGTATTGACGATGCACGCCTTAACGATGTGTCTCGTATTCAACAGGAAATCTTTAATCATTTCCAAAGTACTGACAAGTTGCCAAAGGACCTTTCGGAGCTTGATGATGCCTTTCAAGGATACGTTGTTCCAAAGGATCCAGTGACTGGAGCAGTGTATGAGTATCGTGTACTTCAGCAGCCAGTAGTAAGAGCAACTGCTGTTGCGGGTAAAAAAGAACTCACAACACCGGCCATCTTCGAAATCTGCGCAACGTTCGAAACTGAACGAAAGTACGATGATCGAGGAACTCCAGTGTTTGAGGATAAGATGTATTCTGCATCAAATTACTATTACTCTGGAGACACTTCAGCGTTTTGGAATCACGGTATTGGCAAGACATGTTTCAAGAGAGTGATCTCTTCTGATATGTACTACGGTAGATAGCCCGTTAGTAAATAAAGAGCGCGCCTACAGGCGCGCTCTTTATTTTTATCTCACAGACGCAATGTGATAGTATGTAGTAATAACGTATGGAATCATATAATCCTAAAAACATAGAATCTAAGTGGCAGAAGAAGTGGGCAGATACAAAGCTCTATGAGACTGATATTTCCACCACAAAAAAGAAAATGTATGTATTGGATATGTTTCCATACCCGTCAGGTGAAGGGCTTCACGTAGGTCATCCTAAAGGATATATCGCAACTGATATTTATTCTCGAATGAAGACAATGGCAGGTTATGAAATACTCCACCCAATGGGATGGGATGCTTTTGGTCTTCCTGCTGAGGAATTTGCTCTTAAACATAAAGTTCATCCACGAGTTGCTGTTGAGAAAAATATTGCTCGCTTTAAGGAGCAGCTTTCAATTATTGGATGTAATTATGATTGGACAAAAGAAATCAATACAACCGATCCAGAGTTCTATAAATGGACTCAGTGGATTTTTAAACAAATGTGGAAGAAAGATCTCGCGTACGAAAGCAATGAACCTATTAATTGGTGTCCATCATGCAAGACTGGACTTGCGAATGAAGATCTAGAAGGAGACTCTTGTGAACGCTGCGGGAGCAAAGTAGAAAAGAAACCACTTCGTCAGTGGGTGCTTAAGATTACTGATTACGCAGACCGCATGATTGCAGATTTGGATACATTGGAATGGCCGGAAGGGGTTAAGCTCGCACAAAAGAACTGGATTGGGAAAAGTGAGGGGGCTGAGTTTGATTTTGAATTAGCTGCAGGAAAGGGTGTCCCTCCATCTCAAAAAGTGTTTACCACTCGACCAGATACACTCTACGGCGCGACCTTTGTTGCTATTTCAGCTGAACTTGCAAATACATGGATTAAGAATGGATGGGAAGCCTCGTCAGAAGTTATTAGCTTTATTGCTTTGCTTCAAAATGAGCAAGAGTCTCTTGGATATGGAGCTGATAAAGAGAAGAAAGGAATTTTTACTGGTGTGTATGCAATCAATCCAGCAACGAAAGAAGAAATTCCTGTGTGGATTGCCAATTATGTGATGGGAGGAGTTGGAACAGGTGCACTTATGGCAGTTCCAGCACATGATGAACGTGATTTCGAATTTGCTCAGACATACAATCTTCCAATTAAAGAAGTTGTTCGTCCGTCTATTGTCGATACAGTTAATCCACCCCAGGAAGGGAAGCGAGAAGTGAAGCGAAGAAACGTTCACGTTATTGTCTATAATCCCGCCACTAAAAAGTATCTTATTTTAAGGAATGAAACTCATGGCTGGGACACTGTTGTTATGGGGGGTGTTGATGACGGAGAAGATCTTGTTGAAGCAGCAAAGCGTGAACTACGAGAAGAAACTGGATATGTGAATGTTGTATATAAACGAACACTTGGAAATCCAGTGCAGACAAGTTACTTTACGAAGCATAAAGATGAAAATAGACTAGCGATTGCCTCTGCTCTCTATTTTGAGCTGGAGGATGAAACAAATGTAGGAATCGCAGAAGATGAAGGAAATGAGATTGTTTGGGTAGATGCATCTGATTTTGTTCCAGGAAAAATGGTGAACTCAGAGCTTCCACTTTGGTTAGCTCGACTTAAGGCGGGTAAAGATGTCGCGTACACAGGGGAAGGTGTGCTCGTTAATTCTGGAAGTCATGTCGGAGTTTCTTCTGAAGAAGCACGTAAAAAAATCACTGAAGTTGTCGGAGGAAAACTTATCTCTCGATATCGTTTGAAAGATTGGGTGTTCGCACGACAAAGATATTGGGGTGAACCTTTTCCAATTGTATTTGATGAGAATCATGTTGCCTATGTTGTTGCTGACAGTGAGCTTCCAGTTAGATTGCCTGAGGTAGAAAAATATGAACCGACAGGAACAGGAGAAAGCCCCCTTGCGGCTATAGAATCTTGGGTGAACATTACGGGATATCTTAATGAAGAAGGGGAGTTTGTAAGTTGCGAATCATCTCATCCACAAGCAAAGCGCTTTACTCGCGAAACAAACACTATGCCGCAGTGGGCCGGTTCATCATGGTACTATCTTCGTTTCGCTGATCCGCATAACTCTCAAGCTCTTACTGATGCGGGGATTGAAAAGAAATGGCAGCCGGTGGATGTCTATGTTGGAGGAGACCACGCAACCCGCCATTTAATCTATGCTCGTTTTTGGCACAAGTTTTTATATGACATTGGTGTTGTGTCAAACGATGAACCTTTTTCACGACTTGAATTCCTCGGATTCATTCTTGCGGAAGACGGACGCAAAATGAGTAAACGTGCAGGGAACGTTATTAACCCAGACGATGTGGTTAATCAATACGGAGCAGACACACTTCGTATGTATGAAATGTTTATGGGTCCATTTGAGCAAACAGTTGCTTGGGATACGAAAGGAATTGCAGGCACTGAGCGCTTTTTAGAGCGGGTATGGAAGCTCTCCGGTAAAGTATCTGCTGATGTTGCTGACTCAGATAAGATGAAGTCATTGCTTCATAAAACAATTAAAAAAGTAGGTGAAGATATTGAAGGTTTCAAATTTAATACCGCCATTAGTGCGATGATGATTTGCCTTAATCAAGCCGATGAAGAAGCTTCAATTTCTCAGTATTGGTACACGGAGTTCCTCAAGGTTTTAGCTCCATTCGCACCTCATATTACAGAAGAGCTATGGAACCAGCTAGGGGAAGAAGGTTCGATCCACGCAGCTGATTGGACTGTCTATGATGAAAATTACATCCGTGAAGCGAGCGCCACTATCGCGGTTCAAATTGGCGGTAAGTTGCGAGGAACCCTTACAGTTCCTCATGATACGACAGAGATACACGTGTTAGACGAGGTTAAGAAAACTGACTTCTTCCAGAAATATGTAGGCGAAGCTACCCCAAAGAAAATCATTTTTGTGCCTAACAAGCTCATAAATATCGTAATTTGACGTTTTTGGCAAGTTCTGGTAGAATGTATATTATATATCACTACATATGGCAGGAATAACCTTTAAACCTAAAGCAGTTTCGAAGAAGCTTCTCACCACCCTCAACCCACGTACTCGTGAGATTGTGGTTAATCGCTATGGACTTGAGAAGGAAGGTCGCATGACGCTTGAAGCTATTGGAAAGACATACGACATTACTCGAGAACGTGTTCGTCAGATTGAAAATTTCGCTCTTGCCTCAGTTAAGAAGTCAAAGGAATTTAAGGAACACGCTTTTGTGTTTGATGAACTTAAGTCTGTTCTTAAGGAACTCGGAGCTGTTGTTTCAGAGGAGCACCTCATGCGTCATATTTCAAAGGATCCTGTAGTTCAGAACCACATCAACCTCTATCTCGCCCTTGGGGATGAATTTAAGAAGCACAAAGAGGATGATCATTTCCATGCTCATTTTTCAATTGACGATAAGCACGCAACACATATTCGTGAGGCTCTCCAGAAGCTCTATAGTTCAATTGATGAAGAAGACCTCGTAACAGAAGAAGAAATCTTTACTCGTTTTGTAAGTCATCTTACAGAAGTTATTGGAGAATTTAAGGATAACAAAGAAGTTATTTACCGCTACCTTGCACTTTCAAAAGTAATTGGGAAGAACCAGCTTTCAGAGTGGGGTCGCACATCATCTCCACATGTTAAGGCTCGCGGTATTAAGGATTATGCATATTTGATTATGCGACGCGCTGGACGCCCTATGCACTTCAAGGAGGTTGCTACAGAAATCAACAAGACATTCGGAAAGAAGGCTCATGTTGCCACATGTCACAATGAACTCATTAAAGACTCTCGATTTGTTCTTGTTGGCCGTGGAATGTACGGACTTAAAGATTGGGGGCACACAGGAGGAGTTGTGCGTGATGTGATCACTGAAGTTCTTAAGGAATCAGGGCGTCCACTTCCAAAAGATGAAATTGTAAAACGAGTACTTGCAAAGCGTATTGTAAAACCAAACACAGTTCTCGTAAATCTTCAGAATGCAAAGTATTTCCGTAAGGTTGCTGGAGAATACACATTGGCATAAAGTTTAATATCTATATAAAGAATCCAGAAAAGCGACATACACATGTCGCTTTTCTACTGGTCAGTTCCCAGTTATTACTGATATACTATTCTCATGCAACTCCTCATTGATATCGCGCTCAGCCTTATCTATTTTTGTCTATTCCTACTTCTATGTGCATGGTCGTGGAGGTTCTGGATGATGTATATTAATCAGAAATATTTAAATAAAACGAGTCAGGAATATATCATGCTTGAAATCAAGCTCCCTCGTGAAATCTTTAAATCCCCGTATGCAACGGAAGTTGCGCTCGCTTCTCTTTTACAAGGAGGAGGTATCGGTACTTGGTATAACAAATATTTCCAAGGGAATCTTCCAATGTATTCATCGCTTGAAATAGCTTCTCTTGAGGGAGTAATTCATTTTTATATTCGTACACAAGGTAAGTTCCGTTCACTTGTGGAGTCTAATTTTTATGCGCAATATCCAGGCATTGAAATCGTTGAAGCCGATGACTATACAAATCTCATTAGATACCATCACCTTTCAAAAGATGTGGAATGTTGGGGGGAAACATACGGACTTCAAAAATCTTGGACGCCAACTAATGAGGATGAAGGGGAACCATATAAAGATAAAAAAGGAGAGCCGTATAAAATGAAGGCGGATTTTTTACCTATTAAGACATACGTAGATTACGGTCTTGATAAGGATCCAAAAGAAGAATTTAAAATTGATCCAATTACGCCAATCTTAGAAATGATGGGAAGTATGGGAAAGGGTGAATATTTGTGGTACCAAATTATTCTTCAAGATGAGTCAGTGTATGACGGCAGGAAGATGCCAAAGCTTTATCTTAATGAAATATCACATGAGCATTTATCTCTTAAGGATATGGCTGACAAGTACAAGAAACAACTAAAAATAGGCGGTTGGGTCAAAAAAGGAGATAAAGTATACGATGATGAAGGTGATATAAAACAAAAGCAAACCGGTAAAGACGCAGAGGGAAAGCCAATTTTTGGAGATGCTGTACATCAAAAAACAAAAGCCATTTCAAAAAAGGAAATGGATTTAAGTTCTGAAGACAAGGATCTCATAGAAGCAGTTAATAAGAAGCTATCAAAGCCGCTCGCAAACGTCATCATACGCATGTTGTATGTGGTAGATAAAAATAAAGGAAAATTTAATGGAGGAAATATTCAAAATATCCTCAGTGTTCACAAGCCTACCGTGGGAATAAACTCTGTTAGCTTTAAGAAAGTGACAACTCCGTACGACTTTAATTGGCAGAATTATAAAGGACGAAGAATTCCTTGGAGAACAGAAGAGATGTTTGAGGCGTATGTTGAACGTGAAGGTTTCTATCCTCATATCGAAGGAAGAGAATGGCTCGACAAACGGGAGGATTCTGCTTTCTGGGGTTCTGATATGAAGACAAGAAAACTATGGCGTATGGTGTATGAAGGATTTTTCCATCCATTTAGTCACCCACATGCGGACGAAGTATTTACACTTAACCTTGAGGAACTTGCTACTCTATGGCACTTACCTGGCGCAGTTGCCACAACTCCTACACTTCCACGTATTGATAGTGCTAAAGGTGTTGCTCCAGTTAATCTTCCTCAATAGGTATGCGTATTCACGATAAAATACAAATTATAGCGATTGCAGGAGTTCTTATATTTGGCTTATTGGCCTACAGTTTAGCTTTCAATGCGCCTACTTCTTTTCCTGAAGGGCAAAGGTTTCAAGTGGGAGAAGGTGAGAGTCTTTATAGTGTGAGTGAACGTCTCGAAAAAGAAAAGATAATTAATTCGGCTTTATTTTTTAGAGGCTGGATTTCAATACTTGGTCGGGATACAGCAATAGATCTGGGGGTATATGTATTTACTTCAAAAGCACCACTAGGTGTCATTGTTGCAAAATTTGTTAAAGGTCCAGATGAGCCTCTTCTTTCAGTAACAATTCCTGAAGGATATACAACTAAAGATATTGCAGAAGCTTTCAAAAAAGCAGTTCCAACTATTTCAGTTGATGTCTTTGGAGAGTTGGTACAAAAAGATAACTTAGACGGATATCTTTTTCCTTCAACATATTACCCACTCCCTTCATTCACCGAAAAAGATATTATAGAGCGGATGAAGACTACGTTTGATAAACAGTACGCTGCAGAATTTGGAGAGGTAAGTTACCCACGGTTTGTTCCTACACAGCGAGCAGTTATTTCATTAGCATCAATTATCGAAGGAGAAGCCAACACTCCAAAAGATATGAAGATTGTTTCAGGAATTTTACAAGAACGCCTTTCCAAGGGAATGCGTCTTCAGGTGGATGTTGCCGAAGTTACCTATAGGAAAAGTGGCATTCCAGAACAACCTATTAACAATCCTGGACTGATTGCAATAGACGCAGTCTTCAACCCAACAGTAAATCCGTATCTCTATTATTTAACAGGACGTGATGGTAAAATGTACTACTCAAAAACGTTTGCCGAGCACAAGAAAAATATTGAAAAATATCTTCGTTAAAAATCTTTATCTACTAGTTACTTATCCCGCATGAAAATTCACAATCTCGCTTTTATCGACACAGAAACAACAGGGTTTGATCCAAATAAACATGAAATCATTGAACTTGCTTGTGTTATCGCTCGTCAGGTTGAACGACCAGGAAGGGGTCCATCGCTTGAAATTATTGAAGAGTGCGAGTGGAAGATAAAACCAGAGCGTCTTGAACTAGCTGATGAACAAGCACTTCGTGTGAACGGGTATAACGAAGTTGATTGGATGTTTGCAGTGGATCGAAAAAAGGCGATGGAAGAATTTGCAAAGAAGACGCAGAGTGCAACCTTTGTGTCACATAACCTTGTGTTTGATTACGCTTTTATTCAAAAAGCATTTGAGGAAACTGGCGTGGATAGTCGTATGCACTATGCGAAGTTAGATACCATCTCTATGGCATTTGCTCGACTCTACGACGCTCCACAAGCGGATAAATTCTCCCTTCGCGCACTCTGTGAATTGCTTAAGGTGGAAAATAGTAAAGCTCATACAGCGCTTGCTGACACAAAAGCTCTTGTGGCATGTTATCGAAAGATGATGAATGCTTAGTTTGAAAAGGTGTATCTCCGTGGTAGATTTGGATAATGAATAACAAGAAGAAAGTATATGTTGGCATGTCAGGCGGAGTCGATTCGTCTGTTTCTGCTGCGTTACTTCTTGAACAGGGGTACGATGTAACTGGCGTATTCATTAAAGTATGGCAACCAGATTTTATTGAATGTACGTGGAAAGAGGATAGATTAGATGCTATGCGAGTTGCTTCTCAGTTAGGTATTCCATTCGTAACACTTGATCTTGAAAAGGAATACAAGCAAGGCGTTATTGATTATATGATAGAAGAATACAGAATTGGTCGTACGCCAAACCCTGATGTGATGTGTAACCGTGAGGTAAAGTTTGGGGCATTCTGGAAATGGGCTAAGCAACAAGGGGCTGATTATATAGCAACGGGACATTATGCTCTGACTGATAATACACACCTACTTCTTCCGAAGGATATAAACAAAGATCAAACATACTTCTTGTGGACACTTACTAAAAACGATCTTGAGCATGTATTGTTCCCAATTGGGCACATGGAAAAGGACGATGTACGAAAAGAGGCTGAAAAAAGAAATCTCTACACAAGTACTAAAAAGGATAGCCAGGGACTTTGTTTTATTGGAACGATTGATTTAAAAACGCTTCTTAAAGAATACATCAAAGAGGAGGCAGGGGATGTGATAGATGAAGCAGGTGCGGTCATAGGGAGCCATACGGGAGTTATGTTTTACACTATCGGTGAACGACACGGTTTTACCATAATAAAAAAAAGCACTGATGATGCACCTTATTATATTATTAGAAAAGACTTAGAAAAGAATACACTTATTGTTTCTCACACCAAACCACACACAGAAAAAAGTCAGGAAATAGTTTTAGAAAAGGTGAGTTTTGTGAACGGAACTCCTACACAAGAAAGCGTATATAGCGCGCGAGGTCGCTACCGAGCCTCTTTAGCAAAGGTGAAGGTATTAAGGGGTGAAGATGGATGGAAAGTAGAAGTTTTAGAGGGAGAACTTATTCATACGTCAGGACAATCACTCGTTTTGTATGATGATATCAAGTGCGTGGGTGGGGGTATTATGAAATAAAAAGAGAGGCTCGAGGCCTCTCTTTGGTGTACTAGAACGTAAATCTATTAGGAAAAAATTCTTGATAGCGCACAAATAATGGGTCTACCCCTTCAGGGATCGCCAGTTCATAAAACTTTTCATAACTACCAAGTCGATTTGAAAGTTCAGCCAGTGCTTCAATTTCTTTTTCTGTTGGGTGTATATGCACAGACAGTTCTGTTGTGTATACATCCATATCACACGCTCGTGTGAGCCCCACGGGCACACTACACCCAACTTTAGTGCACATGCGTATAAGAATACCGTTATCTTTAGTTCCCAAGAGAAGTCCCGGAACTCGTCCAACGGTGGATCCTTTTTTACAGACGTGTACTTTTTGCAAATTGAGTTCTTGAGTCATGATGATGTTTCTATAACAAGTTCTGGGTATCCTTTTTCAATCGCCCGAGCTTCTCCTTGTTTTGTCAGGTAACGGATACCGGTGGAGGTTTGTATTCCCACACCATGTTCGGTGCGGACAATATCTCCTCCGCCCTTAGTGCACCCATATCTTCTTTTGGGGATAAGAATTTGAACGACAGGTGAAGAAGTTTTGTTTGATCCAAAAGCGCAAGACGCACAAGGTGGATCAAGTAAACAACCTTTAATCGTGGTATGGTTTCCCATAGATGTATCTCCTTTTACATGCGAATAATACGCATGTAGGAATAGTAGCATCTAAAAAACTTTAATGCAAGTTATTTGCATTAAAAAAGAGGCTGCTACGCAGCCTCTTTGTAAAAAGATCACACTAGTGAGAATGTCCTTCATGATTTTTTGGATGACGTCGGTGGAAACCAATCTCAAGCCAAATAATCCACAGTACGATCGAACCCAAAGAAGCAATACTTGCTATTTCAAGCGCGTGGAGCTGTTCATGGTCTATTTGTTTTCCAAGCATGTATACAAGTATTGCAGCAATAGGAGATCCTATTTGAGCTGCTATGCCGTACACGATTGATTTTTTAATAGAAAGCCCTAAGCCACGGAACACGGTGAGTGTGCCAATGATTTTTGGAAGCTCATGAATGATAATTCCAAGCGTTGCAGCGTATCCAAGCAAGGGGCTTACCAAATAAGTCGCACCAATCACTGCTCCGTCGATGAGGGAATGAAAGGCTTCACTAACCACGATACCTTTTGCCCCTTCTAATTCTTTGTCATGAGCATGCCCATGATTAAAACGAGAAAGAATGAAAAGGGTAATGAGTGCCGTGATTGCAGCAACCAGTAAGTCTGTCCACCCTAAATCTTCAGCATGTTCATTGAATGTTGCGAAGACAGTAAACACAAGAAGAGCAAGCCCAATGGATAGGAAAGCAATTTTGAGCTTTCCTTCAAAAAGATTCCTCCGCAAGAGAAGAGCAATGACTGCAAGCGCAGGAAGTGCGGCAGAACTTAGAAGAACGAGTAATAATGGTTGGTTCATGAGTATTTCCATAGATGTAAACAAGTATAACATTATCACGTGATATGTTTATATGCAAAAAGTTCGCATAATACCGCTGCTGCGAATGCGTTGCATATACTTTTATAAACTAGCGTGATAGTATGAATACAGTATGGCAATTTATTCTAAAGACGAACTTATTAATATGGTAAAAGGTGCAGGACTTCGTGTCACTGATCACCGGCTTTTAGTGTTGGAATATCTCGCGAAAGTAAAGCAGCCTGTCACTGTGTATGAACTCGTGGAAGATCTCCGCAAGAAAGAAAATATTGATCAAGCAACGGTATACCGAAATCTTTCTTCCTTACATGAAGCTGGGCTTCTTAGACGTTTAGATTTTAATCACGGACACGCACATTACGAACTTGAGACTGGGCACGCGTCACATCAACTGGTGTGCAATAACTGCGAGACGATAGAAAAGATAGAAGGAATTTCTATTGACGATACGGTAAAAAAGATGCTTAAGAAGAGCAAAAAGTTTAAGCAAACAACAACGCACTCAATGGAAATATACGGTTTATGCAAAACTTGCGCCTAGGTGTACTTGTTTTAAGTTTATTCAGCACATTCGCTTTTTCTTTCGCAGAAGAGGCACAGTTGCTTCAAGATAAAGAAGTAACTATGCTCGCGACGGTGGTTCGTGTAGAGAGTTCCGAGATTCAAGAAGTTCCAAATACAAATACTACAGCGCTCTATCAAACGGTTGTTGTTAGAATTAACAAAGGAGAACAGCAAGGTAAAGAGATAACCATTACTGAGAGCGCTTTTGCGGTAGAGAAAGGAGATAAGGTGTACGTAAGATATTTACAAACAACTGATGGTTCAGAATATTACAGTATCCAAGAACCATATCGACTGGATGCTCTGCTCTGGCTCTTTATTTTTTTCATAGCAGTAGTACTTCTCTTTGGGGGTAAACAAGGATTCCTCTCGCTTGTAGCTTTGTTTATTTCGTTTGGCGGAATATTTACGTATCTTTTCCCTCATATTATTACGGGGGGAAATATTGTTGCTATCGCGACAATCGGCGCCCTGCTTTCATTGTTTGTGGTCATGTATCTTACACATGGATTTACACGGCTCACAACATCTGCATTTCTTGGGTGTACATTGTCAGTGATTGTAACGCTTGCGTTGGCAAAGTATGCGGTTGTTATAACCAAATTAACTGGTTTCGCTAGCGAAGAGAGTGTGTATCTTAATATCGCCACGCAAGGCAATTTGGACTTCGTAGCGCTTCTTGTCGGAGGAATTATCATTGGAGTAATAGGGGTGATTGATGACGTTTCAATTACACAGGCTTCCGTTGTTAATCAGTTACAATTAGCGAATCCACAGATCAGTACAAGAAATTTGTATACAAAGGCACTTAAGGTGGGTAAGGATCACATGGGTGCAGTTATCAACACGCTCATTTTAGCCTATGCTGGAGCGTCTCTCCCACTCGTTCTTCTTTTTTACGTAAGCAATACACCTATACTTGAGCTTATTAATCGAGAAATCATCGCAACTGAAATCGTTCGTAGTATTGTCGGTTCTGTAGGACTTCTACTCGCTGTTCCACTAACAACACTTATTGCGGTGATCCTTATGAAGAATCACGCCTCAAAGGAACATATTCATACTCATCAGCATTAAAGCAGAAATGGTATACTCATTAGTATGATTAAAGTCGGCAATAAAGCTCCAAAGTTTTCACTACAGGATCAAAACGGTACAACTCACACACTTTCTCAGTATCTGGGAAAGAAAGTACTGTTGTATTTTTATCCTAAGGACGATACTCCGGGATGCACAACAGAAGCATGTAACTTTCGAGACGGGTATGACATGTTCACAAAGATGGGATTAGTTATTTTAGGTGTTAGTAAAGATGGCGTTGAAAGTCACAAAAAATTCGCAGAGAAGTTCTCGCTCCCGTTCCCACTTCTTGCTGATGAATCAACTGATGTTTCTCAGGCGTACGGTGTATGGAAAGAAAAAAAGTTTATGGGGCGTAAGTACATGGGAATCAATCGTACAAGTTTTCTCATTGATGAGAAGGGGATTATTACAAAAATCTATGAAGGGGTGAAAGCAAATGAGCATGCAAAAGATGTTGAAGGCGACCTCGTAAGGTAATTGACTTTTTAATAAAATATGTTATAATAAAGGCTGTTGTAGTTTTTACTATTGGAGATTCCTATGAGTGCAAAGAGAGTTGCCACGAACAAAAAAGTGCTGCGCCAGATTATGTGGGCTGAAGCAGAAACACAGCACCTAGTTCATGTTTCAGAGGTGATATTAAAGCTGATGAAGCCTCTGGGAGCAAAGGCGACAATCGTTCTTGCTCCCAAGGGTTACAACTGTTTTCACCTTAAAACAAGTGTTATTCGTGTTAATCCGGAAAAACATTTACTTAATGGAATTATTTTCATTCCAAAGGAGGAGTTGGAGCAGGTAACGGTTACACATGGTGCAAAAGTTGTTGACGGAGATAAAACAACCTATTACTACTGGAATGGTAGCCGCCTTTTGGACAAAGTTTGCACAGCAGAAACTACTGCGGTCGGATTAGTATTTAATGATCCCAAGAAAGCAAAATAAACAATTGCGCAAATAAAAAAGCCCCTCATTGAGGGGCTTTTGTTTTGGGCAGGTGGGTAAATTAATTCCCGCCGCTCATGCGCACGAAGCAAACGTTCGGCGGGCCGACTGCGTTTTTGAAATCGCGGTGCTGGCTGAAGGGTTCGCTGCCTCCATTGTTTGCCCACGAAATCAAATTGTCGCGATGGGAAATTTCTTTCGTACGGTAACGCACACCCGCATGAGTGAAACCCACCCACGCAGAGTTGACCTGGACCACCGAGATGTCGCTGTGCTTGAGAAGCACCGGCTGATCACGTGTGTCCACGAGAATCATCAGCCCCGAAGAGCTTTTGATTTTGCTTTGAAGAAATGCGTGCAGTGCACTTTCGGTGATCTGGAGTGTTGCAACTCCTTCACCGACCTGTTGTTCAGGCTGTTCTTTGGCCATGATTATCTCTTTTCTGTGACAGAGTATTTAAAATGTGCATACGACAATGATTTCTCATCATCGCTCCTCGTGTTGTCGTGTAAGGGGACTCTTATCTATAAAGCGCTCACGCAACTCCACTCGGTAATCCTATACCTGAAGGTATGCTTTGTAAACCCCAAAAAGGACTTTGTCTGTGTATGAAGAATATCAGTAGATTATCGTGAAAGAGCTTCTTCAATCGCAGCCTGAATATATTCGTATGGACGTGCGCCATCAAGCATTGCTACGACCTCAAGACCTTTCTTTGTTTTCACAAGAACAAAGGAAGACGGTGTGCCTTCAACGCCGGCCTGGACCCCATCATTAACTGATGTGTCGATAGTAAGAGCTGTATCTTCCGCTTGCATACAAGCCGCGAAAGTAGCCGGATTCAGACCTCCATTTTTTGCGATATCTGTTATACCAGTTGCAGGTAGCTGTGTTGTTTGGTTAGAAAGTTTATAGCCATAGAGCGCATCGATATATGAGTAGAATCCCTTTGTTCCGTTAAGTGTCCCTGCGCACGCAATAGCTTTTGATTCATTAAAAGCGTTCGGATGGATCTGTGTTAGAGGGAAATGACGATATACAAATGCAATTTTGTCTTTGTAGTCTGTTCTAACCTGCTTTAGTGTTGGGTGTAATGTTACGCAGTATGGGCATTCAGGGTCAGAGTATTCTACAATCACAACTTTACTATCCGCGTTTCCTTCAATGTGATCTTTATCGTCGATCGGTTTTCCTGTAAAGAGAGAGCTCTCTACTTTTGTTACAGTATTTTTAATAATGAACCCGTATGCAATATGACTTCCGGCTAGAATACAAGCAGCGATGATGATGGCAATTGGTGTGGTGAGTTTAAAGGCAGCAAGTTTGTGACGAAAGGACATAAGAAATGATGGATTTTAATGATACTAGTTTATACTGAATATACTTTCGAGTATATCATGAGCGCTCCTTCTCTTTTTTCAGCTACAACGTTTAAACGTCTCATGTTTGGTACGTTTCTTGAATTTGGACCAATACTTATTTTTCTTGGCTCTTTCCAACATTTTCATATTTATAAAGCAACGATGTTACTGATGATTGCAACGATCATTTCAACTGTTGTTACTTATCGTCTTCAAAAAAGACTCCCGTATCTTGCTCTCTATGTAGCTTTTCTTACTATTGCTTTCGGATACCTTACGCTTGCTCATAGGGAGCCGAAGTTTATACAAATGCGAGATACGCTGTACGATCTTACGTGTGCAATCACACTCCTTATTGGACTTATGATTAACGTTCCTTTTCTTAAGCACGCTTTCCATCAAGTAATCCCAATGACACTTCGTGCGTGGCACAGATTAACATACGCTTGGGTGGCATTTTTCATTACGATTGCAGTACTTAATGAGTACGTACGAAGGACCTATAGTTTGCATGACTGGTTCGACTTTAAGAGTGTCATGGTGCTTGTTACGGTGGTGTTTGGTTTTACAGCTCTCTATCTTTGCTATGAGAAAGGAGCAGAAGAGGAGTAGTGTCACCATAGAAAACACTACAAGAATATGCTAAACTCTCTTGCATTATGCATGAAGAAGTAGCACAGCACGGGGCAGAAGAAGTTCACACAAGCAGCTTTCTTCATGTTATTGAAGAAATACCTTCTATAAATGCACCAATCCTTGGCGATATCGGTCCGATCACTATTGCAACCTCAACGATTACCGTGATGCTTATCACGCTTATGTTTGTGGCTCTTACTATTAAAGTGTCTCGAGCGAAATTAATTCCTTCAAAGTTTCAGGTAGTGCTTGAAATGTTCTATGGAGCAGTAGCTGATTTTATTACTTCTATCGTAGGAGATAAGGAACGTGCAAAAAAGATCATTCCGTATGTTGGAGCACTCATGACGTACCTTATTGTAGCCAACTTACTTCCAATGGTTCCCGGAGTAGCTAGTTTTTATGTAACAGGTACTGAAGGTCAACATATTCCACTTTTCCGAGGCGCGACAACTGATTTCAATACAACGTTTGGTTTAGCTCTCGCTGTGATTGTTATCATGCAATTCGTTGGTATGAAAGAACAAGGAATAGGTGGATATCTTTCGCACTTTATTCAAATCAAGCAAGTGATACGAGGGTTCAGAAAAAGTTTTGGAGAAGGAATGGTTTCAATTATCGGTTTCTTCGTTGGCCTCATTGAGATTATTTCAGAAGTAGCAAAGATTCTATCCCTCTCACTTCGATTATTTGGAAACATGTTTGCCCACGAAGTGCTTACAGTAATTCTTTTAGGAGCCTTTGCTATTGCCGTTCCTGCTATTTGGATGGGAATGGGGTTACTCGTTGGAGTTGTGCAATCAATTGTGTTCGTAGCACTCGTTACGGTGTATTACTCATTAGTGTTAAAGAAAGAAGGCAAAGACGCTCACTAGAAAGAGTTTTGAGAAATAAAAAAGCGCTCAGGGAGCGCTTTTTTCTTCAGATGGTGCTGAGATTTGCTTTTCAATGAAGTGTTCAGCCACCGTCAGTACCGCTTTCATGAGTGAAAGGGTACTACTTGGAGGTTCGATCATTCCTGTAAAAGGGTATGGCTTTACCCGTTCGGCTTTTACAGGGAGTTCTTCAATAATCGCAACCCGTGCTGTTGCTGTAACTGAAAAGAATGTTCCGTCCGGGAGCTTCATGAAGAAGGTTGATCCCACACAAAACACTTGCATGTTTGAGAGGTCCATAACGTTCTCCAAAGGTACTAGGTTCTTTAAATTGTATGCTTTTATTATCCTTACGTCAAAGATATTTCATATAATTACTCACAGAAGTCAATCTGCACAAAGCAATTTTTTCTGCTATACTCTCATCAAAGCCCCGTGGGGCGGATTTTTATTGATTAGTTACAATTATTTATGACACCAGAAGCAGCAATTTATATCGCAAAGGGAATGTGTATCATCGCCATGATTGGTACAGCTATCGGACAAGGATACCTCGTAGGTAAGACTATGGAAGCAATTGGTCGCAACCCAGACATTGAAGGATCACTCTTTTCAAAGATGATTATCGGTGTTGCTATGACAGAAACAACAGCCATCTTTGCGCTCGTTGCGTTCTTCCTCCTCGGTTAATTTTTTCTAGATGGAGCAGATTCTTACCATTTTAGGAAGTGTTGGGTTCAATTGGCACGTTGCACTAGCAAACTTCATTAACTTTCTCATTATCTTATTCATTTTGAATAAGTTCTTTTTCGGTAAGCTTGGAAAAGTGATTTCAACTCGTCAGCAAGTAATTGAACGTGGACTTTCTCAGGCCTCTGATGCTGAAAAAGCTCTTGCGTCTGCTGAAGAAGAGAAGAAGCAAATTATCCATGAAGCTAAAAAAGAAGGACACGTTATTGTGAGTGAAGCACAAACACAAGCTGAAAATCTTGCCGCAACAATTAAAACTGATGCAGAAAAAGAAATCGCACAGCGAACAGAAGCCATGAATCACAAAGAAGCAGAGCTAAAAACAAAGGTGGAAAAAGAGTTCGCTCTTCGTGCTCCGTCTCTTGTTGCGACGCTTTATGCTGAAACACTAAAGAAAAACCTTACAGCAGAGGATAATAATGCGCTTATTGCGAGCATGAAATAGTTGTATGATTTTGTCACGACAAATTGCAGAGCTGTTGCTTAAGAAGAAGGTTGGAGTAGATGAAGTAACAGAAGCACTTTCTACGTACGGGCTTCTGTCTCTTTTACCAAACGTTCTTGCTGCAGTTGCTAAATTAACTCGTGATGAAAAAGAACAAGACACTATTCGAATAGAATCTCCTTTTGAAATAGAAGAGGGAGCACTTGCTCGAATTAAAAGAATAGTAGGTAACGATATGGCGCCTACCGAAGTAACTATCAATAAAAATCTTCTAGCTGGATTTAAAGCACGCTACAAAGGAATCTCGTATGATGGATCAGCCGCACGAATTATTAAACAATTAACAAAGTAACCAACATGTCAGTAGAAAAAATCATCAAGGATCTGGAGAAAAAAATAGAGACACTCTCGACTGAGGTTGAGGTGAATGAAATCGGAAGTGTTATTTCTGTCTCTGACGGTATCGCTCGTGTATCAGGACTTTCAAAGTGTGCGAGCATGGAAGAAGTAACATTTGCTTCAGGGGCTAAAGGCCTTGCTCTTAACCTTGAAAGTGACATGGTGGGTGTGGTTATTGTTTCTGGCGCTGAGACTGTTCGTGAAGGAGAGGAAGTGACGAGGACAGGCCGTGTGCTCGCTATCCCGGTAGGAGAATCTCTTCTTGGGCGTGTGGTTGATCCTTTGATGAACCCAGTGGACGGTGAAAAGATAACAGGCTTGGACGCAATGGAACTTGTAGAGAAAATCGCACCAGGCGTGATGGATCGTGAACCAGTGAATGTTCCTATGCAAACAGGGGTTAAGGCAATTGATGCCATGATTCCAGTTGGGCGTGGACAGCGTGAACTTATTATTGGTGATCGACAAACAGGTAAAACAACAATTGCGCTTGATACAATCATTAACCAAAAGGGAACTGGTGTTATTTGTGTGTATGTTGCGATTAGTCAGAAGGAATCAAAGATTGCTCAGATTGTTGAGAAGCTAAAGGCAGCAGGAGCTATGGAGTACACAGTTGTAGTTCTTGCTGGGGCATCACACTCTGCAGCGCTCTCATACCTTGCACCATATGCAGGAACTGCTGTTGCTGAATACTTTATGAATAAAGAGAAGGATGTACTCGTTGTATACGATGATCTTTCAAAGCACGCTGTTGCATATCGCGAAATGTCACTCCTTCTTAAGCGCCCACCAGGACGTGAAGCGTATCCAGGAGATGTGTTCTACCTCCACTCTAGACTTCTAGAGCGTGCTTGTCGCAGAAATGAGGCAGCAGGGAGTGGTTCTATCACAGCGCTACCAATTATTGAAACTCAGGCGGGAGATGTGTCAGCATATATTCCAACAAACGTTATTTCCATTACTGATGGACAGATTTTCTTGGACGCAAACCTTTTCTATAAGGGTATGCGACCAGCAATTGATGTTGGTCTCTCAGTATCACGTGTGGGATCATCTGCTCAAACAAAAGCGATGAAGAAAAACGCCGGCAAGATGAAACTTGCGATGGCACAGTATCGTGAACTCGAATCATTCTCTCAGTTTGATTCTGACCTAGATCACGACACAAAAAGAACTATTGAACGAGGAAAGAGAACACAGGAAATGCTTAAGCAGGCAAACGGTTCACCGCTCCGTACAGGGCTACAGGTTTCATCGGTCTACGCTGTTAACAACGGTTATCTTGATTCAGTTCAAGTAGAACATGTTCAAGGATGGGAGAAGGCGATGCATACATATATGCTCTCATCTGGAAAAGAAGTAGTTGAATCTCTTGAAAAGGGGTGGGATGATGAAATTGAAGAAGCGCTTAAGAAAGCGCTTACGTCTTTCGCTCACACTCATTCAAATTAAACACCACAGATGCAGACAAAAGTTATTAAGCAGAAAATAAAAAGTGTTGGATCCATCAAGAAAATTACAAAAACGATGGAGATGGTTTCTGCTGCAAAAATGAAGAAAGCGACCGACGGTGCTCATACACTTCGTCCGTTCCATCAGGAAGCGCAGGCTATTCTCGAAGATCTTTCTTTGGATCCACTCGCTGCTCATGAACTCCTTGCTCACAATGGAGTAGAAGAAGAGGTTGTTATTATTGTTGCATCTAATAAAGGTCTCTGTGGGAGTTACAACGTCAACGTGTATCGTAAGTTGCTCGAAGCCTACACTGAAGAAGAGAGAAAGAAGTTAAAGATTGTAGCGTTCGGAAAGTATGCAGAAAAAGTGGCGAAGAAGCTTCATCTTGAAACACTCGCATCATTTAACCATCCCCAGCTTACAGGGGATGATGCACGAGTGGTTGCTCATATGTTGGTTGACTGGTATACAGAGAAGAAAATTGGCACAGTGAGGATTTTATATACTCACTACACATCTGCTTCCGTGTTTACGCCAACACTTCTCCAGCTCCTCCCGTTTTCTTCTGAAGGAAAACCTGACGCACAAGGTGAACCTCGATATGACTATGAGCCAGATCAGGAAACAGTACTTTCAACTATTATCCCAATGATGATACACAACATCATCTACGGTGCTGTACTTGAAAGTTATGCATCTGAACATTCAGCACGAATGTTTGCCATGAAATCAGCAACAGATAACGCAAGTGAGCTTCAGGATGAACTCAAGTTGTACTATAACCGTGCTCGTCAGGAAAAAGTGACGCAAGAAATTGCTGAAATTACTTCAGGTGCCATGGCATTGTCATCTTAAAATCAAAATAATGCACTAGAATTTTCTAGGATATTATTTTGCTTTTAAGCAAAGACATACCACCATTACTAACTACTACCAAACTATTATGACTAAAGGAATCATTACACAAATTATCGGACCAGTTATCGACGTTACATTTAAGGACGGTGTACCAGCACTTCGAAATGCACTTCATGTGACTCGAGCGGATGGGACACTTCTTACACTTGAAGTTGCTCAGCATCTTGGATTCAATGATGTGCGTGCTGTTGCGATGTCATCCACTGATGGTCTCACTCGTGGAATGGAGGTGGTAGATACTGGTGCGTATATTTCAGTTCCAGTTGGTCCTGAAATCCTTGGTCGTATGTTTGATGTTGTTGGGCAACCAATCGATCAGAAGCCAGCCGTAAAGACTGCAAAAACATATCCAATCCACCGCGCGGCACCAACGTTTGACGAACAATCAACGAAAGCAGAAGTATTGGAAACCGGTATTAAGGTGGTTGACCTCATCTGTCCATTTCTTAAAGGAGGTAAAGTTGGACTCTTCGGTGGAGCCGGAGTGGGTAAAACAGTGGTGATTCAAGAGCTCATCCATAACATTGCTTCAGAGCACGGAGGATATTCAATCTTCGCTGGAGTTGGAGAACGTTCTCGAGAAGGAAACGATTTGTACCGCGAAATGGAAGAATCAGGTGTGCTTGATAAGACAGTACTTGTGTTCGGTCAAATGAACGAACCACCAGGGGCGCGTGCTCGTGTTGCTCTTTCAGCACTTTCAATGGCAGAGTATTTCCGTGACGAAGAAAAGAAAGACCTTCTTCTTTTCGTGGATAACATTTTCCGCTTTACACAAGCTGGATCTGAACTCTCTGCACTTCTTGGTCGTATGCCATCTGCTGTGGGATATCAGCCAACGCTAGCGTCTGAAATGGGACAACTACAAGAACGTGTTACTTCAACAAAGAATGGTTCTATCACCTCTGTACAGGCCGTGTATGTGCCAGCGGACGACCTTACTGACCCAGCACCAGCGACAACGTTCTCTCATCTCGATTCAACAGTTTCACTCTCTCGACCACTTTCAGAACTTGGTATTTATCCAGCGGTAGATCCACTCGACTCTACATCAACCATTCTTCAGGCAGACATCGTAGGGCAGGAACATTATGATACAGCTCGTGGTGTACAGAAGGTGCTTCAGCGATACAAGGATCTTCAGGATATTATCGCCATTCTTGGAATGGATGAACTTACAGATGAAGACAAAAAGACAGTGCAGCGCGCACGTCGTATTCAGAAGTTCCTTTCACAGCCATTCTTCGTTGCTGAGCAATTTACGGGAGCAAAGGGAATCTATGTAAAACGTGAAGATACCGTTCGATCATTCAAGGAAATTCTTGAAGGTAAGCATGATCATATTCCAGAATCTGCGTTCTACATGCAGGGGTCTATTGATGATGTAATCGCAAAACATAATTCAAATGCTTAAAATAAAAGTAGTCACACCAGATAAGGTACTTGTTGATGAGATCATCGACGCAGTAAGTATTCCGACAACGAGCGGTGTGATCACTGTGCTTAATAAACACGTACCACTTGTTTCTACTATCAAGTCAGGTGAGATGATTGTTCGAAAAGCCGGGAACGGTGTGAGCTACGCCGTATTTAAGGGTCTTGTGAATGTTCGTCCGCACAGAAAAGGAATTACTGAAGTGGTGGTGCTTCTTGAAAGAAGTGAACATGTTGATGAATTAGATCATGCACGTGCGGAAGAGGCACTTGCTCGTGCTAAAGCTATGAAAGATGAAAAGGACGACGACGTCGATTTCAGTATGTTTGAAGGACTCATTGAAAAGGAACTAAACCGCGTAAAGATTGCGGTGAAGCATAGGAGAAATCTCTAAGTATTTTGTTTATCGAGGGAGAAAGATAAAGAAGGCAATAATACCTATAATGATTCTGTAGAAGCCAAACACAATAAATGTGTGTTTTTTAATGTAATCAAGGAACAGTTTGATAACAAAGGTAGCAACAACAAATGACGAGAGCATTCCAACAAGTAAAGGTGTGAGGTTCGCTGCATGAAGTACAACATCCATATTTTTATAAAAAGAATAGAGTGTTGCGGCTGCCATAGTTGGAACAGCTAGAAGGAATGTAAATTCAGTCAGGATTTTTCTATCTAGTTTCATAAGGAGTCCTCCTATAATGACGGACCCTGAACGAGACACACCAGGAATGATTGCTACAATTTGATACATTCCAAGAAGGAATGCTTCCTTCATAGATATCTCGTGACGCAGCTCCACGATACCTTCCTCGGTCCACTTTAAATACATGTGCTCCACAAAGAGAATAATGATTCCTCCGATAAAGAGAGTGATGCCAACCAGGAGAGGATTAGTAAGAAGTGGTTTGATGTATGGATAAATAATAAAACCTGCTATTCCTGTTGGAATGAATCCAATAATCAAGCGTTTAATCATCGATACAGTAAAGATTCTTTTCCAGAACATGTAGAGCACCGCCAAGATGGCACCAAGCTGTATTGCGATTTCAAAAGCAATAAGGAAATCAGTTTGAGGTATTTTAAGAAAGTGAGACGCGAGAATGAGGTGTCCAGTTGAGGAGATGGGTAAAAACTCAGCAAGTCCTTCAATGATTCCAAGAATAAGAGCCTGTAGTATAGTCATGTGTAAATCATAACATATTCACCGCGTGCTAAAATATGTGCATGGATATGCTTATTCTCTTCTGTGCGGTCATACTTATTTTCGTTGCTGCTATTTTTGCGGCACACAGAGTACTTACTCGCCACGAAAAGAAACATCACGTGAGACACATCATTATGCTGTCGCTTATTCCCTTTGTTTCTTGGCATGCTGCCACACTTATTAAAAATGCTCTCATGTTTCCTCGTCCTGATTTAACGAAAGCATTGTTCTTACCTCAAGATATTAATAGCTACGGATTTCCTTCAGGGCATGCGGCCTTCATGTTTGCTTTAGCTGCTACGATGTATTCATTTGATAAGAAAGCAGGAATAGTTTTGTTAGTGTTAGCTATTCTCACAGGAATCGGACGTGCGCTTGCGGGGGTTCACTATTGGTATGACATTGTCGGTGGGGCAGTTCTCGGTTTTATTATTGCTTCTTTTGTCGTTAGAGTATGTAAACGTGTGATTAGACACTGGTAATGTACTCTAAAATTGTTTTGTGGTAGATTAGAAAGCGATTGTTCAACTGTAAGGAGTATTCGTGAAAGCAACTCAAATTGAAAACGGCGGACTTTTTATCCCTCCGAAGCCCAACTACCGTGGACCAACGCGCCCCAAGTCAGTCCGCTTGGCGGAGCAGCGGAAACGCAAAGACTTGGTCCGAAAAAGAAGGTGGGTTTCCTGAGAAGGTTCACAGAACATGCCACAAAAAGACTAGCCCACAGGCTGGTCTTTTTTATTGTGTTACACTTTTTATACTATGCGTTTGTCGCACATTACTATCCAAGGGTTTAAGTCCTTCGCTAAAAAAACAACACTTGATGTTACTCATCAGGTAACGGGTGTTGTTGGTCCAAACGGTTCTGGTAAATCAAACATCGCAGAAGCAATTCGTTTCGTTCTAGGAGAGCAATCGATGAAATCTATGCGTGGGAAAATTGGAGCGGACGTTATATTTAAAGGTTCAGAACATTTGTCTCCACTTTCACGTGCTTCAGTGATGATGGTGATTGATAACAAAGACAAAGGAGATGTGGCACATGCTTCAGAAACACTTGCTCCTTATTTGGTATACGACGAACTTACATTATCTCGCGTTATTTTTGCTGATGGTACGAGTGATTATATGCTCAATGATGCAAAAATCCGTTTAAAGGATGTACAGGAGCTATTGTCGTTTGCTGGTATTGGAGGAAGTGCTCATACGATTATTAATCAAGGTGAAGCAGATAGAATTTTATTAGCGAACCCTCGAGATAGAAAAGAAGCATTAGAAGATGCTCTTGGGTTGCGTATGTATCATATGCGCTTAAACGAAAGTAAGCGTAAACTTGAGCGTGTTAAAACACATGTACATGAAGTTGAGTTGCTACGTAAAGAAATTAAGCCACATCTTGATCACCTGAAGCGACAGGTTGATAAAATTGAAGCAGCAAGTGAAGAGCGAAATAAATTGCATACACTTCTCATTGCATATTTAACTCGTGAAGAAAATGAGTTACAAGCGTTAGATGAGCGCATACGTGAAGAGGGTTCTTCCGCTTCTCTTATTCTCATCACTGATTCTATTCAAAAAGAGTTACGTGTACTTAAAGATAGCACTTCTACAACGCAGGTAACCTCTACATCTGAAAAGCACACACTCCAAACAGAAATGCGCGGACTCTTAGAGCGTCGTGATCAAGTAACAAAAACGCTCGGTAGGCTTGAAGCGGAAAAAGCATATTTAGAAAAAGAATTCTCAAGAGATGTAGAAGGTAAGGCTGTCACTTTGAGTCACGAAAAATGGACTAGTGCCCAAACTCTTTTTTCTCATGAAATTGATTCCCTTGAATCTGCCCTTAATTCTTCTGATATTCAAAAGGCAACGATGCATGCGCATGGACTTAAACATGAAGTGGGTGAATTTTTTGGAGTGCAAGACAAAGGAGATACGAATAAAAAGGAATCCTTGAAGCGTGATATTGAAACAGTGTCGCAGGCGATTACAGAACATGAACAGAAAGAACAGACTCTCTCTAGAGATGTTGTGACTCTTCAAGAGAAAATTGACGCAATTGATGTTCACGCTCAAACGTCTCTTCAGTCTCGTCATGAAGAGGAAAAGAAAGTAATGACACTACAGAGTAAGTTGCGTGAACTTGAAAGTACTATTGCGTTACGAAGACAAGAAGAAGGAGAGTTTTCACTTCGTAAGCAACACTTTGAGGCGCTGCGAGAAGAAGGCGTGCTTATTGTGGGGCGTGTTGTGTTGGAATATAAAAATCATACTCCTGACGAACGGTTTCGTGATACTCCAAAACCAGACATCTTGCGTGCTATTGAACGCTGCAAACTTCGCATTGAAGAAGCGGGTGTTCCGAATCGTGAAGAAGTTATTGCAGAATATGCTTCAACTCGTGAACGTGATGAATATCTCGCTCGAGAGCTTACTGATATTAAAGACAGTGAAGAAAAGCTGCTCACGCTTATTGATGAACTCACAACGTCCCTCGAAGAACGTTTTTCAAAAGGGGTGGAAGAAGTTTCTAAGGTATTCAGTGAATTTTTTGGAGAGGTATTCGTGGGAGGAAAAGGAAAGCTTGTACTTTTACAACTCACAAAAATAGACGATGAAGGAAATCAGATAACTGAACAGGGAATAGATATCGATGTCTCGCTCCCAAACAAAAAGGTAAAAGAAATAACTATGTTCTCGGGTGGAGAGCGTGCCCTTGTTTCAATTGCACTTTTATTTGCGATGTCTTCAATTACTCCGCCTCCATTTATGGTGCTCGACGAAACAGATGCGCCGCTAGATGAATCAAACGCTCGCAAATACGGAGTTATGCTCAAACGATTAGCTGAAAAGAGTAAATTGCTCGTGATTACGCACAATCGAGAAACCATGAATCACTGCGACATGTTGTACGGCGTAACAATCGGAGTAGACGGAGGAAGTAAATTGCTTTCAATTAATTTTAAAGAAGCGGAGAATTACAGTAAGTAAGTTTTATGCTATAGTTACAGGATATATGGAACGTGTGTTTACAGGGGCAGTTAGCCTCACTTCTAAGAAAGATGGATATGTACGGGTTACAGAGCTTGAGCATGATGGTGCGATTTTTGTTGACCACAGCCATCTTAATACAGCACTCCACCAAGATATTGTTCAAGTGGAACTACTCGGTAAAAAGCAGAACATAAAAGGCGAACAAGAACTATACGGAAAAGTACTCTCTATTATCGAGCGTGGACGTAAAGGGTACGCTGGTATCATAGAAGAAGATGCAGGACATTATTTTCTTGTTCCCCAGGACAAGAAAATGTACACCGACATCATGATCAACAAGGATGATCTTAATGGTGCTGAGGTTGGTATGAAAGTAATCGCAACCATTGATGAGTGGAGTGATCAAAAGAAGTCTCCGGTAGGGCGTGTGACGAATGTACTTGGATATCCAGGAGACAACAATGCGGAAATGCTTGCGTACGCACTTGAACGTGGTTTTAGTGCTGAACATAATGATGCAGTAAACAAAGAAGCTAATGAAATAAAAGCGCGAGGAATTACGGAAGAAGATAAAGCTAATCGAAGAGATTTCAGAACGACACCAACGTTCACCATCGACCCAATCGACGCTAAAGACTTTGACGACGCTATTTCATTTAAGAAGCTTGATAATGGTCACTACGAGGTTGGTATTCATATTGCTGACGTTTCGTACTATGTCCGCCCAGGAATGGCACTTGATGAGGAAGGAATAGCTCGCGAGACATCTGTGTACCTCGTTGACCGTGTGATTCCTATGCTTCCAGAGGTGCTTTCAAACGATTTATGTTCTCTTGTGCAGGGTGAAGACCGCCTTGTAATGTCTGCGGTGCTTGAACTTGATGATGAAGGAAAAGTTCATGGAGAATGGTTTGGGCGATCTCTCATTAACTCTCATCGAAGATATTCATACGAGGACGCGCAAGTTACCCTCGACACAGGAACAGGAGATTTCTACGAAGAGCTTACTATTTTAAATAAGATTGCAAAGAATTTAACAAAAGCACGTTTTGAAGGTGGGGCGCTTTCTCTTGAAACTGAAGAGGTTAAATTTAAGTTAGATGAAAAGGGTGTGCCAATTGATGTGTATGTTAAGTCTCGTGGAGATACTCACAAGTTGATTGAGGAGTACATGCTTTTAGCTAACAAATATGTAAGTAAGTTTATTACCGAAAAACAAGAGGAGAAAAACGGCCGATCAATTTGCGTGTACCGTATTCACGATAAACCAGACCCTGATAAGATGCACGATCTTGATTTGTATATTCGTGGTCTCGGGTTCCATGTTCGCTTTATAGACGGACTCATTCCTTCACAGGACCTCAATGATCTTCTTCGTAAAATGGCAGATAGGCCTGAGAAGCAATTGCTCCAAGTTCACATTACTCGTTCTATGGCAAAAGCGGTATATAGTACAAAAAATGTTGGTCACTATGGACTAGCGTTTGATTATTATTCTCACTTTACGTCTCCAATTCGTCGGTATCCTGATGTGCTGACACATCGTCTCTTAATGCGAGTGCTAGAAGGAGACTATCCTAAAGAAGAAGAGCGTGGATTATTTGATTCACTCTGTGCAAAAGCTAGCCGCCGAGAAAAAGAAGCGTCAGACGCTGAACGTGGAAGTATTAAGTATAAGCAGGTGGAGTATATGTCGTACCGCATTGGGCAAGAATTCGACGGTATGGTGTCTGGCGTGTCTGAGTGGGGGATTTATGTAGAAGAGAAGAAAAGTAAGTGTGAAGGTATGATTCGTTTGCGTGACCTGGGGGACGATTTCTACAACTTTGACCAAAAAGGTGGACGAGTGTTTGGAGAGCGAACAGGAATGGAATGGAAGATTGGAACACCAGTACGAATGCGTGTAAAGAACGCAAATCTTGATTTACGGGTGATTGATTACGAGCTAGTACGATAGTTCTATTCCGTGGTAGAATGGGTTCTTAGAAAGGAGGGGTTCATTATGAACACCGTAATTATTCCTAAAGTACCTGAAGGTGAAGAACCGTCACAAGAGTCCCTGATTGCCTTGTTTCGGGAAGAGGCAGAAGCTTTTGCTGAAGGGAAAGGGCCTAAAGATAGCCCAAAATGTCCATCGATTGTTGTTATGTCGGTCATTTGTGACTGTCCCGCAACTCTCGCTCTGGGCTTTAAGGGTTTTGCGTGCCAAAAATTCCAGCCCTGCATTGTTCGAAAGACGCTTTTTAAAAACGGCACATTCTCGTAAAGTCCTAGCTATCCCATTTTATGGGAATCGCTAGGGCTTTTCTTGTTTTTTATTGGGGTTTATGGTAGAATATGGAACATGTTAAAAATCAGACTACAGCGTACAGGACGCAAGAACGACCCTCATTTCCGTCTTATTGTTACAGAAAGTACCCTTAAGGCAAAAACATCTCAATTTACTGAGATTGTTGGAACTTATAATGTTAAAGCTGGTATCTTTGAAGCTAAAGGAGACCGCGTAAAGCACTGGATGTCAGTTGGTGCACAGGTTACTCCAACGGTTCACAATCTCCTCGTTTCAAAGGGAGTTATCGAAGGAAAGAAAATCAACGTTCTTCCAAAGAAGAAGCCAGTTGTTAAAGTAGCAAAGGCTGCATAATAATAAAAAACTTGAGATTCAATCTCAAGTTTTTTATTATAAAAATACTAGGTATGCATGCTGTGCATAACTTATCTATAAAAAAGAAGGAGAAGAGTACACTGAATTGATAAATACAAACACGATATGAAAGACCAAGAATTTGTTGAATATGTTGTAAAGGCACTTGTAGAGAATCAAGACGAGGTAAAAGTAGAACGAAGAGTGGATGAGATGGGTGTGTTAATTACACTTGATGTGGCAGCGGAAGATATGGGAAAAATTATCGGACGTGACGGAGCTACAGCAAAAGCACTGCGAACACTGCTTCGTGTTGTTGGTATGAAGAATAACGCTCGAGTAAACTTGAAGATAAATGAACCTGAAGGGCGTGCTGACGGACACGTTCCGCGGTATGACACCTCAGACGTGGACGCGGTAATGAATGATTTGAAGAATATCTAAAATATACAAAGAAAAGCACCCGATCGGGTGCTTTTCTTTACACCTATAAAATGCTATACTGTCAAGTATGAGATACCACGTGGTAACAATCTTCCCAAACATGCTCGACTCGTATTTTGCAGAGTCGATTATTTCTCGTGCTGTAGAAAGTAAATTAATTGAGATTCACACCTATGCGCTTCGTGAGTACACAACTGATAAACATCGTCGAGTTGATGGTAAGCCATATGGTGGTGGTCCTGGTATGGTGATGTGGGTTGATCCAATCATCAACTGTGTAGAAAAAATTCAAAAGAAAATTGCTCGTCGAAAAACCGCTAAGGTGCTTGTGGTTATTTTCAATGCTGGTGGTGATATGTTTACTAACACTGTTGCAAAGAACTCAGCTGCTAAATACACAGATATTATTTTTATCTGTGGTCGTTACGAAGGAATTGACTCGCGAGTGAAAAAGATTTTGAAAGCAAAAGAGTGGAGTATTGGGGAATACGTGCTTACTGGTGGAGAACTTCCTGCTATGATTTGTATTGATGCTATTTCTCGACAAATCCAAGGAGTGCTTAATGACAATCTTTCCTTAGAGGAAAAGCGTATGGCGTCTCACGAAATATATGCTCGTCCAGAAATCTATGAATACAATAAGAAGAAGTATCGTGTACCAAAGGTTCTTCTTTCGGGAAATCACAAGCTTATTGATGAGTACCGCGCCAAGAAAGAAAATACCATCGGTAAAAAAGTAAAAACAGATGTATCTAAAGCTTAAGGTTATTCCTGATTCTAAGATTGAAAAAGTGGAACAATTAAAAGATGATGAGTATCGTATTTGGGTGCAGGCTCCAGCTGAGAACAATCATGCAAATAATCGTGTATTAGAAATTGTACGCAACTTGTTTCCAAATATGAAAGTCCGACTCGTTTCTGGCCACACAAGTCCTTCTAAGATTGTTTCAGTAGGGTAAGTTTGATAGAATGGGCGCTACTTGTTTATAGATTACACGCCAAGATAGCTCAGATGGTAGAGCACTTCCATGGTAAGGAAGAGGTCGCGGGTTCGATTCCCGCTCTTGGCTCACGAAGAGAATACAATTCGACAAAACCTTTTATTTTAGGTAGTGTGAAGGTCGATTGTTCAACTAACCAAGGAGATTCCAATGCAAAAAGCTATTGGTAATAATACCTTGGCAAGCAGGGTGTTACGGTGTGTTAAGTCCACTCAGGAGACAGCTGAAGAAATTAGGACAAGGTATCTTCAGTTATATCCTCGTTCAAGAATCTTGAGCAAGATCGCACCCCCAATTTCTATCGCAGAAATTGAGATTCATCTCAAGTTTCTTGTGAGTGAAGGATATGTCCACAGAGAGATAACACGATTTACGGACAGAGCTCTCCCGGGAGACACTGCAGTATTTAATACCACACAAAAAGGATTTGCTATAAACGTAAAAAGATGAGTTTGTAATGCCGCCCAAAAGGCGGCATTGTTTTTGCTATACTAAGTAAAATGGAAAATAATAATCTTATTGATGCAGAAATTGCTGAACTGGAAAACCTCATGAATGGGGTTGATTTTTGGAATGATAAAGAAAAAGCCCAGGAAACCATCAAGAAGATAAAAGAACTAAAAGATAGGCGTGATGGAGTCGGTGCGCTCGATAAAGGGAACGCCATTCTCACACTCTTAGCTGGCGCGGGAGGAGATGATAGCGAAGATTTCGCCCGCATGTTGTTTGAAATGTATGACGCGTATTGTAAACGAAAAGGATATTCATATAGCGTTCTTCATGACAATAAAAACGAGCGTGGAGGATTTCGTAATCTCACAATAGAAATTGATGGAAAGAACGCTTATGGAAATTTGAAACAAGAATCAGGGGTGCACAGACTCGTACGCATTTCACCATTTAATGCGCAAGCAAAGCGCCATACTTCTTTTGCTATGGTGGAAGTGCTGCCTGTGATTCCGGCTGTTGAACAGGCGCCAATTCCTCCTGAAGATATTCGTATCGAAACATCTAAGTCATCTGGTCCCGGTGGACAGAACGTGAACAAACGAGAAACCGCTGTTCGTATTGTGCACCTACCTACAAACATCGCAGTTCATGTAGCAACAGAACGAGAACAAGAACGTAATAGACAAAAGGCGCTAGAAATATTAGCAGCAAAATTGTACAAGATTCAAGAAGAAGAGCGACAAGCAGAAATTGAAGGGAGACAAATTAGTAAGACGATGGAAATAGAATGGGGGAATCAGATTCGTTCATATGTTCTTCATCCGTATAAGATGGTAAAAGATCACAGAACAGATGTAGAAACGAGTAACATTGAAGCTGTACTTGAAAAAGGTGAAATTGATGAGTTTATTGAAGCGGAAAAGAAGTTATAAGGCAAAAGATGAAATAATCTTTGTACACAAGGTGTAATACTGAGTGTGATACAATAAATATATGCTCTACTTCGACAAAGTTTCAAAGGAATATGACAACGGAAATAAAGTTCTTGAAGATATTTCCCTCACAATTCACCCAGGTGAACTCGTATCAATTGTAGGCCACTCAGGTGCTGGTAAAACAACACTCATCAAACTTCTTTTAGCTGAAGAACATCCAACAGAAGGTAAGGTTTCTTTTCACTCTGAAGACATTCATAAGCTAAAAGGAAATGGAATGACAAGTTACCGCCGAAAGGTTGGTGTGGTGTTCCAGGATTTTCGTCTTATCCCTAATAAGACAGCGTACGAGAACGTTGCGTTTGCTATGGAAGCAGCAGGAAAGCATGACGAGGATATTATGGAAGACGTACCACACGTACTCGACCTTGTTGATTTGAAAGACAAGATGCATCATTTCCCACACCAGCTCTCTGGAGGTGAACAGCAGCGTGTTGCTATTGCTCGCGCGATTATTAATCGTCCTGAAATTATTATCGCGGATGAACCAACAGGAAACTTGGATCCTCTTAACACGTACGATATCGTTCAGATTTTGAAGAAGATTAATGATTTAGGTACGACAGTGATTCTTACTACTCACAACAAGGGAATCGTAGATAACCTTGGACGTCGCGTGATTACGATGGAAGATGGACGAGTGACTCGAGATCAGAAGTCTGGAAAGTTTACAATGTAGCTCTTTATTTTTTTATGAAAACAACCCTTACACGACGAATAGTAACAGCAGGCCTCCGCGGGTTTTACCGTAACCGTACTGTTTCTCTTTCTTCTATCTTTATTCTTACGATTACGCTTTCGATTATTACAGCGTTTTATCTTTTCCATGCAATCTTTGCGTATACACTCGACCAAGTAACAGAGAAGGTGGACGTGCGTATTTACTTCACTACTGATGCAACCGAGGAACAAATAGGGGATGTGAAAGCCCGTTTGATGGGGCTTCCTCAGGTAAAGTCAGTGACCTATACCTCTCGTGACCAAGCGCTTACTGAATTCCGTGAAAAACATATAGGGGATCAGCTTACTATTCAAGCGCTTGATGAACTAGGAACAAACCCGTTCGGGGCCTCACTCTCAGTGGTCGCTAAAGATACATCTCAGTATCAAGCAATTGCTGAACAAGTTTCCTCACCAGATTCAGGGCTGCTCGGGGGCGCTTCCGGATCAGTTGATAAGATCAACTATTATCAGTTGAAAGATAGTATCGATAAGCTCAACAACATTATCGGTTGGACAAACACGGTTGGATTCTGGCTCTCGATGATATTTATCCTTATGAGTTGTATGATTGTGTACAACACTATCCGATTGGCCATCTTCGTGTACCGAGATGAAATCGCGGTCATGAAGCTCGTAGGAGCATCAAACATGTTTATCCGTGGTCCGTTTATTGTGGAAGCGATACTGTATGCTCTCTCAGCTACGATTATCACGCTTGCGATGTTCTACCCAGCAACTATTTGGGTGACAAAGAAAACAGTGTTCTTCTTTGAAGGGATGAACATTAACGCATACTTCCTTTCTCACTTCTTCCAGCTCGCAGGACTCCTCCTTCTCGCTGGTGTGGTGCTGGCAGTGGTATCATCACTTCTCGCGGTTCGAAAGTATTTGAAGATATAAAACAAGAATGATAAAAGCCGTACAGTACTGTACGGCTTTTAGTTTAGTGTGGTTTTCTCAACAGGAGAACGCCTGAATGTCTTTGCAAATTGGTAACCCCAATGAACATAGATGACACCCAGAATGAGTCCTAAGTAGAAATAAAGTTCAAACACCCACTGGAGAGCAAAACCTAATCCTATGAGTATGAGGACCTTGTGAAGAACATAGAGAGCCATGTGCATCATGTGAGTGCTTGGAGCAGGTTGCAGGGGAAAAGTTCTTGTGAGTTCTTCATCAAGTGATCCTGAGCTTACATGAACGATTCCATTCATCCAAGGACTAAAATCTTCAAGCGCCTTCTCGATGCTTTCAATATTTTTATTGTTCATGATTCTTATCACGCTGATTCTTACGCCAGCGTCTTGAAGTTTCAAAAGCAGTTCCTTGGGTGGAATACGCATGAAATACCAGAAAAAGTCATAGGTGAGAAACCTATCTATAGGGAAAGGTCCCATGAGCACCTTTTCATTAACCAAAGACTTGAAGGTGCGATATAGCTGCGCAAATGCATGTTCATCATTTTCTTTTGGAATTCCTTCAGGGTGACAGGGCGTATACAAGTCCATCGAATCTTTGCACTTGTATGTGCCGTAGAGAATGATCTGTTTATTATCCAGTCGTACCTCGCACCCATTCAGGTCAAGGATAATGACCGGAAGTGTGGGGTTGGAGGGCATTAGGTGATTTCCTTTTTGTAATGAGCTAGGTTATTAGGTTTTCTTGACTGGCTACATCCTTGCATATATAGGTATATTTTCAAAATACTCGTAAGTAGAACAATTGTTCTACTATCAACAGTCGTCCTTACTAACCTGAGGTATACTGTACTTCTCATGACGCAGAAGACCGCTCTCGATATTCTTAAACTAGGACACACGGTATTTCTCACTGGTGCGGCGGGAGCTGGTAAAAGTTACGCTCTCCGTGAATACATTACCTACCTGCGTAAGCATGGTATTAAATTCGCAGTTACCGCTTCAACCGGTATTGCCTCTACCCATATCGGTGGAACAACCATTCATGCGTGGAGTGGTCTTGGTATTAAACAAAAGCTCACAGCGTATGATCTTGATGAATTAGAAGAGAAAGCAAATGTATACAAGAGGTGGAATGATACTCAAGTGCTTATCATTGATGAAATTTCTATGCTTCACGCTTCGCTTGTAGATATGTTGGACAAAGCAGGGAAACATCTACGTCGAAGCGATAAACCGTTCGGTGGATTACAAGTTGTGTTCACTGGAGACTTCTTTCAGCTTCCACCAGTGGTACGAAATGGAAATGAATACGAAAGTACAGACGTGTTCGCATTCATGTCAAAAGCGTGGAAAGAAGCCAAGCCTGTTGTGTGCTATTTAACTGAACAGTTCCGACAAGAAGATGATACGCTCACCAATATTTTAAATGCAATTCGTTCTGGTGAAGTGGAAGAGGATCACTATCTCACCCTTAAAGAATCAAGTAACACGCCGCATACAGATGATCATATAAAACTCTACACGCACAATGAGAATGTAGATTTGATTAACAAGAAAGCCTTTGACGCACTTGAGGGGGAAGTAAAGAGATTCGACATGGTAACAAAAGGAAAAGGTCCCGTACTTGCATCGCTTAAGAACAACTGTTTGGCGGATGAAATATTGGAACTTAAAATTGGAGCGAAAGTAATTTGTATCAAAAACGATGCTGAGCGAAAGTATGTGAATGGTTCTATGGGAATTGTGGTTGATTTTGAGAAAGATAATAGTCCTGTGATCGCACTTCAAACAGGGAAACGAGTGGTTATGAAAGCTGATACCTGGCGCGTGGAAGAAGACGGAAAAGTAAAAGCCGAGATATCCCAATTACCTATTAAATTAGCCTGGGCTATCACCGTCCACAAGAGCCAAGGAATGACCCTTGATAGGGCTCAAATTGACCTCAGTCGTGCGTTTGCTTCAGGACAGGGATATGTTGCTCTTTCTCGATTAAAGAGCATGGAAGGGCTCCACTTGGTCGGGTTCAATCCACAAGCTCTTCAGATTTCAGAAGAGGTTCGAGAAGCGGATTATACGTTCCGTAACAAGAGTGAACAGGCAGAATATGCGCTTGATAAATACAATGAAAATGATTTGAAAGTGCTGCATGAAAAGTTCCTCACCGAGAAAGGGGGAACACTTGTAGAATTAAGTGATGCTGAAGCAGATGAGATTCAAGAAAAGACGCTCACACATACAGTGACGCAAGAGATGTTAAAGATCGGACTCACACTTGCTGAAATCGCCGAGCAAAGAAATCTCTCCGTAGACACCATTATCGGACACATTGAGAAGTTAGTAGAAATGAAAGAAGAAGTGGTGTTAGATAAGGTGTTACCTCCGAAAAAAGACGTGACCGCTATCAAGAAAGCTTTCAAGACTTTGGAGACCACAAAACTCACTCCAGTCTTTGACGAGCTCGGTGGAAAATATACCTTTCACCAAATACGTTTGGTCCGTGCCACTCTTTGATAGAGTCGTCAAAATGTGGTAGTATATTTGCACTGATTTTGAAGGTTTTAAAATCAATTTTGTGTCGAGTAAATCGCACAATAGTATGGGGAATCGTCTAATGGTAGGACACATCCCTCTGGAGGATGGTATTGGGGTTCGAGTCCCTGTTCCCCAGCAATGAAAAAACTAGAAAGTAGGCTGCAGTTTCTTATAGGTCTTTCACTGTTCTTTCCTATAATCATGCAAGCTGTTTTTGATAAGGAAACAAGTGGAGCTAATAATATTATTTTAAAGTGGGGCCTCACTATCACTGTTTTAATTGCCAGCTACCTGTACATAGAATATGTTGATCCTGCTTTTTCTGAGAGAATGGAAAAAGTTCTAAACGGAATTATCGGGGTAAATATTTTAATGTTTATCCCCGTAATCCTTATTTTGGCATTTAACCCGGTAAATGTTGCTGGTTTGTTTCGTATGGGTTTAACGGTAGGTTTTTGGGGAATCATGATGTTGCCAGTAATTCTACTATCGTCAATGCTTTTGTATTTGGCTGCAACAGTAAAATTTCCGCATAGAAAGAAATGAGTTTGTTAATGGTGTTCTTGCTGGCACTGAAATATGACTTGTTAGAGTTAAAAATGCTTATACTCACAAAACTCAGAAACGCTGGATATGATTCTTGATTTATAATCTTGTTAGGTAGACAAAAAGAGTATACTGTTGACTAATGAGCGTAAAAAAAACTCCCAAAATCCAAATAGACCAAAAAAGAATCTGGAGAGAAGCCAAGGATGCAGCTGGACCTAGGTACACTAGCGATATTAACGTTGAACTGCCAATAAAAGATGTTTTTGACGGTATAGGAAGAACAGAAAAGGTCTTCAAAGAGATCGAGGGTTATAGGAAAAGCCTACGAGAATCTCATAAAAGATTAGGATATTTAAATCCGTTAAAGTATAAAGATACAACAGTAAGGAAGAATTTAAGAAAGATCCAAAAATTAGGAGAAAGTTATCTAGAAATAGCGGAAAAATTTGCTCAAGATCAGGCTGAGGAACTCAATTTAAAATCTGTTATACAAGCTTCAGAAAAATTATATAAATATTTTTCTCCAATTCAGCACTATGTGTGGGATTTTGAAAGTAAGGAAAATGATGCACAAAGAGAAAAAGCAAAAGTCGAAGGAAGAGAATATTTTGGGCACAGTTCTTCAGAAGAGTTACGAGAACTGAAAAGCCTGGAAAGTACTTTAAGGGAATTTGAAAGCTCTATACGCAAGTTGGATTATTTTGCAAAAAGTCATAAGGCTCAACTTATGAATGATCCTTTTTTACTTATATTAGGTCAAGCAGGAATGGGCAAAACTCATTTAGTTTGTGATATATCAAAGCAGCGTTTAGATGAGAATCTTCCACCAACTATTATTGTTTTAGGAGAGAAGTTGTTAGAAATTAACGATTCCATCGAAGCGGTCTTTAAAGCTACCTCTATAAAAGGAACAAAAAATGGAATTTTACAAGAGTTAAATGATCTAGGGCAAAAAGCAAACAGAAGATCTTTGATAATTATTGATGCTATAAATGAAGCTGACAGGAAAGGCTGGAAAGCGGGGGTTCGATATTTAATTAGAGAAGCCAAGAAATATCCCTGGGTTGGCATAGTTATGACATGCAGAGTTCCCTTTCAATTTCTCTATCTACCTAAAAGATTAAAAATAACAACAGAATATCACCAAGGATTCCAAGATAACGAACTTGAAGCAATGACCGCCTTTTTTAATTTCTATGGACTCACTCTTCCTCAGGTTCCATTGTTAATATCAGAATTTAGTAGCCCTTTATTTTTAAGTTGCTTTTGTAGAACTGCAAAGGATATAAAAGGAGGTAAAGCAAAAGTTACAAAAGGTATTAGAGATCTTGCCTTAGGGCAAGTTGGAATGACAAAAATTCTAGAAGATTTTTATATTACAAAAGAAGAATGGATAATTAAAAAACACTCTTCAAAGTACAAGGCTTTAATAAAACATTCTTGGATTTGGAATAAGTCTGGAAATGATTGTTTGGTAAAAATGATAGCTAAACTTATGGCAAGCAATGGTAGGAGGTTTCTTATAGAGAGTGAAGTCCTAGGAGTCATTAGAGATCTTTCTGAAGGAAAATATACCCTAACAACATGTTTGAAAGTATTGAAAATACTAATAGAGGAAGGGGTGCTAATTAGAGATGCTGCTTGGGATGATAAAGCAAAGAAGTATTATGATGTTTTAAAATTTTCTTTCCACAAGTTTAGTGATCATATAATCGCAAGAAATTTACTTTATGATAAAAATTTTTTTAACAGTAAAAAGGTAAAATCGAGCCTAAAAGCCTCTACTCCTTTGGGGGATTTATTTAAAGATGAGCGTACTATTTTAATAAATATAGATTTAGTCGAAGCTTTGATGGTTGAGTTTCCTGAAAGCGTAAAAAATAATAGGTCTCTACATGAAAAAGATTTGATTAACTACTTACCTAAAGAGCTTAAATACCACCCACAAATAAGATCTGCTTTTATTCAAAGTTTATATTGGAGAAAACCAGAGAATTTCTTAAATGATAAAAGGGAAATAAAAAGTTCTATTCTTAATTATATAAATAAAACACTTTTTAAGTATGATAATTCTTACAGAGAATTGCTTGATCTTTTTGTCTCGACGGCAACTAAACCTTTCCATCCTTTAAATGCAGAACGACTTAATAAGTATTTAAATGGACTCACATTAACAAGCAGAGACTTGCTGTGGTCAGAGTATCTTAGAAAGCAGTATGGTTCAGGCAGTATTTATAAACTAATTTCCTGGATTGAAAATCAAAAACTTCCGCAAATGGGCGATGAGCAAGCAGTTTGTGTAATGCAGGTTTTGAAATGGGTGTTGAGTAGTAACGTCAAGTTACTACGAAATAGAGCCACGAGGTGCCTTTATATCGTCGGGAAAGTTAATCCAGAAAAGTTTATAGAGTTTCTAGAGAACGCTATTGAAGTTAATGATCCTTATATTCAGGAAAGATTATTGGCTGTTGATTACGGGATAGCAATGGCGTTAAACGATCTAGATAAAAAGTTAATATCAAAAGCATTGTATCCTCACACTAAAAATATCTACGCTCTTTTTTTTAAAAAACATGCAAAACTAAGCTCCTCTAATGTTTTTATTAGAGACTACGCTCGAGGCGTTATTGAAGTAGGTTTATATAATAATAAAAGTTTATTTTCAGATTCAGAAATAAAAAGAATCAGACCACCTTACTTGGATGGTGGTATTCGTCGCTGGGGGCGAAGTCAAGATAAAGATGAAGGTCTATATCGCGAGGGGAACGCCCCGCTGGGGTGGGAATTTGAAAAAGATACATTAAGACACTTAGTGGGTAGTCGCGCTTATGATGATAGAGACAAAAACTATATTAAGCTTAAAGAAAATATAATGTGGCGACTCTATGAATTGGGTTACTCTTTAAAGAAATTTGGAGATATTGATAAATATATAGAGAGAGATAGTAGGTATGATCGACACCACAGTTACGTTGGAAAAATAGAACGGTACGGTGAAAAATATTCCCTTATTGCGTATCGAGAAATCATGGGTATAAGGCTTGATAAAGGGCAGCTTGAGAAGTGGTGGGTAAATGAAGATGGTAGAGAAGAATCAATAGACTTGGATGTTAGTTTTCCACAATCTTCTATATCCAAGAATCTACACTCAAAAATACTCACTACGGGACCAAAAGAAATTAAGAAATGGATGATCCAAAATGAACCGCCAAATATAAGCCATTATCTTAAAGTGGAAACAATTAATGATGTTAAAGGACCTTGGGTTTTAGTAGAAGGAACAATAGGAGAAAAAGATACTACGAATAGTCGAAAAATCATGACTTGGTTACATGGGGTTTTGGTGGAACCAAATGATATTAAGAAAGTAGATGAGTTTTTTTCAACTAAGGATTATCCTGGTAATAACAGTCTTCCATCTTTATCAGAAATAAGAAGTCTCTTTGCAGGGGAAGTTTTTTGGAGAGAGAAAAGTACTCCAGATCCAGTATTAGAGATAAAGATTAAGAGAGGAGAAAAACAAAGAAAGCTTACAAAAGAAGAAAAGAGCTGGTACGGTGTTCGTTTAGTGTATGCTTTTCTTCCCGAGAAAGAGAATCATATTGTGAAAGAAGTTGAAGAACCTCCACTTTTTAAAACAGAGCCTATTTATGAGAAGGTGCGTATACAGCGCATTGCTAGATGGTTTGCAACAAAAGATTATTTCTATCTTGGAAAAGATGATGACTCGGTCGGCATGTATATCCCGAGTAAAAAAATAGGTAAAAGCTATAAGCTACATTTTAAGACATCATCTTTTAATTTATCTAATGAAGAAGGAGAGATTATGGCAATTCCTATAAACAGCGGTGATCAGTACGGCACTCATGAAAATCTACTCTACCTACGAAAAGATCTTTTAGAAAAGATTCAGAAAAAAACAGGAAAGACTTTTGTTTTGGTGAGTTGGGGAGAACGGAGATACTGGCCAGAGAATCTTGATGATATTCATCGGCCAGACCACGCTGATATATTAAAGAAAAACCAAAATGTTTATAAACAAAACTTTGTTTATCCCTTTGAGGAAGAGTAACTAGTTAAAAATAAATTGGTTCTAACTTCGTCACCTAAAAGTACTGCTAATTTCAACGAACTGTATGCAGTTCAAGAAATTATGGAGCTCACACCCAAGATAAGCTATAATTATCAATATGGAAATAATTGACAAACTTGCACAAGAATCTGATTTCGTATTGTTTTTTGGAGGCACCTTACTTTTCTTTATTATTCGAGAATTGTTTACTTGGTATTGGAAAATGAATCGAGTGGTGGACGCACTGGAAAATATAGAAGTATCTTTGAGAAAGATTGAGGATAAATTAATGGAAAAGCCCTCCGCTTAAATATCTATGAAAACAAACGACTTATTTCTTTTAGTGGGAGGTGCTGCCGTTCTTGGAATCATTCATAACGTACTGTTTTACGAGCAGAATCTCGGGATCAATTTCTTCTTGTTCGCTGCGCTCATTTTGATTCTAGGGTGGGGGCTATCTAAGACATTTGGAAAGAGAGTACAGAAATCGGTGTATGTTGTAGCATTACCACTCCTTTTCTTTGCTGTCATGACTTTTGTGAGATCAAGTGCATTACTTACCTTTTTCAATGTAATTGCAGTTATTCTCCTGCTGGGAGTTATTGTTCGTTCACAAACAGAAAAATCTCTTAGAGATTTTTTACCGCTGGATTATTTGAAGATTCTTCTCTTACCGTTTAAATTTATAAAACCATTCTTCAGAGTTTTGTTTACTTTCTTTGCAGAAATTTCTGGAATGAGAAAAATGGTAAAAGAGCATCCACGTATGTATGAAATTGTGCGCGGTACAAGCATGGCGCTCATTGCGCTCGTTGTGTTCGTATTCCTTTTCTCACGAGCAGATTCATCTTTCAATGCTCTGGTGGACTGGGTCTTTTCATTCCATGTGAATCTGAATGCTGAGGTTGTTGCACGTTTTGTTTTATTTGCTTTGATCACAGCATTCTTCATGGGAGTGTTTGGGTATATGTTTAAGCAAGATCACCAACACCAGACAATCGTTAAGGAAGAAAAGCGACCTTTTGGGGCTCTGGAAATAAAGATTCTTCTGGGTTCAATCAATGCGCTCTTTTTCGGCTTTATCATTTTACAAACAGCACACTTCTTCGGAGGAGTATCAAACATTCTCTCGGAAGGCATTACCTACGCTGAGTATGCTCGCAAAGGTTTCTTTGAGCTCGTTCTTGTTGCTATCTTGTCATACGCAATCATTACGACTGTAGAAAAGAATATTATTAAAAACGGTATTTCTCATTTCCGATCTTTCAAATTCTTAAGTGTTGTCTTGGTCACGCAGGTGGTCGTTATTCTTGTGTCTGCGTTTACACGACTAGCTCTCTATGAGGATGCGTACGGATTCACTACGATTCGTTTGTACAGTCATGCATTTATGGTGTGGCTCGCCGTCATACTTTTCCTTCTGGCGCGTCATATCTTTACAGGAGAACAAAGATCGCGGTTCACTATGCAGGTTTTTGTGTGCATCATACTTCTTCTGACTTCGATGAACCTTATCAACCCAGACGCATTCATCGCTAAGAAAAATCTCGTACGATATCACCAGACAGGAAATATTGATACTGACTATCTAGCAAATCTTTCTACTGATGCTGTTCCGCATACGGTTGAGCTACTAAGTGATCCAAGTTCTGAGATTGCGTTGAAGTTCGGAAAGGAACTCTCATGGGCACGGTACCGATCCGGTGAACGATTCATTGATGAAAGAGGATGGCCATCATTCCAGATTTCTAGAGCGAAAGCTAAAGAGGCACTCGCTCCATACACAGAGTTTCTTGAAATAAATCGCGAACCAACAAACATATAAATAAATGAAATATCGTCCTTCACTACTCACCATTATTGCAGTATGTATCCTTCTTTTCTTTGGGATTGTATTGGGTGCGCATATGGTTAGTCGTTATACAACACCCACACAACTAGAACCAGAGCAGGGGTATGTGATCAAAGGAAACAAAGTATATTACCGTACCACTATGCAGGTTGGTGAGAATGGAACTGATCAGGTGTATGATTCCGAAATGAAAGATGCGGAGGCGAAAGCATTTGTGATGCTTGATGCGTATTGGGCTAAAGATGAAGACACACTTTTCTACATGGGGCAGACGGTGGTTCCTGAAACAAATACTCCTCTCATTGATCTTCCTTCATTTGCGTTAATTGAAAAAACGAGCGGCCTAGGAAAAGATAAGAACGCGGTGTATGTAGTTTCTCCAAACCAAACTGGTTGGTCATACAAAGCTATTCCTGAAGCTGATCCAGTAACGTTTGCTATGGTAGAAGGTTTTCCGTATGCAACAGATAAGAAGAATGCATACTATCTCGATCTTCCATTTGAAGTGAAGAAGATTGAAGGGTCTGACGGGCAGACGTTTGCAGTTCTTGGTCAGTGTGCAGCAGTTGAAGTATCTCGTGCTTATTACGCATGGGACGCAAAATCTATTATTGCTGGAGACAAATTACTAGTAGGTGCGGATAGAAATACCTTTAAGATTGTTGCAGGCTTTGATAGTGGACCTGATGGAATGTATGTTGCGGGAACGTACTCGGTGGACAAGAATCACGTGTATAAAAATTGTGGGGAAATTGTTCCTACAGGAAATCCAAAGTTGTGTAGTCCAATGGATATTAAACAGTGTGAATAGCGCTTGTCAGATTCTCTTCTCGTTTGGCGTCATAAGTCCTACATCAACATCATGAAATACCTTTTTATATTTATTGGAATCTTACTCATCGCAGCCTTTCTTTTCTTTATCCAAGTTCGCTACTACGCCCATATTAGTAAAGCTCTTATCGAAGATACAGTTAAATTTACTAATGAATCAGCTGACACCAAGAAAACACTTCTAGTATTGGGTGATAGTACGGCATACGGCGTTGGAGCTTCAAAATCTGAAGATTCATTACCAGCTCTTGTAGCATCATTTGTTGGAGCAACATATACAGAGAACTATAGTATCTCTGGAGCGAAGATTGAGGATATTGCATCACAGCGAAAGAACATAAAAAGAGATAAATATGATTTGATCCTTCTTCAGATTGGGGCAAATAATATTGTTGCTCGAGACAATGTTGATGAATCGTCAAAGAAACTAGAACTAATATTGAAAGACATTCAAACATTATCTGGACGTGTTGTTTTGGTTACCGCTGGGGACGTGGGTGGAGCTCCTGCTATTCCATTTCCATTTCGTTCATACTACAGAAACCTTACGATTAGTTACCATGAAAAGTTCCAAGCACTTGGAGATAAACTTGGGGTTACGTATGTGAACCTCTACGATGAACCTGAAGTAGATCCGTTTATTCTCCAACCCGAAGTGTATTTTGCGGAAGATATGTTCCATCCATCTTCGGAAGGGTATAAATTATGGTTTGCGAAAGTGAAGAAACAACTCTAAATCTATATAAATTGCACCCATGGTAGAATTAAGTAATGTTAAAAATCTATCTCGCACGACACGGGCAGAATCTAGACAATCTACATGGTATTTTAAATGGTCATCGAGATGAACCATTAACTCCTCTTGGTGAAGAACAGGCACACACAACTGCAAAGTATATTAAAGAAGCGGGATTAGAGTTTGATAAAATATATAGCTCTCCACTAAAGCGTGCGTATAGAACAGCAGAGATACTTGCCCATGAACTAGGGCTTGCTCAACCAGAAATAGAACAGGATTTAATCGAAAGGGATTTTGGTATCATGTCTGGCAACCCTGTATCAAAAATTGAAGAGATGTGTGCGCCAGACATTATTAAAACAAATACGATAACGTATTTTCTTTCACCTGAAGGAGCTGAAACATTTCCACAGTTATTAGAAAGAGCGAAGAAGGTTATTGAATATGTTCAAGCGAGTCACTCTGAAGGATCTATCCTATTGGTGACCCATGGAGATATTGGAAAGATGATATACGCCGCTTACTACAATTTAGACTGGGAAAGTGTATTAACCTCGTTCCATTTTGGAAATTGTGAGGTTCTGTTACTTTCTGAAGATTCTCCTGCAACGGAAGCTCATTTCTTTAAACAATCGCAGCACAACCATTAAACAGGATTATTTTTATAGGTCTACTAAAAACAAAACCGCCAGAGCAGTTTTGCTAAGGCGGTTTCAGGTGTGGATTCTTTTAAGATTTTTAGTCTCTATGGTCCCACGGAAAAGAACGTGTGGCATATAACTGAAGAGCATGGATTTTCTTCCGAATTTCTTCATCGCCCAGATAGCGCATTCAGGAACCATTTGCACATCAGCTTCTTGGATTACTGAGAGGTCATCCAATCTGGCGTACTCATCCTTCTCAAGTTCGGCATCGATAGTCCACTGCGGGCGATGTCGAAATAATAGGAGGTTACTTTGATCAAGAGTTTTCGAATCAACAACGAACCACTCTTGTTCAATCGGAAGGAGTCCGTGGCTTTCGCGCGCAAAATTAATTGCGTCTGGCGGAATGGGAATGAAAAAGATAACGTCGTTCCACAAACAGTTAAGAATCGGAATGACTTGTCTGGTTACCTCTTCTCTCCCCAAGTACTTTTCATAGTGCTCGGCAGAAAGTTCGAAATGAACATTTTTTAACTCATTGAGAGGGTACAACTTCGTACCCATCATCCTTTTGGGGACTCCGTGGTAGAGAAGCATATACACTTTCGATAGTTAGAACTTTATTATAATAACATTTATTGTAATAAAGTCAATATACTACGAAATCTCAACCATGATTGGATTGTGGTCTGATCCAAAGCGGTTTTTGATTACTGTGGCTTTGCGTACCTTTGAATGTTGTGGCACAAGAATGTGATCGAGCTGTGATTGTGAGACAGGATGAGTGGAGCGCCCCTTAAGCGGATTTGAAAGAGAAAGTTTCTCAAAGTATTTTTGCATAGATGTACGTTCTCGTTTATAGAAGAACCAGTCTGATAGTTTTCCTCCGAACAACCAATTTAAACTTGCGATATAGAATGTTTCTAAAATATTAAAATCTCCGCACACAATCAATTGTTTTCCAGATTGGTGGTGTGACATGGTTTCATTCAGTTCTCGTATTCGTTGGGCAGGAAATGAGAGTGGTAAATGAAGATTGAAAACTTGAAACATTTCAGAGCCGTGTTGTGTGATTATGAAAAAGGATTTTCTATTCTCCCATTTAGTGACGCGCTCAGCACGGGGTAAATCAATGATAGAGCGAATAATAAGGGTTCCAAGATTTGGTTTTGTATTTGCGTAAGAAACTTCACCTTGCTCTAAGATGGGTGCTTTTGAAAGCGTAACGCTGTAGACAGCAAAATGCGTTGAAGAAGTTGTGAGCTCTATTTCTTTCACATACGCCATCTCGTATGGAAGTGTCTTAAGTTTGGAAAGAAACGCCTCGGGAACTTCTTGCAAACAAAAAACATCAAAAGGTGAGTTCTTAATAAACTCAAAAGCTTGGTCGAGTGTCTTATTTTCATAAAACATGTTCCACGAGTAAATAACCATACTAGAGAGTATATATTGATTACCGTATGTTGATAAATAAGTTTTGTATTATAAAAACAAAACCGCCGAAGCAGTCCTGCTAGGGCGGTTGGATATCAGCTTGAAAGCTGAGGAAGTTTCCAGTACGATTTCTTCTTGAGAAAAGCTATATCTGGAGTTCCTTTTCGCACGCTTTTCAAAAAATACAATGCCTGCAGAGGTGTAAGCTCTGCATCGATTCGCAAACCTTTGAAATTAAACGTGATGTCACTGGTTCCAGGGGTTGGTTCCCTGTCATGGGTTACTCGTTGAAAACTGATTCCCAGACAATCGACCTCTTTTTGGTATGAGTCTTCGCATTGCTGTATTTCCTTATCGGCTTTTTGTTGTCGTATAAGGTTTATAAACAAATACGCAGCAATCAGCACAAACAGTGCCAAAAGCAGCAGGACTTTGGTTGAGGTTTCCACATTCTTCTCCAAACGGGTTAATGAGCTGGTAGTATAGTAAACCTTTTCAAGGTTAAGTCAACGTTTTACTGATTATCTCTGTATTGTTACCGTAGTCCCAAGTGGCGCCCAGTCGTAGATAATTTTTGAAAGTTCTGCTGGAAGATTGATACATCCACTTGATTGATCTGTTCCGTAACGATCATGCCAATAAGTACCATGAATAACCGCACCATCTTGGGTGAAGTATAAGTTCCACGGTACACCAGGTAAGTCAAAAGGGATTTCAGTTACTCCTTCAAGCGGACCTTGCATGTACCTGCTTGGAGTTTTCTTGTACACAGTGAACGTACCGGCTGGCGTTGGGGTTGCTTCAACTCCAGTAGAGATTTTTGTTCTCATGAATTCTGTATTCCCATCATATGCATATAACATGTGATCAGAAAGGTCTATGACAATTCTTTTAGAAGTTGTCGGCGTTGACGGTGTAAGGAGTTCTTCTCCGCCAGCTGTAATAACTTTTCCTGCAACAGCCGGTATGTACCAATTTCCTTCTACTCGGCCAGGAAATCTGAGCCATTCATCAAAATATACCTGATACCATACCTGACCATTTCGTAGTTCAGTACTTTTTATTTTAAGAAGCATTCCTTTACGGAGCTCGTATATTTTTTCATATTCCGCACCAGGGCCCGCATGCACAGATACACAAACCATTTCAGCATACGTATCACAACCTTCTGTGATTTCGAGGTATTCATATTGCTTCTGTGAATTAGATGAAGTAATTACTACAGGAGCGAATGAAGACTGTGTAGTTGATTGGGCGATAACAGTAGAAGGGTTCTTTATTACCAGAAAACACACCATGATACAAAGTGTGGTGAGCAGAAGAATGTATTGTTTTCTGGTTAGTGTCATATATGTGTGAAAGGGGAAGAGATTTATTTCAATTTGGCGAACAAAAACTGAAATTAACTATACTATAATTATAGCATTAATTAAGTGTTTTGTCAATGTGTGATTTACTTTACACTTTAGCCATTTTTATGTCTATACTTATCACATGAGTAAAGAAAAACGTATTGCGCTTGTGATTGTTGCATCAGCAGTTATTCTCTGTGTTGTGTTTGTTCTTTATAGCTATAACAGAGATAAAGTAATGGCTAACTACCTTGCTAGTTCAGAAATAACAACTGGAGATCAAGCTGTTGCCGCAGTTAAAGAAACGTACCCAAAGTATGAAGACTATCCGTCAGACAATCTTCCAATAAAAACAATAGAGGTCGCGGAATCTGAGGAAGGTTGGCGTGTAGGGATGTATGTAATGGGGAGTGGTTTGCCGGGAATACTTTCAGCGGATTGTTTCGTAGTGACTAAAACAGGCGCTGTGCTTGAGAATGGGTTCTTTAATGGTGAAGGGCCAGCAGCAGATATTAATTTAGTTACGTGTACTCCTAAAGGGTAGATAAGGATTGTGGTACTATCTTTTATATGAAGACATCAAAAGGTTTAGAGCTAAAGGTACCAATCGAACTTCGTAAGATTCTTTTAACAAAACCTAAAGTTGCCACAGCGTGGGAAGGACTTACTCCAATTGCGCGAAGAGATTTTGTTACATGGATTGAAGGAGCAAAACAAGAAGAGACTCGTCTTCGTAGAATTGAAGTAACATCCTCTAAGCTTTTAGCTGGAGAGCGTAGGCCTTGTTGTTATGCGGTGGTGCCAATGAATCTATACAAGGCGCTCGGTGCTAACCTGAAAGCAAAAGCTACATGGAAGGATTTATCACCAGATGAGCGAAGAGATTTTGTGGCCTGGGTGGATGAAGCAAAAAACTCCGCAATGAAAGGAATCCGAATCGAAGAAGTGTGTGCAATGCTTGCCAAAGGAAAGAAGCAGCCTTAAAGATAGTCTGCTACAATGGAATATATGACATTAACAAAATTCTTTGTAGGGAGAGCGGTAGTCGTTAGTATATTACTTGCGCTAGGTTTAGGTGTGTTTGTGTATAAAACGTACTTCACTACTCCTGTGAATACAGAAGTGCCTACACAAGGAAATACGACGCAGGTTGAACCATTGGCTTTTATTTGGAGATATGAAAAAGCGTCTACATTAAACTCAGACGGGCTTCCTAAAACAAATGTTTTTCTTGAAGCGGTGTATCCTAATGGATCGATTGATCGTAAATTAATTGATACGAGAGATGGTGGATGTAATGATTTGCCAGATTCTGACGCAGATAGCGTGGCAATTTCACATGATGCACAATGTTACGCTGCGGGGCTTGGGTATCATTACAAAGTAACAAAAGGGGAAACATCATACCTTGTACAAAGAAAGAAGTTTGAAGAAGCGTCGCCAGATTACACTCCTCCTGTATCTGCCTATGAAGTGGTTGGGGAATTCGCGCTTTCAAAATAGTATATTGCCTAGATATACTACAAATATACTTATGCAAAAAATACATTCTTCAATTCAGATACAAGCACCGAAGGAAAAGGTTTGGGATACCATGCTACAAGACGCTACATATCGTCAGTGGACGGTGCCATTTAATCCTGGATCATACTATCAGGGTACTTGGGAAGAAGGTTCTGAGATTAGATTTTTAGGCTGTGATGAACAAGGGAAGCCTCTACCAGGTGGTATGTATAGTCGCATCAAAGAAAATAAACCGCATGAATTCATTTCTATCGAACACATAGGAATGATTAAAGAAGATGGCACAATCGATACAACGAGTGATGAAGTAAAGAAATGGGCACCAGCATTTGAAAACTATACGTTTGAAGAAAATGAAGGTGGAACAAAAGTTTCTGTTGAAATTGACATTAATGACGAATATAAGGCTATGTTTGAAGAGATGTGGCCAAAAGCACTACAGATTTTGAAGGAATTATCAGAGAAGTAAACAGTATTTATGAATCCTATTACTATTTCTACCGTTGTGAACGCTGACATTGCTACCGTATGGGAATTTTGGACTGACCCAACACATATTACACAGTGGGCTTTTGCATCGGATGATTGGGAGTGTCCACGTGCAGAAAACGATATACGAACAGGTGGGGCTTTTTCAAGCACAATGGCTGCTAAAGATGGAAGCGCTTCGTTTGATTTTGGAGGGGTGTATACAAATGTTATTCCGCATGAGCTCATTGAATACACTATGGGTGATGGTAGGAAATCGAGCATCAGATTTACACCAACAGAAGCTGGTGTAGAAATTGTTCAGTCATTTGATCCAGAGAATGAGAATACTCGTGAACTTCAGCAGGCTGGATGGCAGGCAATTCTTGATAATTTCAAGAAGCATGTAGAAGCGAGTAAGTTTTAATTAGTATATGTCTGCATGTTCCGAGTGTGGAGTTTCATTACCAGAAGGGGTAACGTGTAGGGATTACCTCAACATAATGATTGCCTGGGATTTCGAAGACTTCCTCGGTGTGGGACAGATTCATCATCTTACTGTTGTGAATTATAATTTACAGCATCCAAGTGTGTATTCTCAAAAAGGACTTGAAGATGCTAAGGGGTTTCTTGTGGAGTTTTTGGAAGAAGGATTTTCTTTTAAAGAACATGATGAAAGAAATAGAGCTCGTCTGGCTTCAAACGTTCGTGATTGGAAAATAACTGGAACATCAGAGGACCACGGAAGCTATGACACAGCGCCTGTGTGGGCGGTGACGGCGCAGGACGTAGTGGAAGGAGGTTTAGAAAGTTATGTTGAAAATGTGAAAAAATGGAGTAACTCTGTTTACAAAGCATTATCTGAAAGTGGTAGTTTGAAATAGTTGAGGAGCCCAGAACAGCTCTTTCTGTGTGATATCATATACACATGACATCAAATAAAGTATTTATAGGCTTAGTGGTTGGTTTAATTGTGATTGCTGCGCTTGTTGCAGGATTTTTTGCTTTTAATAAGTATATTTATAATGAAAAGCAAGCATACGTTGCTACTGATTATAAGAATGCAGAGTACATTATCGACGGAAAGCGCGTTCGATTGATTAATGGTGTATCTGAAGTGGCTGTAGCTGACTCTGCGTCAGTTGTAAGCACTCGTTATTTTGGTAATGAGGTTCGTAAGGATCTAAATGATGACGGGAGAGAAGATAATGTTTTTCTCCTCACTCAAACAACAGGAGGAAGCGGAACGTTTTACTATGTTGTCGCTGCTCTTAACACTGAGAGCGGGTATGTTGGCTCTGAAGGAGTGTTACTTGGAGATCGTATTGCTCCACAAACAACAGAATCGGGTCCAGGAAAGTCTGTGATAGTTAATTATGCAGATCGTAGACCTACAGATAGTTTTGTCGTGCAGCCTTCAGTAGGTAAAAGTATTCGATTGATTCTTGATATTCCTTCAATGCAATTTGGGGAGGTGGTTCAGGATTTCGAGGGAGAAGCGGATCCAGCACGTATGAGTCTTGAAATGAAGCCGTGGGTATGGATTAGCACGCTCTATAATGACGAGCGAACAGTTACTCCTAAGAAAGCTGGAGCGTTCACGATTACATTCAAAACTGACGGAACATTTTTTGCTACAACTGATTGTAACGGTTTGAGTGGAAAGTATGCGCGCGAAGAAGAACGTATTACATTTGGTCCAATAGCTTCTACGCTTATGTTCTGTGAAGATTCACAGGAAAAAGTGTTCTCAGAACTGATTCGTGATACATCGGCTTTCCACTTCACAAGCAAAGGAGAACTTATTTTTGATCTTAAGTTCGATAGTGGAAACGTTACGTTTAGATAGAGAATTACTGTAGGGTAGTTTCTACAAACTTTTCTCCTTCCTTCATTACTTCGAAATTACCACAGCGTGCCCACGTTGTGGTAATTTTCATAAATACCATTTCGCCAGTTACCATCTGGCTCACTGGAGGCATAAAATTACTTTCAGTTGCTTTTGCAACGAGTTTGTCGAAATAATTACTTTGTTCGGTTGGGTCCATCACTTCAGCGGCTGTGCCTTCAAGTTGAATTGTCTTAGGAGGGTGTTCACTTGTGATAGTGAAAGCAACATGAGGATTGTTTTGTATATTTTTATACTTACGACTTTCTGAACGAGTAACAAAAAAGATGTTAAGGTTCTCATCGTTAATGTAGTACACGCTTGCTGATTGCGGATTACCATCCTTGTTATTTGTACTAACGACTCCAAGGGGTTGGTTAATTGAAGCTAATTCTCCGGTGATAGTAGTTGTTGTGTTCATATATAAAGTATATTCCTTACAAGAAGAATCGTCTATGGGTTAACCGTGTCTGATATACTGAGATGCATGAATGAACATCCTAACGACCCGTTGTACGGAAAGACTCTCCAGTCTGTCGTTGAGTTTTTGGTAGAAGAGTATGGATGGGCAGAACTTGGTGCAGAGATCAAGATTAAGTGCTTCTTGAACAACCCGAGCATTTCTTCTAGTTTGGCTTTTCTCAGGAAAACACCATGGGCGCGACAAAAGGTAGAAGAACTCTACATAGCAACAATGAGTAGGCCTAGAAGGAGAGCCTTGTAATATAGTGGTTTCTAATTCGTCTATAAGAAATATGAAAGAGGTATCTGTATATGTTGGTAAGTACTATGTGCACTTTTTGCTCACGTTATTTTTAGGTGTATGGGCGTGGTCAGTATGGGACCCTGCAAGTCCTACTAATTGGTTTTTAGAAAATAAGATGGTGCTTTTGTTTATTCCTATTATTTACCTTTTACTAATTCGCTATATTCGCTTTTCAAAACTTTCACTATCTCTTATTACTCTATTCTTTATTCTTCATCTGATGGGGGCGCACTATAACTACGGGTCAGTACCATTTGGGTTCACCTTAAGTGAAGTTTCTGGTCTCGGCGGCAACATGTATGATAAGTTGGTTCACTTTTCATTTGGCTTTCTTATTGTGTATCCATTGCGAGAACTCTGTCTCCGTATAGCAAAGATGAAAGGATTTTGGGCATACAGTATGCCATTTAGTATGATTCTTGCACTTGGTGCGCTCTATGAAGTATTCGAATGGGTGACTGTGCTTCAGTATGGTGAAGCGGCGGGATATTTATTTATTGGAGGAAATGATCCGTTCGATACCACTAAAGACCTTGCGGTTGCTGCTGTGGGAGCGGTGCTTGCTTTGGGTATTGTCCTTGTATTTGAAATAATTGAACACAGAGGGGTCTTTTGGCAGCACTTTAAGAAAAGCTTTACTCGAGATAATAGAACTCACCCAAAAGAGGATGCTCTTTTGCACAAGGATATTATTTAAGGAATTTTCTTTATAGATTAGTAAGAATTATGTTTATGGCGCGTCATGCTATATATAGAACAGAGAAAACAAGGAAATTTGCGAACCGGAGTTTTCTTAATGCCCTTATTTAGTTAACAATACACATGAAGTCAAAAGATACTTTTTCTAAGAAAGATATATTACAAGCTGTAGAGTTGAGACAATTTGAAGTCTATTACCAACCAATTATAGACAAAGAAAAGAATACAATTATTTCAGGCGAAGCGCTCGTGCGGTGGAATCATCCGCAGTTGGGGCTTCTTCATCCAAATAGTTTTATAACAACTGCAGAAAAAACAGGAGCAATTGTCCAGCTCGGTTATTTTGTTTTGCGTGAAAGCTGTATGCAGAGTAAGAAATGGAAAGATGAAGGGTATGCCTTTTTCAAGGTGACGGTGAACCTTTCACTTGTGCAATTAACGGACAGAGATTTTTCAAAGAAGGTTGCACACGTGTTGGTTGAGTCGGGTTTAGATCCACATGATTTGGAGCTTGAGATTACTGAAAGCATGGCGCTGGACGACCCAGAAGCAACAAGGAAAACACTTTTAGAACTAAAAGAACTTGGTGTGCGGATTATTATTGATGACTTCGGTGCAGGATTTGCGAATTTAAGCCATCTACGACAGTTTCCTGTGGACGGACTTAAGATTGATGGGCAGTTTATTCAGCAAAGTTTGAAGAGCGAGCGAGACACGAAGATTATGTATTCGATTATTCTCCTTGCTCGAGCGCTTGATATTGATATTGTGGCAGAAGGGGTTGAAACAGAAGAGCAGCTTGCATTACTAAAAGAAATGGAGTGCCAAGTGGTACAAGGATTTTATTTCACTCATGCGCTTCCAAGTAAAGAATATAAAGAGTGGTGTAACTATTTTGTAAATAATCCGGCTCTACAAGTGTAGGCATAGTAGCAATGATTGACATTAGCGCTATTTTGTTGTAGAAATGGGTCATACGCTGTTCATTGAATTTCATACACATCAAAGGAGTACGTCATGATTATGTCGACAAGGATGAGGAAGTGGGTCAAACCCACAGTCGTCCTGGTTGATACCAATGACGACTACCTGCAGTTAGCAAAACCACTCATTGAAAGTGAAGGATATGCTGTACTGATAGCAAGTTCACAACGTGAGGCAAGAGATATTGTTAATGATTTGTTGGGCCCAGCGATCTTCCTCGTTGAACAGTATTTACCAAAAATCACTGGGCTGCAGCTGATAGTTGAGCTAAAGGAAATTACACGGTTTCCAATTGAGTTTATGTTGGTTACTGCTGACAACGATCACTGCTTACTTACACGAGCTGTCCGCATGGGCGCTACTTATTTCACGAAAGGAAAAGGGGTTAAAAAAGCGAAAAAAGGAGCCCCTGTTAAGAAAGCAGAAGCTACAAAAAATCATTACAACCTGACTGGATTATTTATTGAGCACATCGCAGGAGCCGAACGAAGATTGAGAGGAATGGAAGAAACAGACACTGACACCATTACTGACGCACATACACGTCGAGGTGGGAATAATTTGTGGGTTCCCGTGTGGAATCGTGCCAAAAGACACAAAACTCCCACAGCGTGTATCTTTGCAGACCTGGATGGTTTCAAGCTTGTTAACACCAACTTCGGGCACCCTGTGGCTGATATCCTGTTAGGCAAAATTGAAAAAGCAATCCGTCACGCTATACGTACAGTAGACTTCATCGTTCGCTTAGGGGATGAGTTTATTGTGGTGCTGCCTGAAACAACGGAAAAAGAGGCTTTTGAGATTGCTTCTAGGATTGAACTTTTCCTTAGCAAGGTAGTGTTTACTCCCGCAGAAGGGGTAACTATTGTTCCGTCAGCTTCTTTAGGTGTTGCTGTTCTTGAGTCAGAAGACTTAAGAGCTGTACCTGAAAAAACCAAGGACGAAATTGTGGTTACGGAACTATCAGGCATTGTAAGTGGGGTTGATGTTCAGTCTGAAATTGATCTTGCTTTGCAGGATTATGGTGATCTGATTAAGCGCGCCGATACCGCTATGTATGTGGTTAAACATGAGCGTAAAGCTCGGATTGTAGCACTGCAGAAAGTTCATTCAGTTTTGGAAGCTTTGAAAGAGAAGCGAAATGAAGAAAATAGATAACACACCTTTCGGGGTGTGTTTTTTTTGGATAGTGGAGAAATGATATACTTGAGGTATGAAAAAAGATGATCAAAATTTTTGGAATGTTATGTTCTCGGGGTTCTTTTTAGTTGTTGCAGTTGGAATGATTTATTCGCTTCATCGTGTAAACGGACAATTACCCACAGCTATTCCTTTGTTTGATCTTATTCTTATTGTGCTTGCTACATTTCGCCTTACTCGACTATTTGTATATGACAAGATAACTCGATTCTTGCGTGACATGTTTCAGCATGCAGAAGAAAGTTATTCTCAGGAAGGAATTACGTACTTCACAAAAGTAGAACGAACCAGTGGTCCGCTACGTACTGCATATGAGCTTCTCATCTGTCCTTGGTGTTTCAGCATTTGGGCTGCGCTTTTTGTAACCTACGGGTACTTTATCGCAACTGAGTTACTATGGCTACCAATTCTTATTCTCGCGATTTCAGGAGTTGCTACTGCAGTGCAGATACTTGTGAACATGATTGGTTGGACAGCTGAAAATAGAAAAATTGAAGCAGCAGAAAAATCATCTCTGTAAGTATTGTCTTTCGCTGGCGTCAGTATAGACATGTACAAGCTGGATAAAAAGAAAAAATTCTATGGCGTTATCGCTCTTGTTCTTCTTGTTTTGATTGGATGGGCACTATTCTTTCATTTTTATCCCGTAGATGAATTGGTGAATGACATTGGAATAGAGAATACATATTTCGCAGCATTTATGTTGGCTGTTATAGGAGGTTTTTCTTCTATCACGGGAACATCGCTGTATGCCGCTCTTGTTGCTTTGGCGCACGGCGGGGTTAATCCACTTGTTCTAGGTGTAATAGGAGGAATTGGTCTTTTTATAAGTGACTCATTATTTTATTTTGTTATAACAAAAGTACGACACATATTGGTGGATATTACAAAAAAATGGGAGCATGTGTTTAGAAAAATTTGGAAATGGCTGTACGTCACGCCGAGTTGGATTGTGTATGTAATGATTTTTTCATACACCGCTTTTGCTCCATTCCCAAATGATATTATTCTCGCCCTACTTGCGGTGAGTGGATATTCATATCGGCAATTTGCTGTTTTCCTGCTTCTTGGGGATCTTACTATGGCGCTTCTTTTAACAAATGTCTCAAATGCGGTGTAAGTAAAAGTATAGAAGGAACGTCTACATAGATATACCTCACGTATGTGGGAATTAACGGACAAACTAACTATACACACTATGATTACAACAATTGGAGTATTTACAACTCACGCTTCTGCGGAAAGTGCCCTTAATGAACTTCGCCAGTTTGGTGTAAACGAATCTGACCTATCATATGTATATATAAATGATAAAGGTACCATTACAGATGGACAGTCTGGAGATAAGATCGGTCAAGGTGCAGCTACTGGAGCAACAACTGGGGCTATTATCGGAGGTATCGCAGGTCTCGTTGTTGCGAATGGAGTGCTTCCAGGACTTGGGACACTAATAGTTGCAGGGCCTTTGGCTGCCGCACTTGGTTTTACTGGAGTAGCCGCAACTGCGGTTGCTGGAGCGGCCACAGGAGCTGCTGCTGGTGGACTAATCGGAGCACTTACTAATCTTGGTATCGAAAAGCAGGACGTGCAACTCTATGAAGACCATGTACGACGCGGAGATGTGCTCGTCATTGCACGAGGAACTCCTACAAGCACTGAAGATGTGTTTATGAACCATGGAGCAGTGGATGTGCGTCATTACAACATGAACTAGCAACCCCTTGGTTATAAAATTCCCCACATGTGGGGAATTTTATATGTGTAAGATATACTTTATCTATAACGTCATTACTAATAACTAAAAACCATGAACTCAAATAAAAACATAGTGTTAGCAATTATAGGTGTGGCAGTGTTAGCTCTTCTTGCATACGGAGCTTGGAACTTTTCACAAAAAGCTTCTTCAGTTGTAAAAGGTGAACCTACAGGAGAAGTGATGTGTACTATGGATGCTAAACAGTGCTCTGATGGATCATGGGTAGGGAGATCTGGACCTAATTGTCAATTTGTATGCCCAATTCCAACCTCAACGTCTACACCAAAGGACGCTGTAACTATTGAGGCAAAATTAAATATACAAATTATTCCAGTGGCGGAAAAGATTACCGTGCTATCAATTGTAGAAGATAGTCGTTGTCCGATAGATGTGCAGTGTATCCAGGCAGGAACTGTAAAAGTTAAGATAAAGATTGAAAGCGGTATGGGCACAGCTACTGAAACAATTGCACTTGGTGGAACTATTACGACAGAAACAGAAGCAATTACGCTTGTTGCTGTACGTCCAGAACGAGAATCTAAGAAAACTATTTCTGAGTCTGATTACAGGTTTATCTTTCGAGTATCTAAAAGATAACCAAGAACATAGTAAGTCTTGATATACTTCTTGTATGTTGCGACTTACGAAATCTGAGGAAGATTTCTTTAAAAAATTAAATACCCCATCTAAGATACAAGATTACTTAGATTCAATTTCTTTTAATTTTGAAAAGAGGGGTGAAACATGCATGTCTCCGCGACGTGTACTTCAGGAGAAGAAGGCTCATTGTATAGAAGGGGCAATGTTTGCGGCAACAGCGCTTATGTTACAAGGAAGAAAACCTCTACTTCTGAATCTTAAAGTAGATAAAGAAGATGATGATCATATAGTTGCTTTGTTTAAAGAAAATGGCTATTGGGGAGCAATCAGCAAAACAAATCATGCTGTGTTGCAGTATCGTGACCCTGTCTACTTAACAGTACGTGAATTAGCTATGTCCTATTTTAATGAATATTTTCTTGTTAAAAATGGAAAGAAAACTATGCAAGGGTATTCTAAAATCATTTCTATGAAGAAATTTGGTGAAAAATGGATAACAGAAGAAAGAGATTTGTGGGATATCGCAGAAGATATATATGACAGTAAACATACTTCTACTGTTCCACAAGGAAATGAAAGATATATACGCACAGCTACTGAGCTTGAGCGAAAAGCAGCAAGTATTTCCAAAGGCAACTAATGTTATACTTTTTGTATGAATGACACTCTCTACACGGATATTGCTAAAGACTTACGAACAAGAATTACAGGGGATGTTTCAGTATTGGATGTTGATCGTGAAAAAGTAGCGCGAGATACGAGTCTTTTTTATCTCAAACCTCAAATCGTTGTGTATCCACAAAATAAAGAAGATATAGTAAAGCTTGTTACATATGTGCATATAAAAAAATCTGAAGGCATAGACATATCAGTTACTATGCGCGCCGCGGGAACCTGTATGACCGGTGGGCCACTCTCAGAATCAATTGTGGTCGACACTACTAAGTACATGAACCATGTACTTTCTACCACAGAAACAGAAGCTGTAGCAGAACCTGGGGTATATTACAGAGATTTTGAAAAAGAAACCCTAGCTAAGGGCTGGCTTATGCCAAGCTATCCAGCGTCTCGCGAACTTGCTGCAATTGGAGGTATTGTCTCCAATAACTCAGGAGGAGAAAAAACGCTTACGTATGGAAAGACAGAAAAATACGTTCAATCTCTCTCAGTTGTCTTTGCGAACGGAGAAGAAGATACCTTGATGGCGCTTCGTGAGGAAAAGCTCGCAGCAAAACTAGAAGAACAAACCGAAAGTGGGCGCATTCACAGAGAAGTTTTGGCGCTTGTTAAAGAAAACTATGACCTACTACAGAAGGCAAAACCAACCGTAACAAAAAATTCTTCAGGGTATTATTTATGGAATGTGTATGATAAGGCCACAGAAACCCTAGATCTTTCAAAGTTAGTTGTTGGAAGTCAGAGCACACTTGCCTGTGTCAGCTCTGCTACCTTAACCGGTGTTAAACCGCAGACACATTCAAGAATGCTTGTGATGTTTGTGCCATCTACGACACAACTAGGAGAAATAATTCCAAAGTTACTGGAACATAAACCTGAAACACTTGAGTCCTATGATGATCACACGTTTAAAATAGCTATCAAATTCTTTAAAGACATCGCTATTCGTATGGGCGGCAATATGTTTACACTTGGATTACAATTTCTACCAGAGTTTTGGATGGCGCTTACTGGTGGAGTTCCAAAGATAATTCTTATGGCAGAATTTGCAGGGGATACCGAAGAATCAGTTGAACAACAAGTAAAAGCTGCGTACGAAGATATGCAGAAATTTAATCTTCCTATTAAAATGACGCATTCTCAAAGTGAGTCGAAGAAATATTGGACGTTTCGCCGTGAGAGCTTTAATCTCCTTCGTCAAAAACTCCAAGGATACAGAACAGCTCCAACTATCGATGATATTGTTGTACACACGAAAGATCTTCCAGAGTTTCTTCCTAAACTCGAAGTTATTTTTTCAAAATATGATCTCATCTACACAGTGGCAGGGCATATGGGAGACGCAAACTTCCACATCATTCCGCTCATTGATATTCATAAAGAGGGAATTGTAGACACGCTTCACAAGCTTATGGATGAAGTATACGCACTTGTATTCGAGTATGATGGATCAATGTCTGGAGAGCACAACGACGGGCTACTTCGTACAGCGTATCTTTCTCAAATGTTTTCATCTGAGGTAATTAAGTTGTTTGAAAAGACAAAAGATATTTTTGACCCACTTCATATATTAAATCCAGGAAAGAAAGTGTATGGAGATAAGAAGTTTGCTTGGAGTCATATTGATACAAAATAAAAAAGCCCGAGAGGGCTTCAATGAAGGAAACTTCCCATAGGAAGCTGTAAGAGTTCATGGACAGTAGAGTTCTTTCTTCGTGAGCAATAAAGCACACAGGCAACACGTTCAACACCGGTAGCAATTTCTCGGTATTCTTTAGCTTCAAGTGGGCGTTTTATTTTGTCACAGAGCTGAGCGAGACTCAGAAAACAAACCTGGCTCATGCCTGTAAGGTACGAGACGGGTACATTCTTCCTCCGAGCACGCTCGGGGAACAGTCCTGCCATGAGCAGCCCAGCATCAGCTGTGTGCCAGAGGTTGCCATACTTTTTAGCGTTACTTTCGTTTTGGTTTTCGAGATACCCCAAAGCAAGCGTTGTGTTGGTTAGCTCTGGGTCAAGTATGAATCGTTGCAACATGTGAACGGTATAAGCTTCTTCTGTTTCCGAAAGAGTTACGCATGCCCGTGCTTGTCCTTCTTTTAAAAGATCTACCCACAGCCCAACTTCCGTATTTATTGCGTCCATTCTGTACTCCTTGTGTTGGTCTATATAAAAGGATACTCCTTTCTATAAAACAAGACAAACAAAAAGACCAGTCAATTGGACTGGTCTTTTTGTTTACTGTGGACCCTAGGAGAATCGAACTCCTCACCTCCGGAGTGCAAAACCGGCGCTCTACCAAATGAGCTAAGGGCCCTTATTCGTTTGTGTAACTAACGATGACAATAATACTACCACATTTCAATCCTTTGGAAAAGAGGGGATAGGTAATAACCTTCTAAAAACGACTAAAAAGTTATCCACTTCCTCAACAGCTTTAGTGTGGTATATTTCATTGCTTTTACCACTACAGAAGTGTAGGATTGAGTGACAAAGCTAAAAAGAGCGCTTTGAGGGTTAATTATTAAGGGTTTTTAGATACTTTTACAATGAAAAAAACATTATTCATACTATCATTTGCTTTTTTGTCATTACCGACATTTGCAAGTGCAGCAGACGTGGCTACGTTTGACGAGCTCAAGGCAGCCCTCTCAGACGTTTCAACAACGACTATTACTATCACAACGGATATCTCAACACCAGAGAAACTCCTCATTAATCGCCCTCTCACAATCATCGGTGGAGGTCACACTGTTTCTTTCTCACCTAGTAATGCAGGGTGGAATGGAAACTACGTGTTCCATGTATACGGAACATCAGATGTAACTATTAGTGACATCAAGCTTACAGCAGGAGACGCTGGACTTCTTGTTAACAATTCAACAGTAACTCTTACTGGTTCAATTGATGTATCAGGAAATGAATTCGGAGGAATTGAATCATCTAACGGTTCAGTTCTTACGGTATCAGGCGCAACTCTTACTAATAGTACAGAATCATATCGCTTGCCAACAGCTTGGGAAGATGGAATGACAGGAAACACTGTTGTTGGTTTTGTAGGAGCAACAAGCACTCCAGCAAGCACAACCCAGATTCAGTACTACCTCAATACAAGTTCACTTACAACAGTGACCACATCAGCATACCTCCAGGCGCTCTTGTCAGATGCTGCTGTTTCTACAATTAATATCATGGGTACTATTGGACTCACTGCACAGCTTACTATTAACCGTGCGGTTGAATTCGTTGGACTTGGAAGTAATGCAGGACTTGTAGCAACAACAGACTTTGGATCAACAAACGGTTCAAAGCATCTCGTTGGTGTGCAAGGTGTGCCAACAGGGACAGTTTCATTCAGCAACCTAACTCTTAACAGTGACGCTAAGGCGTACGGTGTACATGCATACACAACAACAGATCCAGCAGACGTACGTTTTTCAAACGTAACTATGAAGAACAGTAAAGGAGCTGGTCTTACTGTTAACGGTTCAACAGTAGTAGCTACTAACCTAACAACAGAAGGAAACGTGTGGGGAAGTGTTAACGTTGACCCAGGATCAGGAGTTCTTTCTCCTTCTGTATTTACACTTAACAGTGGAACACTAGCAACAACTACAACACAGATTTGGTCTGATGGAGCACATGTTACTCCAACAGCTTCAGTTACTGTGAGCGCTTCAGGGTACACACAGTACACAAAGGCTGGAACAAATGTAGTTGTATGGTCAAACAACATTGTTAACCTCGCTACTATCACTAAGGCAGGCGTAACTACTGGATACACAACAATCCAGGCAGCTATCGATGCAGCAGAGTCAGGTGATACTGTTATCGTATATCCAGGTACATACAACGAAACTGCTATGAACCGATCAGTAAACGGTGGATCATACCAGTTCGGACTTTTCTTCGGAACTTCAACAGTTACGCTTCAGGCGGCATCAACAGGTGTTATCGTGAAGACAAACGCAACTAACAGTTTTGGAAAGAGTGGGACATTCGTAGCAGCAGACAACATTACTATTTCAGGTATTGAATTTGCTGAGAACATTCCAGGAACTAATAAGACAATTGAGGTAATCGGAGATAATTTCACACTTACTAATTCAAAGATCTCAGAAACAAACGGATCAGTGTATATCAGTGACTTTACTGCAGTTAACCTTGTTAACAAGTTCACTATCACTAATAACGTGTTTGATAATGCATCAACAATCAGTATCGCTAGTGGGGCCGGCTCAGCAGCTTCTTCACCTAATACTGATCGTGTTATCACAGGAAACACATTTAAGTCTTCAACCGTTAACGCTGCTCGTATTAGCTTTACTGGTACAGGAGGACAAGGATGGTTCCTTTATCCAGTTGGAGGTGCAGTGATCACAGGAAACACGTTTGAAGGAGAGAACAAGTGGCACATCCGCGCTCGTGGCGATTACGCTAACGCACAGTTCAATTGGAAGTCTATTTGGGAGAACAATACCTTTATTAAAGGTTCAATGGCACTTTCTGATCTAGATACATTCACTGTTCGTGAGTACTCATATACTCCTTACACAAATGTACGAAGTATCAGTGGTGATCTCGCTTGGACAAAGAGTAATGCATCTTCAACGGATACAATCCTTCTTAAGGGTTACTCAGAAGTTCCAGCAACAGTACAGACAACACCAGAAGCTAAAACTGCAACAATTGAGTCAGATACACAGTTAACAGCTTCAACTACTCAAGGAACAATCTCTGTTCTTATCTCAGAAGGTACAGTTATTTCTGGTCCTACAACATGGGATGGAACATTTGATCTACCGACAGCTACAACTACATATACAATCCCTTCAGAAAGTAACGGATCTTACCTTACTCCAACTGGAGCAGTTGCAATTGGAGCTGGAGATACACATCTTACGTTTGATCAGGCAATCAAGCTGACATTCGCAGGACAGGCAGGTAAGCTTGCAGGATGGTCACAGAATGGTGTGTTTGCGAAGATTTCAACAACATGTGATAGTGCTACAAACCCAACACTTACAGCAGGAACAGATTGTAAGATTGACGTAGGTGCAGACCTCGTTGTTTGGACAAAGCACGCTACAACATTCATTACCTACACTGAAGCTGCTATCCCTTACGGAGGTGGAGGTGGTTATTCAAGTGGATCAGGAAGTACAGGAGGTTCAGTACTTGGAGCTTCTACAACAACAGTTACCGTTGCGACAACAACTCCTGGTATCATCGTTACCGCTGTACCAACAACACCAGGAATGGTTCTTGGAGCTACTGCAGTTAACTTTTCACGCAACCTAGGATATGGGGCAAATGGAGATGATGTAACAGAACTTCAGAAGATGCTCATGACTAACGGTTATCTAAAGATTAATGTTGCTACAAAATGGTTTGGCCCACTCACAAAGTCAGCCCTCATTAAGTGGCAAGCAAAGAATGGTATTCCAGCTACAGGATTCTTCGGAACAATTTCTCGAGGATTCGTGGCTAAGTAAATAACAAACTAAGCAGCTAAACAATAAAAACAACTCCCAAACGGGAGTTGTTTTTACATAGTGCTACGTTATACTGTACAAGTGAAACCCCACTCCTTTTTAAAGCATGTATTCATTCCGCACGAGCACAATGATTACAAGCCACACTTTTTCCGAGAAGTCTCAGTTGCAATTATTGTTATTGGAAGTATTTTCCTTCTTGGTTTTTCTGCAGGCAGCTCATTCCTTATTAAGAAAACAGTACTAGGGGCAAGCGTTACCGCTTCTGTTCTTGTTGATTTAACTAACGAAAGTCGTCTGGCGTACAATGAAGCTCCTCTTGTGCGCAATCCCGTTTTAGATCGCGCAGCAACCCTTAAAGCCGAAGATATGGCTAAGGAGGGATATTTTGCACATGATAGTCCAGAAGGAGTAACTCCATGGCACTGGTTCAAGCAAGCTGGGTACACGTTTTTATATGCAGGAGAAAATCTTGCTATCAATTTCGTAGATGCTGAAGAGGTTCGTAATGCATGGCTCGCTTCTCCGCTGCACAGAGCCAATCTTTTGGATGTAAAGTTTAAGGAAATTGGTATGGCAACAGTAAGTGGTGTATATAAGAATGGCCCAACAATTTATGTAGTGCAAATGTTCGGTACTCCAGCAGTAGCAAAAGAAATTCCTGTCGTAGAGACTTCTCCTAGTGTTGAAAAAGAAACCCTTGAACCACAAAAAGTGGCACCAATAGAAACTATAACTCCTCAAACCAATCCTGTTCTAGCTGTCGGTACGCCTGAAATTAAAGGTGAATCAGTAGAAACAAAGCCTGAATATGAATCAGTTATTACGACTGAAGAGTTAGCTGTTGTTAGAAACAATGAAGCAGAGGAAGTTGCTGTAAGCACTTCTACGCCAAGTGCTCCTGAAAAATACTCAACGTGGTACGGGCGTCTGCTGTTTGGTGGCTCTTATTATGTAGATATCCTTTTAAAGGGGTTACTTGCACTAACGTTTGTTGCTTTACTTACTATGATTTTTATTGAGATTCGAAAACAGCACTGGAAACATATAACGTACGGACTCGCGCTATTGCTTGTAATCACACTTTGTTTGCTCATCAATCAGGCGTTCTAGCTTAGAGCTCTAATTGCTTTAGAGTCCTAGAAGTGCTATGATACGCGCTCGACTTTACCCATTTTCAAAACAAATCTATGTCAGACGAAATCATCACAACTCCTATTACTGAAGAAGTTCCAGCAACAGACACTCCAGTAGTTGAGGAAACTGCAATTCCTACAGAATCAACTGAAACTACACCAGTAGCGGAAGAAGAAGTTGTAGCCGCAGAAGTTACTCCAGCAGCTCTCTAGTCTTAGAGAAACAAAGTAATCACCATCTTTCGATGGTGATTTTTGTTTCTAACTCCAGAGTTTTGTTCCTGCAACATCGTCAGCAAAGGCATGGTTGGTGTCTCGGTGGTACATTTCATCCTTGATGGTTGCTTTGATGACATCCATAAGACGTGCATCTTCAGGAAGTTCCCAATACGTAATAGCACTTATTGGAGCTGGTATGTTTTCGTGTTTACCTTCTTCTACCAGTTGTAGATAGTGTTTATAGCTATGAATTGCTTCTTCCTCAAAGTATCCAACAACACGATGAGCTGTTTTCGCACTGATAAGATACAGGAGAAAATACAAATGATAAAAGAAAAACTGAACCACCATAATAAGAATTCTTTCTAACGTAGAGGGTTTTGCTATCTCGCTATAAATCAGTAGATGCATTCGCTCATTTTCTGCTTCAGCTAAGAGGGTGTGAATCCATCCGCGGTCATCCCGTATGAAGCGTAACGATTTTAAATGTTGAAGAAGTCCTCCTACCATACCTGGAACAGCCGCAACCGTTTCCAGAACTACAGCGCGGTGACAATAGCGCTCTTGGAATAAAAAATCGGCTATACCTGCTGAGAGGTGTACGGTTGATTTTGCTATAAAATCTGAAAATCCTTTAGGGTGTTTACTATACTTTTCCTGGTGGGTAACGATATGAGGCGTGGAGCTCTTAATATCTTCCTCTAAGGTGTCTCGCTCTGTCATTATGACCAGTATATCCTGTAAATCTGTTTTCCTAGATATCCTTATAAACAAGCTTCATAAAGGAGCTACTATCTGTTAGAATAAAGGACATGTTAGACATTAAATTCATCCGTGAACAAAGTGACCTTATTCGTGCCGCCGCTTCTAAAAAACACTTGTCATTTAATGTTGACGATCTTATTGCTTCAGATACAAAACGCCTTGAAATCTTGAAAGTAGTTGAAAGTCTCCGAGCTGAACAAAACGCTGCCAGCGAGGCTATTTCAAAGGCAGACGCTCACACCCGCCAGGAACTTATTGATGCCATGAAGAAGGTAAAGGATGAACTTAAAACACAAGAAGATGAGCTTGAGGAGGTAATGAAGACTTGGAGAACGCTTATGTTGTCTGTTCCAAACATTCCAGACATGACAGTTCCAGAAGGAAAGTCAGACGAAGATAATGTGGAAGTAAAAACATGGGGGGAAATTAAAGATTTTTCTTTTACTCCGCTTGATCATATTGAACTCATGGTACAAAGTGACCTTGTTGATTTTGAACGTGGAACAAAGACATCAGGCTTCAGAGGATACTTCTTGAAAAATGACGGGGCGATGCTTGAAATGGCTATTTGGAATTATGTAATGCAACGTTGGCAAGGGAAAGGGTTCACTCCTATGCTTGTGCCATCTCTTGTTAAGCGTGAGACTCTCCTAGGAACAGGCTATCTTCCACAGGGAGAGGATGATCTCTATAAAGATGGAAATGATTATTTAGCAGGAACAGGGGAGGTTGCAACAATGTTTTATCACTCAGATGAGATACTTGATGGATTAGCTGAACCTAAGAAATATATTGTATGGAGTCCGTGTTTCAGAAAAGAAGCAGGAAGCCACGGAAAAGATGTTAACGGTCTGGTGCGTGTTCATGAGTTTTATAAATGTGAACAAGTTATTCTCTGTGAAGCTAGCCACGAGACATCGGTTGCTTTGCATGAAGAAATCAGAACACTTGCTGAATCTATGATGGAAGAACTTAATCTCCCGTACCATACAGTTATTAATTGCGGAGGAGATCTTGGACTCGGACAAGTGAAGAAGTATGACATTGAAGCTTGGATGCCGTCACAGAGCAAGTACAGAGAAACTCATTCAGCAAGTTATTTCCATGATTTCCAAACTCGTCGACTTAATATTCGTTACAAAGACACTGAAGGGAAACTTCGCTACGCTCATTCACTTAACAACACCGCTGCAGCTACACCTCGTCTTGTAACTGTAATTATTGAAAATTATCAGCAGGCAGACGGAACAATTAAGGTTCCTGATGTGTTGGTACCGTTTATGGGAGGTAAAACAGTTATCGGTAAACCCTTTCGTAATTAGTTTATGAGAAAAAGGACATATGTTCTTTTAAAGAGATTAGTGATCAGATCTACAATACTTATTTGTTGTATTGGGGCAATATACGTATATTTCCGAACAGGAACGTTCACTATCCATGATTACCATATATCTGGAACAACAGAGGAACAGGCCACAGAATTAAAAAGACAGTTTGGATTTCTCGCAGATCAGAAAGTAATGAAAATACTTCCTGGAAATCGAGTGCTTAGTTACCACGATAACGAGATACGTACACTTATAACAGAAACTCTTCCGAACACTAGTGATATCATTCTGTACCCAAGCGGTTTACATACACTTACTGTTAAGATTCAATCATACACTCCTATATTTGCAGTGAGTGAGACGCACGCCATTTCAGAGAACGGAGTTGTATATAAAGAAATAGTACCACTTGATACATTTGCTCAATTATCAATATCAACCTCAACGGAAGTTTCTCAGAATCTTTTACGTTCCATGGAAACATTGGCATCTAATATAGATACCGTGCTCTTTAAAGTTCGCTATATAACAATTGATGAATTTAATGACATTAGGTTTTTTGATGAATCAAAGAAAACAAATGTAGTTGTATCTTCAGATGCTGATATGAATCGTGTGTGGTCGAATATATTAAGTGCCATAGACACTGATCCATTGAAGAAAAAGATTCTTGAAAAATCAGAGCTCCTGGAATACATAGATACCCGTTTTGGAAATAAGGTTTTTTATAAATTTACAAACGCTTCAGTTCCCGTTATAATCCCTCCACATGAAATGGCTACCACCACAACTCAATAAACTATTTGGTCTATCTGCGATTCGACGTATACAACAAAGCCCCACACGAGGATTTTGGCAAATACTTATCGACACAAAACTTTCTCAGGGAGAAACTCTTTCAGTTGTTGCTCCCATGGCAGATGTAACAGATATCGCCTTTAGAACAATGATTGCTAAGTATTCGAAACCACACGGCCCTGATGTTATGTGGACAGAATTCGTATCTGCAGATGGTTTAAACAGCCCTGGAAGGGAAATTTTAAAACGTGATCTTGAAATTACTGACATCGAACGTCCTGTTGTTGCACAATTGTTTACCTCAACCCCGGAAAACATGAAGAAATCAGCAGCTCTTTGTCGTGAACTTGGCTTTGATGGAATTGATATTAATATGGGTTGTCCAGATAAGAGTATTGAAAAACAAGGTGCTGGAGCGGCGCATATTAAAGATTGGAAGACAGCGCAAGCGATTATCCGTGCAGCACAGGAAGGAGCGGAACATCTTCCTGTATCCGTAAAAACACGTCTCGGATATAACAAAATTGAATATATGGAGTGGTTACCAAAGATTCTTGAATGCAATATTCCAGCACTCACCGTTCATCTTAGGACACGAAAAGAAATGTCTCTCGTGGACGCTCATTGGGATGTCATGAAAGACGTCGTTAAACTTGTAAGAGACATAACTGGTGAATTATCTGAAGGCGGAACTGTTATTTTAGGAAACGGAGACATTAAATCAGTAACTGAAGGAAAAGAAAAAGCGAAAGAATCTGGAGCAAACGGGGTAATGGTGGGACGAGGAATTTTTGGAACGCCGTGGTTTTTTGATGAGAAGGAGTTCAATCAAGGTAAATCACTTGAAGAACGCCTCAAGATTTGCGTAGAGCACACAAAGCTTTACGAAGAAAAACTAGGGGATATTAAGAGTTTCGCTATTATGAAAAAACATTATAAAGCCTATGTGCATGGTTTTGATGGCGCTAAAGAACTACGAATGGAGCTTATGGACTGCAAAAATGCAGCCGAAATTGAAGAAAAAATACACATGTTTTTATCACGTACACAATCTGTTACACTGTAGAGCATATGACATCTTACGTAGCTCTGTATCGTAAATATCGCCCTCATACATTTAAAGATGTTGTTGGACAAGAGCAAGTAGTTGATCTTCTTGTTAACTCAATCAAGCAAAATAAAATCTCTCATGCGTACCTTTTTTGTGGAGGAAGAGGGACGGGGAAGACAAGTGTGGCGAGAATCGTTGCGAGAGAAATTGGATGTAACCCCGAAGATATTGTTGAAATAGACGCTGCAAGTAATCGTGGTATCGATGAAATACGTGAGCTTCGTGAAGCTGTTAGAACGGCACCTTTTTCTAGTAAATATAAAATATATATTATTGATGAGGCACACATGCTTACAAAAGAAGCGTCCAATGCATTACTTAAAACACTTGAGGAGCCACCAAGTCATGTTGTTTTCATTCTTGCCACAACTGATCCAGAAAAACTTCCAGCAACTATTGTTTCCCGTTGTCAGAAAGTGGTCTTTAAAAATCCGACAAACGAAATTTTATCTCAGCAGCTTACTCACGTAGCTCAACAGGAAGGTTTTGTACTACACACTGATTCTGCAGGACTTGTCGCCATTCACGGGAAAGGGTCGTACCGTGACGCACTTGGAATACTTGAACAGATTCTTGCTGTGTCAGATAAGAAAATAGATCACGAAAAAGTTCGCGCTATGTTGGGTTCATCAGAAGCAGAACTACTGGTTTCTCTTGTGGAAGCGATGTGCAAGAAAAACCCAAAAAGTATTGTAAATCTTCTGACGTCCGCCAGAGACAAGAACGCTATTCGAACCTATGACGATCTGATTGAATTAATCAGACAAGGTCTACTTTCTCGCGTTGGTGAAGATGTAGAAAATAAAGAGATAGCAAAACTTGCGAATGAATTCCCTCTCATTCTAGGCTCAAAATTGATCTTAGGGCTCCTTGAAAAGCGCCGCCTTCTCGAAGTATCAGATGCGCATGCTTGGACGGCCTTTGAGGCAATTTTACTAGAACAAATAGAGCTTTAATCAGGAATCAGGAAAAGGCCACCGAGAGCAGCGCCAATCCAGGCAAGTGTTGAAACACCACCAGAAATGAAGAGTGGTATTTTTTCTTTGAAAGTTAACTGCTTAAATGATTTGAGGAGTGCGATCTTCTGTAAATGTCCGATAACAAATCCGTTAGCGACGAGGGTTACAACAAAAGCCATTTTTGCGTAGAACTGCGGTCGGCCAAGTAAGAACTCACGCATAGGCCAGAACAAAAGAAAACCAGTAAGAATCATTCCACCGAGCCCCATCCAAGTATTGCGATGGTATTTTTGTACTTTTTCTTTTGGAAGAGTGGCGACTTTTCCACGTATCCAATTAAAAGCAAGATGATCAGCGTGAATAATCGTCCAAAAAATGAAACCTAATGTAATCAGGTGAAGAGGTAAAAGAATATCGCTCATAAAAATGAATTAGTTGAGTACGCCAATCTTAAAACGAGTAAGTGTAGTATTTGGTTTTGAATCCGATCCGTGCTTTTTGTTAAATCTTTCTGTACCATCCACTCCACACAATGAAAGAATTGCAGTCTTTCCTCCAGGGTGCATAGCAACCCACATAGTAAGATCGTATACCTTGCCACTTATCACCGTGTAGCAACTTGTTGCATTGTTATGCGCAGCCACATCTGTCATGGTGTATGTCGGAGATCCAGGGGTTTCAGTCTTAGTTGTCGTATCAATAGTTGTTGTTCCAGTTTCAGTCTCTACTATGTATGTAGTTGGGGCGTAAGCTTTGTAATTTGAATAAGCCCACACAATTCCACCAATAACAATAAGCCCGAGTAACGAAAGTACTATAATAGATGTTTTTTTCATATGTGCTTTAGTATACAAGATAGAGCACCTAAATGTTACACTGCTAACATCATGGCACTACAAGCTATTCTTTCTCAAGGGTGGAAACATGCAAGTACTATTGTTTTTCTTGCTGGGTTTATCACGGATGCTTTCCTTCTCCCGGATGTTGATAATCCAATGACAAAGTATCTAGGCCTTTCATACCTTCTTATTTTAGCTGCGATTATTTTATTCCGTGAATGGGTTGTATCTAGAAATACAGCAAGTACTGCTGAGCAGCGATTATTTTCACTTCTCACATTCGGTGTTTCCTTTTTCTCAGGTTCAGCGCTTTCCTTTGTGTTCGTATATGCAATGAGAAGTGCAGCTTTTATCGTTTCTTGGCCACTCTTCGTTATTCTTTTATTGTGTATGGTGGCGAATGAATTTATTTCAACTCACCAGTATCGATTTACTTTAGACATTGCCGTCTTCTTCATTGCACTTGTGTTCTATTCAATTTTCAATGTTCCTATCGTTTTCAATAAAGTAAATGATGTTGTCTTCCTCATAGCAATTGCAATTGCTACCGTTGTCGGTTTTCTCTTCATAACATTACTCCGTAAAACCTCTGAAGTTGCAGAAGATGAGCGTGGAAGAGGCTTTGCTCTTGCGATAGGAATTCCTATGTTTGTGGGAATGCTCTACATACTAAATGTAATCCCAGCTGTCCCTCTTTCTTTAAAAGACAGTGGTATCTATCACAAAGTAACGCGCACCGAAACGGGGGAATATATTGGACTAGTTGAGACTGATACGCGTTTTTTGGGCAAATATCGGCGCCCTGTGTATCATATGACCGATGCTGATGCTGGCGTCTATTTCTTTAGTTCGGTGGGCGCCCCTGCAAAGCTTTCTGCACCAATTACTCACGTATGGGAATATTATGATAAAACTACAGAGAAATGGATACCTTCAACAACAATCTCATTTGATCTAACGGGAGGGCGAGATAATGGCTACAGAGCTTACTCACAAAAAGAAAATGTAACACCTGGCATGTGGAGAATTACCGTAAAGGTAGATGATAATCGTATCGTTGGACGTATACGATTCTACATTGAAACAGGTAAAAGCGTAGAAGTGAAAGAAAAGCAGCTATAGAAAGATAAAATAAAACCACCCAAACGGGTGGTTTTATTTTATCTGAGTAGTGAAGAAATTACTTACTAAACTTGAATGACATCACAATTGGTGTCGTTCGTGCGTAGAAAGTATCTAGATCAACATCAGTGTAACCTCCAACAAGCGTTTCGTCTCGGTAACTTGATCCATTTCGAATCTGTTCGATAACATAACACTTATTGTTTCTGATTGTTCGGTAACTAGCACCGTTTAGGTACTGTTGCATAGCTGCATCTGCGAAAACAAACTTCTTGAACGCCACACCGTTGATTGTTACGTCTGTAACTGTCTGAGATGTGTATCCGTCGTCTTTTGCATAACACTGAGCTACGTCAGTACTTACACCGACACGAACTTCAGCTGCGAAAAAGAGGGGGTAGTTCTTCTTTGTAGATCCTGTGTTATCAATTTTAATAACAGGGATTGCTATAACAGGAGTTCCGCGCTTTGCGGCTGTTGCACCAATACGCCAGTCATTGTTATTGAGTGCATGGAATACTCCGAAGTTCTCAGTAGTAAGTTCTCGTGGGTAACTAATAGTAAATCCATGAGTTGCATTTGCATATGTCTCGCCAAGTCCTGATGTTGAGTTTGCTGTACCACCTGTAGAAGTATTTCCACCTGTAGTGTTTCCTCCTTCAGTCGGAGTTGTTGTTGCTGTACCATTTTCAATAGGCACAACAACGTCGGCATCACGAGTAAATGTCCAAGCAATTAAGCCGATGACAATCACTGCAACAATAGCCGAAATAATCATAGTAGATCTTTTCATATTGTTATAAATTATAAATATCTAATAAATAGTTTCTTGGTAGATTCCAAGTATTAGTATATTACGAGATTGGGTTTCTTCCTTGGATAATACGGATAAGGAAGATGATAATTGCTATCACCAAAAGCACGTGAATAAAACTTCCGAGTACATGGAAGCCTAGGAATCCAAGTAACCAAAGGATAACGAGTATTGTTGCTATAGTTGTAAGCATAGTAGTGTAAATATTTTATAGTAATACAGACAACTGAGAGTTATTGCGTTGCTGTCTGCATACTATGACGTGGCAGAAGGTGTTTTCTTTCATTAAAAAAGACCCTTTTATTACAGGGTCTTTTTTAAATCTTTATTAAATGAATTGAGATTTATTTCTTTTCAAAAACCATTCTTCCAGCATCACGATTAAGATTGATATACATACGCTCTCCTACAATCTGATAAGAAGTTGTTAACATTAGATCTTTAGCATAAATAGATTCTATCGAACCTGAACAGGCTTTCTTTGTAGAAGTAAACGGGCCAAATGAGAGCACTTCTCCATTAATTTCATACTTACCGATAAAGGTATTACAGTCTGTGGTACTCATTACTCTTTTTGTCGCATCAAGTGTGAGTACATACTTTTCTCGTTCTGGAGTTGAAACCATTTTGTCATTCGGAAGTTCTGTGTGAAGCCATACCCATTCAGTTCCAATAAGAGGGAGGTTGGCGGGCATTGTTCCAATTGGAATAACTTCTTCAGTTACTTCAGGTTTTTCTTCCACAGAAACAGGGGTTGTATTTTTGTTGGCGTAGACAATACTACTTGCAATGATAACAAGGCCAACGAAGGCGGCGATATAAAGATTTCTCATATATATAAGTATGTACTATGTTCTGTTATCCGCAAGTAGATAACTCACAGAAGAGGAGTTGTTAAAAAAATAAAGAGACACCCAGCAGGCGTCTCTTTATCCCTATATCGCTTTATTATTTTGTTTGAAGACAGAGACCCCAGCATCAACTGAAACCAAGAGACCATATATCTATTACTAGACACAACGCAATCAGATGGCGCTGATGATGGGATTTCTGTCTTCGATGTACAGTCTGTATATAGAGACGACACTCTTTATATAATCTTACACATACATTTTGATAAAATAGAATACCTGTGGATAACTTATATACATAGTACCTTGCAAGACATAGTACCGTATGTAATACTTTAACCATGAAAGAAGAATTACAAGAATCCCATAAGAACCAAATGAGAAAAGGAATGCTCGAATTCTGCACGCTTCTCATTATTGAAAAAGACAAAGCGTACGCTTCAAAAATCATTACTCAACTCAAATTAGCAGATTTACTCATAGTAGAAGGAACATTATATCCATTACTCTCTCGACTGAAGTCACAAGGACTCCTTGAATACAGCTGGGAGGAATCAAAATCAGGTCCGCCACGAAAATACTATGAACTCACCGATGAAGGCAAAAAAACATTAGAAAATCTCAAAAAAATCTGGAAAGAACTTATTCAATCAATTAATTCACTTATTAAATAATCCATTATGAAAAAGACATATAATCTCAGCATAGGAAACGCACTCTTTCATGTAGAAGAAGATGCTTTTGAAAAACTTGAACACTATCTTGCTCAAATTAAGCTCCACTTTAAAGATGATGTTAATAAGGATGAAATTCTTGAAGATATTGAAGCTCGTATTGCAGAAAAATTTACAGAAAAAGGAAACAAAGTAATCACTCAAAAAGATGTAGAGATGGTAATGGAGATTATGGGCACTGTTGAACAATTTGATGGACAAGAAGAAAACGAACAATCCACAAAAGAATCTTCACAAACAATTAAACAACTCTATCGTGACCCAGAGAATGCCATCATAGGTGGAGTTTCTTCAGGACTTGGACACTTCTTCGGAGTTGATCCAATTATCTTCCGTGCCATTTTCCTGGTTTCTGTGTTCTTGGGTGGAACAGGTGTTATTGCCTACATCATTCTTTGGATAGTGGTACCTGAAGCACGAACAACGTCACAAAAACTCTCTATGAAAGGAAGCCCTGTGACTGTGGCCGCCATGGCAGAAATGATGAGAGACAAAATAGAAGAAGTGAATACACCTGAGCATAAAAACAACTTTATGAAAGCAATAAATCTACCATTTGAAGCATTGCGTTCCGTTGCATACTGGATAAAAACAACTATTTTCCCAGCAATTCGTGTAGTTATAGGTGCTGTATTTCTTTTCGAAGGAGTATTCTTTGCGGCTCTTGCTAGTGTTGGACTCATGCTAGCTCTCTTTGTGCTTCCTCCAGATTTAGTTGAAGCCCCGTTTATGACAATTGCGATGAGTGGTGCTGCAAAAATATTAGCTGTGTCCCTTTACCTTGTAGCCCTTATTCCATTGATATTTATCGGATCTTTGGGTATGTTTCTTATCCGTAAGAAAAATGGATTATCAAAAACAGCAATACTTATACTTTTAAGCGTATGGTTTGTGGCAATTGTCGCTGCAGGGGTAAGTGGAACTAAAGTAGGGATGAACGTAGCAAATACTGTTCGCACAGACCCGTACTACAAAACTCAATCACAGGTAATTCCACTGGAATCTTTTACTAAACTAGTGGTTACTAATGATCAAACAGTACGAATCGTACAAGGAGACACCTATAGTCTTGAAATAAAAGGACGCGCTGAAGATATTACAAAAGTAACCTACGCACAAGAAGACGGAACACTTACTCTTGGAGAAATAGAAAGTGAAGAACCTGCTTCTTGTATCCTCTGTGATCACGGATATGCAAACATTGTACTTACTGTACCAACTCTCTCTTCTATTACTCTCACAGATTCTTCTAGAGTAACGGGTGATATCGAAGTTGCCTCACTGGCTGTTGCTCTAGATAATTCTAGTTCCGTTGAAATGAATATAAAGGCTACAACGCTCACAGCAACCCTTGAGGATTCATCTCGTGCGTACCTAAGTGGAACCATAAAGAATCTCACGACCACGAACGGAAATTCATCTCGTTTTGACGCTGATAAAACCGAAGTAGCAAACGCAGTAATCAAAGCAACGAATGGTTCTCATGTTTCTATATACGTAACTGGGACACTAAATGCTACAGCGCTGAATGCGAGCCACATTGAATATATGGGTATGCCAACGATCATAAAAAATATTGACCCTTCGTCAAAATTTGAAAACATGTATGATTACAGTAACTAATAGTTAGATAAAAATAAAACCACCCAAACGGGTGGTTTTATTTTGCTTATAGGTTACTAAATAATTCCAAAACCATAGGCTGCCAAATACAATCCTATAGCAATTGAAAACACACCTCCAAGGACATAGACACCTGGACGATTTACGTACGCAAGCATCTTTGTAAATGATCTATCTGGAAGTACTGAGTACATAATACTTTCAAACACCGCCGTTACTCCAAGAATTGAAATAATCGAAGCAGGGAGGTTTGAGAAGTTAAAATGCGCGACCACAAGGAACAATCCAGCGAGAAGCTCAATAAACGCAAGAATAATTCTCGTCATTTTTTCCTTTACGAAAACAGAAAACACTGGGAGAAAATACTCCTTACGAAGCATAACGATAAGACCCGATATTATTAAATAAAGCCCAAGAACCTTTGAAAGTAAAATTGTTGTTTCCATACAACTAAAGTATACCGAACATGGTCAGGAGGGCTAGCAAGTTATCCCTATATCTATAAAGCTTACAATGAAACCATGTGTGGAAAAATCGGTAGAAAAATGATAGTATTACAGCACCGAAATTGAGTCAAGGAGCGAAGAGCGACGAAGAGTTCCGTAGCTAGCAAGCGAAGGAACCAAATAACTCTCAAGCATCAAGATCGATTAAGGGCAGATAAAAGGTGACGGGTAAGAAAATAAAAATGGGTCGAGACGGCTCGGCCGCGAAGAGTTAGAGACCTGACCACAGTTTCTAACCAAATGACACTTCAGGTCAAGAAAGAACAAGTAAGTTACGAAACGTGGGTCACAAACAAAATAAACATTGGGGTATCGTCTAATGGTAGGACATCAGGTTTTGGTCCTGAGTATCGAGGTTCGAGTCCTTGTACCCCAGCTCGAGAATTTACAAAAACAAAACCGCTGGGCGAAACCATGCGGCTTTTGTAGATGAGGCTCAACCACGCCCCATGCATCCTTTACATCCTTCGTCGGGGACACCAGCGAGATTTTGCTCTCGCTCAAGCGTGGCGACGCAAAAAGAGGCAAAAGATTTAAAGACGCGACGCTGCTCTTCAAGTAAGGAGTTAAGGGCCGAAATGTCACCGGACACCTTGTAACTATCAGAAAGCAGTGTTCGTGCCGGCATAAGTCTGAACAGAAACCGTTGCCAACGGTCAATCACAAGAAAAGCTTCAGGCTGAACTCCGTGCACCTTGTCGTGCTGGACAAGGAAACGTGTCAACATTGCGCACAGCTGGTCTGTTTTTTCTTCCGCGTTCTGAGCATGTTTTTTGCTTTCCTTTATGGCACGCCGCCGTTTTGAAAATTTCCAAAGCTTCCAAAGGGAAGGCAGAGGAACTCGCTCAGCGCTAACCTCAAAGTCAATCCAAGGGAAGGGAAGGCCCCAATCAATATGACCTTCGCAGCTTCCAATTGTTTTGAATCCGAGTGCTTGGGATACGCGGATGAACTCAGCAAGTATTTCAGCTATCGCGGGGTCAATTGGCCGGCCTAGCCGATCTTTAAGACTTACTACGAGTTTCTGAGCCTCTTCCGTTGTAATCAGGTGCATTATTTTCTCCTAAACGAACAATATCTATAAAACTACAATGAAAAACCAATGTAGTCAATACTCAAAATTGTTCTAACTTCGTCCCAGAGCCCCAGCTCGTAGTTTTTAGTGTAGTTGATATACTAAATAAAATGTCTAGAAAACTTAACGGTATACCAAACAATATAATTGACAGTCTATTTAGCACTCTCCGATATGAGGATAAAGGGTATGTAGACGACTGGGTGGTCAGCGTAATGAAAAAACATGATCTTCGAGAAGCAAAATTAGATGTTATGAAGGTGGAAGCGACACCTCCTCATCTAGCAATCAAGCCGATTCTTTCAAATTTAAGAAGTGTGCAACATGTTATTGAAAATGAACTGAAGGCAAACGGCTTCCCTTCAGATTATATTTCTGAAGCGATAATCGAGATCAATTATGATCCCACATTGCCAGCGGGGACTTTCTATCCTGAAAATTGGGAAGCTGAGAAGACTTTTTATGCAAAAGCAACTGTAACTGATATTGAGGGCAACAAGTATGAAATGCTAGAAAAGGCTATACATTCGTTTGAGAATGTTGAGTTGGAATAGTTAAAAAAGTTCTAACTTCGTCCCACAGCCCCAGCTAATTAGTTTCTTGAGAGTTTTTCAATTCTTTCCAATCGAGATATGCATCATAGAATGAATCATGTAGCATATCGGTATAGGGGTCATTTTCACCGTGGGGATGATCAACTAAGGTTGCCCATGTCCACTCTCCAAAATTTTTGTCAGGATCTGATGTTCCATCTAGGAAATTAAAAAAATGAAAGAAAGCCGAACCAGATGATCCTACGATAACTTTCTTTAAAGCTGAATCTAAATGAGGAATATCCTTTAACATTTTGAGCGCTTCGATTTCTTGAGTATTTAGCTCATCATTAAAACCGTTATCAGGAGGGTATGATAATTCTTCAGAAATCTTATCTTCTTTAAGAGCTCTAATAGTGTTATCAGCCGCCTCAAAGATTTCTTGAGTAGCTGCTATCATTAGAGTTTTCTGATTATGTTCACTTAACTTAATTTCTTTTTCCATAATAAGTTAATTGTACCCCATTTCACCTAAAATAATTCCAACTTCGTTCCACAGCCCCAGCCGAGATTTTTAGCTAATACTTATATATTAGATTTTTTTGAAGATATTAAATATAAAAAAATAGCTGGATAAATAAACATAAGAATAATTCTTAAAACAAAATCGACAGTACTTATAGAGTAATCAGGTCCAGTCGACGAGATTTTAGCAAACATATCTATATAGATTGTTTGAAATAAAATATAAGAGAAGGACGAGATCATTACTTTTTTTCCTTTTAGGAAAGTCCTACGAAAAACGATTTTATATAGAAAAGTAAAAAAATAGATGATAGGTAAATAAAATAAAACTCCTAGATCTACGACAAGATAAGAAAGGCTATAACTAAGATCATATTTAGGAACAACTCCGTCAAAAAGATTAGACCATCCTCCAAAAAAGAATCTAACTAAAGATAGTAATAAGGTAGCACAAAGAGAACCAAAGAAGCCACCCAATAAAATATTTATGTAAAGGTTTTTTAGTTTCAAAAGACTAAACTTCATATTTATTAAAAATCTAAATTACCAAACAGTTCGTACAATGAAAAGACGAATAATATATAACCAAGATACACACTTATTAGTACAGTAAAAAGAAGTTTGTATTGCTTTCTTATTATAAAAATAACTACTGAGGTAAACATCAGAACTATATAAAGACAAAAACTAGCTAGTACAGGGATACTCATTATTCCGCTTCCAAAGAAAGAAGAAGCTAGAACTGAACGACTAGATAAAACTGCCATTAGATACCATATTACTGGGAGCAAAATAGCAAAGAAGAAAGTCTTTATAACCGTTAGGTTCTCCCAGTATTTTTTCATGATCTAAGTATAGCTTATTCGGATAAAAAAGTTCCAAGTTCGTCCCACACCCCCAGCTACTTTTGCTATAATGAAAAAATGGAAAAAAATACACAGGGAATGTGGATTGCTATAGGTGTCGCTATCGGAGCAGGGCTTGGTATAGCGCTGGACAATATTGCTATTGGTCTTGCCGTAGGAATAGCGATTGGTGTAGTTTTTGATGCTAGTCGCAACAGGAAATAATAGTTCCAAGTTCGTCCCACAAACCAAGCTCGAGTTTTTAAGGAATTTTTGCTAGTCTATAGTTTACAGATGACTGCAAAAATTTTAACAATAACAAAAGAGAATGCTACGTTTCAAGTACTAAACGCACTTAAAACAAACAGAGAGAAAAGGAATCATGAAGGGTTCATTTTTGAGGGTGTTCGCAACATCAATAACGCAGTAGCATATAACTGGAGTATAAAAGCCTTCTTTTATTCATCAGAAAAAGGTCTTTCAGATTGGGCAAAGAATATTCTAGAGAATTCTAAAGCAGAAACTCATTACGATCTTTCTCTTGAGTTACTGAATAAGCTCAGCAACAAAGAAGAAGCGTCCGAACTACTTGCTCTTGGTGAAATACCACAAGATAATTTCGAGAAGATACAACTCAAAGAGAATCCACTCATTGTTATTTTCGACCGCCCTTCAAGTCCAGGGAATCTTGGTACTATTATTCGTTCGTGCGACGCACTTGGTGTAGACGGGCTCGTTATTACAGGACACGCGGTTGATATCTATGATCCTGAAACTATTAGCGCAACAACTGGCTCTCTTTTCTCATTACCTATTGTTCGAGTTCAAGCGCAAAGAGATCTCGAAGATTGGATCGATTCAATGCGAGAGAAATATTCGACACTTCAAGTTGTTGGTACAGATGAAAAGGGGAGTGAAACAATTTATGAACATGATTTCAAAACTCCAACAATACTACTTGCTGGTAATGAAAAGTGGGGACTGAGTGCAGGATACAAAGAATTAGCTGATGTGATGGTTAATATTCCTATGCAAGGCTCCGCAAGCTCACTTAACGTTGCTGTTGCAACTTCAATTGTACTTTCAGAGGTTAATAGACAAAGAGCTATTTAAAAAAAGTTCCAACTTCGTGCCACAGCCCCAGCTAGCAAGTTTTATATAGAGTGGTACACTTTATACATGACATCAAAATCAAAAATAGCAAAGGCTTTAATTGTTCTTACAACGTTTGTGGTACTTGTTGTGGTTTGGGCCGTGAATGGTTATGACGACACTTGGCTATACATTACTGCTGCCATCATTGCTGTTCCCTCATCATATTTTCTTCAATCAAAATAAGCTCAACGACTAAACTAGAACTATGAACAGAGAAATATTTAAAATAATACTTTCACTCATTGTTTCAGTAGCAATAGTTGTTTCAGCGATAATCTTGAAAGACACACAGTACGAAAACACATGGCTCTACATAACTTGTATTTGGATTATTATTCTGCCGCTCCTTGATTTATATTCAAAAAAGAACGAAGTGGTGAAAAAAGTTTCATTACTCTTTTTTCAGATACTAACTATACTTTTGGGAATTATTACTTTTACTTTCATGCTTGTGGAACCACACTTTGAAGGCAGAAACATAAATGCCACAGCTTTCGAAGTTTACTTCAAAGACCCATTTCTGATATATGTGTATACAGCGTCAATTGCATTTTTTATTGGACTCTATCAAATATTGAAAATACTAGGTCACGTACGAGAAAATAAAATGTTTTCACCTTCGACGATAAAAGCTTTACATACTCTAAAACGATGCGCAGTAGCTCTTATTGCTTTTGTTATCGCACCATTAGCTTACTTATTTATAGTTCGCCCAGAAGAAGACATAGCTGGTGGAGTCGCTGTAGGGCTTTTTATACTTCTTATTTCTACAATAACCGCAATCATTGCATCAAAGTTTGAGCGAGTTGTACAAAACAAACTAAGATAATGTTAGACTTTTATTATGTTTAAAAAATTAACTGACTTTTCTTATAAACGAAACTGGAAGGAAGCTATCGGTTTTTATCTAGCTTATCTATTACTTGCTGTAATTTTAGGAGGTGTTTTTGGGGCATTGCTAAGCACTTCAACCAACGCACAAACATTTCAGGAGGGTTTTAATGCTGGATTACAGTCTAACGTGGGTCCAATGGTTGCAATAATCTACATAGCTATAATTTCTGTTTTACTTCTCATAAAGAGAAAACTCTACACCAAATTTAGATACCTAATTCTTATAGTTATTAATCTCATTTTAGCAATTCTAGGTGGAGGACTTTTAGGATTAATTATCCCAGCGTTTATGACAACAAGAGAGGTTTCTGCAAACTAATACATATCGTGTGAATTTATTACTTTCGTAATATTTTTTCCATTATTTTCCCTTTTGCCAACTCATCAATCAATTTATCTAGATAACGAATTTCTTTCATAAGAGGTTCTTGAATATCTTCTATTCGAACGCCACAAATCACACCTTTAACTAATGTTCGTAAAGGATTCAACTTCGGAGCTTTTGCAAAAAAGACTTCAAAAGTAGTTTGTTTTTCAAGTTGTGACTCCAAGCCTTTTTGGCTGTATCCTGTTAGCCAGCAAATAATTGTATCGACTTCTGCTTTCGTACGACCTTTTCTTTCTACCTTAGCAATGTAGAGTCGATACACGCTTGCAAAACTCATAGTATAGATTCGAGGTTGTACCATAGTGTTTTATGAGCTTTATTTTACCACGAAACACAGGGTCTTCTTTTACTGATATACTTATACTATGACTAAAAAGATCACACGACTTTTATTAATAGTAGCTCTCATATTACTCATTCCTTTGTTTGGAAATTACTTTGTTGAAGGTTGGAACTGGACTCTCGGAGACTTTATTTTTGCCGCAGTAATGCTTTTTACTGCTGGACTTGGGTTTGAATTGGCTCACAAGATGATCAAGAGCACCGTACATCGAGTTATTGTAATCCTAGGTATCATCATGATATTCCTATTTGTTTGGGTGGAATTGGCTGTTGGAATTATTGGAGATGAAACTGAACTCAAAACCATTTCAAGAAGTGCTTATAGTTTCCAAGTCCCGTCTGATTGGATGGTGGCAGGCCCACGAGATGTTGCTGGGTGTATTTGGGATGGAGCCACAAATGATGGCGGCGATGGACACAGAATGAACGGGGAAATCGGAATCTACCAAATGTCTTGTTTTAATCTTGAAAACGCCTTAGGCAAAAAGGAGGTTGCTGAGAAAAATGGATATTACATCATTGCATATTACGACAAAGAATCAGGCACAACTGCAGAAGAAGAGGTTGAAACAAAAGCTGTTCACCAGAAAGTTGTTGATACGTTCAAGTTGAAATAAATTGTATCTATGAATTCTTCAAGGCAAGTCTTTCAATTTTCTACAGCATCAACACTTTTACTCCTTGTTGTTGCGGTCTTTTTGTCCATACCGCGTACCGTAGAAACATTTCCACCTGTTGGAGTTGATTGTTTCGATTCATTTACCGAACAAGTTCAAAATGGATATGCAAACAGTGCATATAATTTGCCACCATTTGAATTTTCTAGCATTTCACATTTCAAATGTGCTTCAAGTAAGGGGTTTAGTCAGTATGAAGTAGAAGGAATGGATACTGCTGGAAATTCCTTTTACGTTCACCGAATTGCAGGCGGTGTAGCCGCCTCTGGGGCGGATACATATTTCGATTATTGTTACATGCAAAATGGAGTTCTTATTGCATCTGAGAAGCTGATAGGGAGAACAACTCGTAGCGAAGGAACCTGTGCGTATCTTGATAATTATCCTCCTGACTCATTAAGTTCATACGAATACAATTATCCTCCTAAAAATTAGAGGGGAGGTGCATGATACACTTGTAAGAATGCAACCTCATATCCTTACGTATCCTCAAGTAGATTCAGAAAAATACGCTAAGGCTCGATATCATTATCTTCTTCAAATAGTTTACGGAGAAACTATTGCTATAGATTACTGCCGCATTATGTCGACCTTTGCTCCGACAACAGAGGCCAAGAATTTTCTTTTACAACAACAAAGGGAAGAAGATACTCATCTTGAACTCTTAACTGATTATGTAGGAAGCCATCTTCGTACAGATGCTCTAGTTTCTTCACATCTGCGAAAACTTGATCAGCTTATGTCTCGCGCCATAGAAGAAAGAGACTATACCCAGTGCGTCTTCATACAAAATTTTATCGTTGAGGGTTTGAACATTTCTCTTTTGCAAGAGTTGGAACATCACACAGATGGAGCACTTAGTGAAATAAGCACAATTATTCTTCGTGACGAAATAAGGCATCTAGAATTTGGTGTTACAGAACTAAAAAGGATTTTAGAGGAGGACACTAACGGAGAAATAAGAAAGAAACTTATACGCCTTCAGCGCAGTGTCCTTTTTCATGCGACATTGTTATCCATGGACCTTGCTCGCGAATCAAAAGATCTCGGTATTCCCATGTCTGAACTTTCAAAGAAAACATTAGAAGCTCACATGCAAAGGATTTCTAAAGCACACTTTATACTTCCATTTATCGACAAAGTTCTACTCCGCGGAGTGCTCTTGTTTTTTAAACCATACAACTAATTAAAAAGATAGTTATGTCACGAAGCGAAACATTAACTGTTATATACAGTATACGATGACTAGATTTCCTCATTTTGTAAGAACAGAGGTATCTTAAACGTCATTATCTATAACAATATGAACCATACACTAAAGAAAGTTTCGGCTTTCAGTGCTCTCACGTTTTTTTTACTCGCCACTTTTACGATTCCAGTAAGCGCTCAAAGCACTACAACAACTGATGGATCAAATGACTCAACGACAGAACGTCGACAATACATACGAGGATGGCGCGGGGGATCAAATGGACTACAGCAACAAATAAGTGCTTTAGGGAGCTCTATTACGGTTTCTGTGCCTATTCCAGTACTTTTTGGTGTTGAGTTAGGTAACTTGTCATCTGATTTCGGAGACGCTCGTTCGAACGGACGAACACATATAGGAAATGACATCATGGCCGTAAAAGGTACTCCGATTGTTTCTCCAACAGCAGCTGTTGTATTGCGCACTGGGGTGGGCTCTGGAGAAGGAATCTACGTATACACAGCAAACCCAGGCGGAGAAACATATGTATACATGCACCTCGACAAATTAGGTGAAGGAGTAGTTTCTGGTACAGTTCTTGAAAAAGGATCCCTTATTGGATATGTCGGGAATACAGGAAACGCTTCAGGCGGCGCTGCGCACCTTCACTTTGAAATACACGATAGTAATGGAACTCCAATAGATCCATACCCACGAACAACAGCAACATTGTCTCTACAAGAAAAAATACAATATCTTTCTAAAATACTGACACAAACAAGTGACGCCAATGCTTTAGCTCAACTTCTTGTAGTTAATTTCCGCTCTACCTTTACTCAAGCTGTCGCGGCAGGCATTACTCTTCCTCAAATAATTAGTAGTTTTATGTCTTCAATTCCGGTAGGCACAACACCATCGCCTTCAGTGAATACACTCCCTGCCGGAGATTTGGCGTTAGGTTCTAAAGGAAACGAAGTAGTTCGCCTTCAGCTATATCTCATAGCTAAAAATACTGGCCCTTACGCCGTCAGATTAGCACAAGCGTCTGCCACAGGAAATTTTGGAGCGATGACACAGTCAGCATTGATTGAATACCAAGCAAGTGTAGGTATTTCTCCTGCAGACGGTTACTACGGTGTAGTAACTCGAGCAAAAATAGAAGCCAATCCAATAAGTTCTATACCGACTAACCCCACACCTACTACAAACTCACCAACACCTTCTACAACCACTATTACTCGTGACCTAACTCTTAACTCAGTAGGGGAAGATGTTCGTGTACTTCAGAAGTTTCTTAATGCTCGTGGATACACGGTTGCAACAGTTGGAGCGGGGTCGTTAGGAAGTGAGACGACATTTTTTGGTCCCGCAACTCGTGCCGCAGTTATTCGATTCCAATTAGCACAATCAATTTCTCCTGCGGCGGGGTATGTAGGACCTCTCACGAGAGCTAAGTTGACTGCTTTAGGAATATAAATGAAAAATATGAGGCGTTATGTACGATTTTTATGGCAAGGGCCAGTTGTCATTTTCGCTTTCATTGTTCTTGTATTTCTTATTATTCATTTTCAATCTCGTTCATATATTGAAAGCAATATCACAAATCTTCCGCAAGCTGACACTGCAATTGTTCTTGGTGCGGGAATTAATTCTAAAGGAGAACTGTCCACAATCTTCAAAGATAGAATAGAAGGTGGCATAAGTCTCTACAGAGCAGGTAAGGTTAAAACCATCCTTGTATCAGGGGACGACGGACAGCTAGAATATAATGAAGTAAATCCAGCTCGTGAATATTTACTTATACGAGGAATACCTAGTGAAGATATCTTTCTTGATCATGCTGGGTTTGATACCTACAGCAGTATGTACCGAGCGCGAGATATTTTTTTGATTAAGTCAGCCATAGTGGTAACCCAATCATTTCATTTACCTCGAGCTGTGTTTCTTGCACGAAACCTAAATATTGAAGCTCACGGATTCCCTGCGGATCAGCATGAATATCGTCTTAAAAATAATCTGCGAGAATTACTAGCAAACGTAAAAGCCATGATGAATGTTATTTTCAATCGAACACCTAAATATCTCGGTGAAGAAATTCCTATCACAGGAAGCAGTAGTGAATCTATTTAGTCTTAACCGGCTATTTTATACTTCTCTTTCAAGGATAGAGGGTGGTATTATGTAGGTATGTACAGTATTTATATACTACAATGCGCAGACAACACTCTGTATATTGGCTCTACCAATAACATCGAAAAAAGGCTGCACCAGCATAATAATTTAAAATCTGGAGCACATTACACAAAAATACGTAGACCTGTTACATTGGTCTATTCTGAGCCTGTGGGGACTATTGGAGAAGCAAGGAAAAGAGAGGCTGGGATTAAAAAACTGACCCGCGAAGAGAAATTAACTTTAATAAAAGTCTCACTCAATTAGTCTACTTCCTGTGCTTTTTGCTCTACACGACTAAGTGTAGTTCTTTCTGTAATACGCTTATTTCGTACCACCATTTTCTCAGCCGCAATAGTATTTGTTTCTTTATTGTACGTACCAAAGAGATAGAGATTTACACCTTCACGTATTGCTGGTAGTTCGGTTTCAATACCAGTACCTAAAAACACAGTAGTACTTGCGCTTGTTGTTACCTCTATGGTTTTACCCTCAAACGAAACAACGAACGTATTAGTTTTAAAATCAGCGCTTTCCACAGTAACTTTATGAACCTTTATTTTCTCATCAACAGTTACCTCGTTCTGTGCTGAAAGATGTCCCAGAGGGGTGAATATCATAAATCCCGCGACGAGCGTCATAGAGAGAAGTGAGAGTTTAATATATGTCTTTTTCATGATTTCTTATACGGTTTACTTGCTATATATGACTACTGACGTGAGAAAGCCTTAAATCTTACAAAACCACAGGAAAAGCCCCCTTGCGGGGGCTTTTCCTGTTATAAGTTTTCTCTGGTTTCTTTTGTAATTTATCTGTTTCCTAGTGAGATTCCGAGGTTTGATTTAAGGAATGACTGACGATCATGTGACTGACCCTTGTCTCCCTTCTCGTTATCTTTGTTGCTTTTCCAAGCATCTTTCCATTCCTTTTTCCATTCATGCTTACTCTTGTTATCGTTAGTTGCCTTTACGTTAACCTTTGAAGCAGTCATAGATGTACCATCAGCACTCGTTACACCTGACACTATCACCTTGCTATTTAATGTAAGCCCAGCAAGTGTTGAAGCTGTTGTGCTTCCAAGAGTAAATGTTGTTGAAGCATTTGTCTGTACCGTTACAAGCTTATCATCCTGCTTAAGAACAAATGTTCCATTGGCTGTATTGATACTCTGTACCGTTCCTGATTTTACTCTCCATGATGCCATAGATGTAATGTCTTTAATTTTATCTGCCTGTACGCTAATGGTAGAACCAAAAGCTGATACTAAACCATTTACCTTAAGACGATCACCGACACGGATGTCAGCTGTCGTTCCAGTAAGTGAGTTGTTTGCAGCAATTGTTGTAGACGCATTTGTAGTAAATGCCCAATTCACAACACTATTCTTAAAGCGAGTTACTGCATTAATGATATTTCCAGAAATTGATGTAACTTCTGCATTTATCACATGCACCATGCCGTCTCCGTTAATTCGGACATTGGCGGTGGTTGTAGCATTCGCTGCGAAAGTTGATACAGGGATTGCCATAAGCGCACCTGCAATTGCAATTCCACTGAATAATGTTTTTAGATTTGATGTTTTCATAGATAGTTTTCGATTATTAGGATTAATAATAATCAGTGTGGACAAGCCACAGACTTGACGACTACTCTCCAAAAAATACACATACGTTATTTCTTTTCAAAAGTGCCGCCCTCACTGTATATAACAAGTGGCTTCAAAGGGTGTGACAAATGTTATTTTTATGTTTCTGTAAAAACCATTTTCTATCCTTTAAAATAAAGAGATTTTACTACTTTCAAGACTTTCTACAACAACACATAATTTATACTTGCACGATGGTAAAAAGGGGGAGTATACTCATCTTACCTATTAATTATTGCTACCAACTATGGAAGGATCATCACATTTTTCAGTGCCACACCAGAACAGCGACGAGGATGCTTTTAAGCCATCAATGAAGCTTCCAGACCATCTTGAGCACTATCAGCAAATCTCCGCAGATCTTCGGCAGAAAATGACTCCAGTTATGAAAGCAGTACTCGAATTAACCGATAAAACAGTTCTCCGCTCTGCGGCCATGCCACAAGGGAACTAATCCTATACGTTTCTTTCTTATCAAGTTATACTCTTGACGACTTTTACTTTTTATGCGAGAGTGAGCGCATAGACAAGTTTCCTTTTTGTTTCACTATTTGCTTATTTTTCAAGGCAAATTACATAACCATGGCACTCATCACAGAACTTCGAACAGTACTAGAAAGTTCAGAACTCACTTTTGAAGAAGCGAGAGCTTTTGAAGCGGGGCTCGTTATGTTAAGTGAAGAAGAGCAAACGGAATTCGTAAATATCATCAAAGAAGACCCTGAACTTATTTATCCACTCTACATAAACTTTAAAGCAAAGCTACGAGCAGCTCGTGGAACAAAAGAAGAATGGCTTGAGGCTGTTGAGACAGAAATTGTTCAACTAGAAGATTTCCTAGCAAAACGAAGAGTTGGGGACGAAATAATGTAAAAAAGCGTGATACTAAAGTATCGCGCTTTTCTTTTATACACTATTCACCCTTCAATGACTGCTATATACTGTATAGATGAAGCAACTTACTTCAAGTCTTACTCTTATTTTTACAAGAAGAGATAGTCGACTTGTTATTATTATTTCGACACTTGTATTTATTTCACTTTTACTCCTTGTGCAGAACGGAAAAAGCGCGCTCGCAATTTATGGATTCGATGTACTACCACTTGGTAAAAGAATAACTCTTGGGCTTGCCACACTTTTTGATGTAACAAGCACTTTTACCACTTCAACACTTATCCTTGCAACCTTAGGATCTTTTCTTGGAGGAATCAACCTTTCTCTTGCGTATACCTACATGAGACTGCGAGGGGAGGTTATTGTTAAAAGTGGACTCTATAGCGGCATGGGACTATTTTTCGCCTTCTTAGGTATTGGATGTGCTGCCTGTGGAACTGCGCTTCTTTCTGTGATCCTAGGATTCTTTGGATTTTCTGCAATGTTAAATGTTCTGCCGTACCAAGGACAAGAGATTGGATATATTGGTCTTATTATTCTTGTTATTGCAACGTACGTGTTGGCTCAAAAAGTTGAAACACCTAACGTGTGTTAATTTCATACACATGTCTGCTAAATCTACAACACCACCGCGAGCTATACAGCTAGGAATAGGAGGTATCATTCTCGTTTTATTTTCATTCCTCTATCAAGAGATGGGGTGGACGTTTCTTAACACAGTACAAACAAGCCAAGTAACAAATACTGTTGGGACATACTACGAAGTCACAAAAGTAAGCGACGGGGACACGCTTCATGTTGATATAGACGGAGTAGATGAGCGAGTGCGCCTTATTGGTATTAATACTCCAGAAACAGTAGACCCTCGAACCCAAGTACAGTGTTTCGGTAAAGAAGCCTCAGAAAGAATGAAAGAGCTTGCGGAGGGCGAGCTCGTATCACTTGAATATGACGATAGTCAAAATATGCGTGACACGTATGGCAGATTACTTGCATATGTATATCTAGAAGATGGGCAAATGCTCAACCGGAAAATGGTCGCTGAGGGATACGCGTATGAATATACCTATCTAACGCCGTATGCCTATCAATCTGAGTTCCGTGAACTACAGAATCTTGCTAGAACCTCTGGTCGCGGACTATGGAATCAGAATAGTTGTAATGGTAAAAAATAACCTTTTATAACCATGGATACTATTCGTTATTTACTAGGTGCCGTCATCAAACTTGCGTTAGGGTTACTTCTATTAGCATTAGTTCTATGGCTTGTAGGCACACTCTATCCTGAATTTAAAGTTTCAAAGATTTTTTCAATGGAAGTTTTTAAACGAGATTGGCTTCCAGCTCCTAAAAATTATGGAGGTTTACTAGGAAACAAAAATACTAACGGAGAATACGGAACAGTCTATAAACCAGGTGAACCTTTCAATGGATACCAAAATACTTCTACAAACGGTGGCTCAAATGTTGATTGGGTATACTACACAGCAACAGGAACGCAGGTTATTAAAACAGGAGGAACAACTGAAACATCAAACGCAGAAAGATCTACATATCTACGCAATCTCTCTGTATATCAAGGTTCAACTATTTCGTACGGACTAACCATTGTAGGAGAAGCTCGAGATACTATGTTCAAAAATGGACTGTTCCCGATAGTTGTTCTTGATGCACAAGGAAGAGTTATAACAGCAATGGATGCCATTAATACAGGTGCATGGTCTACTCCTGGGTGGGTACGTTTCCAAGCAACAGTACCTGTACGACTTCCTCAAAATACTGTATGTTCTCTTGTATTTAATTCAGCAAACCAACCAGTGCGTGTTGGAATGCAGGTGAAGTGTAATAATTAAAATAAAAAAAAGACACCGCGGTGTCTTTTTGATTAGATAGAGCACTGTGGTCAGTGTTCCATGTAGGAATGTATCTGGAGGAGGATTCTTGTGGGGTCAAATCCTGCTTGCCTCGTGATATATTCACGAATTATTTTTATTTGATCTGGCCGTGCACTTTTCGGAACCAACAGCGCCCGATCCAAGATATCAGAGAGAGAGTCCTTGCTGAGCACAAACCCTTCAATCTTTTTTCGAACGGGAGGCTTTTGATTGCAGGCTATTTCTCTCCTTTCTTGTGCGTGGCGAAGCTTGGCGCCGCGACCAATCTGGTTGACACATCTGCGGATCTTTTCAGGAACATTTTCCCAGTCCCCATATCCGAGCTGTGTTGCAGTGCGTGTGCGATTTCTCCAGAACAGACCGTAAAACTGTCGGCCTGTATCAATCAATTCGTAGGCTTTTCGTTGGGTTTCTTTATCAAATGGTTCATTTTCCACGGAAAACTCCTTTTAATTAATTGCAACAACTAAAAACAGTATGCGATATGATTCGCATACTGTCAATAGTTACCAAAAATATCCCTAGTGAAACTTTATGTTACTTGAAGATTCCTCTGGTGGGAGTTTTGAATCGAGACCAATCCCTCTGTATGAAAGATACTTTTTTAGTACTTCATCTGAAATTCCATGAGAAGAAGCAAAGATGGAAAGAAGTCCAAATCGATAACCAGATATTGTGTTATCAGGATTAAGAACCAGTTTTGAAGAAAGAAAAGTATCCAAATCTTTCATGTGTATCTCAGTAATATCTTCAGCCTTGGGAGGGATATTTTCAATAAAAAGAGTTGGCTGTACCTGTTCTTCTGATATCTCTCTTGGTCTCATCTCCATGGTAAGTATTGTTTACGCAGTTAGTCTATCGATAACAGCTTTTACCATTGCGCCGTCTGCTGTATCACCAAGCTCCTTCATCATTGTTCCAACAAACTGCCCTTTCTTTGTAGGGTCAAGTGGAGACTCTGCAAGCTTTGCTTTAATACGAGTTTCAACCTCTTCTTCTGTCATTTGTGCAGGAAGAAGTTCCTCAATGATCGAAAGTTCAGCTTTCTCATCAATTGCTAAATCTTCACGTCCACCTGAAACGAACTGTTCGATTGAATCCTTTCGCTGCTTAGCGAGACGCTTAATAACCTTCATACAATCCTCATCAGAAAGAGGGTCTGTTGGTGGACGTCCCTGTGTCACGAGTTCATTAGTAAATGCAGCGAGAAGCATACGAAGTGTGCCGAGGCGCACCGTATCTTTTGCTATCATCGCTGGTTTTATTGCTGCTTTAATTTGTTCTTGCATAGTAAAGGTATTATACCATGGTCCTTAATTGGAAAAAATAAAAAACCACTCTCTTTTGGAGAATGGTTTATTGGTGAGTCCTTTGTCACCGTTATGACGAGCTAGTCGTCAGGTTTTTTGGGAGGCACGGCAGCGCAGTGTTTGCGCTGCCTGGCCAGCCCTTGGCCGGGTCAGTGCATGGTCACGGCGGCGCCGCCGCGGGAACGGGTCTTGGCGGAACGGCGTTTGGTGTCAACAGCGCGGCCGGCGGGATCGGGTGGTGCAGCGCCCAGGCCGTTGTGCTTGAAGGTAAAAGTGGTGCTCAATGCGGCAGTGCCTTTGTGGGGAGGGGAATGAGTGCGAGCCATTGGCTTTTCTCCTTGAGTTGAAATGAACACGTGACAAGCACGATTGCTTGACATCATCAATATAGCATATATGTTAATATTGTCAAGTTTCTCAAGATATGATGTTGTAAGCATCCTCAGGTCAGATTTAAATGACTCTGCTATACTAAAATCACATGACTCCTACTATTCTTATCGCCATTTTTGGAACAATTATCACTGTACTGCTCGTCATTATCTTACTTCGTGGTTCTACAAAGAACAATGATACTGAAGATCAGACATTTCTCATTCTTCAAGACCAATTAGAACGTTTACGTAACACGGTAGAAAATAAACTAGAACGATCAGCTTCAGACCTTCATCAAGTGCTTCATCGTCAAGGAGCAGAAGCCAACCGTCTCATTACCGACATCACCCGAGAGCTTACAGAGGTGAAAGAAGGAAATAAACAAGTATTCTCAATGACTGAGCAACTTCAAAACCTTGAGAAGGTACTTACCCATCAGAAGCAACGAGGAAATTTAGGCGAAGCGTCTCTTGAACTCATCCTTTCCAACATGCTCGCCCCAGGTCAATATGAAATGCAGTATTACTTTAAAAGTGGTGAAGCGGTGGATGCGGTTATTCATACAAAAGAAGGGATTATTCCAGTAGATGCGAAGTATTCTCTTGATAACTACCAGCGTCTTATGAATGCTATCGATGAGGAAGACACAGCCTTTTATCAAAATGAATTCAAAAAAGATATTCAGAAACGAATTGATGAAACAGCTAAGTATATTAAACCAGAAGAAGGAACGCTTCCGTTCGCTTTTATGTTTATTCCAGCAGAAGGTATCTACTATGATCTTCTTGTTAATCAGGTTTCAAAGGGAGCGGTTAACACGCAAAATTTAATTGAATACGCTTACAATAAAAAGAAGGTGATTATTGTTTCTCCGACCACGTTCTATGCATACCTCCAATCTGTGTTATTTGGCTTTAAGGCGTTCAAGATTGAGGAGAGCGCAAAACATATCCAAAAGCGAGTTGAAGAGCTTGGTAACCACTTAGCGGCGTATGAGGATTATATGAGAAAGCTTGGAGTGACATTGGGGACAAGTGTGAATCATTACAATACAGCGTACAAGGAACTGAAGAAGTTAGATAAAGATGTGCTTCGAATAACGGGAGAGGAGATAGGGATTGAACCAACACTTCTAGACAAACCGACATTCGAAGAAGAATAGGAAATAAAAAAAACGGCGCACATGTGCGCCGTTTTTGGTACCAGGGGTTTAATCTGGCAGTTTGATAAGAGGCTTCCCTTTGAACACAGGGTCCAAAAAAAGAAACATGAGGGGGCCGAGAGCCACCGTCCGCCAGAACATCTTCCGTTGAAAACGGGTTCCCAACGGATATGGACGATAGGCTCTTTCGGCCGTGAACACCTGGAGCAAGAATGCAGCCAAGACGAACAGAACCCACAAAATCAGGGCCAGCACCATCATCAGCCGGTAGTAACCAGAAAGGTTTTCCCAGGCCACAACAGCGCTGACACAGAGCATGAATGCAATGAACACAGCATGCCAGAATTTCATATAAAGTCTCCATTGTTAAAGAACTTACTCATTATACAATGTATACATACTATGTCAATAGTTATATAACCCCAGACCTTGCATAGTATTGGCAAATAAGGTATAATTCTTCAACTATGACATTCGCAGTTATTCAAACAGGGGGAAAGCAGTACAAAGTTGCTGTAGGGGACGAAATCGCCGTTGAGAAGATCAAGGGTGAATACAAGGTAGGTGATTCAATCACTATCGAATCTGTTGTCCTTAAGGATGATGGTGCTACTACTACTCTTGGAGCTCCATACGTGGCAGGCTCTACAGTAAAGGCTACTATCACTGAATCAGGCAAGCTTGATAAGGTTATGGTTGTACGTTACCGAGCTAAGTCTCGTTACCACAAGCGTAACGGTCACCGACAGCCGTTCATGTCACTTAAGATTGACGCAATCAACTAAAACAATCAAAACATCCGAAAGGGTGTTTTTTGTTTATTTGCTAAGGTTTTTGCTTGTGTTAGAATCTCACTAGATATTCTTTTTCATCATTAAAACTCTTTAAGGGGTACACTATGAGTGCTGTAATTAATAAAGAACCAAAGCTCCCTAAGCTTGCGCATGCGGGCGCCTTTTTTGGTGGACTAAGTCTTATCATGATGTTTGGCTCAGTTGGAGTGCTGTATTTTATGGAGCCTAAATCGCCAGACATTTTCTTAGAATCCAACGGCATACTTTTTATGGTATGCGGGCTCTCAGGCTTCATACTCCTCTACCCAGCCGCGTCTTTGTGCACCTTCGCCACAAACCCTGAAGAATTTTTGAAAGGGAAAGCGAACAAAGCTTATATCCCCCTAAATATTCTCTTGCTAATCTTCGTGGTGTACCTAATGCCGATTGGCATCGAATCTATTATTTACGAAGGCAGAAAAAGAGGAACGATGAGACCTCCTGAGGAAGCTTTGCTTCTTTTGAATAGGTTCTGGGAAGCCTCTTGGATACTTATGGTTTCGATATGTTTATCCCTCCTGTGTTTGGCAATCATTAGCTACTGTAAGCGAAAGGTGTTGCCGAAAGAGAAATAAAACTCAAACGCGCAACATTTTTGGAGCTCTCCAAGATAAAACAATGTTGCGTGTTTTTATTTTACCTACACAGCTTAGTTTCTGTGTTCAAACGCAGAAGCAAAGGTATTCCTATCAACGTATTCAAGTTCTAATCCGCTTGAAAGACCTCGAGCGAGATTAGATAGCTTTGCTTTTTCTATACCCACAATCTGTTTAATTGTCTTTTCAACATACTCTTTCGTGGTATCTCCATAATCAGTTACCGGGAGCGCAAAAATAATCTCCTTTAACTCGTTTTTTTCAAGTGTGGAATGTATTCGTAGTGTGAGTTCCCGTATACGAATAATTTCAGAAGGTTTTTCAGTAAGAGGTGGTACAAGGTTTCCTAGAATAAAATACAACCCTGTATAGGAACCAGTTTTTTCAATGGCATCCATATCAAGCTCCTTTTCAAGGACCATAAGAATGGATCGATCGCGCGTCTCATCTTCACAAATAGAGCACATTGTCTTAGTACTATTTGGATTCTTGTCACCAAAATACCTAAAACACATTTCACATTGTTTGCCAGTGAACTTAAGTTCCTCGAGAGCTTTGATAAGCTGTTCCTTAAAATGAGAGTGTTCACGCAGAAGATAATACACGAAGCGTTTTGCTTGTTTTGGTCCAATGCCAGGGAAACGCATAAAAAGTTCTGCTAATCGATCGGTTGCATTCATATATTAGTTGAGTATATCAGAAGGAGTTTTTACACTTAGAATTCAGGTACATTCATATTTGGGATTGTAAAATCGCCAAATTCTGACTTCTCCACAGAAAGGAATGACGTCTTCTTATCATCAAAGTAGAGTTCAACCATACCCGTTGGGCCGTTTCGATGCTTTTCAATAAGAATTTCCACGATGTTCTTTCTTTCTGTGTTCTCTCCATATTTATCTTCACGGTGAATGAACATAACCACATCCGCATCCTGTTCAATAGATCCTGAGTCTCGAAGGTCAGAGAGGCGAGGCTTTCCACCACGAGATTCAACCGCACGCGAAAGCTGTGAGAGGGCAATCACTGGAGCGTTAAACTCTTTAGCAAGCGCTTTCAATGAGCGAGAGATTTCCGTAACTTGGTTAACCATGTTGTCATACTGACGTGATGTCCCCATAAGCTGAAGGTAGTCCACAATGATAAGTCCAATTGGTCTGTCACTATTTAGACGACGAAGTGTACTTCTCATGTTAAGAATAGTATTCGCGGCCTTATCATCCACAAAGATTGGAGCCTTCATGAGTTCATGCATACCTTGTTGGAGGCGCTGGAATTCTTCATCCAGCGTAAGCTTTGCCGTACGAAGCTTCCAACTATCCACCTGAGACTGGGCTGAGAGCATACGGTCAACAAGCTGCTCCTTACTCATTTCTAGAGAGAAGATAGCAACAGGGATGTTGTGTTTTACGGCTGCGTTACGTGCGAAGTCGAGCGCAAGAGATGTCTTTCCAACAGAAGGTCGCGCAGCGAGAATAATAAGGTCAGATGGCTGGAACCCAGATAATTTATTATCAAGATCACGAAACCCGCTCGGTGTTCCGCGCATGCCACCTTCCTTTTCTGACATCTTCTCAATACGAGACCATGTCTCTTCAATCAATTCATTAAACGCAATAAGACGATCAGATGATCCTCCTTTAGTTGTAATTTCATAAATACTTTTTTCAGACTCTTCTAGAATTGATTCAAGAGAATCTGTTTCGCCGTACGCTATCTCTCCAATATGAGTGGTAGCTTCAATAAGCTTTCGAAGGAGTTCTTTTTTACGAACAATTTGAGCATAGTATTTAGCATTCGAAGCAGAACCAACAAGACCGAGAAGCTCTGATAGATACGGAGCTCCACCAATCTGATCAAATTCTTTTCGTCCACGAAGAGCAGCAGATACAGTAAGAATATCAACTGGTTCCTTTCTGTTAACAAGGTCTTCGATTACTTCATAAATAATCTGATGCTTGGCTGCATAAAAACTTTGAGAGTTTACAGAGTCAGCAATATCAAAAAGCGCATCCGATGAAAGAAGCAGAGAACCTAGGAGTGCTTTTTCAGATTCCAAATCTTGCGGAGGAATACGTGGGCCACGAAGAGGGTCTTCAGCAGTATCTGACTCTCTTCTATCATATCCATACTTTCGACGAGAATTACCCGTACGCTTATCTCCGCTTTTTGAGAGTTGGTCTAGAGGTATCATTACCCCTGAGTGTACCAATCTATTTGCGCTTCCCACAAACGAAATTGTGTGTCATTTCTGGTTTTTTAGTGGAAAAAAGGGGGATAACTCAATTTGCAGCAAAAGATAGCTTTTGATAGGATATTAGAGCTTAGGCAACCCTTCAGCAAGGTTGGTTCACCGTCCTGATGAGGTGAATTTCTTTCTAGAGTTTCTCGTCCAGACTACCCAGTCTGGACTTTTTTTGCCTTATTGAGAAAGCACCTGACCTTCTGGGGTATCTTTTACGACAAACCCATGTTTTTGTATCTCGTCACGCAGTCTATCTGATTCAGCAAAATCCTTTTCATTTCGAGCTTGAGAACGAGCAGTCAAAAGAACCTGCACTGCTTCTGGAATTATAAGCACATCCATTACTACTTTTTCCAAACCAAAACCAAAGAATTTATTGTAATGCATAAGTGTTGCATACTTATCTCCACCTGAAAGAGTGTCATCTTTAAGCATCGTCCAAAGTACCGATAAAGCTTTCGATGTATTCAAATCTGCACGCAACGCATCATCAAAACTCTGTGCGTATACCGTATTAAGAACACCAATAGAATCCTTCTCTTGTCGACAAAATGTACGTAATTTTTCATACGCGACAACGGCTGCGTCGAGTGCTTCAAATGAAAAGAGAAGTTCTTTTCGATAGTTTGCTGACATTAAGAAATATCTATATGCAAGAGGGTCATATCCTTTTTCAATAAGTGTGTTGAGTGTTAAAAAATCGCCCGTTGATTTTGACATCTTGCCTGTAGTGTCTAAAAGGTGGTTGTTATGCATCCAATAATTTACATAAGGGGTACCCGTTGCCGCCTCTGACTGTGCAATTTCATTTGTATGATGAACTGGAATATGCTCAATTCCTCCTGTATGGATATCAAAATGTTCTCCAAGATACTTCATAGCCATAGCAGAACACTCGACGTGCCAGCCCGGAAACCCTTTACCCCACGGAGAATCCCACTCCATTTGCCGTTGTTCATGAGTAGGAGAGAACTTCCAGAGCGCAAAATCTGTTATATTTCGCTTTTCTAAATTTTCTTCTACTCGAGCCCCTGATTTAAGTCCTTCAATATCGAGGTGAGCAAAATCTGCGTAGTGTTCAAAGGTTGAAGTATCGAAATAAACTCCATCAGTGATTGTGTATGTTGAACCCTTAGCTTCTAGCTTTTTGATAAGGTCAATTTGTTCTTGAATGTGGTCTGTTGCACGGGGAAAAAGATACTCGTCTACGTGAATACCTAAAGCTGAAAGATCTTTAAAATATGCATCCGTGTACATTTTTGCAATATCCCACACACTTTTCCCTTCACGCTTTGAACCTTTTTCCATCTTATCTTCGCCCGTGTCACCATCATCAACGTTATGACCAACATCCGTAATGTTAATAATATGACGAACCTCATACCCTGATTGCACAAACATACGGTGAAGTGTGTCCGCAAACACTGCAGCCCGCATATTTCCTATATGTTGATAGTGATAGACCGTTGGACCACAGGAATAGATGGAAACAACACCGGGGAGTACAGGTATAAACGTTTCAAGTTCACGACTTTTAGTGTTATATAGTTCTATCTTCGGAGTCATATATCGTCGTAAGTTATTCCTTTTATTCTAACATACAAAACCTGTATACTGAGACCCATGAATACTATTCTTTCTTTCTTTAAACACCCTACAAACAAAGCACGACCAGCAGCAACTATTCTCCTTATAACAGTTCTTTTCGGAGCTGGTATTTTGGTTGGCGCCGCAATGAGTGACCGTACTAACAAAATGGACGGAAAGTTAGACAGTGCACTTCTCAGCCAGGTACAAGGTGCCCTTAATGATAAGTTTGTTTTCTGGAAAGCTTCTTCTACGCTTCCGACTGATAAAGAACTTGAATACGGAATGATTGCAGGCTACGTGGATAGCTACAAAGACCCTTATACCGTGTTTTTCCCACCACAAGAAGCAAAGAGTTTTGCTGAAAACGTGCAAGGATCATTTGGTGGAGTAGGAATGAACGTTGGCATGAAGGAGGGAAGTATTGTTGTAATCGCACCACTTAAGGATAGCCCAGCTATGAAAGCAGGTATTCTTGCTGGAGATATTATTACAGCAGTTGATGGGAAAAGTATGATTGGAGTAAATTCTGACGCAGCCGTTAATCTTATTCGAGGGAAAATTGGTACGGATGTTGTTATTACTGTTATCCACCCAAAAGGAACAGCTCCTGTAAACATCACTATTACTCGCCAGGAAATAAAAATTCCAACGATTGATACAGAAAAGAAAGATGGCGTATTTATTATTCACCTATATAATTTCTCAGCAGAATCACCAGAACTTTTTAGGGGAGCCCTCAACGAATTCATTGTTTCGGGATACAAACGCATGATTATTGACCTTCGAGGTAACCCAGGGGGATATCTTGATGCCTCAGTCGCAATGGCAAGTTATTTCCTACAAGAAGGGAAAGTGGTGGTGAGTGAAAAGCAGGGGAAAAATGAAACTGTGGTTAATCATAGAAGCCAAGGATTAGCGGGCGTTCCTACTGGAACAAAGGTGGTGGTGCTTGTAGACGGAGGCTCAGCTTCTGCTTCAGAAATTCTAGCTGGGGCTCTTAAAGACCAAGGTGTGGCGACCATTGTTGGAGAAAAAACATTCGGTAAAGGATCAGTGCAGGAACTTGTTAACTTTGCGGATGGATCATCATTGAAAGTAACCATTGCAAAATGGTTTACACCAAACGGTGTAAACATCTCTGAGAATGGTATTAAGCCTGATGTTGAGTCTCTCGTTGGAACCTCTACTCCAAAGCTTGGAAGTGACGGAAAACCTGTCGACACACAACTTCTCAAAGCAATACAAACAGTAAAGGCGCTGAAGTAATATAAAAACACTCCCATTTGGCTTAGGGAGTGTTTTTTTGTATAATGCACCACATGAAAGTTATTCTTCTTCGAGATATGGCAAACCTAGGTAAACGAGGCGAAGTGAAGGAAGTTGCTGAAGGATACGCAATGAATGTCCTTATTAAGAAAGGAGACGCCGTACACGCAACCCCGGCCGTACTCTCACAGTGGAAAGCAAAAGAGGGCGCGAAGCTCCATAAAAAGGAAATTGCGACCAATACCTTTGCACAACTTATAGATTCATTACGGAAAAATGAAATTGTACTCTCTAACAAGAAAGCCGACCAAAAAGGACAGCTCTTTGCATCAATAAAAGAAACTGATATTGCTGACGCTATTTATAGCACAACAAAGATGTCAGTAGACCCTAAGCAAATACTGCTCTCATCTCCTATTAAATCTCTCGGAGTGTACGATGTACATCTTAAACAAGGGGAACGAAAAGAAAAGATAACAATCCAAGTAAAATAAACAAAAAACCGACTCATTAGAGTCGGTTTTTTGTTTTGAGTATTAGTCGATATTTGCTACCTTCTTTCGCTTAATAGTTCCATCAAGATGCTTCATGCGTCGTTCTGAAAAGTTAACCTTTCCTGCCTTAAGGGCGAAAAGAGTGTGGTCACGTCCAAGACCAACGTTCTTTCCTGGCATGATTTTTGTACCACGCTGACGAACGATAATTGCTCCTGCTGTTGCTGTTTCTCCAGCGTAAAGCTTAGTACCTAGGTACTTTGGTTTACTATCTGTTAGGTTTTTTGCCGAACCTGCGGCCTTTCTTGTTGCCATAGACTATACTAAATATGATTATATATGTGGCTCAGTATACAAGAAATCATTAAAAAAATCAATAGTAAGCTTTCATGCCTTGATTGTCTTTCAATACTTTGTACGGCTTTGTTTCTAGTATTCCTAACCTTTTACCTTCAAATTAAGAGCGAAAGCTTACAGAAGCCAGTTATCTATAGAGCTTTTTCGGGTCCTGCGGAAACCGCTCCCAAAGACACTCAACCTTTCGGAAGTAAGAGTGGTACCACCTATACGTTCTCTTGGTGTCAAAATGCTGGGCAAACAAAAGAGGTAAATAAGGTGTATTTTAAAAGCTCACAAGAAGCAGAAAAAGCAGGGCGAACACTTTCAAAGTTGTGTCAGAAGTAAAAAAAAGACCTCAAACGCTTATGCACATGCACAGACGTTTGAGGTAAACGGTCGACGACCAAAGATGAGAATCCTTGTTCGCTTTGGCCCAATTTTACACGAGGAGGGGGAGGGAGGGCCGGTGACCTATTTCACAGTACCACATATCTGTTATTTCTGTCAAAAAAATTTATACAAAAAACAATGTTTATCCACACAACAAGCAACGTAAACTAGTTATACTGTATACATATGGCAAAAAAAGAACAACACGGTAAACGAGAAGCAAAGAAACCAAAGAAGGTAGTGCCGAAGACTATTTAGTTTTTTAATCAATGAACAATCCCCTCCATAAATCAAACATGTGGAGGGATTTTCTTATGATCACGCTCTGTCTGCTATAATGGCTACCATTATGATTCTTACGCACCGACTCCAACACGCTATCAATGAAGCCTCACGTCTCCATCGAAATCAGTTCAGAAAAGACTCCCTTAAAACTCCTTACATAACACACCTTGTGGGGGTAATGATTCTTCTCTCATCATCTACTCATGACGAAGATATCCTCATTGCGGGCTTGCTTCATGATGCACTTGAAGATGTTCCAGACTACACGGAGGAAATGCTTGAAAAAACATTTGGTAAACGAGTACTTGATATCGTTCTTGGCGTAACCGAAGAATTTAAACTACGAAACGAAATTCCACCTTCTTGGAAAGAAGAAAAGCTTCGATACCTCGAAAATCTTAAGACAGCAGGTGAGGAAAGTATTTTGGTATCTCTTGCGGATAAAATTCAAAATACAAGAAGCTATATAGAACTCATGAATGTTGAAGGCTTAGGAATGCTTGCAAACTTTGGAGCCGGGAATGATGAACGCATGTGGTTCCATATGGAAGTACTACGCACAGGAATTGAACGATTAGGCGATGACCATATTCTCGTTGAAGAATTACAGGCGGAATTAGAAGAATTACAAAAAACAATAGACAAACTAGCTCAACAATAAACTCATGCTCGAAACATACGTATCCATTATCATTTCACTATTTATTATTGAAGTGCTCCTCTCAGTGGACAACGCTCTTGTAAACGCAACACTCGCTGAATCATTGCCTGAAAAGCAAAGAGTTAGAGCTATTCGAATTGGTATCATCCTTGGTGCGTTATTTAGAATAGTGGCACTCTTGCTTGCTTCTATTATTATAGAGAACCTATGGCTTAAAATTGCAGGTGGGGCATATCTTGTGTACTTAGCAGTTACCCATCTCGGAAAGCCGGTGAACGAAGAAGGTAAAGATATAGTTGCAAAACCAACCTATCGAGGTGTGATTGCTCAAATCGCATTAGCTGACCTAGTATTTTCAATTGATAATGTTATTTCTGCAGTAAGCTTCTCTGAAAACATTTACATCGTGATGATTGGAGTGAGTATTGGAATCATTAGTATGCTGTTCATTACACCAATTCTTTCAAAACTGATAGAGAAATATAAAGGGATGCCGGCTGCAGCATACGCCATCGTTGGATTTATTGGGCTAGCACTTGTGATTGAGACACTTACTCATATCCATATCTCAGAAATACAAAAATTTGCACTCGTGCTCTTCATTTGTGTCTTCACCATCATCTACGAACATAGTTCACAGTTACGTCGTCTTTCAAATCCAGTACTGAAATCCATGCAATATATCCTAGCTATTCCTGTTGATATTGCCTACGCAACAAAAAATATAGTTACTAAGGCACTCCATAGATAAACTAAAATTACCGAAGTCCAAGACTTCGGTAATTTGTTTATGCGGCATTCACAGCTGCATTTTTGCTCAGACGTTCTTGCTTCAACCTTTCCTTTTCACCGGGCGGAAGTGACATGGTGCAGAGGAGATACTCGATCAATAAAACAAGCCAGACCTCGCAATAAAGAGTCCTTGCAAATAAAGCCATTAAAAAATCTTCCCGATCGCGGATTATTGTGTATAGCCAGTAAGAATAAAGAACTGTCCCCAAACCCAAAGAAATGAAACCTCCCATACGAAGAGATCTTCGTGTTTCTATTTCTACGGGAAGAGCATCTTGTCTTTGGGGTTTTTTTGAAAGAAAGTAGAGATTGATAATGTGTGGTGACATAATCAAAAACCCAAAAACAACCACACCACCCATTTGCGGAATCAAACCCATAAGGTTTGTGGCCACATACACTCGCAAAACATTAAACATGAGAATGGTCAGAAAAACTAGGGTAAACAATGTTTTTCTTGTGAAAGGTGAGTAGAGCTCTATTTGTTGAATTACCCACTGAAACACCCTAATAATTCCGTTATCGATTGTAGAGAACATGTTTCCTCCAAAGATATTGGTTGAACTTACTGAACATACTGCATTAACAATAAGTCCTTGTCAATGTGCGCTATACTCAGTAGATGGAACCTACCTTTAATGCACGATATAAGACATTAAATGCTTCTCAAAAAAAAGCAGTAGACACAACTGATGGTCCAGTGATGGTTGTTGCAGGACCTGGGTCTGGGAAAACTGAGCTCCTTGCGCTTCGTGTAGGAAATATTTTAAAGCAGGGAACTGCGCGAGCGTCGAACATTCTTCTTCTTACGTTTACAGAAACTGCTGCACGAAACATGCGTGAGCGATTGGAATCACTCATTGGAAGCGATGCCTACCGTGTTGCGATTTATACATTTCACAGTTTTTGTACTGATATTATTGGACGTTATCCAGAATACTTTTTTAATGCAACACACTTTCGTCCAGCAAGTGACCTTGTACAGAGCGAGATTTTGGAAAGTATTTTTGAACGGCTTCCTCATAAACATGTTCTTGGGAGTTTCCATCCAGAACGAGGGTACGCATACCTAAAAGAATCTCAAGGGCGTATCAAAGATATTAAGAAGGGAGGACTCACACCAACGCGATGGAAGGAACTCCTTGTCGAAAACACAGAAGCCTATGTAGCTTTAAATACTATTCTTCTCAAACATCTTCCAGAGCGCATAGGTAAGGATTCAGGCGCTTCTTTTGAAGCCATGTCCACTGAAATGAACGCGACAGGGAGTAACTTAGGTTATATGTATGCGCAAAGCATCAAACGCTCACTTAATGAAGTTGATCAAACAGAAAAGACGACACCGCTATCTGTATGGAAAACAGAATTCACAGGAAAAGATGAAAATGGAGTTCGAGTATTTAAAGATTTTCTATCGCTTCCAAAACTTTTTGCATTAGGTGATGTATATGAAATGTATCAAGCGGCCCTTCACAAAGAAGGGTACTTTGATTACGAAGACATGATATTACAAGTAGTGCAGGCGCTTGAAAAAAACGTCACTCTTCGTACGGAATTAGAGGAGATGTATCACTATATTATGGTGGACGAGTTTCAAGATACTAATAATGCACAACTCTCACTCGTAAAAGCTATTTCAAGCAACCCCGTTCATGAAGGACATCCAAACGTTTGTGTAGTGGGAGATGATGATCAAGCTATCTATAAATTCCAAGGTGCTGAAATATCAAACATACTGTCCTTCCGCACGCTTTATAAAGACGTAGAGGTTATTGTGCTGACAGACAATTATCGCTCCACACAAAAGGTATTAGATTTTGCACGAGCAATTGTTGTGCAAGGAGTCAATCGTCTTGAGTCCCCAGAAATACGTAAAGACTTGCTAGCAAAAAATATAAAGCTTGAAAAAGGAACCATTCATACACACTCCTTTCCAACCGCAGAAGAAGAATATGTATATATAGCTAGTGAAGTGGCACGCCTTATACGTGAGGGAGTGGCCCCGAAAGAAATAGCTCTCATTGCCCGTGAGCATAAACAACTAAAAAACCTTCTTCCATATTTAGACAGACTTCATGCACCATACTCATACGAGCGAGAAGAAAATGTGTTTGATGAACCCCATGTTAAAGAACTCATTACCTTATGTGATCTTTTGTCTTCTATAGGAGGACGCGCGTTTGAAAAAGATTATCTCCTTCCAGAGATTCTTGCTTTTCCATTTTGGGGAATTGATAGAGTGGCGATTTGGCGCATTGCCGAAGATGCTAAAAATAATCACTCTTCATGGTTAGAAGCGATGCACAAATCAGATGACACACAAATACAGACCATCGCGGAGTTTTTGATAGAAGTTGGTGTTGCGTCTCAAACGACACCTCTAGAGATCATTCTCGATACATTAATAGGGAGCAAGGAGAGTCTTCTTATTCAAGAATCTGAGGAAGATGACAATATAATTGCTCCATATAGCTTAAAGCTACAAACAACCTACACATCTCCATATAAAGAGTATTATTTTAGTAAAGAAATACTTGCTGAGAAAAAAAGTGCCTACATACATTTTCTTTCTTCTCTCGGTGAATTCATACGAGCTCTTCGTGAATATAGAGAATATGAAATATTGAAAGCAGGAGACGTAATGAAATTTGTTCAACTCTACAAGGACTACAATATCGCGCTCGTTAATAAAACCCCGTTTGCGCACAATGAAAACTCTATATCATTACTTACCTCCCATGGCGCTAAAGGACTTGAATTCGCGTATGTGTTTGTCGTGGCAGTAAATGATGATATATGGGCGGGCAGTAAGCGAGGGAACAAACTAACATTCCCAATTAATATTCCACTGGGAAGTGCAGGGGATACTGAAGATGACTTTATACGACTCTTCTATGTTGCTCTTACTCGTGCACGACACACGCTTTACATTACCCACCATAAGAGCCCGCTTCGATTCCTGCAAAGCAGTGAATTGCCTGATACAGACAATTCAACTATTGTCGTTGATACACCAGACCTTCTTGCTCACGGCCTTCATGTGTATCACACCCCGCCGTTTGCGCATGATGAAAAAGCCCTACTTCAGAAAGCTGTTGAAGGGTATATGCTTAGTCCAACTCACTTAAACAATTTCTTAGACATTACGAAGGGCGGACCGATGAAATTCCTTGAGCAAAATCTGCTACGTTTTCCTCAGGCTAAAACAGCAAGCAGTGTCTACGGTACAGCGATACACACAGCACTTGAAGACGCCCATGTGATTGCACGTAAGGAGGGAATTGTGCCAAAACTAGATGTGCTTATCGCCTCATTTACCAAGGAACTAAAGCGCGGACGTCTCCAAGATTTTGAGGAAGAAAAGTTACAAGCTCGCGGTGAAAAAATTCTTATGCAATATTACGATGTAAAGAAAAATGAAATTAAAGGTGAATACATTGTTGAGCTAAACTTTGCCAAACAATCAGTAATGGTTGATGGTGCATTGCTTACTGGGAAAATAGATAAGATTATTGAATACGAAAACAAAGAATGGGAAGTAATTGATCTTAAAACAGGAAAAGGTTTTAGTGAATGGGAAGAAACAGGGCTCACGGTGTATGATAAATTGAAACTACATCACTATCGTTACCAATTGATGATGTATAAAATACTGGTAGAGAACTCTCGTGACTACAGTAATCATAAAGTAACAAGTGGTGTACTTGAGTTCGTAGAAGGATTAGCAGAAAAAGAAAAGCGTATAGAAACTCTTTCGCTATCGCTTGTCGACAAAGATGCAGATTACGAAGTTACTCGCTTAAAAAAATTAATTACAGCGGTATACGCAAAAATAACTACACTTGATTTCCCGGACACCTCACAGTACGAAGAAACGCTTGATGGCATTAAAGCATTTGAAGAAGATTTAATTGCTGGAACAATATAAAAAGCAGCCCCCGGAGGTGCTGCTTTTGTTTTGACCCAGAATTTTTCTGGGGGTTTTAGGTCACGCAAACCAGCGGAGCTGGTAGAGTTTTTTCAGCGGAAGATTCCAGCTCTGCTCTCTGCCTTTCGGCTGCCGAACAAAATAGTTTCAGAGCCAACGGACAGAGTATCTCGTGGAGTTCGAAAATCCTCTCCACTTCAATGAGTGAAAACTGACGGAGTCCGCTTAATTTCTCCATTTCTGGAAACTCATCGTGCAGGAGTACTCTCAGCTTCACTCCTGCCTCCAAATCAAGACAGCGAGGGCTAAACAAGAAGGTGGTCGGAAGATCATCTCGCGTTTTTCCTCGCCGGCGACCTTCAAGTTCGACCCATGCCAATGAAAGCACCGCACGGGCAGAAGCTTTCGTTTTTTCAAACTCCTCATTACCACGAGGAAGTAGTTTTGAATCTGCTATGGCGGCCATGAGAGCGCGCTGCAAAGCAAAAATCTGTTGCATGTTTGGTGGTGGTTGTTTTTTCAATTAAAACTCCTCTTTTTTAAAAGAACCGTGTTATTCAAATGAGGAAGTCCCCATATTTCTTATCGTCTTTAATTTACAATAATTTCAAGGTAAAGTCAATAGATAATCAACATGTTCTAACAAAAAGAAAAGCCCTCCTATGAGGGACTTTTGTAGTTCGTGGTTTTTAGCGACGGACAAAGAGGTACATGTGGAGTTCATTTTTGACGCCCAGCTCTTCACATTGCTCGAGGAGTCCAATGAGAACATCTGGCGACAGACGCCACATATCCATAACCGTTCTGAGGTGGGCAAGCTTGAAACGTCCAACCAGGGCCTTGGATTCACACACCATTGCAACAGTGAGATCTTCCAGTTTTTGATGAGTGGCATATTTGGAAGCATGTTCCAACAAAGCGAGCGCCTGCGGAAGTTTTTTCAGCTCTTCCTCAGAAAGCGCGCGCGCGAACCGTGAGAAGGTTGCGGGTGTCGTGCGTTTTTGAATCATCTCTTGGATACCTGTGATAGCCCGCTGGAGAACTTTCATCAGTTCTTCATGTTTTGTGCCTGGGGCAATCTTCCCCGTAACAGCTGCGCTCATGGTGAATACCTTTCTTATATATGAGAATAGTTGAACTTACAGTTTCTAATTATACAATATAAATTGTCTATCGTCAATTAACAGAATAATGAAATTACTTACTGATATACTATCTCTATTATGGCTGACAAATACACAGCAGTTTGGGTATCACATTCTTCGATGGGGGATTTTCTTAAATGCCCTCGCTCGTACTATTTACACAATATGTACAAAGATCCTGCAACTGGACGCAAAATGTCTATTGTTTCTCCACACATGTCATTAGGTATAGCTGTACACGAAGTGCTTGAGGGTCTTGGGGAATATCCTTCAAACGAACGCATGGATAGGGATTTGCGCGCCCTCTTTGAGGCAAAGTGGGAGAAGGTGACGGGAATCAAGGGAGGATTTGAAACCCCTGAAATGGAAGAGCAGTTTAAAATGCGAGGTAAAGAGATGATTAACACGGTTATCAAGGACCCTAAATTTCTTGTGAATAAGCGTATCAAACTTCCAAAAGAGAAAATGAATCCAAATTACTATCTTTCTGAAGATGAGAATATTATTTTAAACGGGCAAGTAGACTGGTTAGAATATTTACCCGATGACACGCTTCATATCATTGATTTCAAAACAGGGAAACATGAAGAGAAAGAAGGGTCGCTTCAGCTTCCAATTTATCTTCTTCTTTGCAACGCACTTCAAAAGCGTAAAGTAAGTAAAGCAAGTTACTGGTATCTGGAAGAGAACAAAATTGTAGAAAAAGAACTTCCTGATGCAGAGACTGCATATCGTGATGTACTTGAAGTAGCGCTTCGTGTAAAAGCAGCACGAAAAAGTGGCGAGTTTAGCTGCCCACAAGGTAACTATGACCCGGAAACAAACATTGGCGGATGTTTCTCTTGTCGTCCATATGAAAAAATTCTTATGTGGAAGAAAGGAACTCTAGACGACGGCAGTGTGACCTCAATAGGTATTGGTGGATTTAATCAAGATATGTTTACGTGTAAAGCATAAGCCTCATACTAGTGCTTGTAAGATATTTTGTTTACAAGCGTCATCATATAGTACATAACCAAAAGAAGGTTATTATTACCAAACACTAATACAACACATATGAAAACAATCAACAAAAAGACGCTAGGAACAAGTGCTGTCCTATTGGCAATGGTTTTCGGAGCAACGAGCGCGAGCGCTCTTAGTTTTGGAGATTTTACATTCTTTGGCGGATCAAACACTTCAGCGGAAACTAAATCATCAGCGGAACTTCGTGGTGACACATCAACACAAGCCACTTCTACAAATAGTAGAGATCAAGCTTCGACCATGTTAAATGCATCAGTTGGTGCGAACGGAACAGTAACAACAGATAATGACAACGCTACAGCAGGAGCTAATACTTCAGTTGAGGTTGATACCGACTCAAGTTACGATGAAAACGCTTCATTTTTCACTCGCATAGGACTATGGTTCAAATCAGTGTTCAGTTTTAACTCAAACACAGATAGTACTGTAGAAGTTAAATAATACTCTTGCTTCGAATTATTTCTAAGAAACCCGCCACATGGCGGGTTTCTTAGTGGAAGATAATCTGGCATACTTAATCTTATGGAACTCATACAACTGCTTCTCAATTTTATTATTTCAATTCTTTCTATATTTGTGGATATAGTTAAATATTTCCTTAATTTTATTCTCAGTCTACTTGGAATGATTTTCTAAACACACCATGAACACTTACACAGAATACGCAACATATATCAAACCAGACTGGGCGCCGCCAGCTTGGCTCTTTGGCCCAGTATGGACCATACTCTACGCAATTATTGCAATTACCTTTGGATACGTCATCTATAAATGGTGGAAGGGTGAACTTTCTTGGAAAGTCGTTTTACCTTTCAAATTAAACCTTCTCTTTAATCTTCTGTTCACTCCTATTCAATTTGGTTTACAAAATAACTTTCTTGCTGCACTTGATATACTCCTTGTTCTTGGAACTCTTATCTGGGCTATGGTTGTTATTTGGAAAAAATATAGATGGATTGCGCTTGCGAACACTCCATACCTTGCTTGGGTAAGTTTTGCGACAATCCTTCAACTCACCATTACATACTTAAACTGGTAACTGCATGGAAGGATCATTTAACAAGTTTGAAAAAGAACTCTTACCAGAAATACAGACTTATATAGCTTACATTGAAAGTCTTTCTCTCAACAATGAAGTCCAACAGCTGCTCAAATCACTCGTCACTGAAAGCGCTCAAGGAATTTTAAAAATTGTATTGGACGAGGCAAACGAATTTACTGTAGACACAGGAGATGTTGGGTCTGCTATTGAACTAGCTGATATTATTTCTGAAACACTCATGCAGGCATATGACCTTATGACTCCTTTTGAAAAAGAAGCGGGGAAGCAGCCTGAAATTACATTTAAGAAAAAAGACTTGCACTAACACATATGGGAAAGATCGTTACAGTGCATGACAAAATGCAGAATAAGTATTCTTATGAACTCACAGAACCTGTGGGTAAAAACTTTGATCCGTTATTTAAACCAGACCTTACTCCTTTTGAAATGCTTGAGCTCGGTGTCTTTGGTGGGAAATACATGACTGATTGCAAGGAAGAGTTTCCAAGGAGTTGGTTTACACATGCAAAACTATCACCAGAAAAAAGAAATAAGGATATTAATTATTTTAAAGTACACGCTAGCCAACCATTATCGGTTTGGATTGCTAAAGGCTGGATATACCCCGAAGATCCTCGTGGCTGGTTCCAATGGTATTGTCGCTACTATATGGGGCGCAGAATACCAACTGAAGATGCTCGACAAATTAAACGCTGGAAAGCAATGACTCGTCATGTGGCTCAAATTAGAAATAAATGTCGTGCAGGAGATGTATCGTGCAATACTCGACAACGTCAGGCACTTCTTCATTGGGCATACGATAGTAGAAAACTATAAAGAAATAGGATAACCTGCTGTTATTTTAAAGACGGAAAAGTTACACTTTACACAATATACATGGAGACAAAAAATAAGAAAAAAATATGGACTAACCCGCTATGGTTATTTGTTGGTTGGACAATAGGATGCCTCATTCTTTTTACCTATCTTTTCATGACAACCAATAAAGAAGAATTTGTACAAGGTTTCAAAGATGGCATGGCGTCTTCAAGTCAAAAAAATGAAGGGAGCGGACTTGATCTTAACAACGCCACCACAGGAGAAGCTTGTAATGTGGTAGGAGTAGCCGTACGAGGTGGAATTACCAGTTACGTACCGCCATGGTGGAAAGATGATCAATCAATTTCTGCAGATGAAAAAAACATTATCTCTAGTGAATATATAACAATGATTATTGACGAGGCGCAGAAGGCATCTCAGGTTAATGCCATTATCGTTGAAATTGATTCAGGTGGAGGTAGTCCTGTTGCAGGAGAAGAAATAGCCGAATCTATTAAGCGCTCAAATAAACCTGTTATTGGCCTTATAAGGAGCATTGGTGCATCAGCTGCTTACTGGGCAATAAGTCCAGCAAAACCAATCTTCGCTTCTAAAAATTCTGATGTAGGAGGAATTGGAGTGACTGCCTCATATGGAGAAAACATTGATAAAGATACTACTTTTATCCAGCTTTCTACTGGAAAATATAAAGATGTTGGGAACCCTGACAAAGCAATTACAGATGATGAAAAAAATCTTATTTTACGCGACGTGAAAATCGTCCATGAGAACTTTCTTGAATCAGTTGCACTCAACAGAAATCTAGCTATAGAAAAAATACGAGAACTAGCAGACGGCTCTACTCTTTTAGGTGTTGCTGCACAGAAAGCTGGACTTATTGACGAAATAGGGTCGCTCTATGATGTACGTTCTTATATACAACAAACCTGGGGGCAAAATCCAGTAATCTGCTGGTACTAATGATTAGCTACGAATTCAAGAGAAGTGTCCGCGCGCGTCATCTACGGATAACTATTGGCTCTGACATGAGGGTTATTGTAACAGTGCCGCATCGAATGAATATACAAAGAGCTGAAGAATTTGTTCAGGAAAAAAATATTTGGATAGAAAAGAAAGTATCTCTTATACAAAAAAGAATAGAACAATCTCCTCGTTCTCTCATTCCAAAAAATAACAAAAAGGATTTTGAAGATTTTAAACAACAAGCTCTTACACTTATCCAAGAAAGACTTCTTCATTTCAATATTCATTACAGATATGCGTGGAGGAATATTGCAGTAAAAAACATAACATCAAGGTGGGGGAGCTGTTCAAAACAAAGTAATCTTAATTTTAGTTATAGAATACTCTTTCTAGCACCTGAAGTCGCAGATTATCTTATCGTACACGAACTATGTCACCTCGGAGAATTTAATCATTCTAAGAAATTTTGGGCACTGATTGAACAAACAATTCCTAATTATAAAGAACTTCGTTCTCAACTAAAAAGAACTACTTAGGGAGAAATACTTGTAATATTTAATCGTATTCTACGTCATATGAAATGTAACTATTAAATCAACACAACAATCATGGCAACTGTAACAAACAACCCAAGTGACAACTCAGGTGGATCAGGAATACTTATCGGAATCGTCGTAGCGGCACTATTTATGGTCGTTATCTTTGTATACGGACTTCCACTTATCATGAAAGATGACAACACTCAAAACCCTAGTGCTTCAATCAACTTAGAGCTTCCTGCAGGCAACAACGGGAACGGGCAATAGCCTTATTTGAAAGCCATTAAAACCCCATCTCGCGTGGGGTTTTTGTTTACAGAGAGGACTCTTCTAGTTATACACAGGTAAATATTACTTTTCTCTTGCTGTAGAACATTTGTTCTACTATACTCATATCATGACTGAAACAGATAAAATTATAGCTTTCTACGACGAACACGAGCGCGTACCAACATATGAAGAGATGAAGAAACTTTTTGGAGTAAAATCTAAAAATACCGTTGCTTATAAAGTGAAGCGACTTACTGAGGAGGGAGTATTTATTAAAGAAGGGAGACGCCTCATTATGGGCATTGTTGGAGGATTTATGAAACTTGGAAATATTCAAGCTGGATTCCCGACAACAGAAGAAGCAAGCACCATTGAAAAAATTTCTCTAGATCGCATGCTTATGCGACGAAAGGGAAGAACCTACCTTTTGGAAGTGCAAGGGGAATCTATGAAAGACGCCGGAATTTTTGATGGAGATCTTGTGGTTGTAGAACGTGGACGAGAGCCACTTAAAGGAGATATCGTTGTTGCTCAGATGGAGGGAGAGTACACGCTTAAATACTTTAATATGGAAAAAGGGAAACCGGTGCTCATCCCAGCAAACAAAAAGTTTAAGAAAATTTATCCTGATCCCGATACGTTAAACATCGAAGCAGTAGCAAGTGCTGTCGTACGAAGATTCTTCTAAAAATAAAACCGCACACATGTGCGGTTTTATTTTTAGAAAGAGTATTTCTAACCCTTCTTTGCAAACCCTTCGAGCGCCTTTAATGCTTCAACTGGGAGCATGTATACGACTGTATTTGATTGGTCAGATGACATGTCGTTAATAGACTGTAGCGTTCGAAGATGAAGAGCTCCAGGAGCAGACGATAACATTGCTGCTGCTTTGGCCATGTTTTCTGAAGCAGCAAGTTCTCCTTCTGAAGTAATAATAACTGCCCGCTTCTCTCGTTCAGCTTCAGCCTGCTTTCCGATTACTCGCTCAAGCTCCGTAGGAAGACTTACATCTTTAAGTTCAACATTTTGAACCTTAAGCCCCCATGAGGTAGTTTCGCTATCAACAATCTCACGAATTCTATCTGCAATCTTATCTCGAGATGCAAGTAGTTCATCGAGCGTTACTTCACCAACAATATTTCGCATTGTTGTTTGTGCGTACTGGAAAATAGCATACTTGTAATCTTCTACTTCAAGAATAGCTTTTGATGCATCACTAATCTTGTAGTAAATAACAGCGTTCACAGTAATAGAAACGTTATCCCGTGTGATAGCCTTCTGATCAGGCACATCCACCGCTTTAGTTCGAATATCTACCTTCTGAGAACTTTGAATGATTGGCCACACGAGGCGCCATCCCGGTTCCATAACTTCTGTAAATTTCCCGAACGTAAACTTGATACCACGCTGGTATTGGTTGATCTGACGGATACTGATAAGCACGATTACCAATGCGATGAGCAGGAATATAAAGATAAATGCCATATTGATTTTGAATTATTGTTGATAATGGCTCCATACAGTATATATGATGGTGACACAGGGTAAAATCTTACATTTTCTATCCATTGACCTGCAAAAAAGTGCGCTATACTTAGAACATATGAAAACAGGAACAAAAATGATACTTGGGGCTGCGATTGTCGCACTATTAGTAGCGGTTATATATTATTCACAAGCAAATAAAGAAACAGCTCTTGTAAACAATCAAGAAGTAGCAACTTCAACGCCAGTAACTTCTACACCTGAAGGTAAGAAGATGGCGTTCAGTCAATTAGCAAAACAAGAGGAAGCGACATATAAGTGTTCAGTCAATCAATACATCAACGGTGAAGAAACAAAGGGGACTGTATACTTAGACAAGAAACTTGTTCGCGGAGAATTCACAGCAAACTACAGTGGCCAAAAAGTTAACGTAACATTTATCATGCGAGATGGCATGACATACGTATGGAACTCTAAGACACCTACACAAGGCTTCAAACTAAAAAGCACAACTGACATCGGAGCAGTCACAGCAAATATTGGCGTAACAGGAGATATTCAAGGATCACCTAATTCATATCTCGAACAAATAGGGGATTATGATTGCGATGATTGGATTGCCACAGAAGCTACATTTACGATTCCAACAACAGTTACATTCACTGCCGTAAACTAAAAAATCTAAGCAGCACTCAAAGAACAACGCCAAAACGTTGTTCTTTTTGTATCTCTTTACATCTTTGAGAAATCGTTTTATTGTGCTATACTGCACACATGACTAACCTATATCTCTATGGACGTAACTCACTCGCTGAGGCGCTTAAAGTAGAAAAACCAGGCCTTATTGAACGAGTATTTCTTACCCCTGCAGCAGAAGCTGACGGTAAGGTAATTGGGCTTCTTCAGAAGAACGGCATTAAGCACGAACGAATCACTCCTGAAGAAATGGGGAGTATGACAGGAAGAGAAGCAACCCACCAAGGTGTGTGTGCTCAGCTTAACGATCGAAAGATCTACACCTCTATGGAAGAGGCCCTTCAGAAGGCAAAAAAGAGCTCTAAGCAGCCTCTGTTCATCCTTCTTGATGAGTTACAGGACCCACACAATGTGGGGGCTATTATCCGATCAGCGCTTGCGTTTGGAGCAACAGGAATCCTTATGCCAGAACATGACCAAGTACAGGTAACAAGCACGGTAATTAAAACTTCAGCGGGAGCTGTGTTTTCTCTCCCTATTGTTCATATTACAAACGTAAACACAACCATCAGAAACCTAAAGGAGAAGGGGTACTGGACATACGCACTCGACGGAGAAGGTGAAACAAAACTAAAGACAGCAGAATTTGATACACCGATGGTACTTGTAATTGGAAACGAAGGAGAAGGTATTCGCCCAAAGACGCTTGAAGTATGTGACTTTAGACTTTCAATAGATATTGATCAGCGCTGTGAATCACTGAATGCTTCAAATGCTGTTGCGGTAACACTCTACGAATGGAATAAGCAGAACGTACACTAATATGACTACAATGCCCTCAGGAAGCACATTGTGGGACGTAGTCGTTATTGGAGGAGGAGCTAGTGGAATGATGGCAGCAGGAACAGCTGGGGAAGCTGGGAAATCTGTCCTTCTACTTGAAAAAAACCCAGAGCTCGGTAAGAAGCTTCTCATCACGGGTGGAGGAAGATGTAATGTAACCAATAATAAAACTGACGACCGTGCAATGTTGGCAAAATACAAAGGAAATGATCAGTTTCTTTTTTCAACATTTTCACAATGGAATGTAGCTAGCACATTAGCGTTTTTTAATGGACGAGGAATGGAAACAAAAGAAGAAAATGAGGGTAGAATTTTCCCAGTATCAAACTCAGCTCAATCTGTGTTTGATGTTTTGTATGAATATATGAAAGCAGGTAAAGTACAAATTCACAAAAGTACGACTGTTGCAGGTATCACGAAAGAAAAAGACGGGGAAACATTTTCAATTCTCACGAAGAGTGGTAATAAAATCTTTGCGAAAAAGGTGATTGTTGCGACAGGAGGAACATCTCGCCCTGAAACAGGTTCGACAGGAGAAGGCTTCCAATGGCTAAAGAAGCTACATCATACAATTGTTGAAAACAATGCAGCCCTTGTTCCTATTGCTCTTACTGACGCGTGGGTTAAAAAAGTAAGTGGTGTTGCTTTGACTGATATAAAACTTACTACATTTCAAAATAATAAAAAGCAGGAAGCTTACAAAGGTAAACTTCTTTTCACTCATGTCGGAATAAGTGGTCCAACAGTACTGAACATGAGTAAAGACGTTGGGGAACTTTTAAAATACGGAGAGGTTGTAATAACACTGGATCTTTTCCCTGCAAAGGATGAAGGAAAACTAAAAACAGAGCTTCAGAATATTCTTGTTGAAGAAAGTAACCGTAAAATTAAAAATGTGCTTTCAATGCTTATCCCTTCATCGCTTGTGACTCATATTCTTAAGCTTGCAGAAATTGATGGTGATACATTCTGTCACAGTGTACGAAGTGAAGAACGAGTTAAACTTATTGAAACGATCAAAGCGATTCCTTTCCATGTGAAAGAACTTCTAGGAAAAGATAAGGCTATTGTTTCTTCAGGTGGTGTACCACTCACTGAAGTCGATACAAAGACGATGGAATCTCGTATCGTACCAGGGCTCTTCCTTACCGGAGACGTACTTCATATTGATAGACCTTCGGGAGGATATTCTCTTCAGCTTTGCTGGACAACGGGGCACGTTGCTGGAAAGAATGCTTAAATTGACAGAGAAACCGTTTAGTGGTTGAATCAGTACAACTTGTACTTAAAGGAGGCTCTTATGCTTGGATTTCCATGCGCTAAATGTGGCCAACTTGAAATCGCCCACTCATCAGATTTGGACTACTTCCTTGAAAGAGGGCTCTGGCCAACCCTGGAATACGGTGAAGAGGTGACCAGGAAAGAAGTGGATACACTCTTCGAGAAGAAGCGGGGATACCGATTTCATTTGAAGTCATGCCCTGGCTTTCAGTATTCAAAATGTGTTTCTACTGAACAGCAGATTATTTCTGCTATGGACCACCCATCTGCGCTTTACTATCTGGAAGAGAGTGTTGCTCAGGAAGCAAGAAGGCGCCTCGAAGAAATCCACAATAAAGAGACTGATAGGCATGCTGCCTACGGTGGATGCACCACATATATTGTGTACCAAGGCGGGAGCTCTCGAGTATTCATCGGAGAATAGGAATTCCGGTCAAATAAAACCCCCACACATGTGGGGGTTTATATTTTGTTTTACTTTAAGTGCTTATATCTTTTTCCTGGGTATCTGTAGAAGAATACCGGGATGAGCACAAGCGTAAGAATCATCGCAAACGCAAGTCCGAACATAATTGCAAACGCAAGCGGTCCCCAGAGTGCAGACACGCGAGCAAGTGGAATCATACCGATCACTGTGGTGAGCGTTGTAAGAAAGATTGGGCGAAGTCGAATTGCAGAAGCTTCCACAATCGTATCTCGAAGATTTTTAGATGACCTACCTCCATCAGATTCTTCTTTCTCATGATCCAGTCTATGTAGAATGGAATCTAAGAGAATGATGGCGTGGTTTATGATCACTCCAGCAAGCGCAATGAGTCCAAGCATCGATGAGAACGAAAGTGCTTGCCCAGTAATAGTGAGACCTCCCAATACTCCGATAAGAGAAAGGGGGATCGTAAACAGAAGATAGAACGCATACCGGAATGAATTAAATTCAAGTACAAGAATAGCAAGCATTCCTGCCATACCAGCCAAAAGTGCGAGACCCATTTCAGTAAATGTCTTATTAATTTCTTCATTATCTCCACCGTACTTCACTGTTACAGTGTCAGGGAGACCAAGCTCTTTTTCTCGCTTCTGAAATTCAGATGTTACAACAAGAGCATTACCTGAAGCACTAAGCTTACTTGTTACTGTTGCTATACGCTTTTGATCTTCGTGATTAATAACAGCACGAGATTCAGTTATCTTTGTAGTAATAAGAGAACCAAGGAGTATTGTGCCAGACGGAGTTGCAACGGGTAGACCCTTGATACTATCAATCGTGGTGTTGTTAGTATCTTCTGGATTAATAAAGTCAGGATTAAGATCAGTCTTTACCACAATGTCTATATCCGTACCTGATTTTTTAATTGTCGTCGCTGTTACTCCAGAAACTGACGTTCGAAGAAGTTGAGCAACCGAAGCCGCAGAGAGTCCCACTTGAGCTGCTTTCACACGGTCAACAGAGATTTCAAACTGAGTACCATCATCCCGTAGAGAGGTTGTTACATCTTGCGCTCCCTCGATAGAAGAAAGAATGGTTTCTGCTTTTGCTGCCGCTTCACTGAGTTCTTCTAAGTTATCTCCCAGGAATTTAATAACAACAGGATCTCCACTTGGAGGGCCGTTATTTCCTTGATCAACTTTAACAACGCCTGAAGAAACTGGAGCTAATGCTTGTCGTAATTTTTCTACAATTTCACTTGAAGAAAGCTCTCGTTCTTTTGGAAGAATAACAGTGATGTTCGCAAGCTTAGAACCTGACCCGCCTCCAGAACCAGAAAGAGCAGAACTAGCCCCAACCGTTGTAACGAAAGATTCAATATATGGACTTGTGTAGAGAATTTCTTCTACTTCACGCACTGTAAGGTCTGTCGTTGTAAGAGGGGTTCCTTGAGGGCGTTCAATTGAAACAAAGGCATAATCTTGGTCATCTTGCGGGAAGAAAGAAACCTTAAGAAGTCCAGTGACAGGGAGCGCTATAGCGAGAACAAACCCGATAGCAAGTAGCGCAAAGAATCTGTTCTGAGATTTTCGACTATCGAGGATGCGTCCGAGAAATCCTTTATACCACGTTTGTGCTTTTTCTGACCACGCTTCCTGAATATCTTCAAAGCGACTCTTGTGATCTTTCGTGAGAAGTATTGCAAGAAGAGGAACAAACCCGAGCGCTACCACAATGGATGCAAGGAGAACGAAGATAATGGTAAACGGAATAGATGAAATAAATTTACCAACAATTCCAGAAAGGAAGAAGAGTGGGGCAAACACTGCAACCGTTGTCATGGTTCCTGCAATGAGAGGCCATGCGTATTCTTTAATTGAGGCAATAGCGGCACCTTCAGCGCTTCCATATTTCTTTAACCGAGTATGTATGGCTTCGGCCACCACAATACCAGAGTCCACGAGAATTCCGATCGCAAGAATAAGCGAGAAGAGGGACATGAAGTTAATAGTGTTTCCTGAAAGATATAATCCCGTGAAAGCAATTACAAACGAAAGCGGAATAGATAGTCCAGCAACGAGTGACTCACGCCATCCAATCGTAAGGAAGAGCACAAGCATCACAAGGAAAATAGTTTCAAGTCCAGTTTTTGTAAGATCACTTAAGTCTTTCTTTACAAGCTCTCCAGTATCAAGTGATACAACAACTTGAGCGCCTGATAATGTTGTCTTCTTGAGCTCTTCTATTTTTTCTCGCGTTGCTTTAGCGATCTTTGTTACATCTCCACCAGACTTCTTATACACATTAAGTGTAAGCGCGTTCTCCGATGGTGCGCCCTGCACTGAGATACGTGAAAATGTAGACGGCGCAGCAAGTCCATCAGCGATGAATGCGATATCACGCAAGTACACTGGAACCCCTGAGGCTGTTTGAATAGTAATTTCTGGAACTTCAATTGCGTTTTCAATTGAACCAGCAAATTTAATAGGGTAGTCAACATCAGCAACAGTAATGCTTCCAATAGGGGATGAGGCATTTGCTCCTGCAATAGCGGCAATAACTTGGTTAAGTGTTAGCCCGTAGTTAGCAAGCTGCTCCTTTCGTACCACAACCTGTATTTCACGATCACGAGTACCTGAGATCTCAACCTTAGATACTCCTTCAACTTTTTTAAGCTGAATTTCAAGGTCATCTCCAAGAGCTGTCATTCCTGCGGGAGATAAATCTTGCGAAACAGACACAATAAGCATTGGCTGATCTGCAAAGTTTATTTTCATTACCATGGGGTCCGTGGCGTCTGCTGGAAGCTCGCCCTTCACGCGATCAACCGCGTCTTTCAAATCCTGAATTGATTTTTCAATATCTGCTGAGGCATTAAACTGTGCAGTAATAACAGAAACACCTTCTTGAGAAGAAGAAGTAACTTTATCTATATTTTCAACGTTTGTAATTTCACTTTCCAACTTATCAGTAATAAGTTTTTCAGTATCTTCAGCTGAAGCGCCGCGAAGTACAGTTGAAACAATACCCATCGGAATAATAATTTCAGGTGATGATTCTTTAGGAATAGCAACGAGAGAAGTAAGTCCCATTAAAATGAGAACGATCATGAGCAAGTACGTAAACGCTCGTTTTTTGAGGAAAAATGTCCAGAGTGAGTGCATAAAAGTAGTATTAGTTTCCCTTAACTTCAACCACCATTCCTGCTTTTAATCCACGAGCATCTGTGACAATAGACTCTGTTCCATCTAATCCAGAGAGGATTTGAATTTCTTCACCGAGAATTGCACCTTCCTTAACAGGGAGCGCAATCAGGGAACTAGTTGCACTCATAGTGAATACAAAAGCGCCGCTTGGAGTAAGTTTAAGCGCAGAGAGGGGAATCTTAATAGGTCCACTCGTTGAAGTAACTTTAGTTTTACTTTGAGTAATGGTAATACGAACTGATTGTCCATTAATGAGTGTGGTTGTGGCGTCCTTGATACCTACACGCACTTCAATCTTTTTTGTACGCGGGTCAATAGCAGAAGCAATTCGAGTAATGATACCTTTTGTTGTTCCATCAATAAGCACTTCATTTCCAGCAGAGATACGCTTTGCATCATCTTCTGTTACATATGCAAGAACTTCGAGCGCACCGTTATTCGACACAACTGCTATTTCTGTAAACGCAGAAATAAAATCTCCTGTTTCAATTGAAAATGAATTTAGTGTTCCCGTAATAGGGCTACGAACAACTGTTTTCTCCAAACGAGAGAGGGCGGCATTATACGCACCAAGCGCTTGTTTAACCATTGCATCAGCAGAAGCTGTGTTACCTGAAGTGTCTCCTGAGGTCTTCCCTGCAATTTCGAGCGCTGCAATTGATGCGTTTAAAGAGGTGCGACTTCCTGTAATAGAAGAAGCTGTTCCTGAAATAGTGCTTCGAGCAACTCCAACAGATGTTTTACCTCCATCGATAGTTGCTTGTGAATACGTTGAATCAGGAATTGCTTTTGTATACGCAGAAGCAAGGTCGTCTAAATATGTTTTTATCATCTGAACTTCGTTTCCAATGATATTTAACTCTCCAACAAGATCACTTCCAGTGCTAAGAGTTCTATTCTTCGCGTCACGAGCTACAAGCATTTTTTCTATAGCTTTTCTTTGAACTTCAAGAGAGTAGATGAGACTTGAATCAGGAACAGCAAGAAGGAATCGAGCATCTGCATTTCGAGGATTACCGTAGAATGTATCTGTTTTTACACGGATAACATCATCCATACTGATGTACGCACTTGAAATAACGTTAAGTGCGTTTGTTTTTGCTTCAGCAAGAGAAGAGTTACTTGTTCCAGAGTTGATCTTAGAAATATCTCGAGACGCTTTAGCAGAATCATACGCTCCTTCCGCTTGAAGCACAGCAGCTCGTTCACCAGAGTTTTCAAACTCAGCAATAACTTGTCCTGCTACAACATAGTCTCCAAGTTTTTTATATACTCTTGTTAATTTTCCAGAAGATTCAGCTCGAATTGTTGCTTCACTTGTAGAAGTAACTGTTCCAAGAAGAGGGAGATTAGAGTCTGTGTTTGCAAGCTCTGAAACAGGGGTAACAACCACAACTCGAGTTGCTTTTGTTTCTTCAACTTGGGCAATGTCTCCGCCTAGACTCAAAAGCGCGACAATCACAACAATAACAAAGCCTGTTAATTCTATAATCTGATACCACTTTGGCTGTTCACGATAAACTCTCCATGATTCCTTTCGGATATCCTTTGCGTCTGTAATAATTTTTTCTATATGTCTATTCATAGTAATGTCATTAAATAATAAATCACTTCTTGCTTTGAAGCTGTGAGAGGATGGTTGAGAAGTTTTTCATAATACCTGCGCGATCTTTTTCTTTGATTGATGAAAAGATAACACTGAGTTCTTTATCGATAAGAGAGCTTGCTGCATCGAATACCTTTTTTCCTTTTGAGGTAAGTGTGATGGTGTACTTTCGTCTATTACTTAGATCTTCGGTGCGAGAAAGAAGATCAAGAGCAACAAGCGTAGAAACATGTCGTGAGACAGTTGCTTCCGTGAGGTTAAGACGTTCTGCAATAGAAGACTGTGAGACAGCTATCGTTGGTGAACACTTAAAGCCTACTAAGATAAGGAACTGTGAGAACGAGAGTGACTTATGTTTAGAGAGTACCTGCTCGAGGTGTTTTTGCACGAGAAAATAGAGCTCATGAATTGAATACATAAAGCTCTTAGAAAAATCATCCGACATAGGTCTCGTAACATCTTTCTCGCTTGGAGATTTCATACGGTAAGTATATCAATTGATGTAAACGTTAGCAAGCTAAGTATCGGTATCTAAAAGGGTCTTTAAGAGGGGTTGAGGGATTTAGAATAAAAATGCCTAGAATACTCAAAAATCAGATTTTCTTCAAAATCCGAAAAAATGGCTTTTTGGTATGTATTGAAATCTACACAATAAGGGAAGCGGCAGTCGAAAAGATTTGAATCCGCGCAGCTAGGTGAGGGAGCATAAGTTTAACGCAACTTGTGCCAACTCAATCAGACTGTGGTTTAAAACGTTGTAGATACTGGAGGGGAAACCTTTCGCTTTATTATGCCAATGTCGCACAATGCTTCTTTTACGACTATCTCCTTGAGGGGGCTTATGAAGTTTATCCACATCCGTAAGTCGTATATACTTAAAGGATGGATACATCAATCAGCTGGTCTGCAGCAAAAAACTCAGCAGTAGAATTTATCAAAGATATGATCACTGACCCTATTGGGACTCTCGGACTTATACTAGTTTTGGTTGGAGGTTTTTTTATTCTTGTAGGTGTACAGGAGCTTACTAAGAGGTTTTTCTCAAAGAAGAACAACGCCTCACAAGGTACGGGCACAGTGAGCATGTTCATGGTTGGTGGTGGAGGCGCTGGAGGCAACTCAACCCATGGACAAGCTGGTCACGGCGGTGGCTCAGGTGGAGTTGTTCACGTAGAAAAATTATCTGTTGTACCTGGAAGTTACTCGGTGGTAGTTGGGCAAGGAGGAACTAACGAATCAGATGGTGGCAACTCAACATTCAATAACACCATAATTGCCGAAGGAGGTAAAGGTGGTGGTTCAAAATAGATAATTATAGTTTTTCTCACGGAAGGGGCTTTGCCCCCTACTCTGTTTCATTAGAAAATTTCGTGCTGCACACAGCAAGTGTTTTCAGGAATTTATCTACTTATTTCTCTTCTCCAAATACTCTTCCAATCTTTCTTTTATCGGACGCTTATCTAAATCTGGCGTATTCCATTCTTTATACAATTCCAATATTGATGAGTAAACTTTGTTCCCTGTAGAAACATCTCTAACGAACAGCAAATAAGTGCCATGAATTTCTACTAGCTCTACAAAGGCACTTCTAAGAGATGTAAGGGCTGGATTATCATGCGTGTAGGAATACTTAACACGTAGAGAAAACTCCTCTACCATATTTAATATATTTGTGTGAAAATTCAAAGTATCTCTGTCTTTTAAAGCTGTTTCTAATTGTTGCCTAGAGAGCTCGGGTTGAGTTTTAATAAGATTATCTAAAGTGGCTGGATTAGGTAAAGGCAATCTAAGAAAAGCAAAATTTTCACTCCCTCCCTTAGAGGCATCAGTCATGTGTGCGGTGAATTCATTTTGCTTTCCTAGAATTTTTTCTCTAAAAAAAGCTACCTGATCGATGCAAGAAGAAATAGCATCTCTACTCTTTGCGTCAGCATATTGTATAAGTGCAATAACAACAGTAAGAGCTGTAACAATTACGGCTATCTGTTCTACAAGATCTAACCAAGGTAATTCCATGTGTAATGTACAAATTATACCATTTTTCTTTCCCTAACACCCTTATCAATATTATCAATAACTAAGCAGGATCTGCTTCTTTTACCTAGGACTTATACGTTAGCGTAAGCCAGAGCCCTATACCGAACCCAACGAGAAAAATTGTAAACAGAATTGATATGAATGCTGCAATAGTGAAAGTGATCATGCTAGTTTATTTCTTAGAAGTAATCACCGCATTACCTACCGCCACACCAATCGCAAACACAACCAAGGCAATGAGTATGAAGGATAGAATAGAAAAGGAAATCATGCTTTAAGTCTACTATAGATACCCAATTTGAAAATAGCTTAGAAGTAGCTGAGCGGATTGAGGTATCCTGAGGCTGGAGCAAGTGGCATAATTAAATACGTTCCACATACCTTTGATTTATATTCTGTAGGACCTGAGATATGAACTGAATCCGACGCGTACACAGTAAAGTGAAGATGTGGACCAGTACTATATCCAGTGTTACCTGAGAGTCCCAGTTTCTGTCCAGAAGTCACAGATTGACCAGCAGAGACCTGAATAACAGAAAGATGGGCATAGAGTGTTGTAAGGCCGTTTGCGTGCTTTACAAGTACCCATTTACCATACGAAACAGCGTTGCAGGCTTTATCAGTATCACCAGTACCAAGCACCGTTCCGCCAGCAGCTGAAAGTATCGGAGTACCAACTTTAGCAGAAAAGTCAACTCCGTTGTGTCCGCCACCGTTATAGACTTGCGGATTCTTACTTGCAAATGGCGTGTTACCGAAGTATTGAGTAATTGTTACATTTGCGAGCGGATACTGCAGTGTCCCCTTCCCAACTTTTGGAAGTTTCGTTACGTCAGTTATCACTTTAAGCTTTGATTCAACATCAAGCATTTCGGCCTCCAACTCCCCTTTTTTCTTTTGTCTCTCTGCTAAGAGCCTCTGATATTCACTCTCTTTATTTTTTGTTTCAGCGAGGAGTGTATTTTTATCTTTACTTGCCTGTTCCACTAATTGCTTTTGATCAGCAAGTGAGACATTCAGATTTTCCAACTTTTGCTTGTTGGTTTCGTAGAGTGTTTTTTGATTTCCTAAATCAACCCGTGTTGTTGCTAGTAACTCCACCTTTGCTTGGATAGCGTTTGAAACATCCGCAGAACGTTTAAGCTCTTCTACCATATCAGAAAACTTCGCACCGTTTGAGAGTGTGCGAACAAATGGCGGAATACTGGCATCTTGATATACAAGAGAACGTAATGTTTCCGCTAATGCCTTTTGATTTTGAGTAAGCTTGCTTTGTGTTACTTCTATTTTCTCTTCAGTAACAACAATACTACTTTGTGTCTCTGTAATTCTTAAACGTGTACGATCTATTTCTTTCGCAAGAACGCCACGTCGTAGCTCTAGAGATGCTAGTGCGCTTTTTAGCGTCTTTGCTTCACCTTGAGTTGAACTAATCTTCTTATTAAACTCAGCAATCTCTTTATCGAGTGCTTGGATTTTTGAAGACAACGAATCAATACTTGATTGCAACTCTTCTGCTGTTTCAGCGTAGGTATTAGTTACTCCAAAAAAAGTAACTGTAGAAATAACGATGAGGGCGATAAAGAGGTTTCGAAGGTGATGCATACTATCTATGTATAACAGTTTATGAGCGTAATGTGTGACAGATAGCATCAATACGCGCGAATACTTCTTCTTTACCAAGCACGTAACAAATAGTAAAAGGGTCTACCGACTTTTCCTGTCCTGACAAAGACATACGAAGCGGCCACAACACATTCCCCTTCCCTTCCGTTTCCGCGTAAGGCATAATACTTGCTTTTACAGCTTCAGGAGAAGAAAAATCTGCCGTCTCTAGAAGTTCTTTTACTTTAGTGAGGTGCCGTAGAGCAACGTGTGGTTCATCATCTTTAAAAAGCACTCGCTCCATTTCTGTTTGTGGACGTGTAATAAAGAACCGAAACTCTGATTCTTCAATTGAAACAAGTTCACCGTATGTATTAATGCGATCTATGATAGTAGGCAGTAATCTTGTGAGAAGTTCATCTCCATACCCGCTCATGTAGGGTTTGATTGCTTCCAACTGAGTGGTAGTATCTTTTTTCTTCATATGCTCTTTGTTTATCCAAAGAAGCTTCTCTTCGTTTAACATGGCACCTGATTTATGAATTCGTTCGATAGTGAACGCTTCAACAATTTCTTCCGGTGTCATAATTTCAACTTCACCTCCTGGATTCCATCCAAGAAACGCTAAGAAGTTCACCATCGCTTCTGGTAGATATCCTTCTTTTCTATATTCCAAAATATCCTTAGCTCCATCGCGCTTACCGAGTTTCTTATTTCCTTCTGGAGCAAGAATTGGTGGAAGTGTCACAAGCACTGGTGGAACAATACCAAGAGCATCATAGAGAGACAAAAACTTTGGAGTAGATGCAATGAACTCGTCCGCTCGCATAATATGCGTAACTCCCATTTCTAAGTCATCTATAATATGTGCGAAGTTATAGGTTGGATATCCATCACTCTTAATCAACACAAAATCATCCAGTGCCTCTTCTCCTGCAGAGAGCTCACCACGAACTGCATCAGTCCATGTGTAACTTTTTATTTCAGGAACCTTAAAACGAAGAGATGTCGTTCCGTCCCATACACTTGTCGTCGTTGGTCTATGATCACGGTATAGGAACGCACGCTTCTCCTGTTCTGCAGCAGCACGGAATGCTGCTACTTCCTCTTCCGAATATGGGTCAGCGTATGCATATCCTTTATCAATAAGAATCTGTGCATATTTTTTATATGACGAAAGGCGTTCTGATTGAAGGTACGGCGCATTTGGTCCACCAATATCAACTCCTTCGTCCCACGTAATACCGAGCCACTTGAGTGATTCGATAATATGTGGAATAGAACCTTCTACTTCTCGCGCCTTATCCGTGTCTTCAATACGTAAAATAAATGTCCCATTATTTTTTCGTGCCCACGCCCACGCATAGAGAGCAGTACGAACACCACCTACGTGCATAAATCCTGTAGGAGACGGTGCAAATCTTGTGACAATTTTCTTTTCCATATATGTATATATTATTAATGACTAAGTCCTATGCGAATAAGTTCTCGAGCAATCGTAGATGCGGCAGTGCGAGATGTTTCAAATTGAAGACCAGCTTGTGACATCTTTGCGTAGTTTTCTTTGTCATCCATGATACGACCGATTTCAGTCATCATAATGGTTGGAGATAAGTTGTTTTCTTCAAGCACAGAAGCAACCCCACGTCCCGCCATTGCATAAGCGTTCGATCGTTGATCGCGACTTACTGATTCTGGAATTGGAACAACGAGCATCGGAATTTGCCATACTGCCATCTCAAACATCATTGAACCCGCACGCGTAATAACAAGATCAACTTTTGAATAAAATATTCCCACATCAATAAACCCGTCAATAAAATAATGATCCTTATAGGCATGATCCCTCAAAATAGATGCAGTAACCTGCTTCATTTCTTCTAGATTGGCTTCTCCTGTTTGATGCACAACATCATACTTAGTAAGAAGCTCTGGAAGAATGCGCAAGATGGCTTCATTAAGTGTCTTACTTCCTTGTGAACCACCGATAATAAGCACAACAGGTCGCTCCTTGGCACCATATACACGTTCGAAATTTTCTGGAGGAAGAAGGAGTTCGCGTATTGGCTGCCCAGTGAGAGCTGTATGTTCGTGCGGATAAAAGGGTGCAGCCTCTGCATATGACAAAGCAATACGAGAAGCAAATTTCCCTGCCCATTTAGTTGTTCTCCCAGGAACTGTGTCACTCTCGTGTACCACTACTGGAATAGATAAGAAGCGAGCAGCAAACAATGTTGGGAAACTAGCATATCCGCCTTTAGCGAAAACTACATCAGGATAAATAGCGTAGAGTTTGATGATGGCAACCAATACTCCGTATGCAGTCTTAAACATATCCGTTACTGTTTCAAGCGATGCATACACCCGTAATTTTCCTGCAGGAATTTGAATAAATTTTATCTGAAGACCAAAGAGTGCCTTTTCGTCGTATGGTTTGTCAGAAAGAAAGAAAACCTCTGGTTGAATTATTTTCTGAACAAATGACTCCTTTCGAACGCGTTCAATAACCGCAAGTAACGGATAGAAATGCCCCCCTCCTGCTCCTGTAATTACGATTTTCATACTAATGTAGATTGTTTTGAAATATTAAGAAGTACTCCAAGCTCAAAGAGTGCAACCATGAGCGCAGTTCCTCCGTGAGACACTAATGGAAGTGGCACACCACTGAGCGGCAACACCCCAAGCATTGATCCAATGTTAAGCGTTGCTTGCGTAAGGATAATAGTAACCACTCCTATCGCAAGTAACCTACCATACTGATCTCTTGAATACTTTGAAATAACAAATCCCCTTACCCCTACTATACCATACAGTGTAATGAGAAATATGACCCCAATAAAGCCTAATTCTTCCCCAAGGACAGCAAAGATTGAGTCTCCAATTGGCTCTGGAAGATAGTTAAATTTCTGCACGCTTTGCCCAAGTCCGCGTCCTGTTAACCCTCCCCCTCCGAGAGCAATGAGAGACTGATTCAGCTGCCAAGAAGCACCACGCGGATCATGTCCGCTGTCCAAAAATGTTTTAACACGTTCCAACATATATGGCCTTAAAGAGATAAGAACCACCACACCGATGATACCTGCAATGATAAGTGTGTAGATATGTTTCTTGCGAGCACCCCCCACGAAATACGTAACGAAGGAAGCGGTCATAATAACGAGATATGTTCCAAAGTCTGGCTGAGAAAGGAGAATCACAGACACAACTCCTGCAGCCGCAAGGTACGGCAATAACCCATACCGCATATCACGGAACAGGTGTCTATACTTTGTACACCAAAACGCTACAACACCAACGAAAGCAAACTTAAGAGCCTCTGATGGTTGAAGAGAAAACGGTCCGATGTCTATCCAACGATGAGCTCCTCCGTGGTATCTTTGAAGACCCGGAACAAACACGAGAGTGGTTATAACAAGTGCAAAACCGAATAGTTGATATGCATAACGTTTGTAGAACTGATACGGGATAAGTGTTCCCAAACATAATGCAACAGACCCTCCGATGAGCGCATAAATAAGTTGTGTTTTTATAACAGCGTAGAATTTAACTTCGTTGACCGAAAGAACACCTAAGGCTGCTGATCCAAATATAATAAGCCCAGAAATTAAAAGAACGATTACCGTTATGAGAAGTGGCTTATCTACTCTATCGAACATATAGCTAACTAATAACTACAATTACTATTCCCAGCAGTGCGCAGATATAAGAAACAATCCAATAACGCATAGTTACCTGTGCCTTAGCCCAACCTTTAGCTTCAAAGTGGTGGTGAAGTGGTGCAACAATAAATAACTTTCTCTTAAAGAATTTCTTCCACAGCAACTGAAGAATCACAGAACCTGTCGTAATCACAAGAGGGAGCGCAATAATAGGAAGATACATTACCGCATTCGTAAGGAAAGAAATAACAGAAAGAGAAAGCGTGAGAGCCATAATACCCGTTTCAGCCATCATAAACACCGCAGGAGGAACGTTAAACCATAGGAAAGCAAGAATTCCTCCGACAATCATAAAGCAAAGAGCTGCGATATCAATTTGGTTTTGATAGAAAGCAATGAATCCATACGCAGTAAAGATTGCCGAGAAAATACCACCCGAAAGTCCGTCCACTCCATCAATAACGCTTGTAGAAAAAAGTGCAACAGTCACTACAATAAAAAAGAGCACAAAAAGAAGACCTCCCACAAAAAGATCTCCGTAAAAAGGTATATAAATTGAACTGACATCCAGTTTATAGAAAAACCAGAGCCCCATAGAAAGCCCTAGTGTTCCCACTGCAGCTAAGCGTACAGGGAATGAAAGACCTCCTCCAATGTATGAATTAAGTCTGCCTTTAAATGCTTCGACAACAAGTAGGTCATCCACGCCTCCTACAATAGCTCCAACAAGCATAGCAACCAACGGGAGCCATGTTTGATTTCTTGAAATAAAATCAAGCTTAGCTGTTAAGTCTGTTGGGAACACATGCGAAACAACTAGGAATATTGCGGTAGTTATAAACACTGACGCCCAGATGACAACCCCTCCCATGCGTAGGAGTTTTCTTTCTTCGTCATTGTGAAGGGTTTGTGTAATGGTCGCGATAGCTCCATCAATAGTATTTTTAACACTTTTCTTTTTCCAAACTTGATTCTTTTGTAAGAAAGTAATCAGGGGTGAAGAAATAAGGAGGCCAATAATAAATGAGAAAAGTGCTGGTAAAAGAACCTTGAAAAGACTAAGCGATATAATCATGTCTAAAGTATAGCATAAGCAAAACAACCGTTTTTATCAGAATCCACAAGCTTTATTTGATACTTTGGAGGAGCGCTTTGTACAGATTTTCCGTATCCACAAAACGAGCTTCTCGAGTTGAACCAAGAACCACGATAACTACAGGGTGCCCTAAAGCAACATCCACGACAACACCGAGATTTCCTCCTGCGCTGTCCGTAAAGCCAGTTTTAGAAGCCTCTGCGCCAAAAAGATTAGTAATCTCCTGATTGGTATTTGGAATACCTGTTATTGGATCTTTACTGGCGAAAACATTGAGGCGAGTTTTTGTTGTGCTTTCAAAAATTTCAGGATATCTCTTACGTGCAATACCAAAAAGCTTAGCCACATCAAGTGCGGTACCCTTTCCCCCTATTGCATCTCCAACATCAAGGCCAGCTGGATCAGTAAATGTAAAAGCAAGTCCAAGAAGCGCACTATCAGTATTCATTTGTTCAATAAACTTTTCCCTTCCACCTAATCCATCTGCAATAGCATGAGCACCGTCATTAGATGAAAAAACGAGTGTATATTTCAATAGTTCATCCAATTTCCACACTTGTCCCTTTTTTAACCCTAAATCGTAACCCTCCTCAATGCTCCCAGGATTAATGATTATTTTTGTTTCTTCAGGATAATGACTGCGCGCAGTTATAGCCGTCATCACTTTTGTAATACTAGCAAGAGGTAATTGAATAGTGCTGTTTCTTTGTGCTATAACTTTTTTATCTACGAGATCATACACAATATACGCTTCAGCCTTAACCACTACGTTGTTAAAAGCCGCGGGTGTATATGGTGAAAATTCTGCCTCTTCAACTTTCGGTACAATTAATCCAAAATTAGCAGTATCCACAGGAAGAGCAACCAAAGAGAGAAACACAACAATTACTACGGCAACTCCGTAGATATACGATAACTCTATATAGTCATGGCGTGAAGCTCGTATCATACCCCCTTACATGCCACGGGCTTCTAATTTTTCTACAAAACTCGCATGAAGTGTTGCGTAATCGGGAAGTTCCTCAACGGTAGTCACACCCAACTGTTTGAGAGCATCTCCTGTTAAAGCGCAAACCTCCCCTGTGCGCGAAATAAGCCCACGCACAGTAAGTGTACGAATTGACTGAGAAGACTGAACCCCTCGAATATAGGATATTTCTTCACGTGTTGGAGTTCCAATATACGCAACTAATGTTAACACTTGAAGTGTTGCGGGTGTAAGATCTCCCTCTAACTCTTCTCGCCAAAAAGCTTCAACAAGTGGTGCTTGAACTGATTGCGTAACAATGGACAACCCATCATTACTGCGAAGAAGTGAAAGTCCGATAGAATTTAAAGCTGCTCCAAGCTCTTCAATATGCTTTTCTATCTCCTCTCGCGGAACAACAAGAAGTGAAGACAGTGTATCTATCTTGATTGGTTCACCTGAAAGAAAAAGAATTGTTACGAGTTTATGAAGCATATACTATATTCTATCATGCTACTTTGCTTGAGCGCTTACTAGTTCAATATCACCACCGTCAGCAGTTTGAGAAGCGTGGATCGCACCACTTCTCACCAATTCTAGGAGTGCAATAAAATTAACAATCAGAAGCTTCTTTCTTTCTTCGATTGTTTTTGCTCCATCCGCAAGACCTTGAAGTGTTACCGCCTGCATACCTCGCACACGAGTAAGTAGTGATTCAATAACATTTTCAATGCGAAGAGCCGCTTCAACAGCAACTTTGACAAGTTGCTTTGGAGTAACAAATGAAGCAAGTGTTAAATGGGCTATTGATTGAAGCATTGAAGAAGATACACGTCTATCGGGAACAAATACTGCTCCACCTTTATACGCAATACGTTCTCGAGAAAACAATCGTTGCTTCATGAAAATATTTCTCATACGCCCAGACGCTCCTGTTAAAAGTGCGTAGAGTTCAAGTTTATGTTCTAGATCATGAACTTGCTTCTCTTCTTCTTCTGTATACACAACTCCAGGCAACAGAGACTTTGCCTTCATAAGCATGAGCGTACTTGCTACAACAATAAACTGAGAAATATCTACAAGGTTTTTTTGATCAAGACTTTTTATATACAAAATATATTCATCCGCCACAGAGACAAGAGAGATTTCTGTTATAGAAAGTTTCTTATCTTCAATAAGATCAAGAAGCTTGGTATACGGGCCTTCAAATCTATCTAATTTTATTGTAAAGGCTTGATCTGACATAGTTATTTAAGAACACTCCATACGCGTGGGTCCTGCCCTCCATCAATCTTAAATATTGCAATGCCTGCAAGGTTATATAATTTTGCTATGCGTATTTTGTCAGCAATAGATTGAGCGTCAGAATACCACACAAGAAACTGTTTTATTCCACCTAGTTGCTCACCCTCCACCCCAGTAGAAGTTGCATACGTAAAGTGCAATTCCCCAGCACTATTACGTGTAGGCGTTATATTCAACATCTTAACCAATTCATCGGTGTAGTTATAATTCATTGAACCAATTCGTGGAGATCGCAAACTTGATGTTGCTGTAGCAGGAATAATTTCATATTTATATCCATACGTTGCCACTCCAATAAATAACTTCTTTGCTGGAATATCTTCCATCGCAAGCGTCATTATCTTTTTAACCCATTCAATATCTGCCACAGGACGGTATAAAGCTCCCATGATTTTATTTTGGTTAACAAGATTAGCATCATCTAACCCTTGGTCATACGCCATAATACGAACCTGATCACAAACCTTCCCTATCGTCTTATAATCATTTGCGTACTCAACTCGAGAGAGAATTTCTTTTGATGTTGTTGCATACTTACTTTCTGGTGGCGTTCGTGCCTCAACAGTACAGATAAGTTTTTTTCCATCTTTTCTTAGAGCTACACCTAATTCAGTAAGAAAAATAGAAAAATACGGCCTAGTGTCTGCTAGTTTATTTTCATAATCAATATCTATACCATCAAATTTGTTTTTCTTAACGAGCGCTACGATTTCCTGCACATGTGCTTGTCGTTTCTTCTTTTGAGCAAGAAGCAGGTACACACTGTTCTGTTCAGTAGAAGTTTGAGGGTATGACAGTATACTTGGATATATTTTTATTTTCTTTTTCTTTGCTTCTTTAATAAGCGTCGTCCAAGGTTCCTCTGTAGCTTTCAGCGCATCTTTTATGGATCCATCAGCTTGTAACTCATACGCAAAAGGACTTATTTGAGTCACCTTATCCAAATTCGCAAGCGTAGATGTAGCACCTTCTGATTTTCTCCAGTAAGGAATCCAAATAGCTGTCTCAAGTGCTGCATAAGAAAAGGAAATACTCTGCAATATAAGTATTCCTATAAGAGCTTTTTTAATCATATAGTTACTATACCATGAAAAAAGATCAACCTTCGTTGATCTTTTCACACCTTTATTCATTCTAGATTATTTTTTCTGTAAAGTAATTCCTAGCTCCTTTAATGTTTTTTCGGGCGCTGGAGACGGAGCCTGCATAAGAATATCTTTTCCTTCACCAGTCTTTGGGAATGCCATTACTTCGCGAATGTTTGGTTCATTAAGCAATACCATCAGAAGACGATCGAGTCCCCATGCAATACCGCCATGTGGCGGCGTGCCTGAGCCTAGGGCTTTTAGCATATGACCAAAGTTTGTTTCAATACGCTCATCACTGTATCCCATAATCTCGAATACTTTACGTAACGCCTCAGGTTTATGAAGACGTATTCCTCCACCACCTATTTCGTAACCATTCATTGCAATATCATACTGAGTTGAAATAATGTTACCAATATTTTTCTTCTCCATAAGATCGTTGATGAATTCATCCTTAACTCCGGTGAACGGATTGTGGGTAAATGTCCAGTCACCATTTCCATCAACTGTATCTTCAGTTGTTTTTTCAAAAGCCGGAAAATCGATCACCCAACAAAATGCTAGCAGGTTTTCATCTTCTTTGTCTGTTCGAATATCTGGCTTATCAGTTCCGTATTTCTCCATTGCTTCTGCGTAAGTAAGAACAGGAAATGGTACTGTTTGAATTTTTTTCTCTGGGAAAAGTTTTGTAACGAGATCAATTAATAGTCCTTCGTTTAACTTCATCACATCTTCACGGACGACAAAACTCATTTCGAGGTCCATTTGTGTAAATTCTGGCTGACGATCGCCGCGAGTATCTTCATCGCGCATACACTTTGCTATTTGAAAGTAGCGTTCAAATCCCGCTGACATGAGAAGCTGCTTATACTGCTGAGGAGATTGTGGTAGTGCGTAAAAATTACCAGGATGCACACGAGACGGAACAAGGTATGACCGTGAACCTTCTGGTGTTGGATTAGTCAGAAGAGGTGTTTCAATTTCAAGGAATGATTGTTCACCAAGATAGGCACGAACATGACTAATCAGCTTATGTCTCATTGAAATATTTCTCTGCATACGGGCACGACGAAGGTCTAGATATTTTTTCTCAAGACGAACCTCTTCCCCGATTTCGCGTCCATCTGTTGAAATATCAAAGGCTGGAGTTTCTGCTTCGTTAAGAACAAGAATAGAAAGAACCTCAAGTTCGATATCACCATTAAGTACACCTTGTTTAATATTTTTCTCTGGACGTTTGTTAACAAGTCCCCGGACTTCCACTACCCATTCAGGGCGAAGTCTTTGTGCCACCTCAAGGGCTTCCGTATGATTAGGCAAAACAATAGCCTGGGCTTTTCCTGTAACATCTCGAAGATCGAGAAAAACCATTTTCCCTTGATCACGCCTGACATCAACCCAAACAGAGACAGATATCTCCTGTCCGACATGTGCCGATAAGTCCTTAATATACGTACGCATAATCATTTCACTATAGCAAAAAAACGTTGTTATTCCAATCCTACCTGAGTTCTTACTTCTTTCATTGTCTGCTGTGCGCGGACGCGAGCACGCTTACCCCCTTCTTCTAAAAGTGCTTCTATTTTTGAGGGATTAGACATAAGTTCATCGAACACTTCTTTCTTCCCTGTTCTCCATCTCATAATAGTTTCAAGTAGTTCATCTTTTGCTTGCTTATATCCATATCCACCTTGTTCAAATTTTGAACGAAGTGCATCAATCTCAGCGTGTGTCAAAAAAAGTTTATGAATATTAAAAATAGTATTAGTGTCAGGATTTTTCTTATCGTCAGGATGAGCACTATCAGTCACAATTCCCATTACAGCTTTTTTGATATCAGCATCATCTCCAAAAAGTGATATAACATTTCCTTTACTCTTACTCATTTTTTCTCCATCCACTCCAGGTACAACAGCGACATCTTTCATAATAAGATCTTGCGGCAGCTTAAACTGTTCAACATTCCACGCTCTATTATAAAAACCTGCAATATCACGCGCATACTCAATGTGTTGCTTCTGGTCCTGTCCTACAGGAACAACATCTGCTCCATACATAAGAATGTCTGCTGCCATAAGAACCGGGTAACAGAAAAGTCCCACGTTTACTTCTTGGCTCTTTGCTTCATGATCTTTAAAAGCATGTGCTCGCATGAGGTATGGCATGGTAACCACGTTATTTAAAATGATAGCAAGTTCAGTGTGTTCAGGAACAGCGGATTGTCTAAACAGTGTCACTTTATTTGTATCCAACCCACACGCAATATAGGCTGCAGCAATTTCAAGGGCGCTTTTACGTAGAGCAACTTTATCCTTCACCGTAGTAAGTGAATGATAGTCTGCAATAAACACATACGAGTCAAAGGCTTCGTCGTTTCCAAGTTCTATATTTTGTTTCATCGCACCAAAATAATTTCCAAAATGAAGTGTCCCTGTTGACTGAACACCAGAGAGAAGAATTTTTTTATTACTTTTTTCAGAAGAAAATCCGAACATATTTTTAGTATATCATTAGAGCATTACCTTCTCTTCCTTTTGAATAAATCGCCCGATAATAGTTCCTATCACCATACCGACAGCTGAAGCAGTGAATCCCATGAAGGTTCCAGGAATATCTGACACCACGAAGTGCTCCCAATACTGCCACGTGCTCATACCGGCAACAATAGAAATAAGAGCGCCGAATGAATTTGCTTTCTTACTGTATAACCCAACAGCAAGAGGAATGAACCCTGCTACTAAAGTAACCGAATACGCACTCGCAACTAGTTCATAGATACGTGCATCATCCCGTAGTGCAAGCACAACACCTCCTACCGCAATCAACATCACCGCAATACGAATAATATGAAGACGAAGCTTATCTGAAATATCACTAAAGAATGGCTTAACAATGTTTTCCGCAAGAAGCGTCCCAGGGGCAAGGAGGGCACCTGAGGCGGTAGAGATAATAGCAGAAACCAAGGCTCCGAAGAAAAGGACCTGCAAGAACAATGGCGTATGATCCTGGATAAGTGTTAAGACAAGATTCTGCGGATTACTTTCTAGAACATCAGGGTACAAGATACGAGCAGCTCCTGCGATGAAAAGTGGCATGAGCACTATAGTGAAATAAAGGAGCCCTCCAATAACTGATGCCCACACAGAAACAGTGGCAGATTTTGCTGACATGGCACGTTGATATACATCTTGTTGTGGAATAGAACCAAAACCGATAGTCATGAGCGCCGTCACAAAAATAATCCATTCAGTTAACGATCCAGACATACTTGGTGTAACATGCCAAAACTCCGGAGGTGTTCCCGCTACCAAAGCATCAATTCCCCCTATCTTTGCCATCGCATAAGCAAACACGGCTCCAAGCCCAAGTGTAATAACAACCACTTGAATAGTATCGAGCGTTGCCACTGAGTACATTCCTCCAAAAAAGGTATACATGGTTACGAGCGCTGCAGCAAAAAGAATTGCCCATTGGAGAGAGAGTGCAGGAATAACTGTTGAAAGAACAAGTCCAAGCGCTAAAAATTGTGCCGCCACCCATCCGAAATAACTAATGATAATTGCAACAGAAAGAAATATCGCAATGATCGTGTTGTATCTATTCTTAAAATAATCTCCAATTGTAAGGAAATTTAAGTTGTATAACTTTCTGTTAAAAAACAACCCAGCAATAATAAGACAAAGCGCTGCTCCGAAAGGATCTTCAATAACATTTCCAAATCCTCCTTCTGCAAATTTTGTTGAAGCTCCGAGAATTGATTCAGAACCAAACCACGTAGCGAACACCGTTGCCAATGCCATATAAAACGGAAGTGACCGACCAGCTAGCACATAATCCCCTGTATTCTTTACTTTACGACTAGCATAGAGTCCTATCGGAATCATGATGAGCACATACGTAAGGACAAAAATAGCAAGAATCATAAGTACAGTTGGTTAGTATAATGTAGATAAGTGTAACTGATATAGATAAAAAGAAAAGGCGCTCATGCGCCTCCTTGTTTAATCCACTTAAGTTTTTGTAGTAGCTTACCTACGCGGCTCAGTTTTTGTTCCACCTCTTTGTACATTTTTGACGTTGAGCTAAACACAGCCAGTGCACGTAATGTACGCAATGTTTGGTGATATTCTGTTTCCAGTTTTAAAATAACAAAATCAATTTTGTTATTTTCAGTGACGCGGGCTATCCAGGTTTGATTCAACTCCTGACAAATCGAACGAAAGGCTCGCAATGATCTGCCGTATTCCTGCATCACTTCTTCTTCGTAAGAAAAAGAAAGTGCTTTAGAAATGGGTAGTTGTTGCAATCCTCTAACAGAAGGTTCAATAAACGGAACACTGACTGAAAGAAGTTCGCTTCCAAAGCGAGGAACAATAGAACCGTCCATCAAAAACGTGAAGTAAACTTCGTCTGGAATAAACTGATACTGCGTTCGCACTGCATCGAGCTTTTCTTGTAGCTTGGCACGTATTGTGAGCGAGCTAACAAAAAGTAGGGCGTTTTGAGGAAAATCAACCTCTTCCTGCTTTTTGAATGCTGAAAAAGTTAAACAACACCGCGCATACAAAAGATTAACTTCAGGGTAGTTCATATTTATGCCCTCCTTAAAGAAATAGGGTACCACTGCCTTCAATCCTACGGCTGAAAATACAAAAAGTAAAGCAAGAAAAAACGACCTAAAGTGTACACTTTAGGTCGTTTGTTATTTAGCAGTAGCGCATTGATTCACTCAATTGCTCACAAATTGCAGATTCTTTCGCATATGCACCTTCCAGCTGTTCCACTAAAAAGTCCGGGGCGAAATACTTTTTAAACGTGTCGAGCTTTTCTTTTGCGCTACGCTTATTTATTATTTGCCGATCCAATACCCTTTTGACCAGTTTCCTGTTCATGTTGGTGAAGCAGTCTTGCTGTTCACGAGGTCTGCCCGCCTCAACCCACATATCAAGAATCTTCACAAAATCAACCACCTGTTCACAGGTCTTTGCGACGAGCTCCTCCTGTAACTGTTCCAAGGAAAGCGGTGCAGCAGGAGAATCGGAACACAGTTCCATAACTTCCCGTCGCCACTCACACTCTTCAATGATGTGACTGAAAGTGGGAACCCAATCAATGGGCGACTTAAGCACCCATGAATTAAGTGGAGAGATTCCCTCAGATTGAGTCTGGGCCCCTGCCCTTAAGCACAGGGCTGGATATACCCAATCAGCATGCTCTAGAGCATCAAAGCCAACCTGAGCTCGTCGCAAAACCAGATGATCTGCAACGATTCCATTAAAAAACTCTGACGTGGACTGCACGTAAATCTCCGCTTTCGCAGGAGAAATACGATGATGTTTAGGAGCGGCTTTTAAAGTAGCCGCTATCCAATCTTGGACTCGCGGTGGAAGTTTCGATGCCATACTGACTCCTTGTTATGTAATAAGAACTACGAAGATTTCATTCTATATAAAGCAACAATAAAAAGCAAATGTAAAGAGCGACGCCGTAGACGTCGCTCTTTACATTTTACTCTCTAGTTTTAGAGACCTTCTTCTTGAAGTCCTTGAATAAATTTCATTGCTGCTTTAGAAAGTTTCTTTGGCATGGCAATATCTAATTTAACAAGCACGTCTCCACGTTTTTGTTTGTCGTGAACATGCGGAACTCCGCGATGTTTTACACGAAGAATTTCTCCGGCAGAAACTCCAGCTGGAATATCGATATCAATAGTCCCATCGAGCCCTTCAATTGCTTGCTTAGTACCAAGAAGTGCATCGGTTAGTTTTATTGAATGTTTGATGACCAAATCATTTCCTTCACGCTTCCAGACTTTGTCTGACTGAACGTTTATCTTCACGTAGAGATCTCCAGTTTGACCACCAGACACAGCTTCCCCCATTGCGGTCATTCTGATCATCTCACCGTTTGAAATACCCGCTGGAACCTGAATATGGATTTCTTCACGTTTATTAAGCACACCTGCTCCGCGACAATCATGACACTTATCTTTAGGAATCTTTCCTTTCCCGTGACAGACATCACAAGTTTTAACTGTTTGGAAATTACCCATAAATGTTCGCTTCACATCATGTACTTTTCCTTGTCCGTTACAAGTGGTACATGTACTCATTGCACTTCCTTTCTTTGCTCCTGTTCCATCACATGTTGAACATTCTCCAACTTTATTGATAAGCACATTACGCTCAGTACCAAAGACAGCCTCTTTAAAAGTCACATCTATTTCAAGAGAAATATCGCGTCCACGTTTAGTGCGAGATCCTCCCCCGAACATGTCCCCGAACATGTCTCCTAAATCCCCAAAATCAAACTGCATATCTTGGAAGTCTGATGCGTTGAAACCACCAAACCCTCCTCCTTGTGGTCCTTGTCCGTTGAATGTTTGTCCGTAGGTATCGTACTCCTTTCTTTTTTTCTCATCAGAGAGTGTCTGGTAGGCTTCGTTTACTTCTTTAAACTTTGCTTCATCCCCCCCTTTATCCGGGTGATACTTTGCGGCGAGTTTATAGAAGGCCTTTTTGATATCCTCTTTCTTTGCCCCCTTATCTACTCCAAGTACTTCGTAATAATTTTTTGCCATGGTTTATGCCTGACCTTCTTCTTTCTTTTCTTCAGAAGCTGGTTCTGCTTGTCCCTCTGAAGAAGTTGCTGATTCAGCTGTTGCATTATCATTTGCCGTCTTCATTGCTTCTCCGATTTTCATCATTGCTGTTGAAAGTTTTTCAGATGTTGATTTAATTGCTTCAGCATCATCTCCCGCGCGAGCAGTTTTGACTTCTTCAATCACCGAAGTGATTTCATTCTTAATATCATCGCTTATTTTTCCTTCAGCATCCTTAAGTGCTTTTTCTGCAGTATGAACCATTTGATCTGCAAGATTCTTTGTTTCGATAAGCTCCATTTTCTTCTTGTCTTCTTCGGCATGAGCTTCAGCATCTGCTTGCATACGCTTGATATCTTCATCAGTAAGACCAGAAGATGCTTCGATACGAATAGACTGTTCCTTACCAGATGTCTTATCCTTTGCCTTCACCTGAAGAATTCCGTTTGCGTCTACATCAAACGTTACTTCCACCTGTGGAATGCCTCGTGGAGCTGGTGGAATACCGTCTAGAATAAACCTACCGAGCGATTTGTTATCAGTTGCAAGTGGACGTTCACCTTGTGTGATGTGAATTTCAACAGATGTTTGACTATCAGCTGCTGTTGAGAACACCTGAGACTTTGATGTTGGAATAGTGGTGTTTTTTTCTACGAGCTTTGTAGCAACTCCACCCATCGTTTCAATTCCAAGAGAAAGTGGGATTACATCCAAAAGAAGAAGATCTTTAACGTCTCCCTGAAGCACGCCGGCCTGTACAGCCGCACCAAGAGCTACCACTTCATCCGGGTTGATTGAACGATTTGGCTCCTTACCAAAGAGTGCTTTCACAGCCTCAATAATCATAGGCATACGAGTCTGCCCTCCAACCATAATAATTTCATCAATTTCTTCCTTCTTAAATGGAGAGCTTTCGATTGCACGCTTTGTGATTTCGATTGAACGATCGATGAATTCCTTTGCAATTCCTTCAAGTTGAGCACGAGTTACTTTTACAACGAGGTGCTTTGGTCCATCAACTCCTGATGTAATAAATGGAAGGTTAATTTCTGTTTCTACTTGTGTTGAAAGTTCATGCTTTGCCTTTTCTGCTGCTTCATCAAGTCGCTGAAGAGCAAGCGGATCGGTACTTACATCAATCCCTTGATCCTTCTTAAACTCAGAAGCAATAAACTGAACAAACATCTGATCGATATCACGACCTCCTAGGTGTGAGTCTCCATCAACTGACTTTACTTCTACAACACCATCACCTACTTCTAGGATTGAAATATCGAACGTTCCTCCTCCAAAGTCATACACCGCGATCTTTTCGTTTTTGATACTGTTAAATCCATACGCAAGAGCTGCTGCTGTTGGTTCAGGAATAATACGCATCACTTCAAGACCGGCAATCTTGCCAGCGTCCACTGTAGCCTGACGTTGTGTATCATTAAAATACGCAGGTACAGTAATGACCGCTTGTGTGATTGTCTCACCAAGTTTTGCTTCTACATCAGCTTTTATCTTCTGAAGAATCATCGCTGAGATTTCTTCTGGACGAGCATCCTTTCCACCGAGTGTAATAAGCACACCTCCGTTATCACTCTTCTTAATTTTGTATGCAACACGAGGAACATCAGCCTGTACTTCTTTATCATCAAATGAGTGCCCCATAAAACGCTTCACACCGTACACCGTGTTCTCTGGATTCGTAACAGCCTGACGCTTTGCTATTTGTCCCACAGCTCGTTCGCCATTTTTGTTAACCGACACAACAGAAGGTGTCGTGCGATTACCTTCAAGGTTTTCTATAATTTTTGGCTGTCCTGCTTCAATAATTGCGACAGCTGAGTTTGTTGTTCCGAGGTCAATACCGATAATTTTTCCCATAGTTGTTGTAGTTATATGTTAATAAAATTTCAATAATTCACACAATAATCACCATTAGTCTTTTCTCACAAATTGTCCGACGTGTACTCTTGCTGGTCGTAACACTGTGTCGTGCATACGGTATCCGTTCTGGAGTATTCTCGTAAGTATATCATTTTTAGACTCATCATCGACGGGCACGGTTTCCATGCTTTCGTGAAGATTTGGATCAAATACATCCCCAACTTTACCGAACTGCACGACTCCTTCTCTTTCCAAAACTGTTCGCAATTGCCCAAAGATATATTCGATTCCTACACGCCAATTTTTGTCTACTTTTTCCCATGCTTCCGAGTTTGCTTGAGCCATGTCGTATGAATCAAGTACTGGAAGAAGTTCTTCGATAAATTTCTTTGTTGCAAACTTCCTTCCCGACAATCGCTCTCCGTCAACTTCTTTTTTGAAATTAGCATAGTCAGCACGAGTACGTTGACTAAGATCTAAATATTCTTGCTTTTCAGATTCTAACTTCTTAATCTTTTCGCGGAGCTTTTTAATGGTTGTTTTTGCATCCACCTCACCTTCTTCATTTACATCTTCAAAAGAGACATCCTCTGCAACATGCGCAGTGTCTAGCCCTTCTTCTACAATGTGTTCTTGTTCTTCATTCATGTGTATATCCTTGCTCAAAATCTTAATAATTCAATATAGTTTCTATCATTTCTATCGTATCTGCCAAGCGTTTCCTCTCTACATTATATCATTTTCCAACACTCTTTGTTTATACATTATTTTAAAAAATGGGTCAAGAAAAGCTCGCAATATTGCGAGCTTTTCCCATGTACACTTTCAACCCTCTACGCAGCCGCTCGTGTATCTATCACTTTTTTAGCAACCTTTTTTACTACCTTTTTCTTTAAACTCACCTTCTTTGCCTTCCCTTTACCCTCTCGTGTTTTAATATCCCGCGCTATAGCTTTCCAATGTTTCTTAAGATCTATAGCTATTTCACTTATTTCATCTGCGCTAATATGTTTAAGCTTTCCATATTTTGTACTCACTTCATCAATAATACCGTTATAGACTTCTGGAGTTACATCTTTGAGTTTTTCCAACTTCTCAAGCACGTCCCCTTTCATTCTAAGACTCCATCCTTTAATTTGCTTTCTATTCTTTTTTCCTTCTGGCCCAAGCACAAAATATCCAGCAGCAGCAAGCGCTGCCAACCCCACCGTAACACCAGCCACAACAGCAACCTGTTTAGTATCTTTTTTCATAGTAATAAATAATATTTCTTAATAAATAATCTGACTGTTTTTACTCAGATGAAGCGCGAGCCTTTCTTTTCTTTTTTGGAGTTCCTAACGCCCTAATCCACCTCATAGCAAAAGAATTCTCTATAGATTGTTCCACTTCATCTAGAGTGTATGAAAATTCTTTCGCTTTCTTTTTAGCTATCTGCGCGATTTCACTTAGCGTACGAACAATAGTTAGTACGTATAGAAGTATCACGACACAAAGCACCGTCAGTACGATGAGCGCAAATGAACTTATAAAGAAAAAAATATCTGCTTGTGCTAATGAATCCATATAATTATATTTAGTATTCCATATACCATGACGAGCGTGTGTATCATTACATTACAAAACCCAGTCCGATTGGACTGGGTTTTGTAATGTTGAGATTAACGCTTTGACCAAGTTGGTGCCTTTCGAGCTTTCTTCAAACCGAACTTCTTTCGCTCAACCTGACGTGAGTCACGCTTAAGGAAGCCAAGCTTCTTAAGTGTATTCTTCACTTGCTCATCACGTTCAACTAGAGTTCGCGCCAGTCCGTGACGGATAGCTTCTGCTTGCGCATGAATACCTCCACCGAGAACCTTTACTGTAACTGTAAACTTCTCACCAATTTCTGACTTTGACATTGCTTCCTGTGCAATTGACTGAAGATCATTTGTTGTAAAGTATTCCTTTACATCCTTATCATTGATAACAAATGATGTCTTTGTTGATGGAGTGATACGAACACGTGCAATAGCAGTTTTTCTGCGTCCTACAGCTTCAATATATCGATTCTTTGTTTCTGTTGTCATATATAAATATTATTCCTCTACTACAAGGTTTTTCATACGAATATCCTGAAGCTTATTCTTTGGAAGCATTCCCTTTACTGCATGTTTGATAAGTTCACCGTATCCTTTTTTCTCAGCTACGTATGAAAGTGGCATTTCTTTAAGACCTGATGGGTACCCAGAGAAAGACTTGTGAACACTTTCCTTCATCTTGTTTCCTGTGATCTTTATCTTTGAAGCATTGATGATTTTGATTGATACATCTGCAACGCGGTTCTTAACGAAATGAATACTATTCTTTGCATTAAGAAGAGCCGCTACTTCAGAAGCTAGGCGCCCTAGAGGCTTGTTTGATGCGTCGATTGTGTGAGTGTTTGTCATACGATTAATTATACGAATTCAATAACAGCTTTTTCAGCTCCGTCAGAAATACGAGTAGGAAGTTTAAGAATACGTGTATAACCACCAGTTACTGATTTGTACTTTGGTGCATACTCCGCAAAAAGCTTCTTTGTTTCATCTCCTTGGTTAATAAGACGAGACGCAACAAGACGACGGCGAGCTACTGTGTCCTCCTTTGCAAGAGTAACAAGCTTCTCAACGAATGGTCGAATTTCCTTAGCGCGAGCTAAAGTTGTTTCGATACGTCCGTGACGGATGAGGTTAATAAGAAGACCACGAATGAACGCTACGCGCTGGTTCTTTTCTCGTCCGAATTTTCTGAATGCCTTGTGATGTTTCATACGTCTGTTAGTTATCTGCTTTAGGTCTCCTACTATACCATGTAGAGGTGATTTTAGCTATGCTTTTAGTGTAAGCCCTAGGTCTGCGAGTGCTTTCTTAATTTCTGTAATTCCTTTCTCCCCTAGTCCGTCTGTTGCAAGGAGGTCTTCTTCACTCTTTCGAGCAAGTCCGCCAGCTGTACGAACAGAAGCTGAGACAAGTGCGTTTTCTGTACGTGTTGAAAGGTTAAGGTCTTCGATCTTGATCTTTGTAGCGTCAGTTGTGTCGAGTGAATCTTCTGTCGACATGATTGGTGTAGGAGCAACAGGAGTATCAACTACTTCTGCGCGAAAACCTACTACCGCCTGAAGCTGAGTAATCATTGTATAGATTGCTGATTCAAGTGCATCATGTGGAGTGATAGTCCCATCAGTCTCAATAGCAAGACGAAGACGGTTATGGTCAGTACGATCACCAACACGCATGTTCTCTACTTCGTATGAAGCGCGACGGATTGGAGTAAATGATGCATCAAGTGCAATTGTTCCAATATCTGCCTTCTCCTTCTGAAGCACTTCGCGAGGAACATATCCAAGTCCTTTTTCAACAGTGATTTCGATTGCGATATCAACGTCCTTTGAAGTTGATTCACAGATGTACTGATCCTTGTTCATGATTTCAAGCTGTGTCGGAACAGAGATATCCTTTGCGGTAATCTGCTTTGCTCCCTTGATGTGAAGTGTTGCCTTCTGAGCATCATCACCATGAAGCTTAAAACGAGTTTTCTTAAGGTTAAGGATTATAGCAATAACGTCTTCCTTGATTCCATCAATTGCTGAAAATTCATGCTTTACACCGTCAATTGAAAGTGATGTGATTGAAGCTCCAGGGATTGATGAAAGGATAATACGACGAAGTGAGTTACCTAGTGTATGTCCGTATCCTGGGTACAATCCGTCAATTTCATATACGCCTGAAGTGGCGTCTTCTTTAACGATACGTGGCTTTGATGGCAAAATGATAGAATGTGAAGACATAGGCAAATGTGAGTCTATATGGATTATTGGTTAATGCGCACTTCTCCCTCCCTTAGATAAAGTTATCCTATTCTAACCCAGAATTGCAAAAAGCGCAAGTGTGTGTTAGTGGAAATCCCCTATCTTGGAGCTCCTCTCTTTAGCTGAACTTAACGAGAGTAGTATTCGAGAACCTTCTGAGTGTCGAACATTGGTTCAACCTCACGCACAACACCTTTAACTGTAGCTGAAAGCTTAGCTGGATCAACAGTAAGCACATGGCTTGGTGCCATAGCTGCAAGCTTCTCAGCAAGACCTACGAAGACTTTAGCTGATTTACTACCCTCACGGATAGAAATCACATCTCCGATCTTTACTTGGTGAGACGCAATAGAGTTACGACGACCGTTCACAAGGATATGTCCGTGTGACACGAGCTGACGACCAAGGGCACGAGTGTTTGCAAAACCGGCGCGGTATACAATGTTATCAAGACGAGCTTCAAGTTCACGAGCAAGCTTAAGTGCTGTTGGAGCTGCTCCTTCTCCTGTTTCATGGCGAGCTGTTGCTCGCTTTACGTACATAGAGAACTGCTTCTCCATAAGCCCGTAGGTAATACGCATCTTCTGCTTTGCGCGAAGCTGCTCTCCGTACTCAGAAACCTGAGATCTGTGCTTTCGTTCAGAGTCAAGCTTTCCTGGTGCGTATGGGCGCTTCTTAAACGCACACTTCTCACGACCACAAAGTGATTCTCCAAGTCGGCGGCAAGTTTTACATGTAATTCTACTCATATGTTTTATACGTGACGTGGCTTACGAGCCTTTGGTCCATTGTGAGGAACCGGAGTCTTATCAATAATAGAAACGATTTCCACACCGAATGCTGAGAACGCACGAATCGCAGACTCACGTCCTGATCCAACGCCCTTAACAACCACCTCAACTTCCTTGAGTCCAATCTGCTGTGCTTTCTCTCCAATAAGTTCACCGATTTTTCCAGCTGCAAAAGGAGTTCCCTTCTTTGCACCCTTAAAACCAAGCGCACCTGATGAAGACCACGCAAGGATATTACCAAAGCGGTCAGCAAGAGATAGACGTGTGTTGTTGTAACTAGACTCAACAAAGAGTGTTCCTTCAACAATCTTCTTCTTGATCACCTTTGCAAGTGATCGCGCCTTAAGAGCACTGTCTACTCCTGAGCTATTCTTTTTTACGATTCGTTTCTTTCCCATAGGATGTTTATAAAATTATTTTTTAGGTCTTCTCTACCTTACGACGACCGCTTCCCATCGTACGACGCACGTTTCCGCGAACTGTTCGACTATTTGTCTTTGTGCGCTGTCCACGAGCTGGAAGGTGCTTTGTGTGGCGAGTACCGCGATATGCTTTGATATCCTTAAGACGTTTAATGTTTTGCTGAACTTCACGCTTGAGGTCTCCTTCTGTCTTGAAGAGTTCGATTTCACGGCGGATGAGGTTTTCCTGATCTGCTGTAAGCTCTGTTGTCTTCATTCCCATATCGAGGCCAAGCTTCTCGATGATTTCCTTAGCGCGTGGGCGTCCTACACCATACACTGCCGTGAGGGCAATTTCGAGACGCTTATTTTCTGGGAGTGTAATACCTGAGATTCGCATAAATATAAATAATTAAAATGGTTAGCCCTGCGCTTGCTTATGCTTAGGGTTTTCGCAAATAACACGAAGTACACCACCGCGTTTAAGCATCTGGCATTTTGAACAAATTGTCTTTACTGATGATCGTACTTTCATAGGTTAATTAACTGCGAAACGTGGGTACTATTCTACTATAGTTTCTAAAAAAATGCAAATTCTAAGGCTTAATTGGTTCTCTTTCGGCCTTAGAGTCTCTTAATAATTCTACCTCTTCCAGAGTATGGATCTATCTGCATGCTTACTTTATCCCCTACAAGAACTTTAATCTTGTGAATACGCATGCGCCCAGCGAGATTAGCAAGTGTTGTCTTTCCATTAGCCAACTGGATTCTAAAAAGGGCACTTGGGAGTGCCTCCGTAACACGTCCTTCCACTATCTCAATATCGTTTTCATCCATAGTTAGGAGTAAAGTGTATCAGATATAACCTCTTTAATCAACGCACATTAGCGCTTAGGGAGTGATTCAACAATAGAGATTTTAGAAACTTCATCTGGGAATGTTGAAAGCCAGAGTGGCGAGAAGCTAATTTCAGCCCCTTCTATTGAATCAATAGATTTCATGAGCGATGTGAACTCTGAGCGCTTCTTGCCTGCAACTAGTTCTTTAAGCGTTGTTTCATTAGTAAGAAATACAACCCGTGGTGAACCTTCTGTGAGCACCTCAAGTGACTGCACTACAGCTAAACGATCTGTGTCCTTACGTGTGTAAGTCAGTTTATCTGTGTCATCAAGGCGAACTGATTCCCCTTTATAATCTCTTACCGAAAGAGCGACTGATTGAGCAAGTTCATTATCCTTTGCAAACATAAGATACCCTGTCGCAGTAACTTGATAGGTCGGTGTTGTTCCAAGAAGGAGCTCTTGTTCATTATCAACATACACAATATCAATTGCATTATAGAGACCGATATAACCTGCCATTTTTTCTTTTAGGAATTTCTGCGTAAGCTCTTGTTTTAATTCAATAGCAAGTGCGTCCTTTGCAGCGTTAATATCTGAAAGAGATGCAGATGACACATTCCCCGAAGCACCTCCCGTGATTGGTCCATTAGAACGAGCGTAGAAAGCATCAAATTGTGCAGTCCCTTTAAAGCCTGGAATAGTAAAGTCAGCTGGTACTGTGTTGTATTCTGAACCGAAACTATCAGCGTAAACTACAACTTCTATACTTCCTGGTGTTTGTCCACTTTTACCTGGAACAGTAACAGATTGGTTAATACGATAAATTTTACCAGCAGAAGATTCAAAACGAGTATTCTTTATAAGACGCTGAGATTCAGTACTAAAGTTGTTATAGATAATAATTTTACCAGTTGCTTTTGCTTCCACTTTCTTTGTTTCTGAAAGTGTAAGCGTCTTACTCTTTGAAAGAGAGGTTGTTGCGAGTGTGTAGAGGACAGTGTTTTCATTATCACTTCCAGCCTGAGCAAATGTAATAGGTTTTCGGAAATCACTTAAATCCTCATACTTTGGGGTAATAGTGACAGTTGCTCGATTAAAAACGAATGTCAATAAACTTCCACCAACAAGCACAAGCGCCATAACTCCAATAAATGCGAGAGTACCTACGGACTGTCTTTTGTTTTCATATCGTGTACGTGGGTCACGATATACTATATCGCCGCCACCTCTACGGTCTGGGAGTGGTGCATCATTTACCTGATCATATGAGCGACGACCTCGGGCTGGAAACATTTCCATGCTGTCGACATTCCGCCTCTCCTTAAAACTTCTCTGACGCACAGGAATTTGAACAGGAATTTCTACCTCTTCATCTGTTGGGTAGTTATTTGTTTCAAAAGCCTCAACCTTGTCGGCTAGAGCATGATTAGACTTTGAACGAGAGTATGGTTTGCGAATGTCTTGCATAAGAAAGAGGAACGTCTTGTATACCCTTTAGTGTAACACTCACCGGCGCCCCGTCAGTATAGAACTGTGTATAAGAAGCAGACTCCAGCACCTCACCTATCCACGTTGCATGAGCGGGTGTTATTAACGTGAAATGAGTTGGTATTCTGTCGTGCAACGAAATAAATTCTAATGTATACATAACTCCATCAATAAATTTTGAGGCTGCTTCTTTATTCATACCTTCAATCTCAATATGTTTAATCCCCACAGGATGTACATGAGAAACAATTGAGTGTCCCTCTACCTCATAAGCAATAGCTGTCTCACGATCAGCAACAGTAATAACGAGATGTGAATTCATGTAAACAGTATACAACCGACATAGCACAGTACATAGTGAGTAAAAAGAAAAACCCCATCTAGCTAGATGGAGTTTTTCTACAGAGGCTATTTATTCTAATATCGCTTTGATACGACGAACGCCAGCAGATACAGCTTCTTCTTTGGCAATCTTGAAATGTCCTAGCTGTCCCGTGTGTTCAACGTGAGGGCCTCCACAGAATTCCATCGAAAAAAGGTTCGCTTCGCCGCGCTTTCCCGTCTGCGCTCCAATAGTGTAAATAGAAACAGTGGCATCATACTTTGCATCAAACACTCCTATTGCACCGCGGGCTCGAGCTTCTTCATAACTTACTTCCTCACGATGCACAGGAAGATCAGCAGCAATGACATCATTGATAATCTTTTCTACGTTAGCCTTTTGTTCATCGCTCATCTTTTCGGTGTGCGAAAAATCAAAACGTAAACGCTCAGAAGTAATGTTTGAACCTTTCTGGAGAACATGCTCTCCAAGCACCTGACGAAGCGCTTCATGAAGCAAATGCGTTGCTGTATGGAATTTTACTTCCATTTCTCCGTCTCCACCAAGTCCTCCTTTAAACTTTCCCGCAGAAGCTGTACGAGAAGATTCTGAATGAGTTTTCTTTTCTACATCAAACGCTTCACGATCTACTTCTATACCGCGTTCCTTAGCAAGTTCCTCTGTTAGTTCAATTGGAAACCCGAATGACTGAAGAAGATTAAATGCATCTACTCCTGAAATATTCTTACTAGCAATTTTTTCAAACTCCTTAATTCCATTTTCTAATGTCTTACGAAACTTAGTTTCTTCTCTTTCAAGTTCAGTGAGGATAGTTTCCTTCTTATCTTCTAAGTTCTTATACTCATTCTTATACGTGGCGATGAATGCCGCGCCAACATTTCGAGTAAAATTTTCATGTACTCCAAGGTTTCGTGCATATCGCACAGCTCGACGAATCAAACGTCGCACGAAATACATTTGATCTTTGTTACCTGGAAGAACATCATCTCCAATCAAGAATGTTGCTGAGCGAATGTGATCCAACACTACACGCATCGCATAGGTTGTTACTTCATCGTGTCCATATTTCTTGTCAGAAAGATTTTCAAGTATTTCTTTTGGCTCATCAAAAACATCAATATTAAAAATATCTGCATCGTTATTAAGCGCTGCGGCGTAGCGCTCAAGCCCAGAACCATGATCCACATTCATTTGCGGCAACTCTTCGAACGAAGAACCAACTTTTTTATACTGCATAAAGACATTGTTCCCAATCTCAAGGAACCGTCCACAATCACAGTTCACGTGACATGGTTCATCTTTCCAAGCACTGTTCTCATGAATCTTCTGTTCCATTTTTGGATCAAAGTCATAGAACATTTCACTATCAGGCCCGCCTGGCTCACCTTCTGGCATATTGGCTGGCACTCCACTACGTGACCACCAGTTCTTCTTTTCAGAATAAAAGAAAATCTTTTCTCCATCTTTCATCCCCGCTTCTGGGTTTTCACTCACTTGTGCTTCTATACCAACACCAGCAAAAAGCTTCTTCCATAGTTCTGCAGAAACAGTGTCCCTTGGTACACCGAGCGAATCGTTTCCAGCAAAACACGTTACATAAAAATTATTCGGATCAAGCTTCAGTTCATCAATAAGAAACGTCCACATCCACGTAATTTCTTCTTCTTTAAAATAATCTCCAAATGACCAATTCCCAAGCATTTCAAAAAATGTTGTGTGACGATTATCCCCCACTTCTTCAATATCTTGTGAGCGGAATGATTTCTGTGAATCTGCTATACGCTTACCGAGTGGGTGTGGTTGCCCTAGGAGGTATGGAAGCATCGGCTGCATACCTGAACCAGTAAAGAGTGTTGTTGGGTCGTTCTCTGGTACAAGAGAAGCTGAAGGAACAACGGCGTGCCCCTTCTCTTTCATGTAATTTAAAAATTTCGAACGAATCTCGTTTACGGTCAATGACATCGTCTGATTATAGCAAAATACTCTACTGAAGGAAATTTACAAAAGAAAAACGGGAAGCGTGGAGCTTCTCGTTTTAGGCAGCAGCTTGAAACGACTGATCTTTGGGTGGGGCAGGTTTTGCCCACAGCAACTTCAAGCGATCATGCTCTTCTTCACTAATTCTTTCCTCACCTAATCGATGATTTGTTGTTCCTGTGCAGGAACACAGGTCGTAATAAAAACTAACTTTTTGTTCTGCTTGATTTGCATACCAAGCAGGGTATGACTGCTCACCTTTACAGGTTTTACAATCAACACTACCATGTAGAGTATTCATGGTGGTCTCCTTTTGTTGTGCCTCTAATACTAAGAGTATCAGTAAAAATACGTTGTACAGAAAAGTTAAGCACAGGTGTATTCAAATAAAAAAAGAGCGATGTCACGTGACATCGCTCTGAACCAACAAACCTATGGCAACTGCGTTAGTTGGAGACTATATTATAGCATTATTTAACCACCTATGTCAAGGTCTATTTGATGAATGAAATCAAGGTATTCCAAGGGATTGCGACGAGAATCGTTCCCACAACCACCAATATAAGCCCCACCCCTGCTTGTACTGTTATTCCTTCAGCTAATACAATCATTGCGAGAACGGCAGTAAAAACGAGGGACAACTTATCAAGCACGGTTACTGTTACTGTTGGTCCAGCGGATAGTGCGTGATAAAAGAATATCCATGAGAGCGCTCCTGCAAGCCCAGATAGAACAATAAAGAACCAGTGTTTAGCAGTAAGAGATGAAAGCCCCGCTTGAGTAAATTTCCCAAATGAAAGTGCTGCGAGTGTTACAACCACCGCCATAACAATTCCTCGAAGTGCTGTAAGGAGGTTAGCGTCCACTCCTTTCAATCCAACTTTTGCAAAAATAGTTCCAACAGAAGCCATCACTGCACCGAGAAGCGCGTAAAGAATATACATGTAAAAAGTATATCAGTTTAAATCTTAAACTCTATAACATCTCCATCTTTAACGATGTATTCTTTCCCTTCTGTTCGTAGCACTCCTTTAGCCTTTGCATCTCCAAAACTTCCAGATTTTACTAAATCTTCACAGGCCACAACTTCAGCGCGAATAAACTTTGTTTCAAAATCAGAATGAATAGCAGCTGCAGCGCGCGGTGCAGTAGAACCTTTCTTGATTGTCCATGCGCGTGTTTCCATTTCCCCTGTCGTAAGATACGTCTCAAGTCCAAGAAGATCGTAGCCTGCTTTAATAAGATGATCGACACCGCTGTCATGCGCGCCAAGTTCAGAACGCATTTCATCACGCTCAGTCCCTTCAAAATCTTTAAGCTCATCTTCAATCTTTGCGTCCACTACAACGTAGTGAAACTTATTCTCCTTGAAATATGCAACAAGCGCATCAAATCGTGGGTCTTTCATTTCATCCAAATTCTTTCCACCTGATTGTTTATTCAAAACATACAGGAACGGTTTCATGGTAATGAGATGTAAATCACGCACAAGTTTGTGTTCTTCTTCATCAAGCTCAAGTCTGTTGGCAAGTTTTTCTTCAGCGAAGAGTTTTTGGAGGCGTTCGATAATACCTTGTAACTTAACTGCATCCTTGTCTCCACGTTTTACATCTCGCCCAATTGTTTGAGCTCGCTTATCAACCGTCTGCATGTCAGCCAAAATAAGTTCCATGTTAATGATTTCAATATCACGCATTGGGTCTACTGTTCCTTCCACGTGAATAAGATCAGCATTCTCATAAATACGAACAACTTCTGCAATCGCATCAGTTTCGCGAATGTGTGTGAGGAATTGATTACCAAGTCCAAGTCCTTCAGACGCTCCCTTTACAAGACCTGCAATATCTACGAACTCTACAATCGCTGGAATAATTTTCTTTGAACCAGAAATTTTTGAAAGCACCTCAAGTCGTTCATCAGGAACAGGAACAATACCAACTGATGGGTCAATCGTACAAAAAGGATAGTTATCAGCAGGAACACTCTTTTTAGTGAGCGCGTTAAAGAGTGTTGATTTACCAACATTTGGAAGACCCACAATACCGATTGAGAGTGACATAATGTTCCTTACTATAACAAAAAAGAGTGGCTGTAGCCACTCTTTCTAAAAAGTAATATTTATTTCTGAAACAATTCCTGCATTTCTTTCTGATACTTCTTCATCACATCAAGTGCTGCATACATCTCTGGCTTCCCCTGCTTCTTCAGAACTTCAATCTCTTTTGCAATCTTTGTGAAGAGCTCAGGGTTCTTTTCTACTGCAACTTGCAACATCTCTTGCTGTTCCTTTGGAAGGTCCTTTGTTCCGTGTTTAACGGCTTGTTTTAAGAAAAACTCTTTTATCATATTTAGTTAGCTGAAGCAGCTGCTTCTTTAATTAACTTATTAAACGCATCGACACTTCCTGGGTTATCAATTTTCTTTCCATTAAGGAAAAATGTTGGAGTTCCTTGTACACCAAGAGATACTCCTTCCTTATACTCAGCAATAATCTTCTCTTCGATAGAAGCGTTATTAAGATCAGTTGAAAACTTCTCAGCATCAAGCCCTAATGTTGTAGCATATCCAACGAACATATCGCGAGCATTTAAACTTCCTGACCACTCTGTTTGTTTGTCATAGAGAATGTCATGCATTTCCCAAAACTTACCCTGAAGCGCTGCTGCTTCAGATGCCTTTGCGGAGAGTAAGGCATTCTGGTGAATCTGTGTAAGTGGAAAATGTTTAAAGACGAACTGCAATGTCCCTGCATTGTCAGCAATTACTTGGCGAACAATTGGTTCATACGCACCACAGGCTGGACATTGTAAGTCACCGAATTCAACAAGTGTAACCTTTCCGCCTACAGTTCCGCGAACATGATCCTGTTCGTTAACAGTAACTTCTGGTGTTGGTAGGTTTGCTCGTGTACTCATTGCATAAAAGTAATATGCGAAAGAAAGCACTATTAAAGCTCCAATAAAAGTGAGGAATTTTCCTTCAGTTGTTGTAAGAAAGCGTGATAATTTTTTCATATTATCCTAGTGTATCACACTCACTTTTAATGTTTTTTACAGCTTTACCATCTCCAAACACAAGAAAAGTGGTATCTCTTTTCGAGCTTTGTCTTCAGCGTCTTTTCGTGGTCCATTTTGACTCGCACGATGAGATTCCCATTCCTCAAGTCTCGTAACTGCTAGTCCATGTTTTCCAAATGCCTTCACATACACCTGAAGTGGACGATGGAAAGAAACAGTAAATTTCTTATCCTTAATAGCGCCTGGAGTCATATCAATTTTTATCTTTGATTCACTAAGATACTCATTCACTCGACGATACTGAACCTTTTCATGTTCGTCATACCCCCAATGAGTGTGTCGTGGGTTTCTAAAGCTTGGGTGATTGAGCACTACAAAAAACTTTCCACCTTTCTTAAGTGTGCGAACCACTTCTGTCACTGTACCTTGTAGCTTTTCAATATTTTGAAGAGCAAGAACACACACGACAATATCTTTTGTTTCATCCTTAACCATATAGAGGTCATCAGATGCTCCATGGAAATAATGAATCTTAAACGAATACTCAGCATTTTTCTTCTCAGCAATCGCAATGAGTTCTTTTCCAAGATCAACACCAACAACATGAGCGCCAGCGTCCGCAAGTAAGCGCGAGAAAATCCCTTGGCCACATCCAAGATCAAGCATTTGCTTTCCCTTAACATCTCCCAACATACGCAAAAGGTTTGGATGAACTACTTTATCATGATAGGTATCAGTTCCTTTCTCGAGATGCTTGTCATACCACTCAGCCACTCCACCCCACGAAGTATCTTTAGTAACGGAAGCTGGTATCTTCTTTTTTGCAGAAGTCTTTTTAATCATAGAGCCATACTAGCATGGAATGTAAAAATGAAACTAACGGTCTGGTGGAACTTCGTAATATGAGATGAGAAATTTAACTAACTTAAAGAATGGGTCTGTGAGCGTTGCTGAGGCGTACTCGGCACCTTTTGGATTCGTGTGATACAAGAAAATAATATATTTTGGTTCGTATGCTGGAAAGTATCCAAAGAATGAGTGAAGGTACCTATCTTCATAATATCCTCCTCCTGGTTTTGCTATTTGAGCTGTTCCTGTTTTGGCAGCAATTGAATATCTGTCCATTTTGTACGTTCCGTTTTTAAGTGCAGTATCTACAACATGCACCAGCATGCGTGAAATCTCTTCACTTGTTTTCTCGGTTATAACCTGTGTTGGTGGGTCTTGAACAATCTTTTTTGTTGTACCATTTTTGTAGATAATGGTATCCACAACATGAGGGTTAACCAGTTTTCCACCGTTTCCAAGAGATGCAAGGGCTCGAACTGTTTGAATAGGAGTCACCGCAATACCCTGCCCGAAGCCAGCAGTAGCGCTATCAACGAGCACATTACTATCTAAGTTCTTTGTAAGGCCACTCGCCTCTCCTGGGAGATCAATACCAGTTTCTTCTCCGAGTCCAAAGTTTTTAAAGTATTGTTGAAATCGTTTAGTGCCAAGCTGCTCAACCAAGAACACAATACCAACGTTGAGAGACTTATCAAGTATTGTCTGTATTTTAGTTCCTGCACCTCGAGCTTGTCCATCAAAGTTTTTAACTTTATACCCGTTAAGATCACGAAATCCTGTGTCGTTATAGGTTGTCTCTTCTGTTACGGCACCGCTATCAAGCGCTGCTGCAACAGTCAGAGGCTTAATAATACTTCCCATTTCATACACCCCTGAAACGTTCTGATTCAAAAAGAAACTTGCGTCTTCTACGTTTGAATACGCATTCGGATCAAAGGAAGGGAGAGAGTCCATTGCAAGAATATCTCCTGTTTGTGGATCCATAATGATTCCCCCAATAATATCTGAGTTCCACTCCTTTTTTGTTTCTACTAAAGCATTATGGAGCGCACGTTCTGCTTCCGCGTCGATTGTGAGAACAATATCCCCTTCCTTTGCATCAGTATTAGAAATAGTTGTTTTTTCGATATCTGCAAAAAGCTCTGCAAAGAAATTCACCGACTGATTGCTTCCTGATCTTGAAAGTACATCATTATAATATCGTTCAATACCGTACTGTCCTTTAATCCGAGAACCATCATTACCTACGAATCCTAAAATTTTTGACCCCACATCCATCTGAGGATATGCTCGCTTATTATCTTTTACGAAACTTACTCCAGTTAGTTTTTCTAGTTTTATTTGAGCAACTGTTTCAGCAGAAATATCTTTTGCTATTTCTTCATACGGATCTCCTTCTTTAGTTGCGCGGGCCATAAAAGAAACATTGTCTAAAAGAGGAATATGGGTCACAAGTTTTTCATATGTAGATGTTGCATTTTTAATTGCGGTTGGATCTATTGCCACACGATAGGTTGTTGAAAGTTGCGCAGCTGGAACTAACTCTTCTCTATAGTGAGAAAAGAATACCGTACCTCTGTCGAAATTTACAGGTCCATTTGTTATATATTGCCTATCTGCAACATCTACATAATACGAATGCTTAACCACTTGAATATAAAAAGCTCGTGAGGCAATAAAGAGCGCCACAAGAAACCACAAAAGCATAACGAGATGCGACCTGTCTTCTGATCTCAGTCTCTGATCTTCGTTTATTTGTTCCTCAGGATTAGCGTGCATAGAGCACAGTATAACTAGCTATAGCATCTTTGCGTACCGCAAATGTTGCACCGTCTATTCTCTTATAATTATTAGCAAGAAGTGTCGCGTCATTAATAGAAGCAACACTATTTGCATACTTTGCTTCCAAAGCACTAACTGTAGAGGTTAAATCTCGACTTGCGAGAGCGTTTTGTTTACGTTCAATTACCGAAAAAATTAATGAGAGCAGTACCACACAATAAATGAGCGCAAGCACCATAAGAGAACCAAACATGGTGTGAACAGTGCGTTCGAAAAGTGTAATTGATTGGTAGCGTGATGACATAGGTAAGGGATAGCTTATATTTTTTCGGCGATACGTAACTGGGCACTTCGTGCACGAGGGTTATGTTCTAATTCCTCATCTGTTGGAACGATTGCTTTCTTGTTAATAATTGTTAAGGATTCAGGTAAACTTCTTAATTCTTTCTTGACGATTCTATCTTCAGTCGAATGAAAGGTTATGATTGCGGCACGTCCTCCTACTTGTAATACCTGAGGAAGTGATGAAATAAGATCGTGGATACTTCCCAGTTCATCATTCACCGCCATGCGAAGCGCTTGAAATGTTTTTGTAGCAAAGTGCGTCTTCTTATGGCGATAGTCAGCTGGAACAGCGGAAGCGATGATATCCACCAACTGAAGTGTTGTTTCTATCTTTCCCCGCTGTCGCGCATCAATGATTCTTTTTGCAATACGTCGTGAGTAGGTTTCGTCAGCGAAACCATAAATGACGTCTGCAATTGATTCTTCATTCCAAGTGTTAACAATGTCATACGCTGTTGTCATGTCTTCACTTGGAGATGCATGGAAGGTCATCAGGAGCGGCTCATCAAATCTGAAAGAAAACCCTCTCTTCGAACTATCTAGCTCTTGAGATGAAAGTCCCAAGTCCGCAAGCACTCCATTAACCTTTTCTATTTGTAAGTCTGCAAGTATTGCTTGTAAATGTCTGAAGTTAGAATGAACGTAATGAATAGTAGGTTTCCCTTCTAATGCATCTAGTTTATTTTTTGCTTCTTCAAGCGCCACTTGATCAAGATCAATACAGATAAGTGTTCCGTTTTTTCCCAAAGCTTTAGCTATTTCTAAACTGTGGCCTCCGCGATTGGTTGTGCAATCAACGTACACGCCACCTTCTTGTATAGCTAAACCTTCTAGAGATTCATGTAAAAGTACTGGTATATGTGACATGGTCGTAAATGTCACCACCTATAGTAAACCTAGATCACTCAACTTCGAGGCTAAAGCATCAGCTTCGCCAAGAGCTTTCTTTGAATATTCTTTCCATCTTCCTTCATCCCACATTTCAATACGTGAATACATACCAGCAAGAACTACTTTAGAACTAAGTCCCGCTGAGTCCTTCAATGTATCAGGAATAAGGATGCGTCCCTGTGCATCAATGTCTGTTTCAAACGCATGTGCAAGCATCACACGGTTAAAACTTCGTGAATCGGCATTACCGAATCCATTTGATGCAAGCTGTTCTGCAATCCTTGTCCATTCTTTTTCTGCGAATATAAAGAGCGATCCATCAAGACCATTTGTCACAACAACTTTTTTCCCCAACGAAGTCCTCCATTTAGCTGGCAAGGTCAGTCGTTTTTTCGGATCGAGTTCGTGTGTGTATTGGCCTATCAGCATACTAATTTGTGAAGAATCTCCCACAATCCTCCACTAGCCTCCATTATACTCCACTTATCTTTTAATATCCTAGAAAATCCCTGTGGATAAACGAAAAAGCACTACATTGTAGTGCTTTTTCGTTTATCCCTTTTAAAATATTCCCTATTTTGGTTTTACCAAAGGAAACGTGTGAATCTCACGTATAGGCTTATCCGCCAAAAATGCAAATAAACGCTCTCCGAATCCAAATCCACATGTTGGAGGCATGCCGTGCTCAAGCATTTCAATGAAAGAATCATCAGCCATCATCGCTTCTTCATCTCCGCCTGAAAGGAGCTGTTGTTGTTTTTCAAAACGAGCTCGTTGATCAATTGGATCATTCAACTCAGAATACCCTTTTCCAATTTCAGAACCAGCAAGAATCGGTTGGAAAATCTGCGCCGTCATTCCATCACTATTCTTCTTTGCAAGCGGAGCAACAAGTAATGGATGATTAATAAGAAAGGCTGGGCCTGAAATATTCTTACGGCAATACTTCCACAATGTATCAATAAGACGCTCTTCGTTCACTCCTTCATATTTGATTTTAAGTTCATTAGCCTTTGCTACGAGCTGTTCAAGAGTCGCAGTACTAATATCAACCCCAGTCTGACGTAAAACTTCTTCTCTGTAATCAATTCGTTTCCATTCACCAGTCAAATCAAATGTATGTCCTCGAGTAGTAAATGTTGTTGTTCCAAATACTTCTTCTGCAACCTTCTTGTATAACTCCTCTACAAACTTCATACCGTCTTCATAATCGGCGTAGGCCATATAGAATTCACAGTTAGTGAATTCTTGAACGTGTTCTGGGGAAGATCCTTCATTTCTGTATACACGACCTATTTCAAACGTCTTTGGAAGTCCTGCTGCCATCAATCTCTTTTGCCATAGCTCTCCAACAGAAATACGCATGAACACATCAAGATCAAAATCATTGTGGTGTGTTGCAAATGGACGAGCTTCGGCCCCTCCTGTTGTTACTTCAATGGTTGGCGTTTCAACTTCAAGAAACTTTTTGTCACGTAGGAATGAGCGAACCACTTCCCAAAACTTTGCTTTCTTTTCAAGTAGCTCACGAAGTTCAGGATTTGTAAGAATATCTAAATACCGTTCACGCATACGAAGTTCCTCATCCTGAATACCATGATACTTATCAGGAAGTGGAAGAAGTGCTTTTGAAAGCATAGAAACATTTGTAACTAGTACACTCTCCTGCCCTGACTTTGTTGTAAACAACGTTCCTGTTACCTCAATAAAATCCCCCGTATCAACATACGTTGTAAAGAATGTATGAGCCTCTTCACCAGACTCAGGAAGTTTAATAACAGCTTGGAGTTTCGCTGTTCCATCGTAAAGGTCAATAAAGATGAGAGCTCCTTGCCCACGCGAAACCATAACTCTTCCCGTTACAATAACCTGAGTGCCGGACTTTTCTAGTTCTTGGAAATTACGAACAATATCACTTAATTCATGTGTTCTTCGTGAGACTGATGGGAATCCTGACTTACCTAACTCTTCCAACGCTTGTAATTTTTTGAGGCGCTCTGCGCGAAGCTCATCGATTGATGCCATAATGATGTAAAGTATACCAAATTACTTCAGAAGCTCCCACTAGACACCAAGAAGAAGTGTATGGTAAAGTTCCTACCAATTGTTCAACTTTACACAAAGGAGGTTCCGATGGAAGCGATACTACTTGCCCTTGGTATCTCATTTTTACTTGTATGCCTGTTTTACCCCACTAAAAAGAAGTGGCCAGTGGATGACTACTTGGCGCTCCTTAGCCCTAGTCAGTGGAAAGAAGAGGCTGAGATTTATGAGAGCATCATTAAGATTCATCCGAGTCTTACACTGAATGATCACAACAGTATTCTCTTTCTGTTGCACTCAGAAAAAAGAGTAGAAAAACTAACAGTGCAACCGCACCAACTAGATGAGAGTGGTTCTCCAAATAAATTCGGCACACGGATTCAAGGTGTGGAACCATTTGCAAACATCGTCTCTGTGAACTACAAACTTATTAACAGTTCTGGTGGACACAGAGGTAAGCGCAAGCGATCAGGTCTTCTACCTGAAATCGTTCATGCATAAAAACAAAAAACCGCGCATCGCGCGGCTTTTTTATTTTCTCATTAAGTTAAGCAATCGATTTGATTGTATATTCTGTCTTCCCTTTTGGTGTATCAAATGTTACCGTATCACCTTTTGACTTTCCGAGAAGAGCAGCTCCAAGTGGAGATTCATTTGAAATTTTACCTCCAATAGAATCGGCTTCTTCACTTCCCACAAGTGTAAACTGTCGTGCTTCTTTTTCTCCCTTCTTAACAACAGTTACCGTTGTACCCACTTCAACTGTTCCAGAGTGGTGCTTATCCATGATGACAGCATTCTTAAGAACCTGTTCAAGATGCCCAATGCGATCTTCACAATTTGCTTGGTCCTCACGAGCTTGATGATATTCAGCATTTTCAGATAAATCCCCTAAAGACTTTGCATACTCAAGAGCGTCTGCAATTTCTTTACGACGCACTGTTTTAAGCTGATTAAGCTCATTTTCTAGCTCTACTTTCTTTTCAGGTGTTAGATATTCCATATTTTTATTATGTATAAGTATATCATAATTTCAGCCTTTTTGCATACCAAGACCTCAAATGTCTCTTTTCTACTACTTCGTGTAATTAGTGTTATCTCTCATCCATTCAATGGTCTCTCTTGCAGCAAAAACAGCTCCGTGAAGGTTCTTTACCGACCCCTTTTCCATAATTACCACGAAAGCATATTTCGGTTCTTCGTACGGAAAATAACCTGTAATCCAAGAATTTATTAAATCCTTTTTTACGCCAAGCTCCGCTGTTCCTGATTTTGATGCGATGTTCACCCCAGGAATATTAAGCACTCGTCCGGTACCCTCAAGAACACCACGCCTCATTCCCTCATGAATAACCTTTAAGTCTTTTTCTTTAAGAGGAAGCTCTGTTGTTTCGGTTGGCAGACCAAGAAGAAGGTGTGGGGTAACGAGACTTCCCCCATTTGCGATAGAAGCAATCCCTCGAATGAGCTCCAGCGGAGTTAGCTGAAATCCATACTGTCCGATAGACGTGTGATACGTATTACCTACCAACCAGTCTTCACCGAATACTTTTTGTTTCCATGCCTGAGATGGGACAACTCCATATTCTTCTCCCGGAAGATCAACACCTGTAGTAGTTCCAAAACCAAACATAGAAGCATATGTATTAATTCTATCGATACCGAGTCCTGGTTGATCCATGTATCCACCACCTATTTGATAAAAATATTCATCTGATGAAACAGCAATCGCTTCTCTCATATCAACATACCCATGAGCTTTCCAGTCCTTAAATACTGTGTCTGGACCACCATACTTATTTTTAATCACCAATGAACCAGAGCTAAAAATACTTTTTTCTGGAGTAATAACACCCTCCATGAGAGCTGCAATTGCCATGAATGGTTTCACCGTTGATCCTGGAGTAAATAAACCGCTCACCGCACGATTAAGAAACTTCTGACGTTTATCAAGTAAATCATCTCCCACCTGAGACTTCTCTTCTTTAGTTTTTGCATTAGTAATAAGATTATTGTCGTACTCTGGATAACTAGTAAGAGCAAGAAGTTCCCCGGTATGAATATCCATAATAGCTCCTGCTCCTGCAACATACCCATAATCTTGAGCGAGAGCTTTGATTCTCTCTTGGAGCTTTGCTTGCACGCTGGCATCAATTGATAAACGAATATTTTCTCCGTGTGTTGGATCAACTGTTACGTTTTCTGCTTCAACTTCTTGCCGAGCATTTATTGCAATCACTCTCTCTCCAGGAACTCCTTGTAACAAGGTTTGATATTGTTTTTCAATTCCATCCTTCCCTATATATTCTTCCTGCCAAAAAATTCCTGATGAATCCTTCTTCGGGTAACTTACATATCCTAATAAATGAGAAAACCCAGCAGTGCTTGTATAGGTTCGCTCAGGAACTTCTTTTGTACTTGTACCTAACGTATTCCATGCAAGAAGATTTCCATTTCTGTCAGAAATAGTTCCGCGGAGAGCAAAAATCGGTGTGCTCTTCAAGTGATTCCTATCGGCTTTTTCTTTGTATGATTTACCTTCAACTATCTGCATAGCAAAAAGACGTGCACTAAAGCCGCCCACCAGAACGAAAATAAATAGCACCGAGAAATAAAACACATACTTGCTGAGCGGTTTCTCCAGATGTCCCTCCATCTGATTAAGATTTAATTTAGAAATATTTTCAGAATCCAAAAACACATCTTCTGGAGAGATTTCATGAGATGCAGCAATGCGAGCTTTACGTGTAAACGTACGGCGAAACAAGTTCATATATAGCTATAATAGCACAGACCATGAGTAGCATTTTTGGGTAGTTTCCAACCCCTAAGCTAAGATCGATAAAGAAAGAAACGCTGACAAGAAGTGTAAAAAAAATATACTTACGGGACATAGCGAGTGTTCAAATAAAAGATTGAGGAGTTCACTGGATTGTAAGCACCTCGAATATAAACTTTTGCCCCTGTATCTTGGTCATCTTCTTGTACTTTTACAATAGTACCGAGCGTATACGACGGGTTACTTCGTAGGTACACCTGTTCTCCAACGTATACAAGAGAACCTTTTACCGTGGTCCCAATATAATTACCTCCTCCATTACCAACGAGGGATAACGTAATACTTGAACTTGCTGTCACACCCTCTGTCGTTCTGTTACCTTTTGAAAGAAGTTCGCAGAGCGATGTTCTGTCGTACACTTCAATAATTTCACAGACTGGTTGCAACCCCCGAACGTATACCAATCCTCCCACTTCAATTCCATCTTTATATCCTTTTGAAAGGATAATAGTTGAGTACAATTTTGTTACATCTTCCATTACAGGGTACATAACAATAACAGAAGCGTCTGTTGCAGTAGTTGTGCCACTAGCTAATGCTTCGTATTCACGAAGAAGGCCAGCTTTTTCTGCTAGTTGATTTTCAAGACGTTCAATGGAAATTTCTAAATCACTATTTTTTGCAGAAAGTTCTCCGCGCGTACTGAAATAAGTAGAGAAAAATTCAGGAACAAAACTTGCTGCGCCTTTTGTCCCGCCATAGGTGCGTACGACTGGTTCAATAATTGGATATAAAGTAGCACGTATTGGTTGCCAAAAATAAACAAATGCTACACATGCAATAAAAAAGAAAGCTGCATTACGATATGAATTTCTACGAGATTTGGATTTATCTGAAAGATATTTCATCTGTGTTTTGTACTAAGACATCTTTAAAGGTATCAATATGCTCAAGTATAACTCCTGTACCGCGAGCAACAGCAGTAAGAGGATCGAGCGCTATAGTGACAGGAACTTTCAATTGCATTTCAAGAAGCTGAGGAAGGTTCCTAATTAAAGCACCACCACCAGAAACGGTCATTCCTTTGTGCATAATATCCGCAAGAACTTCTGGCGGCGTTGTTTCAAGCACTTCACGTATTGCATCAACAAGTTGAGAAATTGATCCATACATCGCTTCGCGAATATCAACATCTGTAATAATTGCTTCTCGAGGAAGACCTGTTACCAAGTCTCTTCCTTTAACAGAAAGCTCTTCTCCTTCATCGTCAGGCAGAGCAGACCCAATTGCAATTTTAATATTCTCTCCAGTTTTTTCCCCAATGAGCATCTTAAACTCGTCTCGCATGTAACTCACAATATCTTGCGTTAATTTATCTCCCGCAATTTTAAGTGACTTAGCACGTACGACTCCACTTAGCGCAATAACTGCGATATCAGTTGTCCCTCCTCCAATATCAACAATCATACTTCCGATTGGATCGTGGATTGGCATCTGCACTCCAATTGCTGCAGCCATAGGTTCTTCAACAATGTACACCTCACGAGCTCCAGCTGACTTTGCCGCATCATACACAGCACGCATTTCTACGTTAGTAATCCCCACAGGAATACCAATTACTACTCGGGGTCGAAATAGTTTTCTATCTGTATCGTTCGCTTTGTTAATCAAATATGAAAGCATCTCTTCTGTTACTTCATAATCTGAAATCACACCATCAACAAGCGGACGGACGATGCGAATATGAGATGGAGTGCGTCCCATCATTTCTTTTGCTTCTGTTCCTACAGCAACAACACGAGAGGTTTTTGTATTGAGAGCGACAACAGATGGTTCATTAATAACAATACCTCTCCCGCGTAGGTACACAAGGGTATTTGCAGTTCCTAAATCGATACCAATATCATTGGAAAATTGCCTATAAAGTCGCTCAAACATGGAAGTATTCTATCACTTTTATGAAGTGCCGTATTCATTGACAGTGTAATTTTTTGTGTTGAAATTTTAGCTCAATAACATACACCCCATCGTGACGATGGGGTGTATGTTTACCTATTCTCTCTACTCACAGTTAGGTGTATACGTTTTAAGAAGTTGTTCCACTGTTACAATCTCACCTGTACCAGAAGTTCTCTCTTTTATTTCAACCCCGCCCTTTTCCAATGATTTATCAGACACCACGACACGCATAGGAATTCCGATAAGATCACTATCTGCGAACTTACTTCCAGCTTGCTCTTCACGATCATCAAAGAGTACTTCAACATGTGCTGCTGTTAACTTAAGGTAAATACCTTCAGCAATTTTTGAAGCTTCGCTGTCTTTTTCTTTTGAAATACAAATAAGGTGAAGAGAAAATGGTGCAATTGATGCCGGCCACACAAGACCTTTTTCGTCTGCAAACTTTTCTGTAATCACTCCCATAAGGCGTGATGGGCCAATTCCATAACAACCCATATGGACTTCTTGTTGTTTTCCTTCTTCATCTGTATAGGTATATTCAAATGCTTGTGTGAATTTTGTACCAAGCGGGAAAATATTTCCAACCTCACATGCTTTCACCTGTTCTAATGACTGGAAATCAACGGAAAGACGTTGTGCATTCTCTTCTGTAACAACCTCTTTGTTATACGCAATATTATTTTTACGATCAAGATAAATAACATCTTCCCCTGCTTCGGTAACCGTCTGGAATTCATGAGAAAATTCTTTTGTAAAATCCCCTCCTCCTGCAACAGTAATAAACGTATCATCTCCCAGTCCAAGCTCACAATAAATATTCATATAAACCTGCTTTGCTTCTTCGTAGTATTTTTGCAAATCGGCAGCATCACGATGGAAACTATATAAATCCTTCATGCGAAACTCACGCCCACGAAGAAGTCCTGACTTAGCACGAGCTTCATTTCTAAACTTTGTTTGTATTTGATAGAAAGCAGCCGGAAGATCCTTATATGAACGAGCATACTCAGCAGCGATAGGAGTGATTAATTCTTCGTGTGTTGGATTAAGGATATATGAGTTTGTTGATTTTTCTTCAGATGCTTTGTTTGCTGGCATCGTTTTCATAAGCACATCCACTACGTCAGCGCGTCCTGTTTTCTCCCACAGCTCCCGAGGAGACAGAGACGACATAACTAATTCATTACCAATTGTGTCCATCTGACGACGAATGATATTTTCTATTTTAGTAAGCACACGAAGTCCCAACGGAAGAAATGTATACACTCCCGCCATTTCTTTATGAATAAATCCAGCACGAGTAAGTAAGATCGCATTCTTTGAAACTTCGTCTGAGGGAGTTTCTTTTCTCGTTTTTGTATAAAGTTTAGATTGTCGCATATAGTTAGTATTCTACAAGAAAATAAAGAGATATCCTATCTACGCACATCGTTAATGGTTACCACAACCAAAAGTAACATCAGTGCAACAAATCCCGCTACGTTCACCCAAGAATAATACTTAAATGGTATCTTCTTTCTACTTATTACTTCAATTACCACAACGACAATTCTTCCTCCGTCGAGCGCTGGAAGTGGAAGCGCGTTAAATACTGCAAGGTTGATAGAAAGAATAGCAACAAGAGTAAGTATTGCAGCCAATCCATACTCACTTGTCTCTCCAACAATTCGCGCAATACCAATTGGACCAGAAAGAGATTCAAGTACATTTGTTTCCCCGCCGATAGAAGAGACTAGAGCCCAAAGACCTTGGAGAGTCATCATAGTTATATCCTGTGTCCGAGCTGTTCCAATCTTCACAGCTTCTATAATAGAAGTATTTACTACACCGACAGTATCAACAGTTATTCCGAGTGCTTTTTTATCAGGCGTAATTCCATATACAGCAGCAACAACAGTCTCCGCTTTTGTTCCGTTCGGTTTAACATATGTAATGGCAAACGAATCATTCTGATGACTAGCAATAAACGCTATTACTGATGTAGCAGAAGTAAGATTAGCTGTAGCTGTACCACTCTTTATACTTGTAATGACAGAACCTGGAACAATGCCCGCTAAATGAGCCGGAGAATTAGGGGCTGCATCTACCACCATAATAGCGGCGTTCTTAACTCGTGATCCATAGATTGGATCATTTGTACTCATTTGAATGCTTCCAAATGAAATAGCTATAAAAATAAACCACGCTAATAACATGTTCATTGCAACCCCTGCAATAAGAACAAGAAATTGCGCCCACTTTGGACGATTACCAAAAGCTCGAGGGTGTGTTTTTGCTTCGTCATCTGGCTCACCATTCTCTCCCCAAATTGAAACATATCCACCAAGAGGTAATGCATTAACGGCATACACTGTTTCACCTTTCTTCTTTGAAAATAATCGAGGTGGGAAGCCGAACGCAAACTCATCAACCCTCATACCGACCCACTTAGCAACAATGAAGTGACCAAATTCATGCACAATAACAAGTGCTAATAAAATAATAAAGAAAAGAAAAAGTGCTGTAGCTGACATAATTACAATAGTATAGCAGTTGAACGAATGAACATGAATGAAAACCTGCTAATATTGACAATACAACCTTAAAGACGTATTGTTATATTCGGCATATTCCTTAATTTACCTCTTACGGAGGAGACATGTTCTACTCGCAAAAACCCGTGAAGATTCTGTTGATCACTGTGGTGGCAATGATTACTGCTACTACAAGTGATGCACAGCAGGCTACGTCTAAAAAAGCTTTACCTGATTTCAAATTCGAAAATAAGTCGTACCAGGTTGACTGTTACGACAAAACAAAAGGAGGCTGTGAACAACTCATTGAACTTCTCAAATCTTTCCAAAGACCAAAAGAAAAGGTCACTCCGAAGCAATGGGATGGACACATCAGAAACGCATGACCCAAACATGGGCCTACTAAAAAGCCACACTCTCGTGTGGCTTTTTTCTTTTCTTAATTCCGAATTACTCCCCCATCACCTCTTTCTCCTTCTTTGCAAATAACACTTCGAGTTCAGCATTTGCTCCATCCACTATCTTTTGCATATCATCACGATATCGATGCTGCTCATCTTCACCATACTCTCCAGCTTTAGCACGAGCATCAATATCTTTGTTCGTATCTTCACGAAGTGAACGAACACGAACACGAGCATCTTCCAATCTATCCTTAAGCAACTTCACAAGTTTCTGTCGTGTCTCTGTTGTAAGCATTGGAAAATGAATACGAAGCCCAGCGTCATCCGATGACACAGAGAGTCCAAGGTCAGCATCGTTAACCGCTTTCTCCATCTGTCCAATAATTGATTTGTCCCACGGAGCAACGCGAAGAGTACGAGCATCTTCAATATTAATACTTCCTGTGTGAGCAATAGGAGTACGAGAACCGTACAAGTCAACATGTACTAGATCCAAAACCGCAGGAGTAGCTCTTCCTGTTGAAATAGAACGATACTCACTCATGAGCCATTCTGTTATATCCCCCTTCTTCTTTTCTATATCTGAAAAATTGTATGCCATAGTTTGTGTGCTGTATTGTACTCCACTACTTGATTTGCGGCAATAAGAGCGCTAAGTACTCGATAAGAGCTTTTCCTGAAGCTGATGGGTCTGACGCATAGGACGCAATCTCAAGTGTTTCAGTTATATATCGAGCTTCCACATGATTCTCTGCAAGAACTCCAACAAGAGAAAGGATGAATGTCTTAACAGCCTCCCTGTCTTTTCTTCCTTCTTCATCAACGCCAGCAAGCAACGTTGTAACAAAAGAAAGTTTTACACGGAACGATGGAGATGTTGAGAGAAACTCCTGTGCATGTTTTTCTTCCACATTAATCGCTCCATCCAACTGGACATGCCTTACTCGGGAAAGCACCGTTTCGATGAGTGTGTTTTTATGGGTAGTGAGGAGAATAAATCGCACACCGCTTCGAGGTTCTTCTAAAACTTTAAGCATTGCATTCTGTGCTGGTAACGAAACCGTATTAAAAGAAATGAGTGCGACCTTTTCTTCATTATATGCCGCTTGTGCAAAAGAAATAATATCTCGAGCAGTCTCAATATCCAATACGGTTTGATTAAAATATTTATGAGCAGGAGAACTCTTTTGCAGCTCTTCCCAAAGCTCACCCCCATATACAACTCTATCCGGATGCGTTATAAGAACCGCATGATGAAGTGGAAGTTCAGAGAATTTCATGTAGAACAGTATATATCAAGCAATAAAAAAAACGGCGCTTATGCGCCGTTTTCAGAAAGGAAGCCAATTTGGTGTTGACGTTGATTGACATACTCGCCTCAGCAATTGCCGCCCTTCAGGGCTTACCAGAAAACACAGAGTCAATTCGACAGCTCGATGGTCAGGCAATGTCGGATATGGCTTATGTTTGTAGACCGGCACCGCCTCGGAATCGCGAACCATTTTTATCAAGGCGTTCTCACTGAGACTGCCAAGGCGGTTCTCTACCGCCCACTCAGAAATAGCAATACGCGCGTAATCTGAGCCTTCCCCTTCTGCTCTGACTTTTCTAAGAACAGGATCCATGAAGCCACGACCAACAGGAGTGACAACATACAGAGCAAATGTAGCTGCAGTGCGTGCGGTACGCTCATTCTGCCCTCCAGGAATAGATCCAAGGATGTAATCGGCCAGACGAGTACTCCAACCGCTGCTGAAGTGATCTTCGTATGACATGTACTCCTTCCACTCTCTGGCCATAGCCATTTCAAGTGGTTTGTCTTCCCGAGGTGGAAAGTGTGGAACGAACCAAGTTCCCTTAACCTTGATATCATCAGTAAACATAGTAATTCTCCAAAAGAGCTAAAGTTAAAGAAACTCTACCACTCGAAAAACATAAACGCAAAAACTTTATTTCTTTGCGAAGATAGAACGCTTATACGTATCCAAGTGTTCAAGTGCAATACCTGTTCCCTTTGCCACACAATAGAAAGCATCATCTGCAAGAACCGCCTTTACTCCCGTGCGTCGTTCTACGAGATCTGGAAAGTGACGGAGCATTGATGTTCCCCCTGACATAATGATTCCGTTATCAATAATATCTGACGCAAGTTCTGGTGGAGTTTCCTGAAGCACATCCTTGATGGCCTTAATCATAAGACGAAGTTCTTTATCAATCGCTTTTACAATTTCATTCGTTCTGATTTCAACCGTACGAGGAAGCCCTGCAATAAAATCACGACCCTTCACTTTCATTGAAAGCTCTTCTTCCACAGGAAGCGCTGATCCTATTTTTATTTTTATCTCTTCTGCGGTCTGATCTCCAATGGCAAGATTATATGTTTTCTTAATGTAATCAATAATTGCCTGATCAATTTTGTTTCCTGCACATTTAACAGAGGTACTGCACACAATACCCCCTAGAGAAATAACCGCCACGTCCGTCGTTCCTCCTCCAATATCAACAATCATTCTTCCTTGAGCTTCATGAATTGGAATGCCGGCTCCGATAGCAGCCAAAATAGGTTCCTTAACAACGTAGGCATTTCTAGCTCCCGCCTTAAGAGCAGCTTCAATCACCGCACGACGTTCTGTAGAAGTCACTCCTGCTGGAACAGAAATCATAACGTCTGGCTTGAAAAGGTTAAAACCCTTGAGCGCTTTATTAATGTAATAGCGTAGCATTGCTTCTGTCACGCGGTAGTCAGCAATCACTCCATCGCGCATTGGTCGGTACGCAACAATTGAATCCGGCGTCTTTCCAATCATATCTTTGGCCTCGTTCCCAACTGCCATGATTTTGTTATCAATAACAGAAACGGCCACCACTGAAGGCTCTACGAGAACCACACCTTTATGAGGAACATACACGAGCGTGTTAGCTGTTCCTAGGTCGATACCAAGTTTCTTGGAGAAAAATCCCATAGTTAGTCCATTCTAACACAAATGAAGAATGTGTGGCAGAGTAAAAAACCTTAAATTTAAAGGATAATTACATCTGGAACCCCTCTACATAGACAAAGTATTCCTGTATACTAACCCCATATGCGCGTCCTCACTGTCGCTCCACTCGCTGCCGGCATTCCATACGAAGAGCTTTCGTATTTTGGAAAAGATGATGTACACCCTGGAGACTTAGTAGAAGTAACCATCAAGCGAAGAATAGTTAAGGGGCTCGTCATCGACGCACAAAAAGCTGAAGATGAAAAACAGTCTCTTCGTAACGCTTCTTTTGGAATAAAAAAAATATCCAAAGTAACAAAAAAAGGATTCCTTCATCCAAAGATGTGGAACACGCTTTCATATATTTCATCCTACCTTCTTCAACCACTTGGAACAATCATGTATGACCTCCTTTCCGAAAAGGCCTTCGACATGCTTTCACCAATCACGATTGCAGATGACGCTAAAGGATTTGAACTCCTTCTTTTGGAACAAAATACCGAGACGAGAATTACTCGATATAAAACCACTATCCGTGAATCGTTTTCAAAAAAGAAATCTCTTGTAATTTTCTTTCCAACTATTACTGATCTTGAATATGCAAAAGCAGAACTATCTCGAGGGATCGATGAATATGTAGTTATGCTTCATAGTGGACTAACGGAAAAACAATACAAAGATAACTTCAAGAAAATAACAGATCTTGAACATCCTATTCTTATCCTTTCAACCCCTTCTATGCTCCCGTGGATGCGTTCAGACTTAGGACTTGTTGTCATTGAGCGTGAACATAGTCACTACTACTTTACTCACGGGGATTATGGATATGACATGCGACTTGTACTTGAGCACCTTGCTCGAGGAAGTAATATACCCTGCCTTTTAGGTTCACACATGCTGTCACTTCGAGCTCACATGCTTCACACCTCAAAAGATGCTCATGAAGTAATACCTCTTCAATTTAGAAATGATGCGCCTATTTCTATTATTCCTATGACGGACGAAAACAAAAGCGGAAGTCCTTACCTTGCTCGCCAGACACTTGCACTTCTTCATACAGCAAAACTTTCTGCAAAAGGACACTACTTTTTATACGCGCACAGAAAAGGAATGTACCCCACAACAGTCTGTTCTGATTGCGGGACACTATTCACATGTCCGCACTGTAATCGACCATATGTACTTCATAAAATTGCAGGTATGAGGACATATATATGTCATGGGTGTGAAAATATTGTTCAGCTCAACGATGACACAACTCTCTCTTGTAGAAACTGCGGAGGATGGAGAATGCAAACTCTTGGCATTGCAACAACAGGAGTTGAAGAAGAACTTCGAAGATTGGGCATCCCTTTATTTATTATCGACGGTGAACACACCCCAGCGCGTGCAAAAGTAAAGAAAGTGTACAAAGAGTGGTTAGAGGCTCCTTACGGAGTACTTATTGGAACCGAAATGGCTCACAATGTTGTAGAACGAGCAGATGGGATTATTATCCTCTCGCTCGATTCCCTCTTCTCGCTTCCAGAATACAGAACTGATGAAAAAATTCTTAACCTTGTTACAGAAATGGCTGAGAAGGTTACGGGTGATCATGGAGATGGCACATTATTATTACAAACCAGATTAAAAGGAATGACTGTCATTAAGCAACTGATCGCCCCGAGTTTTCGTGAAGTGTACAGCACACTACTTCGTGAACGTGAACAATTTCTTCTTCCTCCTCACTATGTTGTTATCAAGGCCTCGTTTGATAACATCGCAGACCAAATGCGTGTACGTTTGGAACAAGAACTTGAACCATACGTTGTTGAGTGGTTTGAGGCAGGTAAAGGTGTAACACTTCTCTTCATTCACATAAAAGAAACTGAATGGGCACATAATCCTCAAGTGCGTGAACGAATCAAGCGTATTATTTATCATGGTAAACCACTCGTTAATCCACTCCATTTCTTCATACAATAGAAGTTAGGTTTCTTCTCTTTACAAAAATATGATAAAGTAGTGCTATGAAAAACTCGGGAAAGATAATCCAAATAGACGAAAATGAAAAAAATCCTCTTCGTCTACACGCAGCCGTAGTAACGAAATCAGAATTTGGAACACAAGAACTGAAAGACACTATTACCCTTATGCAAAAGGCACTCGCTAAAGAAAATGACGGTGTTGCATTGGCTGCACCTCAAATAGCAATAAGTAAAAGAATTTTTGTGATTGCCCCTAACGCTTACGAAGAAAGCGCAAAATGGAAACCATTAGTATTTATTAACCCAGTTCTTTCTAAGATGTCTAAAAAGACAGGAGAACAGCAAGAGGGTTGCTTATCAGTTCGTTGGATATACGGCAAAACAAGACGCCACATATCAGCAACAGTCGAGGCTTATGATATAGATGGTAATAAATTTTCATACGGTGGAACTGGACTCATTGCTCACATATTCCAGCATGAGATTGACCACCTTGATGGAATACTATTTATAGACCATGGATTCGACTTCGAAGAATACACGGAGGAAGAGGTGCGCGATGGTGTAAAAAAATAAACACATATGACAAAAGAACCTGAAAAAAATATCACCTTTGCCTTTTTTGGAACAGGCCCACTCGCTGAATCCGTACTAGCGGCACTTGTTCGTGCGGGGTACACACCAGCACTTTTAGTTACTAAACCTGACGCCCCTCAAGGGCGCCATCTGGAGATGACTTCACCTCACATAAAAACATGGGCCGAAATAAACCACATTTCAACCTATCAGCCGGAATCTCTTAAAGAACTTGGTGAAGACTCTCCGCTTCATAGCGAACCCTTCGATCTGTTCATTGTTGCAAGCTACGGCAAAATGATTCCAGAAGATATTCTAAACATCCCTACTCACGGCGTGTTAAATGTTCACCCTTCGCTTCTTCCTAAATATCGAGGACCATCCCCTATTGAGTCAGTATTACTTTCAGGTGATATGACGACCGGTGTTTCTATTATGAAGCTTGATGACCTTATGGATCATGGTCCAATTCTCACACAGGCTGCTTTTATTATTAACCCAAACACCACAGTAGGAGTAATGGAAGTAGAGTGCGGTCAGCTTGGCGGCGAACTTTTAGTACAAGTTCTTCCTCATTACATAGAGGGCACCCTTATCCCTAAAGAACAGGAGCATGACCAAGCAACTGTTTGTAAAAAAATAACCAAAGAACTCGGCGAAATAACACTCTCAACAAATGCAAGTGAAGTACAAAGAAAATTCAGAGCCCTTACTCCATGGCCTTCGGTTTATTTCTTTATTGACCACAAAGACAAGAAGGTACGCATAAAAGTAACAAGTGTTGATTTAACTCTTGCGGGAACTGAAACACTCGTCGCCGGTGACATCATTCTGAAAGTTATCCCCGAAGGTAAACATGAGATGCTATTTGAAGATTTCAAACGAGGATACCTTAACTAAAAAAATGACACGCATACTGCGTGTCATTTTTTGTTTACCTACCCATTAGTTTATTTCAACTTTTTGAACAATAACTTCCTGTAGCGGCTGATCACGTCCGTCTGTTGAAACGTTTCCGATAAGGGTTACAATGTCCATCCCCTTACTTACACGCCCGAAGATAGTGTGCTTCCCTGCAAGCCACGGAGTCCCTGCGTCTGCTGTTACAATGAAAAACTGACTTCCATTTGTACTTGGACCAGAGTTTGCCATTGCAATTACCCCTTTACTGAAATTGTCTGTTGGAGAAACTTCATCCTTAAATGTATACCCTGGACCTCCTGTTCCCCATCTGTCCTTCATAGTAAGGTCTTTCGAGAGTGGATCCCCTCCTTGAATCATGAAATCTTTGATGACGCGATGGAATCGAGTCCCATCATAAAATCCACTTGTTGCCAATTTTGCAAAATTCTCAACAGTCACAGGAGTATTTGTTGCAAATGTTATTTCAATTACACCTTTGTTAGTCGTAATTGTTGCTCGTGTAATATTTTCTGGTGTAGTAGATGTACTCATAGGGTTTGTCGTTGTTCCGTTTGTTTGTGTTTGATTAATGTTTGTTGCCGGGTTACTTGTTGTGGTTGCATACGTATCTCCTGTTACGAGAGAAGATGTCATATCTCCCCTTAGGAAGAACGCTAGACCTCCCAAGATAACAATGAGAACTAGTATTACTGCAAATGTTGTCTTTGTGTCATGATCCATGAGGTTCTTTAATTTAATCTTTTGAATAATGTTTTTACCTTGTGTGCACTTCTTCTAAAAATAGAACGCTCTTTATCTTTATGCTGTGCAAGCTCTCGAGCAAGCATATCCTTAAGAAGATCAATTGCTTTATACAAATCATCTTGCGTTGTTCTTACTGTTGATTCTTTCCCGCGTATATGAAGAATGCCTTCTGCCTGAAACACATCTCCGTGCGCATGATGTGTTGTCGTTCGCGAAAGCTCTATGGTAAGTTTTCCGCTTGTATCATCCTTGGAAACATACTTTTCAAGCGTTTTCATTTTCTCCATCGCATAACTCCTGATTGCGTCAGTCATCTCCATATGAACACCGGTGATTATTATATGCATAGTTTTACAAGTTAATATGATTAGTATACCATCTGTCATTCCACTTTCCACAGATACTGATTCTTAAGATAAAATCTAAATATGACTCTCTACTATAGAGACGCCCTGCTATCGATAGATATTACAAAACCGCCCTTTCGGGCGGTTTTGTGCTATTCCTACAACCTATAGATTAGTTTGTACGAAATACTGTATTTGTTCCCCATACACTTGCATTACCTGCTGCATCTGTTGCAATAACAGTGTAGTAGTATGTTGTGTTTGACTGAAGCGCTGGAACAGTGATTGAGTGTGATGTTGACATACCACTTCCACTGCTTGCAGAGAATCCACCAATAGGACCAAAGCCATTACCATTTATATCTCCTTCGTTAAACATAACTGGACTTGTGTTGTATACAACGCGAGCCATTGTGTTTTCATTTGTGTTGAAACTAAATGTAGCTGAGTTACTGTTCTGAGTCTGAGTTGCATTATAGAATGAAGGTCCTGAGACATCTCCAGTCGATACTGTTCCTCCTGAGATAAGAGCATTCATTTTCGCCATTGTTGATGGTCCAACTCGTCCATATCCTGTTGAGGCTGGAGTTCCTGAACTTACGATGCCGTAGAATGCCTGGAATCTCTGTACCGCTGCTACAGTAAGTGAACCGTAGTAACCTGTTACAAGCCCTTCTGGGTAAAATGCAGGGTTAGCTGCTAAATACGCCTGAATGTTTGTTACATTTGAGCCAGTTGCACCAACAGTAGCCTGAGCTGTAATTGGAGCAAATGTCTGTGCAGATGCAAACTGAGTAAATCCAAGTGATAGCGCAATTACGAGAACTGCTGCTGAAACGAATGTTACAGCGAGACCTAGATGCTTCTGAAACTGGTCACGCGTTGTGTTAAATACTGTTGTTTTCATAGTGAATATAATTAGTAGTAATAATGATACCTCTTTAACGTAAACGTAAAGTAGGTGATAGATGGAATAAAAGTACTTACAAACTCTTATGTACATTAAGTAACTGAAGAATGTGAGAACTTCCTACCTACTATAAGGTGTTAGTGACGCATAGTGTGACGTTTATCTTTTTGTAGATAAACAAGAAACACCTGATGTCCTTAAAGAGAACGTCTCATACCATAAGAGGTAAGGTAAAAAATTGATGTATCTCTTCCTACAGTGAGACTCTTTCTCTGAGGGGTATCATCACCCTCAACTATGAAGACGTTAGAGTATTCACTTTCTTACACAACTAATATCTACTCTGGTTTACTTGTGGAGTCGTCCGGAAAATCACTCTTGCGACGGAGTACTCCATCCCAATTGTTAGGTTTTTTCTCAAAAGGATATTCCCCTTCTGGATAATCTGTTGTTCGTCTCATTACGCCATCCCAAACAGTCGCCTTCTCTTCGTCGGTCATTTTCATGTCTTTAATTTGTTGTAATGTGTATTTTTCTTTCATGGTGTTTGTGTAATGCTTACCTTCAATTTATGTAACCCTCTATGTATTCGAACAGAAATATTGTTTTCCTTTTCCCCAAGAGCTTCTGCAATTTCTTTGACTGAGAGATCATCTACATACCTCATAAACACAACCTCACTATACGAGTCAGGTAGTTCTTTAATTCTTTCTACCAATAAACGCGCCTCCACAATACTGATAGCATCTAGCTGTGCTGTATCACTTGGCTCAAACCCTGCTTCTGACATAGTATCAAGAGAATCAAATTTCTTTTTCCTATATTCATCAATTATTAAATTGCGAGCAACTTTATATAGAAGCGCTTTCATATTCTCCACCTCATTACCAGCAAGAAGATACTGCCAAACTTTCACAAAAACATCTTGTGTTAAATCAATAGCCTTTTCTCGATCGGAAACCTTAAAACAGCAATAACGAAATATCGCATCTGAGTGCTCATCGTAGGCTTCTTTTAATTTTAAACTAAGGTGTTCCATATACAGTGACGCGGTAGGTATCTTCAGTATTACACAGTAAAGCTAGATTGCTATGGCTGAAAAACAGTGGAAGGAGAAAATGTTACGGATTTAACTGAAGAAAATTGTTTAGCTGTGACTTCTACTTGGGCACGTAAGACCTGTGCACGGCACGCTCCACCACTAGTTTTATTAAGCGGATCAGCTAACGAAATACTAAGAGCTCCATTTGCTGGAAGCGTCGCACTCACCAAAGAAACTCCAGATAAAGGGAACTCTGTGGTAATGCCAGCTGATTTCTCAGCTGTGGTAAGGTTACCTGTAAGCATGAGGCGCAGTGTGTCTTGTAGCGGGGTTTGTGTTACTGGAATTGTTCTTGTAACATTCACCAAACCTTTTGCAGAGCAAAGAATATTTCCATTCATATCTTTATCTAGGCGGCTGTCGTAATAGAACAAGCTAACTGAACGCTCTGCAGCTGAGAAGCGTACAGGCATACGAAGCTCATCATCATTCTCAGGTAGCGCGCTTGGGTTATCTTTATGGAAGATAAGCGTACCGGTTGCTGTTGTTGGCTGCGCGAATGTGAGTGTAATTGAGAATGGGACAAACTCTTCCGTCATCCAATCAGTACGTGCCGTTGCTGGACCTGAAGCAATCACCTTACCGTTTCCATCAACAAGCTCAACAAAGAATGAGGCTTCAAAATACCAATATCCTCGTGCAACACCTCCAATAGTAAGTGGGCTGGTAACAACCTGATTTGAAGTAAGACTAGTTACACGTATCAGATTTTCTTTTCCTGTTGCAGAAGGTGTAGTTGTAGACACTGAAGGAGTTGTGGTAGCGACACCATTAACGAACTGGCGGCCATCTGGTGTCTGACATTTTTCTGGATAACTTTCCATAACAGGGTAGCCAGCTTGTTTACACTCATTAAAATTTGTCACAGCAGAATAATCATTACTCCGCTTTGAGTAATATAAAAATCCAAGAGCTATAACTCCAAGAATAATGATACCCCCAACTACTGCTACTGCTCTACTTCTTCCTGTGGTCATATGCGTTTAATTATAAAGGATAAGGTTTACTAATATAAGCTCCGTTCTAGTGATGACGTGGAGAATACCTTAATATTACACTATAGACAAGGAGGAATTCTGGTATACTTATACTATATGAAACATAAGGATTTTACATACAAAGAATTACTAGGGTTTGGTTGGGCAAAAACTAAAGAATACATGTGGTTTCTCATTAGTCTTACGTTTCTCTATTTCGTAGTAACCTTTGTTGTTGCCGATATTCGAGTTATACGAGATATTCTCTCTATGCTTATGAGTATTGCGCTTACAGCGGTAACTTTAATAATTATTGACGGACATGTACCTCATTATAGTCAGCTTCTAAAGCCATTTAAAACATACAAAGTAACGCTTCATTATGTGCTTGGATCAATCCTCTACGGATTGATTGTGTTTATTGGATTAATCTTTCTTATCCTCCCTGGTATATATCTTCTCGTGCGACTTCAGTTCTTCACGTATCTTCTTGTAGAGCATGAAAATATGGGAGTAATAGAATCGCTTAAGAAAAGCATGGACATGACACGAGGAAAATTTTGGAGCCTCTTTGGTTTTGGTTTGGTGTTCATTGGTATCAACTTACTTGGACTTATCGCTCTCGGAGTTGGGCTATTTATAACCATTCCAGTTACGTGCATCGCATACGCAATGCTTTATAGAAAACTCTCACAATCTCCAAATCATGCTGAACATCAGCATTCGGAAGGACACCTAGCAACTGCTTAAATCTTACAAAACAAAAATACCCCTTACGGGGTATTTTTGTTTTCAGTACTTAGCTCCGCGGGTAGGGATCGAACCTACGACCAATTCCTTAACAGGGAACTGCTCTACCGCTGAGCTACCGCGGAGCTAAATGCTGAATATACACTGAATCTAGATACAATCATACAAGAAATATGCCTCTTTCGCAAGATGTGTAAAGTGCAACCCTGTAGATTATCTGTGTTACGATTACTGTATGCAAAAGATTAAAAAACTTGCCCATATACTCCTTGGTGTATTTCTTATAATACTTGGTGTGGCGGGGTTAATACTCCCTATCCTTAATGGAATACTTTTCCTTCTTCTGGGATTCATTCTACTCTCTTTTGAGAGTACGTATGTTGAATCTCATCTTAATAAATTCGCTCACAAAAATACTCTTATTGGAAAGTGGTACGAGAAGCTGCTTACATTTATGAATAAGCTTTTTGGAAGATAGTGTAAACGAAAACAGCATGCCTTAAGGCACGCTGTTTTCGTTTCTATGTATGAGAAATAAAACTCTATCGAGGCCAGATCATTCTGATAGCTGCTAGTCCTACAAGTATGTAGACAATTGCTTCAAGCATTGGCACGCCACCTAAAATCATATTAACGACATTCCAATCTTTAGACATAAGCATACCAAGACCGATAAGTCCCCAGTTGATTCCACCGACTACCACCAAGACACGAGTGATTTGTGAGAGCATATATAGTTTTATGTAAATAATCAGGCATCTCCTACCAGATAAGGAAGAAGACCCCCGTTACTCTAAGTGTAGCGACTACACATATACCCGCCAGTGGATAAGTTTAAGCTGGAAAGCTTTACTACGTAAGCTATTATTCCTCTTCTTTGATTTCTTTTCTAAAGAAATAATTCCCCCACTCTTTATCCTCAGGATTAGTGCTCTCAAGGCCTGCGAGGGTTGTGTCACTTACTTTTCGTAAAGAGAGCACATGAGGAGTTACATATACTTCTGTGTTTGTGCCTGTGAGAAGTATAGTAATATCTCCTTTCGGTTCAATTTTCCAAGTTCCTGCTTCTTCAAGAATCTCAACTCCACTCGCGTATGATGTTGTCATGCGAAGCTCTCCATCATCTTTAAGAATAAGAATCCGTGGGTCGTTACACTTTGAATCAACATCACACACATACGTACCAGCAATACCAGCTGAAGTGTTTTGTGTTGTACTAGTACTCACTTCCACAGAGACGGCAGAAGTGATAACACCCGCTTGGTCAGTATGTTTAACGAAATAACCCACGCCAACAATAAGAAGAACTCCTAAACCTAGTACAAGTGTTTGATACATAGTAAAAGTATATCACTTACCTCGCTCTATTTAATTGCGGCTGTATCCACCATGCTAAAAGGAAGAGGATTCTTACCTTTCATAATAATTGCAGCAGCTTCATGATGTCCTCCTCCTCCATATTTTTCCGCCAACTTCGTACAATCGACACTTCCGTCCCCTCGAAGCGAAATACGGAGTACGTCTTTCTCAAAACGATACACGATTGAAAATGGTCCTTTTTTAAGAGCTAGCCTATGCCCAAGCTCACTTCGTAAGAACGATGATGCATTCACTGCATACACCTGATACCCTTCAAATTCTACGAGCATTGCCTTCTCCATGTGTTCATTCACAAGATTATTAAATTGCTTATTGAGAACTTTACCTTTTTCAATCACTGATTCCAACCTGCTCTCTAGTTCTTCTTCAAGCTGTTCAAACACAGAAAACTCAAGTTCGTGAACATGTATATATCCTTCAACCTCTCTCCATGTAGGTAAAGCATGCGCCCACGTATCTCCATCAGAAAGATATTCGATTAACGCAGGAACCCTTGTTTCTGGATGAAAATACTTCCAGGCAATCTTTGCCCCTGAATCTGTTTCAGAGAAAACACTACCAGGCACACTTTCCACCGTTGTCTGAGAACTTATGTGGTGGTCAAGAATGACAAACTTTTTATTTTTTGCTTCAAGTTCCTTTGTGACTCTTTCATTAAAACAAAAATCAAGAACGTACACTTCTTTATTTTCTACCCCCTCTGGATATATATCCCTATATAAGGCCGGGAGATACGTTGCACTGTTCCCAAACTTTTTCCAAGCCGCGTATGCAGCGCCAAAACCATCAAAACAGTGTTGGTGATACAGGATGACAATATTGTTAGTTTCTGACATATAGGAAGAACATAAGTGTTACGTTAGCTCATTTTACCACACAACTTACTCCGTAGGAGTTTGAGATGTTTCCTCAGTAGCCTCTGGTATTGTTTCTTCAGGTGTTGTTGTGTCCTCAGTGTTTGATTCGTCAGTGGTAGGTGTAACATCTTCCACCAACTCATCTGTGGTTGTCGCCGCACCAGTCTCACCATCAACAACAGGAACAATGATTCCCTCTGTAGTTGTTGCGGTATCCGTATCAGGTACAGTCGTTGTACTTGTCCCTGCAACGGCACCCTGTTGTCCAAATGAACTGAGGATGTTACTAAGGACACTCTTATCAATACATACTTCATCCAAACACAACATCTTCGCTACAATCTTTCCATTTTCATCAATTGACCATGTACCATTTGCAGATGCAAGAGATTTTATATTGATGATTGCAACTCCGTTTGCGTTAAGGTCTAGGTTTCCTGTTGTAAGGAATGCCGTTGTTGTAGCGTTACGTCCTTGCATATCTAATTTATGATTCCCAACTTGAAGAAGCACAAGGACAGTATCTCTTCCTGTGTCATCTGAAACAGCAATACCGATTGCCTTACCCTCTCCTGTTAACTTCATCCCGTACCCAGGGCGTGTTTTCGAGACAGTGATATAGTCTCCTCGTTTTATGTCTCCGTTCTCCTTAGTAACTTTAACTGGAACTCGTCCTGTGAACGCAACAGGTACACCGTTTGCGGTTGTTCCACCTAAACGAATTCCAGGCTGTGTAGAAATAATACCGATTGCTTCGTAATCAGTATGAGCTTTACGAACACCCGACATCTCATACGCATCAGTTGATGTTGCTGTTGGTGACCATGCGTAGGTGCTTGTTGCAAATGCAACTATCGTTCCTGCATCCACTGCCTCTGACGCTGGAAATGTTTCTGCAATATCAGAAGCATTATCAATATCAAACCCTGTTGCACGCACCGTACCTGACACTCGAAGTAATTCACCACCGAGAGAGGTTCCGTCATTTCCGATACCCACAACTCCCGTAGAAGTATTTACAAATAAACGCGTGCTGCTAGCAACTGTAGAAGAAACCGTAATACCTGTTGCAAGCAGAGACAGCTTGTTTGAAAGTGCCTTCACGCCCACAAGCGCCACACCTGAAGGATCAATACCTGAAATCATTTTATCGTCAGTGCCGTTAAGCCCGAAGAGTGAGTAGAAGTCTTGAGCAATAGGAGCAATATGCTTTATAGAAGCATCCTCTGATTTATAGTTCCATTGGAGCATTGGAAGTTGGTCGATTTTACCCAAAACTTCTTCTGGGTCAACTTCAACGAAATTTTCCTTTTTCGCGCGATCAGAAACAGCACTCCAAACTCCACCAGAACTCATGTTTGCAGAATATGCACCGCCTGCTGAAAAGTAAATATACGGAGAGCTGGATTTAAGCGTTGGGTATATATTATCAGCGTACCCAGGCAAGTCTCCAGTCAAACCTAAATTCCCCGCTGAAGGATAGTTGTTAATAATATTTCCTCTTACAGAAAACTGTCCATTATGAGTGAGAACTGCCATATCTGTGTACGCTACAGTGTTACCTGCCACACCAGCTGCTGCTGTTTTAAACTTAAACCCTCCTGAAGTAAATTCTAATCGTGAAGAGGTATCCCCCGCATCATACGTGTATACATCTGTAGTTCCCGTTGTTCTAAAGTTATACCCGATACTTCCATAGTTACCTCCAGAGGCTCCTACTGTTACCAATCCTCCGAATTTTGCAGAGCCCTGTACTTGAAGTTTAAAGTTAAGCGGAGTAGCACCAATCCCCACGTTTCCATTTGCCAACACATTAAAGAGAGTCGTTGTACTAGCAACTGAGAAGATACTAGCTGTGCTTGTTGCAGTAGAAGAAGCGACCGTAAATACTGATATTGGACTTGTTGTTCCAATTCCAAGATTTTTTGAAGTATCTTGTAAGAACACATTAGCTCCGGAACTTCCCCAAATAGTACTTGTAGTGTCCGCATCCTCTGTGGTCTTCATACAGTACGTAAGAGCATACGATGCTGGGCGAGTTTCGTTTGCTGTTCGAGGTGTTCCGTTTGTACCATCAGTTGTTGGGTTAAGAATACCATTAGGGTTATTGTACAGAACATACGCCCCCGAGTTTGTTGCATATGCTGGACTACCTGCTACATAGTTAGCAAGTCCACTGTTCTCATGATAGTGACCTTGAAAGGCGTCCGTTTGGAATGTTCCAAACGTTGCAGAGTATGCTCCTCCAGCTGCCTTCGTATAACTACCGCTTGTTCCTGCGCCACGAACATATATACCCCGCAGGTCTGGGGTGCCACTTGTTCCGTCTGCAAGCACCCACCCCGCAGGACAGGTTGCTTGGTTAAATGAAGCGATAGTATTTGCTGGACTGCCTGCCAAAAACGGCGTTCCGTTCTTGTAAAAATTAGTTGCATTCACTGTACCGTTTACATCAAGAGTATACGCTGGAGAGGATGTACCAATTCCCACCTTTCCATTAGCTAACACCGTGAATAGGTTTGTTGAACTGGCGACTGAAAAAAGACTTGTTGAACCTGTCGCAGTAGATGAACCAATAGAGAGAACTGAGGTTGGACTAGTGGTTCCTATTCCAATATTTCCAGCAGAACCAATCGTGAGCAATCCATCATTGTAGGCTGCGCCGTTAATAGATGAACCAAAAGATAGATACCCTGTTGGGTTAGACAATCCTGTAACTGGCGTAACAAAACTTCTGAAGTCAACCGTTTGACTTCCAGCTGTTGCTGCTGTTTTCCATCCATTCGCAGACCACCTAAACGCAGGTGATATTTGATTGGTAACAGTTTCTGAGGCTGCTGAATAGTAAACAGTAATACTAATATGATCAACTGATGCGGTGAGCCCTATATTGTCACCATCATTCATGAAAGCCGCTAGTACCATTCCAAAATTTGCGCTATTTATATCTGCAGCAGTCCATGTTTCTCCCCATAGATCAGAAGCTGAACCGTACAAACTCGTAGTACTTGTTGTTGGCCAATTTGTTGCTGGAGGACTAACTACAGCAGCTTTGTTTGTTGTTCCAACAACCCCTGTAGATTTAACTATCTTAATTTCAGTGTCGTTAATATAGTCAGTTAAACCATTTACACTCGCCTTCTTTACAACAGAAACGACAATACCGTTGATGGTAGCCCCTACTGGAATTGAGAACCCGAAATTTGTTGCTTTTAGATAATGAGATCCTGAGGAACTCGTTCCATCGTACACAGTAGCGAAAACACCATCGTTCACTTTTGCATTATCAGGAGAAGTCCACGTCCTAGTTCCTACAGTTGCAACATCTGCCATAGTTCCTGGCGAAAGAGCTCCTGCTGTAGAAGAAGCTACTCCACCAATTACCGATGAAGCTGCCGTTGTGTTAACCAGAGCAATTCCAGAAGAATTTGTTTGTGTGGCGCCTAAGTTTGATGAAGTTACATCTAATTTACTACTTGGGTTATTTGTTCCAATACCAACGCTCCCTCCATTTGTTGCAAGTGTAGTTGTTCCTGTAGTTGAGAGATTTGTAAACATCGCAGTTACAGCACTTATAAGAGTCGAAAAGAATGAACTAGATGTTGCATTTGTGATTGTACTGTTAGTGCCGTACACATTTGTTGCAGTAAGCCCAGTTGATGAAGCCGTTCCAAGCACTGTTTGTCCAGTCACTTGCAATGTACCATTTGATACAAGAGAAGATGTGGCTGTAAGAGACCCTCCCACAAGAGCACTCGTCGTAGCAACTGTTGCAACTAAGTTATTTGCGAAAAGATTAGTACTACTTGCATTCGTAACTGAAGAATTAGTACCTATAATTGTGAGAGCTTGTAATGTGTTCGATACGGACAGATTAGTTGTGGAGGCGTTTCCAATCTGTAATTGTCCATTCACCGTCAATCCTGTAACCGTTGTTGTCGCAAGTGATGTTGTACCTACTACAGTAAGCGCGCTCCCTGGCGTACTCGTCCCAATCCCAAAGTTTCCAGCTGGAGAGAAGATGCCTCGTAAAGTTCCTCCTGTATAGAATTTAAGCTCATCATTGTTTGATCCAGCTGAGTTTTCTGCTGAAATATAAGTATTTTGATCTGCATCACTTACTCCACCAAGAGACCCCCATGTAGAGCCGTTATATCCTTCAAAACCAGTGTTGGTTGTGTTGTATCTAATAACACCAGGGAGTGTTGTAACTGGGCGCTGTGCTGTGGTACCTGCTGGAATGATAAGACCATCATTGGTTGCAAGATGAAGTGAGGTTGATGGCGTACTCGTCCCAATCCCCAACCATCCATCCTTGGTGAATGCAGAGAGTTTAGTTCCTGCATAGTTAAGGAGTTCAAGCAGGTTTACTGATCCCTGTCCTGCACCTGATTGCACGGTGAGCGTTGTTGTACCAGTTGT
>JBEIQD010000012.1:0-1696 GCA_040376695.1 Candidatus Nomurabacteria bacterium | reverse complement strand
TAGGGTCTGCTGAAAAAGGTAAAAAGTACTTATAGATAGTAAGTTATGGGATATTTTGATAAATTTGGTGCAAACTATTTTGCATATGAAGCCCAAAAACCTTGCAGCACATCGCAAATACTCTCCCGTAAGCCAGATGGCATTACCGGGATTTGAAACTCCATTTGTCAAACAGCTTGATCCTGAGAATCGTTGGGTCAAGTTTAGCGGGATTATTCCTTGGGATGAAGTAGTAAGCCTCTATGAAAAAACTCTTAGGCGTAATACAGGTCGGCCACCAGTTAATGGAAGAGTGGTGATGGGAGCTATGATAATCAAACACTATTGCGACTTTTCTGACGAAGAGACCATATTGAACATTCAAGAGAATATGTATATGCAGTATTTCTGTGGATATTCTTCATACGATCCAACACCTGCCTTTGACTCCTCACTCTTTGTAGAGATACGTGAGAGGTTAGGACTAGCAGGCATTTCTGCGATGAACGATGCCATAGCGAAGGCAGAAAAAGCAAATCAGCCTTCCATAAAAGACATGGATGAAGAAAATACACCTCAAGCAACTGAGAAGGATATTGAAAATAAGGATATTGAAAATAAGGATATTGAAAATAAGGAAACGAAATCGACAGGCGATGAAAGCGTAGATAATGCAATAGTTACAAACAAGGGAAGGGTTCTTTATGATGCCACGGCTTGTCCTCAAGAAATAGCCTATCCCACGGATTTGAATCTATTGAATGATTGTCGTCAGAAAAGCGAGTTGATGATAGACATTTTGTATAAAAAAAGTGACTTAAAGGTTAAGCCCAGAACATATAGACAAGATGCACGAAAAGACTATCTAAAAACAGCCCAAAAGAAAAGCAAAAACAAAAATGAAATCCATGTAGCAGTTGGGAAGCAGTTGCGATATTTAAAAAGAAACTTTGGGACAATTACAAAATTGCTTGACCTTCTGGGCAAAGAAATTCCATTAGATGCACGAATGCTCAAATATTACTGGGTGATTCAATGCTGTTATGAACAACAATTGAAAATGTACGAAACCAAAACCCATACCATAGCAGACCGAATAGTGAGTATTCATCAACCACATGTAAGACCAATAGTGAGAGGTAAAGCAAACGCCAAAGTGGAGTTTGGGAGTAAAATAAACCTATCTATGGTGGATGGCATAAGCTATATAGATGAACTCTCTTGGGATGCCTTTAATGAAGGAACGCACCTAATGGATTACATAGAACAGTATAAAAAAAGGCACGGGTTTTATCCAAAAGAGGTCTTAGCCGACAAAATATATTGCACCAGAGAAAATAGAAAGAAGTTAAAGGATTTGTCAATAATACTAATAGCCAAACCCTTAGGAAGACCAAAGGCAGTGCCTGAGCAGCACGTAAGTCCAGGCGAACGCAATCCGATAGAAAGCAAGTTTGGCCAAGGCAAAAGAGGATATGGAATGGATAAAATCAGAGCCAAACTAAAATCAACTAGTGAAGCATGGGTTGCGATGATCGTCTTGGTACTAAACCTGGTCAAAATGGCTGGGAGGGTACCGCTCGCCCTAGTTTTTCAGTACAGGCTTTGGGTAAAAAAAATCAACCAGCAAATGACTTCGCTGGATAATTTTAACAATATTTGTACTTCTCCAAGATTCATCAGTTAAACTTGAGTTTTTCAGCAGACCCTAAATAAG
>JBEIQD010000003.1:0-90213 GCA_040376695.1 Candidatus Nomurabacteria bacterium | reverse complement strand
TGCAACGTTAGTGGGTTCGGGCCTCCACGAGTGATTAGACTCGCTTCACCCTGCCCATGGGTAGCTCACACGGTTTCGGGCCTAATCCCAGCGACTATGCGCCCTATTCAGACTCGCTTTCGCTACGGCTTCGGGTGTTACTCCCTTAACCTCGCCACTGAGATTAACTCGCAGGCTCATTCTCCAAGAGGCACGCTGTCAGGCATAGCAAGGAACATCTGTATTTCTACAGCGCTCAACCTGCTGTTAGCCCTCCAACTGCTTGTAAGTTTATGGTTTCAGGTTCTATTTCACTCCCCTAACAGGGGGACTTTTCACCTTTCCCTCACGGTACTAGTTCACTATCGGTCTCTAACAATATTTAGCCTTACCGGTTAGTTCCGGCTGATTCATCCGAGCTATTCGTGTCTCGAACTACTCAAGATCAAAAACAAAAGAGGGATAAATATTTCGAATACAAGGCTATCACTTTCTTTGGCGTTGCTTTCCAACAACTTATTCTATATTTATCTTTTGTAACTCTTCTAGAAATCTACGTTTTTGTCTTACTACCCCGACTGTATTACTACGGTCGGTTTGGGCTTCTCTGTTTTCGCTCGCCGCTACTTGCAGAATAACTTTTGTTTTCTTTTCCTCCAGGTACTGAGATGTTTCACTTCCCTGGGTGCGCTTCTGTGGAATGCTCCATCAGATTATACGACATTACTCGTATAGGGTTTCCCCATTCAGAAATCTCCGGATCGAAGGTAATTAGGCACCTCCCCGAAGCGTATCGCCGCCTGATCACGTCTTTCATCGCTTGTTAGAGCCTAGGCATCCACCGTATGCTCTTATGTTCCTATTAGGAAACATAACTACCACATAACTCCAGACCGCTCCTTCGTTATGTGCGTGTTCATCTCACAACGTTTACAAGGTTGTGAGATGTTGATTATCTTTCATGTGTCCGTGTCACAAACTCCGCTAGACCCCAGTGAATCAAAATTCTACTACTGGATAACAGTACTGTTGCGCGTGTTGTGCACGGGATTCTGTTGTCAATTAACTACAAGCTGCTTAGTAATTTTGAGAAAATAAAATCCGCCTTATCGGCGGCTAGTAACGAAACGTTACTTTGCCTCCGGGTTAGTTGGTTTTAGTTTCGTTTTTTATCATTAAGCAGTGATTCACATGCTATCAAAATGGAGATTGAAAGTCAAGGGTTTTATCAGGTATTCTCCTACCTTCCGCCTCCCCCTTTATAGGCAAAGAAAAAAGCCCCTAAAATGGGGCCTTTTTAAAATGCCTTACAGGTGTTTTCACCCCTTAATACGGCTGTTGCCTGAGAAGCTGGAGTTCCTCAGGGGAGGTAACTGGAACTATTTGGCAGTCTTCACGGAAGATGTCCGCCATACAGTGCCCAAAGCAATGAACTAATTTCTCACCCAAGCCAGATTGACCAATACCGTCCCCTTGGCAGTTTGGGCAAACCAATTTCATCTGTGAACCATTTACTTCTACGAGCATGACTCTCTCCTTGGGAAGGTTGTGTGATGTTCTGTACACATCCTACTCCACAGTAATAGTTTGTCAAAAGAAAAACAGATGCGTACGCATCTGTTTTTCTTTATGAAGATACTAAAGAAATTCTATTAGTTCTGCTTCATCTTTTCGATAGCTTTCGCTGCTGCGTCCCGCCCACCCAAACCAAACGCAAGACCAAGAGCAAGAGAGAGTGCGAACACTACTCCAGTGAAGAGAACTTCAACAAGCCCCTGAGCAATACGTAGCTGTGTAAGAGCTGGGAAAATTCCACCTACGATAATGATTGACCACTTCGCAACCTGAGCCGCGAAATGTCCACGCATACCGATACCGCGAGTTGAGTGATCAACTAGACGTGCAACGAAATCTCCAACAAGCATTGCAATAACCAAAACGATTGCTGCAATAAGAACCTGTGGAATGTATACGAGAATATCTCTAAGGAGTTGTGTTACTTGTGTAAGACCAAGGATCTCTGCTGAAGCGATAGTGAACGCAACAACAACAAGCCACTTGATAATACCTCCAAGGAATCCTGCGAGAGATACATGGACTCCTGCTCGCTCACTTAGTTTATCGAACCCTGCTTTATGAAGAGCATTGTCGATACGCAATACAGACACGAGGTGTGCTACTGCGCGCCCAAGGATAGAACCGAACGCCCAGCCAAGAGCAAAAATAATAACGGCGATAACGACATTCGGAAGAAAGGCGATGAGTGTCATGCCTGTATCAACAAGCGCCTGACCCAAAATATCAACTGGATTTAACATACTGAAGAGTACTTAAGAATTTTATAAAGTGTGTATATATACACCTTTATATTCGACATATAAAGGTACTTACAGTATAGCGTTTATATAGAGCAATAATTCGTGATTATCCACTTTTATGGTATATTCTTAAAGCTTATGTCCAATCGAACAATTCATGGATACATCACTATTGGGATACTCGTCGGCTCACTCGCACTGAGCGGTGTTTGGTATGCAACATCCCCTACCGTTGGAATTAGTGAAGCACCCTCTACTCCGACTCCATTAGAACAAGCTCCACTCTATGCAGGAAACTATGTGGTCGTTCACCTAGAAAAGATGCAAATAGAGCTCCACAACGGAACGACCACTATCGAAACAGTTCCTATCATAAGTATTGGTAAGCCAGGCAGTTATTATGAAACCATTGGTGGCGCGTATGCGAATGATTACAAAATAAGAAACCACTTTAGCTCTATTGGGCACGTCTATATGCCGTGGAGCGTACACGTATTTGGAAACTACTTTATACATGGAATTCCGTATTATCCAGACGGCACAGAAGTATCAAGTACGTACAGTGGTGGATGTATTCGCCTCTCAAATGAGAACGCAGAACGCATATATGCCTTCATACAAAAAGGTACCCCTATTGTTATCACGGAAAACACTGAACGTGATTTTACTGCCACAAAAACAGAATCTCTAAGCATCTCTTCAATAGAAATGACTCGTCTTATGGTCGCAACGATTTCTCTTGAAGTACTTACCCAAGACAATGAAATTACCAATACTGACGGAGTGTCAGTTACAACTCGCAGAAAACTTCTTCCTCGACTTCTTACTGACGGAGATGATTCAATTAGTACAAAACTAGCACAGGCGTTAGGCGAAGGAGCTTATATTAGTTACATGAATCAAAAGGCTCAAGCGCTTGGTCTCACGAACACAACATTTACTTCTGTTACTAGTCCAGTTAGCACAACTCCTGCAGATCAGGAACGTTTTATGCAGCATATCGCTAACTATAAAACATACCTACTTACTCTCCCTCCAGTTACCCCGTAACTCTTTCCGTTAGTTTATCAATCACCTTTTCGTGCGGCATATCAACAATATCACGAACAAATTTATCGTACATTTTGTAACGATATTGATACTCTTCTACATCCATCATTGAATACACAACCTCTCGTCCAAGCTCAGCAGAAAGTGCTTCGAATAATTTATCTGCCTTTGGTTTCTTGATTGACTCCCCTACCAATAGAATATCTACACGAGATTTTTCATTACCCATAAATACTCCAGATACGACAAATAATTTAATACGCCCAACTGGTTTGAAACGATTGGCAAGTTCACGTTTGTCTAGAAGCTCGAAATCAAAGAGGAGATCTTTCAATGCTTGATTATGTGGGAAAAATGGATTTAATTTATATCCAATAATTTCTTTTACTTTAGAAGTTGCTTTGGCTCCTTTACCTGTAACAAACGTTTTAGCTTTTTTCTTTTCAATAAATCCAATCGCAGTAAGAGCGTTAAGTTCTTTCCGAGCAACAGTACCTTTTGATTTTGTTTTTTCTGCAACAGTGTTTCCACTTACAACAAGCTCATCGTTATAGAGGAAGAATCTCATTATCTTCACTCGTTCATTTCCACCTAACAGCCGTGCCAGAAGTTCCATAATCTCCTTAGTGTACAGAATCATAAGGGGCTCCGCCAGTCTTGAAAAGTCTTTAAAATGTGTCATTTCAATATAAAAAGCACCCGTAACGGGCGCTTTTTATATTGTGAGCGGAGTATTACTTTAGTTCTACTGTCGCACCAGCTTCTTCAAGCTTCTTCTTCATCTCTTCAGCTTCTGCCTTCTTAACATTAGCCTTAAGATCTACAGGAGCTCCGTCAACAAGGTCCTTTGCCTCCTTAAGACCAAGCGCGAGCGCTTCCTTAACCACCTTCATAACCGCGATCTTCTGTTCGCCGGCTGATGTTAGGTGAACTGTGTAAGCATCCTTTCCTTCAGCCTCAACTGCACCTCCTGCTGCAGGAGCTGCGGCTACAGCCTGTGCTGATACACCGAATTTTTCTTCAATCGCCTTAACAAGTTCGTTAAGTTCGATTACTGACATGTTCTCAATTTTCGTGAGAAGTTCTGCAAATTTTTCCATATTGTTTGATTATTAATTAATATCGGTAACTATACTTACGCCTTCTTATCGGCAACAGCCGCAAGTCCAATAGCCAAAGCTTGGATAGGTGACTTGAGGAGGTAAGCGATCTGTGAAAGAAGCACTTCGCGTGGTGGAATCGTAGCGATTTCCATCATTTGCTTTGCATCCTTAAACTCTCCATCAAAGATTCCTCCAACAATACCAAATGTATCCCTGTGAGTCTTTGAGAACTCGTATGAGAGGCGTGCTGGTGAAAGGAGATCATCTCCCCAAACAACCGCAAGTTCTTCTCCTACAACTGGAGCTTCACCCTTGATTCCTACTGCTTGTGTTGCACGAGTCCAGAGAGTTTTCTTCACCACTGTATAGTGAATTCCTTCTCCGAAAAGTGAGCTACGAAGTTCCATAGTCTGTCCTACTGGAAGACCTTTGAACTTTACGTACACAGCAGACTTAGAAGCCTTGAGTGCGTCAGTATAGCTATCGATAAGTTCTGCTTTTTTAGCTTTTTTGAGTGCCATAGAATCTTATCGATTAGATTGGTAATGTACAGATACTAGTCTATATTCCTATAGTTTTGTACCAGATAAACACAAATGAGTAGATAATCATTGCTGATTATGAACCTCCGCTAGATTTACGAGTTGCATAACAACTCACTAACTTCTTTGGCTTATGAATGAAATACTACCACAGAAACCTTTGTTCATCAACTAGGGTTTGGGGTGGTATTACATACAACAAAAGCCCCTCTTGCGAGGGGCTTTTGTTTAACAAACTAACCTTTGGTTAGAATATTCTTTACAGAATATAGTGCCGCAGATTATCGCTTTGTTGTAAAGCTGTTTGTTGGGAAGTTATAGATAAGCGCACCCTGTTGTACAGTGTTGCCTCCAATAACGTCCTTCCAGTAGAATGTCGCACCTGATGTAAGCTTTGCAGTTACATAAGGAGTGATAGACGCCTGTGCTGTACCAGCTACAACTGCGTAAAGACTGAATGTCTTAGACTGACCAGCTGAGATCTCGTACGCTGTGTTGAAGTTAACAACAGCTGTTGATGAACCAGTTACCACTGTGTTTGAGATAGTAGTGTTACCATCTGCAATACGTAGTGATGAGAACTGTACACCTGTAACACCAACCGCTGAAAGGTCAATTGAAGTTGTTGCAACTGCAATCTTACCGTTAGCGTCAGCTGTTACTGTGAATTCACCAACCTTGTTTTCAGCACCAAGAACGAGTGTGTCTGTGTTACCAGCTCCCACTGTTACGATTGGCTTTGAAGCAACAAGCGTATGTGTGTTAGAAGCAACAACTGTTCCGTTCGTGATAACTGTTCCAGATCCTGAAGTAGCTTCTACATAACTAAGTGATACCGATGTCGATGCCACTGAAGTCTGTAGAGAACCACCTGTAGTTGAGTTCTGGAATCCAGAGTACTTAACTGTTACAGGAACATCAGTACCAGTTGAACTGATAGCAATGTTAAGACCTGTAACTGTTGAAGTTCCTGACACAACTGGTGATGTTACACCACCAACTGTGATTGATTCGATAGCATCCGTTCCTGTTGTAGAGAAACGAAGTTCGCGAACAGTAGCCGAAGTTCCAGCTGCACTGGTCTTAAGGTTGAATGTTGCGATACCGAATGTTGAACCACCTACTACGTACTGAGCCACCGGTGAAGATGACTGTAGTGTTGAAGCAGCAAGTGATGATACAGAAGATGTAATCGCTACACCAGCAGCTGCCGAAACAGTTGAAGTGTTAGAGATAGATCCACGGTATGAAATGTCCATAGCTGTAGTAACAGTACCTGAAGTTGCACTTCCGATATCTGCGTATACATCAAATGTACGTGTTCCGTTAGCAGGGATAACAATATCAGAGAATGAGAATGTTGATGTTCCTGCTGCTGGGTTTCCTACTGGAGTTCCAACAGTTGCTCCATTTGACATCACACGAAGGTTAGAAATGTTCGTCTGAGCGTATGTTGCAACTACTGGGTTAACACCGATAGAGTTTACCTTGATGTCTTCTGATGAGTTAGCCTGAATCGTGAATGATCCAATCTTAACACCATTAGAGTTAGGAGAAACTGTTACCGCTGAGAAACCAGCTGTACGAGCAAATGTTCCTGCACCGCTTCCGATTGTAAGAACATTACCTGTAACTGGAGAAGCTGCAACTGACATGATTTCGTTTGAATTCTGTCCCTGTGCATTACTTGCAGTTCCACCAACTACCGCAGCGATAGTTCCTGTTGTGTAGGCAGCATTGTTTGTGTCTACAACATCAGCCTTAACTGTAAGAGTTACAGTTGAACCTGCTGGAATAATAAGTGATGAACCAAGTGTGTATGTGATTCCTCCTGCAGCAGCTGTTGCTACTGTGAAGTTCTGTGAAGTTCCAACCTGTCCACCGTTGATGTATAGAGATACATTGTTAAGTGTTGAGATTGTTGTTGTTGCAAAAGTAACCTTTAGAGTGTTTACCTTTACATCTTCACCATACGCCTTAAGTGTGAACTGTCCAACTGGAACGTTAGTAGCTCCACCTGTAACCTTGTTTGTGTTGAAAGCTGGATCAACACTAACTGTTACAGATCCTGTGTTAACAGTAATTGTACGATACTTACCAGATGACTGTGTAAGAGCAGCTGAGTTAACAGTTGCTGATACGTTTACACCCATAAGGTTTGAATCTTCGAACATAAGGTCTGCTACGTTTTCAACTGTGAAGTAGAAGTTACGAGCTGATCCCTTAACAACATCTCCACGTACTTCGATTGTGTGTGAACCTGTCTTTAGAAGGAAAGGTGTCGCTCCAAGATCGAAAGTAAGCTTATTGTTGTTTGATGCATTAACTGCAGAAGGACCTGCTACCTTAGTACCGTCGATGTAAAGTGAAAGGTTAGCAAGTGCATCTGTTGGAGCTGATCCAACAAACTTAAATGTTGCTGCCTTAAAGTTTACGTCACGTGTACTTACTGTAGCTGAACCTGACCAAACGTTGTAGTTTGTTGTTCCAGCGTCAACTGTTGCTGCACTTGATGTAAGTGTTGCGAAGTTAACGGCTGCAGTAGCTACGTTAGCGATCTGAAGTGAATTGCCCATTACATTAGAAAATGTAGAAGCTGCTCCATTTGCAGTTACGCTATTAAGCTTTACACCAACTGACTGACCTGATGTAGAACCTGCAATGTCAGCGCGTACAGTGATTGTACGTGAACCGCTAACCAAGAAAAGTCCCATAGGAGCGTTAAAGTTGATGTAACCACCTGTTACTACAGACGCTGCATCAGTGATGCGAGTGTTTCCGTCGTAAAGGTATACGTTAGTAAGAGTCTGGTCTGTTGAAACACCAGTTCGCTGTAGCTGTACAGATGTAACTGTACCGTTTCCAGTGAAAGTGATATCAGCAAGACGAGCACCTGACTGACCCTGAACAATCATACCTGTAGGCTGTGATGATGACATCATAGCTGATACTGGACCTGTTGTTCCTGTTCCTGGGTTAGGATTTGTTGGGTTACCTGTTGTACAGATAGCGTTAAGAAGTGCACGAGTTCCTGCAAACGCGTTGCCTGTAGGAGCTGTGATACCAAGTTCTACTAGGTGTAGAGCGTGGAACTTGTTAACTGCAGCACGAGTAGCTGGACCAAAGTATGAAGTTTCCATTCCTGGAGAACCTGCACCTGATTCAGACACACGTGTCTGTGGGTAGGCGTTAAGAACCTTTTGGAGGTTCATAACGTCAACACCTGTAGAACCGAGCTTCATGTTCGTATTGAACACGTATGAACAGTTCTGTGTTGGAAGGTTGAGAGCAGCTGATGCAGTAACTGCACCGGCCATCGCACCTCCGATGACTGTAGCAACTGCCACAGCCTTGATTGAGAATTTATTAAGCATAAACGTTTATGTTTATAAGATTTGTGAATGATGTATTACTACATCACGTAATTCGTTTATTTAGTTTCGACTTAACTAAACGAATTACTTTTAATGACAGACGAATCGTTAGACGAGTCGAAAGCAACTTGATTACCTTTAAAGTAGTAGTTCAAACACGAATGTTTGAATCCTTGCTTCAAAGGATTTTAATCTGCGCCACTATTCTATTGTCAACGATCTCTAAATCTGTCTTCAAGATACCTTATAAATGTATCTCAAATACCAGAGGACGCTCTCAAACAGAGACGTCTACAAGCAGTATATGATTTCCATACATAAATGCAATTATTCATCGCATAAATGTGTGGATAATACTGCCTGAAGTACATTGCTGTACTGCGAAGCATTATCGCATTTTTAGCAAGTAAAGTCAATGAAAAGGCGTTACTGCCTTAATGCTTGACTTGAGGAGCAGGGGTCAAAAAAACAATGATCAAAAGTAAAGCTTTTGATCATTGTTTTACATGTCGACTTTAATGACGTTTAACCTCTATCTGAGGATATATCTACTCCATCTTTTCTCTCCAATGCGCTCTATAACGTTATCGTAGAGCAACGCATTGAGTTCACGCTGGATAGTTTTTTCACTACAGCCCTTAATTCTTGCAGCTATGTCCTTTATGCTTACGTCCACTCCTTTCACGAAAAGGGCTAGTATTTGCTCACGTCTTCCGTTCTTTCGCATCTGAAATGACGAAGCCAATGATGAGGCCTGAGGCGCAGCGTGTTTCATAAGGACATTGTGAACAGTCTCTTTGTCCTTTATAAAGGACACGTTCCTAGGCTCACTCTTATCACTGTGCGCATCCACAGAACCTCGTCCTTTAGCGCTTCCCCCTTCTAGTTTAGAAAGTAGCTGGGAAGATTTGAGGTTGTCCTGTGTGCGGCGTAGCTCTTCATTTGTTCCGTGAAGTCGAGCAAGCGAGAGTGGAGTTAGCACGTCATAGGAAGTGGAAGTTATAGCTGAAGCGAACTGACTTCCTGTATGAAGGGATGCTTCGTCTTCAATAGTGAGCATTTCTTTGGTCAACATTGGCTGCTTCTTTTCAAGGACGGACTGAAGAGATCTAAAACCGTCCATAAGAAGTTCGCCATTCATTTGAGAGACAATTCCTGTAGTTACAGCGACATGGAGAAGTGAGATAGTCTCCGTAACAGACTTGAGTGAGAACTTAAGCTCCATCACTCTGTCTTTTACATCTAACTGAGAGAGGGCGTTCATTGAGGACAAAAGGGCGACGGCATTCTTACGTAAACCATGTTTTATGGGTTCATTATCTGACATCAAATCAGTCACCAAATAGAGAGCTGTAACTAATCGCTCTGACTTCTTAGCAACGAGCATTCCATAGTCCTGTTTTGATTCTTCTTGCATAGTGTCTTTTGTTTGTCTTTTATTACAATAAATCCCTCACATGCTGTCTTTAATAATTATTCACTACTTTTCTCCTCTTCCGTCTCTTATCCCCTTCTCTCTTTCTTGGTGTCCATTCTATGCCTTTTATTGTAACTGTAAAGACTTGTCTAATAGCATTTTTATGTCCCTGTAAATATAGCAGCAAAACTACTCTGCTAGAGTACAAGGACTCGAACTCTATATTAGAGAATATACCAAACTACTAATCATTATTTGATAATAATCCCCTTCTTAAAAAGAAGACTTATCCCTTATCTGTAAGGGCTCCATTTGTTACACTAGAGTACATACACCCTCACTATTTTCTATGGCACGAATCGAACACACAGACGAACCAACTACACGTACCCGTCGTCGTAAGGTAAAGGATCCTCTTATTACTGAAACTATTCTAGGGGTACTTGCTGTCATCTTTGTAATGATTGCCGTTCTTCTTGTTTTCTCAATGGTGCACGCTGGTGGAGCAGGAGGTGAAATACTCTTCTCTGGAATCTACTCACTCGTTGGAGTCTTTTCGTACTTTGCGCCACTCTTAGCTTTATATATTGCTTACTACCTTTGGAAAGAAGAAATTCCTGACCTGCGTTTTCTGCCTACTATCGGAACGCTTCTCCTTATTGTCGGTATCGCTGGACTAGGAACTATTTTTAACCCAACCTTCGGAGGTATCTTAGGGGCTCTTGTTGCGGGACCGCTTCTTACAAACTTCGCGATATACCCAACACTTGCTCTCCTTGCAGGTGTCACCGCAATCGGCGGAATTATCGTCCTAGAAAGAAAGCCGTCTCTTTCTCCATTCCTCATGCTTCTCGCTTACCCATACAGCCAGTTACAAAATTTCCTTCTTGCGCGTAAGCAGCGTTCGTTTGACGATGAAGTACAAGCTGAAGTTGAACCGTTGGAACTTCCTGTTATAGAAGAGATTGAAGATGTTTCTACTATCAGTGATGACATGTCTACGGATAATCTTCGCCGACAGATTTTTGGCGAACTTGCACCAGTAGATGACGAGCCAGTTCAAATGGTAAAGGAAATTAAAATAAAACCAGTCATACTCTCCCCTGAATTCGTTCCCCCTCCACTTGAACTTCTTAATGTTGATACTGGAAAGAGTGGAGCAGGAGACAGTAAAGCAAAGATGGTGACTATTCAAAAGACACTTGAGCATTTCAAGATTCACGTAGAGATGGGTGAAGTAACTGTTGGACCAACAGTTACACAGTTCACATTAAAGCCAGCTCAAGGAGTGAACCTTTCTAAGGTAGTTGCGCTTCACGATAACCTTGCTATGGAACTTGGAAGTGAATTCCTTCGTATCGAAGCTCCAATCCCAGGAAAGACACTTGTTGGCATCGAAGTTCCTAACGAACGAAAAGCGACTCTTGGACTTCGCTCGATGCTTGAGCTGGAAGAATTTACAAATGCTGGCCCACTAGCGATGGCTATTGGTAAATCAATTGTTGGGAAACCACTCTTTGGGGATTTGGAAAAAATGCCTCACCTTTTGGTTGCGGGAGCGACTCGTACTGGTAAATCGGTGACACTTCAAAACCTTCTCATTTCCCTTCTCTACAAGAACTCACCATATGACCTCAAACTCATTATTCTTGACCCAAAGCGCGTAGAATTTACTGCATACAATAATCTCCCTCACCTCTATACTCCAATCATTAAGGAGCCTAAGGGTGCGATTAAGGCACTTAACTGGGCAATTCAGGAAATGGAACGTCGTTATGAAATACTCGCCGAAAACGGACAGGTAAACGTAAGTGATTACAATAAAAAGATTCTTTCCCCTGCACTCGAAAAAGCTAGAAAGAAGAATAAAGAAGGAGCTGAAGTTAATGGGCTTCCTCCAAAGATGCCGTACATCGTTATCATATTTGATGAGTACAACGACTTCATGCTTTCGTATCCGAAAGAAATTTCTCCACTTATTACCGCACTTACTCAAAAGGGTCGCGCTGCTGGTATTCACCTTATTCTCGCAACACAACGTCCTGATGTAAAAGTAATTACAGGAACGATTAAAGCAAACATCCCTGCCCGTATTGCACTTAAAACAACGTCTCAAATCGACTCACGTACTATTCTTGACTCATCAGGTGCTGAAGACCTCCTTGGTAACGGTGACATGCTCTACATGGCAAGTGATAACCCTCGCCTTGTTCGTCTTCAAGCTCCATTTGTTACCACAGAAGAAATTCGTGCGGTTGTAAGTCATATCAAACAAGCTCACCTTGAATTTATCCCTGACCACATTGATATCTCAAAAGTAAAAGTTGGTACAGCAAGTGGTTCAACCCATGAAGGCGGTGAAGACTCTGGCTCAGAACCAGAAGATGATGAAGACTACATGTCAGCAAAAGATTATGTTATGTCGACAGGAAAAGCCTCTACTTCGTCTCTTCAAACAGCCTTCCGTTGGGGATATAACAAAGCAGCTCGTATTATTAACGACCTTGAACGCTACAACGTCATAGGCCCTGCTCGACAAGGAGAACGTTACCGTGAAGTCTTTACTGGTGGGACAAGTGGAGATGCAGACAACGCTGAAGGTAAAGACGCAAGTACTGACGATTTGTTTAAGTAACCCTCATGACACCCTACTACGATCTCCGTAAGCGCCTTGAGTTGATTCTTCTAGGGATTCTCGTGGTTACAGCTCTCGTATATGGTGCCTTCCGAGCATATCCCCTTTTGCGTGGTCCAACTATCACAATTTACAACCCAGCAGACGGCGATTATGTAGCAAGCACAACCTTTGAAATATCAGGGCAAGTGAAGCGTGCAAATACCATTACACTTCAAGGAAGACCTATTACCATAGATACTGAGGGGCATTTTATCGAAACCTTGGTTGCTCAAGCTCCCTATACTATACTGGTACTAGTAGCGACAGACCAATATGGTGAATCCGTATCGAAATCGATTAGGGTTATTCCAGAATAATGTCGACTCATTAGAAACCTTAAACCCCTATTCATGATCAAGAAGAAAGTAGCAAAACCCTTAAAGACAGTTGGAAGTAAAGATGCTGGAGAGAAAGGAAACTCTGACGCACTTCTTCGTGAGATACAGAATAAATTTGGTGAAGGTGCAATGATGAAACTTGGAGATACGCCAAAGGTAGATATTGGCGTGGTCCCTACTGGAAGTCTTGGACTAGATGCAGCGCTCGGTGTAGGAGGTTTACCTCGCGGACGAATTGTTGAAATCTATGGTCCAGAATCTTCTGGTAAAACAACACTTACTCTTCACGTAATTGCAGAGGCACAGAAGACAGGCGGCATCTGCGCGTTCATCGACGCAGAACATGCAATGGATCCAGAGTACGCAAAGAAACTTGGAGTGAACATTAATGAGCTTCTTATTTCTCAGCCTGACAATGGTGAACAGGCCCTTGAAATTACTGAATCAATCGTGCGTAGTGGAAAGGTAGATGTAGTAGTTATCGACTCAGTTGCTGCCCTTACCCCGAAGGATGAAATTGAAGGAGACATGGGAGCACAGCATGTTGGAAAGCAGGCTCGTCTTATGTCACAAGCATTACGTAAGCTCACTGCAATTGCCCACAAATCAAACACGGTTATTATTTTCATTAACCAAATCCGTATGCAGATTGGTGTGATGTTTGGTAACCCAGAAACAACTCCAGGAGGAAAGGCTCTCAAGTTTTACTCATCAGTTCGTATTGATATTCGTAAGATCGCTCAGATTAAAAAAGGAGAAGAAGTTGTGGGAGCTCGAACAAAGGTAAAGGTAGTAAAGAATAAAGTTGCAGCCCCTTTCAAAACAACAGAGTTCGATATTATTTATAACGAAGGTATTTCTCGTGAAGGAGAACTTCTCGCGCTCGGTGAGAAATTCAAACTTGTTGGAAAATCTTCTGGTTCGGTCTATGTGTACGGTGAAGAAAAGCTCGGACGAGGATATGACGCAGCACGCACATACCTACGCGAAAATAAGAAAACTGCAAATGCGCTGACAAAAGAAATTCAGAAGCATTTAAATGAAGGAGGTCTCGCCTACGCAGGAACCCCTGACGCTGAAGAAAACGAACAGCCAGAATAGGCTGTTACAAAAAGCAAAACTAGATTAGTTTTTAAGAAATTGAAAATAAACCCTATTTTTGCTAGAATTCACTATACTTATTACTTAATTAGTATCACCTATGGCAACACTCGATTATGATGAAATTAAACCTCGCAAGTTCATTCTTGTTGATGGTCAACCTTTTGAAATCCTAGAATCACACGTCGCCCGCACACAGAAGCGTAAGCCTCAGAATCAGGTAAAGATGCGTAACCTTCTTAACGGTAAGGTTATTCCTAACACCTTCCACGCCTCTGACACTGCTGAAGAAGCAGATATCTCACGACGTGAGGCAATGTTCCTATTTGCCAACAAGGGTGAATACTGGTTCTGTGATCCAAAAGATCGAGCAAAGCGTTTCCAGATTGATGCAGACATTATTGGAGATGGTGTTAAATACCTTAAAGATAATACGCTCGTTGATACAAAAATCTTTGATTACGAAGATGAAGAGCGTGTTATTGGAATCACACTTCCAATCAAAATGAACTTCATGGTGAAAGATGCACCTCCATCAATGAAAGGAAATACAGCAGCAGGAGGAGGAAAGCTCGTAACGATTGAAACAGGTGCGCAAATAACTACCCCTCTTTTCATTGAAGCAGGAGAAACTATTGTGGTGAACACTGACACAGGTGAATACGTTGAACGCTTGAAAGCAGAAAAATAACACAACAACTTAAATTAAAAACCAGCACTAGATGCTGGTTTTTAATTATTATTTATAGTACCTTTGTCTCCCCTTGTGTCATGTCTCGAAGCTGCATAATTTTGTGTGCCACCATTTCTACATGTGCCACATGTTCCATAACAAACTCTTGCTCATTTCCCGCACTCTGCACTCGCAATTTCCCGTATCCTAAAAGAGTTGCAAGAAACCCATTCTTCTCGATAGAAACATCCTGTATACGAGTAAGCTCCATAAATGATTCCTCTCTGTTTAAAATTTCTTTTTGATTTATGGCGATAATGTGTTCATTCGTAACGTGCCACACGTCAAAGTAATCTTTGGTCCATGCGTAAAAAAAGCTTGTCCAAAATATAAGTACGAATGTAGTCAACACCATGGCACCGTAGGAGGATTCAGTCGTACCAATTCCACCAAAGGCTCCACGAGAAGCGAGAAAGTACGCACAGATAATAAAAATAAGACAACCAAATGCATGTAAGAAAAAATCCTGAAGATAGACAACCCAGTGCTTTCGGATTCTCGTAATGATTACCTCCCCCTCTTCTAAAAGTTGTTCTTGTTTGAAATCCATCATATAAATAACATGCTAAAAATAATCAAAAACGAACCTGCTATAAAAATAGTGCGAGCTACAGAGACACCTACTTCTCCTTTTCCATATTTCCACCAAATATAGAAGAGAACTCCAGCAAGTGGGAGATATGCTATGACTGCAAATATGAATATGAGAAGAGTTCCGTCCATGGTTATAGTTGATATTTCTTTAAAATTTCATTCTCAACTTGTTCTCGCGGGCGACCAAAGGTGAGATAGCTTAACTCCTTGAGTGGTTCGATTCGCGACCTGTCCCCGGCTTCTGGTGGTAAGGTGACAATATCAAATGGCTTCTTTGGCTCCCCTGATACCAACATTTTCATATATGCATGATAGTTTTCAATCTTCATAAGATCACTCGCGGTGAAAGTAGGAGCAAGTTGTGGTTCAAGATACTGTGCATCATCTGGTCCGACACGGAAAAATGCCATGGAACCAACGTTACCAAACACAGCACCCTTAATGTCTTCTGGTAACTGAGAAATATACTGATGAGCCAGGTTAAGAGAGAGTCTGTACTTTCTTGCTTCAGATAAGATAGCTGAAATTGAAGGTGTTGTTACGTTTTGAAATTCATCGATGTATAAATAAAAATCTGGACGATCTGTAGTGTCTACTCTTGATAATGCAGCTTGCAAAAACTTTCCAACAAGAATAAGTCCGATAAGAGATGCATTGATATCTCCCAGTCGTCCCTTTGAAAGATTCACTAGGAAAATCTTTTTACCATCCATAATGTCTCGTATATTAAAGGCGCTCTTTTCTTGAGCGACAATAGGTCGCATAATATCGTTTGAAAGAAATACGTCGAACTTACTGTTAACATACTGAGTCCAATTTTCAAGCCCTTGTTCCCCTTTTGTTTTTTCAGCGTTCTGCCAAAACTGAATAAGAAGCGGATTCTTAGTTTTCGATAATTTATAATCACGAAAATCTTTATCAGAAAAGACACGACTGATTTCAAGAAGCGTATTTCCTGACTCTGGATGCTCCATTACAAGAAGTGTTGCATTTCTAAAGTACTGCTCAAACCCTGGTCCGCCCGAGGTCTTCATATCAAACAACTTATTAAATATTCCAAGCAACTCATTCACTACGAATGTTTTCTGTTCTGGGAAATTCTTATCGTACTCAAGCATATTGAGCCCCATTGGACGCTCAACGTAACTTGGATCAAAGTACACAACGTCTCCTGCTCGCTCTGGCGGAATAGAAGCTAAGATATCTAATACATCAGACCCGTGTGGATCAATAAAACAACAACCATCTCCATTCTTAATGTCTTGAATGATTAAATTCTTTAAAATAGAAGTCTTTCCAGTTCCTGTTTGTCCGATTACATATAAGTGACGCATACGATCTTCACGAGACATATGTATTAAACTATCTTGCCCTCGGAAACGGTTAATACCGAGGACCACCCCCTCTTTTGGCATATCAACAGGTGCCTGAGCTTGTGTAGCAGATTGCTGGCGCACATTTCCCACATCTTTATTTTGCGTTGGAAAATGAAATACAGAAGTAAGCTCAGCCAAGTTAAGCGGATAACTTTCATCTTCATTCCATAATCGATATGAAAAGCGATGCAACATAGCTTTCTGCTTCTTGCCTTCAACCTCAACCCACTTAATACTATTTCCCCCTACTTCTGTGAACTGTGCAAATGACGCCTCAAGATCAGCTCGTATTGCTTGAGCTCGTGCCAGTGTAGAAGCAGAAGAAACCACACGAATGTTTGTCTCCACAATCGTCCGCATAAGTTTTTCTTGCACATGTTTCATTGCCGTTTCTTCAACAAATGTAGTTTTCTTTTCTTTATCTTTTTCTAACTCTTCTTTTGATTTTGAAGAGAACATCTGACTTAACATATGCAAAGACTCCTTCATAACGTCCTGCTTATCAATAACACGTTTAAGTGTTTCCCCTTTACGAAGGTCTTCCAACATTTCACCGAATCGTTTAGCAAAGACGTCTCCCGCAGGACGAATTAATAATTGAAGAGAAAGACCTTCATCTTCACGCGCAATCTTTGTAAATGAAGAAAGGATGAGAGACATTGGATCAGCCTCCATGTTTTGATACATCTTAATAGGAAGCGCAGCATGAGTACTGTGTGAAGCGTATGCTGCGGCTGTAACCGCATGAGTATGGAAAATATTGTAATCCTCTTTCTGCTCATGAACCTGGGCGGTAGGAAATACACCCAGCACCACCTTTTCAAAAAGAGCTGCGTAGTCAACATGAACTGCACAATAAAACGAAGCAGTCGTTGAACCGTTTGCCACACTTAATTCGAGTGAATAGTAATTCTTCTCTTTGTTGGTTGCTTCCCCTGCAAGGGCTTGCATAGATGCATACCACTGCTCCATAAGCCCCATCATTTCTTTTGCTTGTTTACCGTCAGTGCCTGCTTCTGGAAGCACAACCTCAAACAACTTCATATGAAGTGCTTTCCATTCTTCTTGAGAGAGGTTATTTTTTACTTCATGCCCCGATAATAAATATTGCACAAGAAATCGTTCAAAATCATCATCCACTTGTGGATCATTCAATTCCTCAACCATCACAAAAGCATTCTTAATACCCTTCTCAGCCATCACCTGTGTTAGCATTTGTATTTGAGCATCAGTCTCACGAGGTGTTAACCATTCAAGTATTCTCTGTTTCTCACTTGGCGGCATCTGTAACACAGGAGCTACTATTTTCTCGACAGGTTGCTGACGATACTCTCTCACCACCTCATGAGCATGATCAACTTGCGTAAAGCGATCTTCAAACCCTTTTGAGAGCTCTACTTTGTTTTTAATTTGCGAGCGCAAAAAAACTATCTCTTCTTCTGGCGTACGTAGGCTCTGATCCATGAAGACAGTATACCGTGAGCTTGAGGTACTACGTAGTGGACACTGTTACTCAACAGTAAGAATTTCTGCCTTCCCTTCAGTAATTAAAATCGTATGCTCGAAGTGAGCAGATTTCTTACCGTCTTCTGTAACGAAGGTGTACCCATCATCAGTAAGAATCACTTCGTCTGTTCCGTGATTAACCATTGGCTCAATGGCAAGCACAAGTCCCGGAACAAGCTTTGGGCCTTTCACCTTGTCGTCAAAGTTTGGCACATACGGCTCTTCATGTACTTTATATCCAACCCCATGACCTGAAAGAATCTTAACTACACCGTACTTCTTTGGAATTGCAGCTTCAATAGCTTTAGAAATATCATTCACATACTTTCCTCCTTCTGCAGCGTGAATTCCCGCCATAAGCGCTGCCTTAGTTACCCGCATGAGTTCCGCATCTTCTTCACTCACGTTTCCTACTGGAACAGTAATAGCTGAGTCTGAAATCATTCCTTTGTGTTTGATGCCACCATCAAGACCGATAATATCTCCTTCTACAAGGATACGATCTCCTCCAATACCGTGCACCACTTCATCGTTTACTGAAATACAAATACTTCCAGGGTATGGATAATCAGCACCGAATGGCTGGTAGTTCAAAAACGCAGGTTCGTCCCCCGCTTCAATCACAAGATTGTGAAAGAAATCATTTAAATAGCCCGTGGTTACTCCAGGCTTAACTTCTGCTGCAGTTTTTTTAAGTGCAACGGCTAAACGTCTTCCACTTTCGCGAAGATGTTTAATGTCTGATTCGTTTTTTAATTTAATGTCGTATTTCATGTAATTTTTCTGTAATCTCTGTATGCACATCTTCAACTGACTGTTCTCCGTTTATATGAATCACGTCATATCGTGGGTCATGTAGATACACATCAAGCGTTGGCAGTACTTCTGTTTCAAACCAACTCATTCGACGTGATACATCTTCATGTTCTTTATCATCAGCTCGTCCACGTCCAGCTAACCGCTCTCGTGCCCATCTTTCCGACACATTAATATATACAACAGTTGGTTTCTCATATCCAAGGAATGTCACCATACTGTGAAGTACATGAACCTCAAAAGGCTTACGTGGCGCTCCGTCTAGGATAATAGTCTCACCACCTTTAAGAGTGTTAATGAAGATATTCGCCCAATTCCATACCGCCAAAAATTCTGGCTGAAGGTTTCCTTCTTCATTTAGTTTACGAGAAAGCTCTGAGATGTGAGTGTCACGTTTGATGAACTCACGAAACCCATCCCCTGTGGTTACATGAACAACATCAGCAACTCCTTGCTGATTAAGATATTCCTTTAGCAGTTCTGATTGTGTCCCTTTACCACAACCTGAACGTCCAATAACTATATAGAATTTCTTTTCCATAGTTGTATCCTACCAGATATAGGTAAAAATAACGAGACTTACTTACGCAGCTACAAGAGCTTCATCATATGATTTTCCGACAGTCTCTCTGAATTGTTTCTTAGCTTTCCAGTTTTTAAAGACCTTATACCCAGCATATGAAGCAAAGGCAAGTGTACCAACAGTAGGAATAGAGGCTATTACAGCAATGCCAAGTGGACCACTCAAACCAGCAGCAGCCAGTTGAGCAACCGACATACCTATTTCTCCGTACATCAGAACCTGAGCAGCAACAAGCGAAAGCCCTAAAGCTCCATTAATAACACCTTGCTTCTTTAAGTCTTTTGCAGTTGATTCCGAAGACCTGATTGCTTCGGCTGTCAGTTTTGTTGGATTATTTTCCAGATATTGCAAACCCATACGTCGACCAAAATTTTTACCAAAAAGCTTTTCCCCAAGCTCTAATGCTTCTTGTCCTTTTTCTGAACTAGAAGAAATTTCCTTCACCGCTGGAGCTTTTTCACCCGACTGAGATAAATTATTACTTATCTCTTCAATACGTAACCTGTCTCCTGATTGTGGTTCTGAAATCGGAGCTACTGTAAATCTTGCATCACGCTGTTGTTCATTTTCTACATGGACGGCTGGCGCTTGCGCTAACTTCCCCTCTGCTAAATCAACAAATGACATATCTTCTTGCGTTGTGTCTGGTGTTTTCATATACCTTGCAGTATATAACATTACCAAGTAAAAAAGCACCTGACGGTGCTTTTTTACTTTACTAGATTTAGGCTTAGTACTCCTTCATTGAAAGCTGAGCGTCAATCTTCTTAAGAAGATCAAGCACCACTGACACTGCAATCAAAAGAGATGTTCCCCCAACTGCAATAGCAGTAATACCAGTAAGACCCTGAACAATGATCGGAAGAACCGCTACTGCTCCAAGGAATAATGCTCCGATAAGTGTTACGCGCGCTAGCACGTATCCAATGTGTTCAGCTGTTGAAGCTCCTGGGCGATATCCTGGGATGAATGCTCCATTCTTTGCAAGATTATCTGCTGTCTTTTCAGGGTCGAACATAACTGCTGTATAGAAGTATGTGAAAGAAACAACAAGGAAGAAATATACACTTCCGTAAATCCACTGATTAGCCAAAGCACTATTAATTGAACGTGCAATTGACTGAAGTGATTCAGATGATGACGTTGCAAGTAATTGCCCAATAAGCTGTGGGAATAGAAGAATCGATACTGCGAAGATAATTGGCACAACACCTGCCTGATTAAGACGAAGTGGGAGGTATGTTGAAGATCCAAATCCAGCCGAAGCACCAAGTCGTGTCTGACGGGCATATGTTACTGGGATTGGTCGTTCTGCTTCAGTAATGAATACAATTCCCGCAACCACCACAAGAGAAAGTACAAGCAATCCAACAATCATTGGAATCTGTGACGGATCAAATGTAATGAGGAAGCGACCGAGTGTTGTAGGAAGAGAAGCTACGATACCTGCGAAGATAATAAGAGAAACACCGTTTCCGATACCGCGTTCGTTAATCTGTTCTCCAAGCCACATCATAAGCATAGTACCTGCAGTAATAATACCGAGGTTCATGAACATAATTGTATCTGAAAGCGTAGGGATAATATTCTGTCGCTCGAGAAGTGTGATAAGGGCAAATCCTTGGAGAATAGCAAATGGAAGCGTAAGCAAACGCCCGTATTGAACGAACTTACGACGACCCTTATCCCCTTCTTCTTGATACATTTCCTTAAGACGAGGTGAGAGCACTGTCATAAGCTGCATAATAATAGACGCAGTAATGTATGGCCCAACTCCAAGCATCACAATAGAGAATGTTGCAATACCTCCTCCTGCAAATACGTTAAGGAGACTAAGGAATCCGTTTCCCTGAAGGTATGAAGCGAGGTTAGAAGTATCAACTCCTGGGATTGGAATAGTTGCAAGTACACGAGTAATAACCAAAATACCAATAACGAAGAAAATACGATTACGTAGCCCTCGATCTCCAAAAATAGCCTTGATAGTTTTCATAATTAGCCTAGTATAGCACGTTTTTTAAGGGAATTCACCTACCTAGGAAAAACAAAAACAGAGGCTTTCGCCTCTGTTTTTGTTTTTAAAAAGATTATTTCTTCTTTTTAGCCGCCTTTGGTTTCTCTACTTTAACCTTTGGAACGCGAACCTTGTGAGGTTTTGCCTTCTCTTCAGTTGAAATAGTTCCTCCTAACGCTTCAATCTTCACTTTGGCTGTTTCAGAAACAGTACATCGTTCGAATGAAAGCTTTACGGTGAGCTCCCCGTTTCCGAGAATCTTTACCTTAGGATTCTTTCCAAATGCCTCTCCGATCAATCCTTTTGCAACGAGTGCTGTTGGGCTTACTGTGTCTCCTGATGAGAATACATTAAGCATTCCAACGTTCACTACAGCTTCTGGGCCTCGGTAGAATACTGACTTCGCTCGGTTCTTACCGTGTCCTCGCAACTTTGGAAGCTTCTTGATGATATCTCTCATCGCAGGGCGAACTCGGTGTCCAGCACGTGCTGTCTGTCCTTTTCCTCCCTTACCTGAAGTCTTACCACGCTTTCCACCGCGACCTACTGTTTTACTTTTCTTATTCGGCGTATCTCGCCTTATTTCGTGTATTTGCATAGTCGTTTAATTAGTTGCTGATACAGTTGGAACGTCTGCGACCTTTGTAGCTGGCACTGGAGCGTCTCCGTGTGCGTATGCAATTTCCTGAAGTGCCTTCATAGTTGCTCGTGCATTGTTAAGCTTGTTCTTTGTTCCTGAATAGAACTTTGCTGTAACGTTGTTTACTCCAGCAAGCGCTAGAATAGTACGAGCTGATGATCCAGCAATAAGTCCACGTCCCTTGTTCGGCATAATCATCACTTCTGATGACTTGAACTTTGCACTCACATCGTGAGGAAGAGACTTAGTTTTTGAAAGCTTAAGTGTAAACATGTTACGCTTTGCTGCTTTCAATGCTTTTTCAATAGCAATCTGTGTGTCCATTGCCTTTCCAGTACCGAGTCCAATGCGACCATTGTGGTCACCTGCAACAAGCGCTACTGAAAGTGAGAAACGGCGTCCACCAGAAACCACACGGGTCACACGGCGGATACTGATTGTTTTTGAATCGAATTCTGGCTTTTCGCGAGGTGCGCGAGGTCGTCCACCTGGACGTCCTCCCTTCCCTGCAAACTTGCCACCTTGTCCACGTCCACCACGAGCTGGCGCTGCTGCGCGCTCTTCCGCAACTGCAACGTTTCCTGTTGCTACTGTAGCTGATGTAGCTTCAGTAACAGGAGTTGCTGTTGGTTCTGGGGTTCCTTCTGTTGTTTTGATTTCGTCTGACATAAGTTTAGAAGGTTATTAGAATTGTAGGCCAGCCTCACGCGCTGCGTCAGCTAGTGCCTGTACACGACCACGGTATGAAAATCCACCGCGATCAAAGATAACTGTTGTAATATTTACTTTCTTTGCCTCATCTGCAAGTTTCTTTCCCACTGTCTTTGCACGCTCAACCTTATTCATCTTATCTGAAAGAGAAAGGTCTGATGCCGATACGAGAGTAACCCCTCGCACATCATCAATAAGCTGCGCATACATATAACGGTTAGAACGGAAGACTGCAAGTCGAGGACGGTCTCCTGTCCCTGACACTCGAGAACGAATCTTTTTATGGAGACGTGCTCGCTTTTCTGCTTTGATGTTTGTTTTCATATAATTACAGATTATGCAGACTTCTTACCTTGCTTACGACGTACGACTTCGTCGCTATAACGGATACCCTTACCCTTGTATGGTTCAGGCTTCTTTGCTTGGCGCACAATGTTTGCAAAGAGTCCTACTGCTTCCTTATCAATACCTGCAATAGTAAGTGCTGACTTTTCTGCAGTTACTGTAAGTCCTTCAGGGATCTTCATGATAACTGGATGTGAAAATCCAAGATTCATAAATAGATCAGGACCCTTCACTTCCCATTTAAGTCCCACACCTTCAACGAGAAGCTTCTTCTCAAAAGGAGTAACCACACCTGAAATCATGTTTTTAACATGAGACATGTATGTTCCCCATAGTGAGCGAGAGAACTTGTCGTTACGACGAGGCTCTGATGTGATAACGCCGTTTTCAAGCTTAAAAGCAACCTCCTCACGAATTGCTCGTGTGAGTTCACCTTTAGGGCCTTTTACACGTACAGCATGGGCATCGAATGTTACTTCGACACCTGCTGGAATAGTTAGTTGTTGTTTTCCAATTCTGCTCATACGTTTGTTGTTACCAGATTGTGAATAAAATCTCACCGCCGACCATTTCCTTGCGTGCGAGCTTGTCTGTCATGATCCCTTTTGGTGTTGAGAGCACGCAGAGTCCGTGACCGTACTTAACTGGAGCAATATCTTTCACTCCTGTGTACATACGCTTTGAAGACTTTGAAACGCGCTTTACATCGGTAACACGAGGAGTTCCCCCCTTGTATTCAAGAACGATTTCAAGCTTTTTCTTTACATCCCCTTCCACGTGATACGTTTTAATGTATCCTTCTGCCTTTAGTAATTCTGCGATCGCTTCCTTCATGTTTGAATGAGGGACAATAACAGTAGTCTTTTTTACAGCACCACCGTTTTTGATCGAGATAAGCATGTTTGCTATTTGATCCATAAATTTATTTGATTACCACGAAGCTTTCTTGATTCCTGGGATCATACCTTCGTTTGCAAGTTCACGGAAGCAAACGCGGCATAGTCCGAAATCTCGCATAAAACCGTGCTTTCGACCACATTTGAAGCAACGTGCAACCTTTCGGGTGCTGAATTTAGGAGTCTTACGACTTCGAGCAATAACTGATGTTTTTGCCATTGATGTTTGTAGTTAATTAGCCGAACGAATATCACATATAGGTGCGTAAACTCTGTATATAGTTGCCTACACACAAAACTTACGAAGAAATACGGATTACGAACGGTTTTGCAATACTACCACAAAATAGAGCTTAAAACAAGGTCATGCTACACTTTTTATATGCTATCAATCATACTTGCATCCGTATCTGGTTTTATTACATTTATAATTTTAGATTATATTTGGCTTGCTCATCTTGCAAAGAATTTTTATTTGAATAGTCTTGCAAGCCACATAACCCTTAAAGATGGAGCACTCGCCCCTTACCTTCCGGCCATACCCCTTGTATACATTGTGGCAGTGCTCGGTATTTGGACATTTGTTTTATCGCGCGTTACTAGTGTTCAAGAAGCAGCTCTCTACGGAGGTCTCCTGGGATTTTTCATGTACGCATTTTATGATTTCACTAATCTTGCGACATTGCGAGACTATCCGTGGTCGTTAACTATTGTTGATACATTGTGGGGAACATTCCTTGTAGCCGTGGTTACTGTTGTTATGTTTCTAGTTCAGAACGCAATTGCCTAATCATAAACAAAATAAAAGCCGCACATATGTGCGGCTTTTATTTTGCTGTATCAATTACCAGTGGAATGGTGCCTGACTTGCAGTTACGTTTACCTGAGAAGTTCCAATTGTCTGTCCAGCAAGGTTAGTTACTGTAAGAACAAATGTTACATTCTGCTGGTACCATGATGTATTTGTAACAGATGCTGGTATTTCTGACTGGAAATACGTTGGCGCAAATGGAATTACAAAGTCGTTTCCACACTGAGTTCCAGCGATACTTGCTGTAACACCAGCTGGACAAATTGCACGAATCTTAAATGAGTACTGTCCGTAAAGACCTGTATCCCATGATGCTCCTGTTGGAATATTAACGTAGAGCTTGAAGATATCTCCTGAAGTAACAGGATTCTTACTTGTTGTAATACTTACTGTTCCAAAGTTTGCATATGGACGCTTGATAGTAACCGGAGCAACAGCAGCACGGAATGTTGAAACTGTTCCTGAGATATCACGAATTGGAGTTGTAATCACAATACGGAATGTTCCCTGGTTATTGTTATCACACGCGCCTGCACATACCGCATCAAGCACTTCCTTTGTAAGAACAAATGAGGCGTTAGTTCCACTTGTTGTGGTAACAACCTTTGATTGTCCTGTTGAAGAATTTTCAAGAACGATTGAGTATGCAGAAGCATTGATGTTACTTGTAACCCAAGCAAGCTGCACAGTATCTCCTTCGTTATATACACTGTTTGCAACTGGTGTTGAAATCGTAAGAGATCCAGTAACTGGAGTAATACCGTATGTATATCCAATGTATGGTGAGTAGATAACATTAGTACTTGCGATGGCTGTACTTGCTGCTGGAATGATAGGAGTAGAATTATTTACAGGATAAGAAACATTTGAGTTGTATGCAGAATAGTTAGAAGTCTGAATAGTTTGCTGTGGATTTGTGTATACAATTGGAGTTGTTACATGTGGAGTAATCACCTGTACGAACGCATCGTATGGATCAACATATGTCACACCAGACGAGTATCCATAGTATGAATCTGAATATGATGATGTCTGGAGATTTGTATCGCACATACGCTCATTAATAGCGTTACGTGTAGCTTCTCCTACTGTTCCGGTTGTATACAAACCATTATCTGACTGGAAACTTCGAACTGCAGCACGAGTAGCTGAGCCAAAATATCCATTAGGTGTTGCTGTTAAATCCCCTGTTCGATTAAGGAAATTTTGAAGTACTGTAACTTCAACTCCTTCAGAACCAACCTGTAATGTACGAGTAATTTGAATATCACAACGGTACGCGGGCGTAGTATCAAAATACGCTGCATGCGCTGTGTTTGCTAGGATTCCGAAAAAACCTAGTGCCAAAAGGCTCTTTTTTGCAATTGTTATAATTCCTGTTTTCATGTGCCCAATCCTACATTACTTTACCATTTATGTCAAGGGCTACGCCTACAAAAAGAAAAGACCTTTTTAAAGGGTCTTTTTGCTCGGTTTTATTGAAAGCTTCACCGGCGCGGCCAACCTGAAACAGATTTATATGAACTTTCGAAGGAAGGGTACCTGACGGAGGCCGAAAATGAAAGTCCTACAGATGGGGTTTGTCGTGTCCGCTGAAGTTCAGACACCTTACTTTGGGAGAGTGTGGCATCTAATTTTTCTTGAATTCTCTGAAAGGCTTCCTGCACATCTACTGCCGGCTTAACGAAACCGTCTTTAAGTGCAGACTCGAGAGCTTTTGCAAGCTGGTTTTTCGAAAACATGCGGTTTCCTTTCTTTTCTTACTATTGAACGTACTGCAAACATACTACACCTCAAACTCCTCTCTTACAATATAACTAGTTCTTAAAAAGATTAATGACGCTCACAAGTGCCGATTTAACTGTTGGCCAAATATTGTGAGTTTTGAAATTATATATTTCACTACTGTCTTTATCCTTATTGAAAATATTGTCTAGCGAGATTACCTTAAATTCTAATTTAAAATTCTGGAACGCAGATCTAATTGTAGACCCCAAAGATTCTGCGCTCACACTAAGACCTAAAGAAAGCGGTGTTGGTGTTTCAAAAAATCCAAGGAACGATGGTCTCATAATTTCCCTTACACCACCCCATGAGGAAAATATGCTGCCACCGCCCATGAAAACAGGTTCAACTGAACTTGGTTCTGTTGGAGTATCAATAATTTCTGGAGTTGAAGGTATAACTACAGGTAGAGGAACAGAGGTTGAGGTTTCCTCAACAGGAACAACTTCAGTACTAGGAGAAGATGTGCCTATCGTTACAGGCGTAGGAACCTCTTCCTTTACTGGAGTATTTTCAGTAGGAGTAAAATAGGAAGGGGCAAGGTACACGTAGGTAGCAGATCTGTACGAAGTAGTTCTATAATCCGTTTTCACACATGTATCCGCCGAAGAACAATCAAATTTAATCCATCCACCGTATACTCCGCCTAGCCATGCATACCCATAGAACTCTCCCGCAGGTGTAATGGAAACACCGATAGGTATGCCGCTTACGATAGTTCCAGAATTAGATGGGCGAAAATTAATCCATCCTCCTGCTTGAGACCAAGCTGTTCCGTACACAAGTCCCGTTGCTGCATCCACCGTGACCCCTGCCCCAGTTGGCGCAAAATTAATCCATCCAGTTTCATTTCCCCACACATATCCTGTAATAGCAGTATCAGTGATTCTGATAGCAGTAGTTGTTGCAGTAACTGTTGGTAAAAAATTTAACGTTCCATACGTTGAACATGCACTGTCATGACACACCTTTGTGTACTGCGAACCTGAAAGTATTGCTCCTGAAGTTTCAGATGCCACGGCAAAAGAAATTGTGGAACATGCAACAAGTCCGATAGTTCCTATTATTTTTCGAAAAGATAAAGATTTCACGAATTAGTTTGTTTCTGTTTCTGAGTTAGTGCCCCCTTCAATTTCTTCGGTGGGTGTTATTTCTGGAGTTGAAGACGCTACTGGATCGGTTGAAGTTGCAATATCTGGCGTAGTGGTTGATGTGTCTGGAGGTGTGATGTTTTGATCTTGATTTGCAGCTGTTTCTCCTAAAAGGAGGAGAATAGCATCTAGTTTTTCTTTACTAATACATGTCTCCGCTCCATTGTTTTCAAGACAAATACTTTTACTTTTAACTTTATCTGTTTCTACTAGATTCGCAAATGATGCAACTTTTAAGGTAAGAGCCTTCACATCTCTAGCAAGACTCTTTATAGATTCAACAATATACGGAATAAACCCAGTGTATGAAACAGACTTCATTCCCTGTTCGTCCGTTGCAACAAGATCTGGGAACAGAGTTTCTACTTGTTGAGCTATGAAACCTGCATGAGTTGAGGTTGAAGAAGTAGACGTTTCTCCAATCCAGTTATATGTTACGGGATTAAGTTGGATGAACTTGTCGAACGTAGATGTTGCGTCAAGTGAGAGGATATTTTTCTTAAGTCGCTCGTCTGAAGAACAGGTAAGTGATGTTGTTGTTGGATTGATATCACAGTACCCTGTAGCATTTTGGAAGCGAGCGATAACACCACTGATAAGAGAGTTACCAACAGTTAAAGTATACGGGGATGAACTTGTTGCGATAGCGACATTACCTGTAGCCCCCACAGTGATTGCAGGAGTAGTTGTTCCCTGATAATACGAGAAGATAGTTGAAGAAGCATTTAACGCATTACTTGCGTTAAAGACGGAATTCATATTCTGAACTGCATTAACAAGATATGGAATAATAAAATCAGTTTTAAGTCCAAGCATTCCTGTTGTTGGATCAGTTATTGTTACAGCTTCTGGGATAACTTCCTGTACATCCTGAGCAATGAATCCGAGGTTACTTTTCGTTCCTGATATGTAGTCATACGCAGCAGGCTTAAGACGCATAATAGTATCTAGTCCATTTTCAAAATATGAAATATTTTCCTTCAGGCGACGGTCCGAGCCGTATGTCCAAGCACTTTGATCTATAAAACCTGGGCCGTTAAAGTACCCGGAATACAATGTCCCACGAGCCAACAAACCGTACTGTTTTCCGCTACTTGGATTGTCTGGATTTATAGCAATACCCCAATTTGATGCTGGAGCAACAACAGTTAGTTTATATTCAGGGTTCGCTGTTCCAATCCCCACATTTCCTGTTGCTGTATTTGCAAAAATTAATGGAGTAGATGAAGTACCTACTGTAAGATTGCCCCAAATATCTAATTTAGACGATGGTGTACTTGTTCCAATTCCAATATTACCGTTCTGAAGAATCGAGAAGAGTGAAGCTCCTGTTGAAGAAGCAACCATGAATGGATTGAAGCCTGCTGTTCCTTGGATTGATAGTTTAGCTGTAGGACTAGAAGTTCCAATTCCAACAAAATCAGTGGAGTCAGCCAGGAACGATGAAGTACTATCATTTTGCCAACCACCTGCCGTGGCATTTACTGGAGCAATGAGTGCGCCAGTGAAGAAGGTTTGAGATGCATTTCCACTAATAGTGGTTGAGGTATTATATCCATAAGCTTCTACGTAATCAGTGGTGCCATTCATATCAAGAAGAATGGAAGTACTTACTATTTCCGTATCAGAACCTCCAGTTCCTGTACCTGTTTGCGACACCTGAATCCCGTTTTGGTAAATATGCGCGTAACATCCTGTTCCATTACAACGCACATTCAGATTAAAAATATACTTACCTGCAACTGTTGGAGTAAACCTGTTTGAAGCAAAATTATTGTTGGTATCAAACACTTCTGTTGACCATGTGAGTAAAGTAGTGTTCCCTCCTGGAACTGTTTGACTGGTTCCCCCTTTATTAACAGAAAAAGAAGGGCCAGCAGAACCTAAAGCTGTGGAAGTTGAAAAGCTTGTCCAAGAGCCAGAAGCATTTTTGAATTCTAGTACCCCTGCGTTGTCACGGAATCCGTATCCCGGAGTTCCTGTTGCGTTTCCGAAATTTAAATATCTATTAGACCCTTCTAAGAAAAAGTCTCCTTGTACTGAGAGTTTTGAAAGTGGTGTACTTGTTCCAATACCGACATTCCCTGTTGTTGAAAGAAAGATTGAAGAAGTAGCAGAAAGGTTAGTTCCTGTAGAACCGTAGTACGGAATGTACCCTGTGAGACCACTTCCAATAGAACCATTAGATACTCCTGAGGTATAGATGGAGATAGTGATTCCTCCTGAGCCACCATCGCCTCCGCCATATTGACTTCCCACTCCACACGCGCTTCCCGCAACAGTTCCAGCTCCACCAGCACCAATGGTGTAATAATATGTTCCTGATGGATTAGTGACCAACTTTCTTGCGTATCCTCCTCCTGCACCACCCCCTCCTGCAGTACAAGAGCTGGTACTTCCATAGATTCCCCCTCCCCCTCCACCTCCACCGTATCTTGCCCCTGTTGCTCCAGATGAGGTGTAAGTACTTCCTCCCCCACCCCCTCCAAGAGGAGCAGATCCTCCTGCTCCTCCTGCAGAGTAATTAATTGAACCACCTCCAACAGTTGTGAGCCCTGCACTCGTCCCACCAGTTAGATTAATATCACCCCCTGTTCCTGTTCCAGCAACACTTCCTCCCCCTTGAGAGGTTCCTCCAGTCCCTCCTGTTGCGCTTATAATAGGACTCGTACAAGCTGTTGCGTTCGTTCCGAAACAACTAGCCCCTCCAGTCCCTCCTGTTGCGCCGCCGTTTGACCCTCCTCCTCCACCACCCGCTCCCCATGTTTCAACAACGATGTGAGATGCGTTTGAGGGGAGCGTAAGAACACCTCCTGAGTATGACGGTGAAGAGTTAGCAGAACCATTGAAGTTAACGGTAATGTTTGTTCCTACAGTTGAGGTTGAGTACACAGCAAGGAGCTGTCCTCCTCCTGCACCAGCTGAGGCGAATGATGTCCAGCCTCCGTTTGAGTTCTTGTATTCAATTGCACCAGCATTGTCGCGGAATCCGTATCCTGATGTACTGTCTACTGAACCAAAGTTAATGTAGCCTGAAGAAGCAAGACCAATATTTCCCTGGACATCAAGTGTATGGTTCGGTGTAGTTGTTCCAACTCCCACCCTTCCGCCAGTTGTAGCAAGAGTTGTTGTTCCTGTTGTAGTGAGGTTAGTGAAGAGTGCAGTTACTGCATTTATGAGTGTAGAGAAAAAGTTTGTTGAAGATGCATTCGTTGCAAACAGTCGTGTAGAAGTTGCGTTAACAAAGGTCATACTTGTCATCGACACATAACAGTTAGAATCTGTTGGTAAACAGTTTGGGTCCACTACGTTATCTGATGGAGAAAATGGAGAGGCTGGGTTGGCTGCGAACGTGAGGGTTGGGGAGAAAAGTACTACCGCACAGAGAGAGATCATTACCGCCCTCTTGTGTAAAGAAAAGAGTTTATAAAACATGGAAAAATGACCCGAAAGCATACGTTCAGTATACGAGAATAGTGCCTATGAAGAAAGGATAAAATGGGGATACAAAATATAAAAAGCAGCATCGTAGACGCTGCTTTTTATTAGTTAAATTTAGTTTAAAAAACTAGATCTTCTTGAACGGAATACCAATAAGTTCAAAGAAACGAGTCGCCTCTTCCTTTGTCTTCGCTGTTGTTACAAGCGTGATAGCCATTCCGAAAACATCCTTAAGTTCTTCGTCCTTAATTTCAGGGAAAATAGTATGTTCCTTGATACCAAACGTCATGTTACCGATATCATCCACTGATGTACGATTAAGACCACGGAAGTCCTTTGTACGAGGAAGTGACACGTTAAGGACCTTATCCAAGAATCCGAACATACGAGCTCCACGAAGCGTTACCGCAACTCCAATTGGATCCCCTTCACGAGTTTTGAATGACGCAACTGACATCTTTGCCTTACGTACTGTTGGACGCTGTCCTGTAATCTTTGTAAGACGATCAACCACGAGATCATTTCGCTTCTTATCACGCTTCATAGCAGAACCTGTCGCCACAGAAACATTCACCTTTACAAGGTGTGGTGACGCCATGATATTCTTGTATCCAAATTCCTTTGAAAGTTTCTCGAAGAGTCCCTTTTCAATTTCCTGCACACCCACAAATGCTGATTTAGCCATATATATTTGCTTTGGAGCACGATTGGTCGGTTCGATTGTGACATCTTGCCAGACGTTATACGTCGCTCTCTTTATTGATAATAGACTTACACTCTACTATAAATAAAGGCATTTGTAAATAAAAACCGACTCATTTGAGTCGGTTTTTATATTAAGCAACTTTCTTAGCAGCTTTCTTCTTTGCCGCAGGCTTTTCTTTCTTTGCAGCCTTGTCAGCAAGCTTCACATTTGAAGCATGAATTGACATAGCAACTGAGATAATTCCACCCTTAGCCCCTGCCTTTGTAGGACGAGTGTGCTTCTTCATGAGGTTAAGGCCATCAAGAATAACGCGGTTTTCTTCTCGCAATACCTTCGTTACAGTTGAAGACTTTCCTTTCTCCTTACCTGCAATCACTATTACTTTGTCTCCTTTTTTTACGTGCATATATTTAAATTAAAGTAATTAGATAATTTCTGGTGCAAGAGAGGCAATCTTTCGGTATCCTTCGATACCTGTTTCAGAAAGCTCACGAGGAACTGGTCCGAACACACGTCCTGCCTTAGGTTCCTTCTTTGTCTTATCAACAAGTACTACCGCGTTATCATCAAATGAAATGTATGATCCATCCTTTCGGCGAATCTGCTTTGTTGTACGAACAACTACACCATACACCACATCCTTTTTCTTAGTCTGCTTTCGAGGTTCTGCAACCTTGATTGAAAGTACCACCATGTCTCCAATAGAAGCATAACGACGCTTTGATCCTCCGAGCACCTTAAACACTCGCCCGCGCTTTCCGCCAGAGTTATCAGTGATTATTACGTTTGTTCCTGCTTGAATCATAGTAGTAGATGTAGATTAATAATTAGTTCTTCTTTTCAAGAACAGTAAAGTTCTTATCCTTTGAAAGTGGACGGCACTCTTCGATGATGACAGTGTCCCCTACCACGTACTCATTCTTTTCATCATGAGCCTTGTAGCGCTTGTCGATCTTGTAGTACTTTCCGTACTTCTTGTGCGCAACGTATCGTTGAACGTTCACAACAACAGTTTTGTCCATTTTGTCAGACACAACCTTTCCTGTGAGCTTCTTGCGAACGGTGATTATTGTATTGTTAGTTTTGTTTGTCATATGCGTTTAGCGAGTAACTACTCGAGTCTTAACTGGAAGTTTTGTTCCAGCTTTGCGAAGTGCTTCACGAGCAATTTCTTCTGATACACCGTCAACCTCAAAGAGAATTCGTCCTGGTCGTACTTCAAATACGTATCGATCTGGATCTCCTTTACCCTTACCCATCGGAACTTCAGCGGCCTTCTGTGTTACTGGACGATCTGGGAAAATACGAATCCAAATCTTTGCAGTCTTACCTGCGTGACGAGACATCGCACGGCGAGCAGCTTCAATCTGATTCGCAGCAATACGAGATGGAGTTTCCGCTTTAAGACCAAACGAGCCGAAAGCTACCGTGATACCACGTGATTCAGGACGGTTAAGCTTCTCTTCTGAGAGGCGGGCTGTCTGCCATTTTCGGTGTTTTACTTTCTTTGGGAATAACATACTCGTTGTTTTAAATTAATTCAATTACTTCTGACCTTCTTTCTTATCAAACTTCATACCACGGTAAATCCATACCTTGATACCAATAACTCCGTATGTCATGTGTGCCTTTTCACGAGCAAAATCAATATCAGCACGAAGTGTTTGAAGTGGAATTCCACCTCGCTTGATATTTTCTCGACGAGCCATTTCAGCTCCACCAAGACGTCCTGACACTTGAATACGAGCACCCTGAACATCGCGATTAGCCATAACTTTTTCAATAGTCATCTTGAGCACTCTTCGGAAAGGAAGACGCTTTTCGATTCCTTCGATAACCATAGCAGCTACGATTGCAGCATCAGCTTCTGGAGAAGTTACTTCAACGATATCAAGCTTCACATCCTGTGGAGTAATGATCTTAAGACGAGCCATTTCTTTCTTAAGCGTAAGCTTAAGCTTTTCAATTCCGTCTCCCCCGCGTCCGATAATCATACCTGGACGTGATGTATGTAACATAATGCGGTACTGCTTTTCAGTACGTTCGATCTCAATAAGAGATACATACATACCGCGAAGTTTCTTTGTAAGCCATGAGCGAACAAGAACATCAGCACGTAGATGATCTACGTAATGAGCTTGGTTCTTGCCGAACCATCGTGACTTCCAGTCGCGAATGATTCCAAGTCTATGTGCATATGGGTGTACTACGTGTGTCATAAAATTACTTTGTTGTTTCGTCTACCTTAGCTAGTTCGATAACCACCTTACTTGTATGCTTGTGGATTGGGAATGCTCGTCCCATCGCACGTGGCATCCATCGCTTGATGACTACTCCCTTATCTACACGAGCAGATTTAATAATAAGCTTGTCAGCTCCAACTCCAGCGTTTGCTACAGCCGAATCAAGAAGCTTCTTGATTGGAAGCGCTCCACGCTTGATCATCGTAGCTAAAATAGCCTGCGCATGAAGAGCGTTTTTTCCCTGTACTAGAGTCGTGATGAGACGAACTTTTCGAGGTGCTTGGCGGTAGTTGTTAAGTTGAGCTTTCATGGTTATTATTTCTTCTTTGTATCAGTAGTTGCTTTTGCAGTCTTTGCAGCAGAGATTTCAGTTTCCTTCTTCTTCTGGTCGATTTCCTTCTGCATCTTACCTCCGTGACGGATGAACTTACGAGTTGGAGAGAACTCACCAAGCTTGTGTCCTACCATGTCTTCAGTAACGAGCACATCGATGTGAATCTTTCCGTTGTATACACCGAATGTGAATCCAACCATTTCAGGAGAAATGTCTGAACGACGAATCCAGGTCTTAATAACGCCAGTTTCTTCTGGGCGCTTTCCAAGTACCTTCTTAAGTACTCGTTCGTCTACGTATGGACCTTTGTGAATTGATCGTGTCATGGTTAATGGGGTTTAATTATATCAGATTTTCCTTGAAAGTAAAGACTATTTCGGAAAATACTATTTTACTTCTTCTTGCGAACGACACGTCTTGAAACGATGTGTACGTTTGAGTACTTCTTCGGCTTACGAGTCTTATGTCCTCCTGTAGTTTTACCGTACTTTGTCTTTGGACGACGTGTTCCTCGTGGCTGTGCTCCTTCTCCTCCTCCGTATGGGTGGTCAACAGCGTTCTTAGCCATCGCACGAGTCTTTGGTCTGCGACCTAGGTTACGTGATCGTCCAGCCTTACCAACATTTCTAAGACGGTATTCTTCATTCGAAACTTCACCGATACATGCGTAACATGTGTCAACGATCTTACGAACTTCAGTTGAAGGAAGTTTGATAGATGTGTATCCGTTATCGTGGGCAACAACCTGAGCGTATACTCCGGCTGAACGAACAAGCTTTGCTCCAGCATGTAACTTCACTTCAATGTTGTATACATATGTTCCAACAGGAATATTTGAAAGCTTAAGACGGTTACCTGGTTCAAGGTCAGCCTTTTCAGAAACAATAAATGTGTCCCCTACCTTCATGCTTTTTGGAAGAAGCACGTAACGCTTTGCACCGTTTCTATATGAAACAAGAGAAATAAAGCCTGATCGGTTTGGATCGTACTCTACTGTCTCAACCTTTGCAGGAATATCCATGATGTCGTACTTAAAGTCGATTTCACGGTAAGAACGCTTGTGCCCTCCTCCTTTGTATGGACTTGTGATGCGTCCGAATGCGTTACGTCCAACACCACGCTTGAATCCATGCGTAAGTGGCTTGTACGGATCATTCGTCGTAATAACTCCTCGGTATGATACCGTGGTCATGTTACGTCGTGATGGAGTTGTTGGTTTATAGGTTTTCATGGTCGTGTAATAAAATTGGATTATGCAAGCTTGATGGTGTCACCTTTTTTAAGGAACACAATAGCTTTCTTATAACCCTGCTTGTGTCCAACTTTTCCTTTAATGAAGGTCCACTGACGAGGAATGTTTGTGATGTTGATCGCACGAGGTGTTACCTTGTACTCCTTCTTGATTTCATCGCGAAGTGAAAGCTTTGTAGCTTCAGATCGCACAACGAATGTAAACGCGTTCTGGTTTGACTGAAGTGATGCTTTTTCTGTCACACGTGGTGAAAGAATAAGCTTTGCATTTGCATTCTCAACTTTCTTTTCTTCTACTGTAGTTTTTTTTGTTGCCATATACGTTTAGTTAGCTTTAGCTACAGCTTTATTTTTCTTAGATGAAAGGAAAGCGATTGTCTCTTCTGGGTTAGCAATAACGAGGTATCGTGTGTTTGCAAGATCAAGTGGGTTAAGGTCTTCCATGTTATGAAGTGTCATGTATGGAAGGTTACGGAATGAACGCTTTGTGAGCTCATCTCCCTTCTTTGTTGTTACATAGATGTTGTTTGGCTTCTTGTAGCAAAGTGTCTTGAATCCTTCAATTGTTGAAAGGTTTCGCATGATTGCGTCAGCAGCCTGAGTCTTACCTGTAGATTCTGAAATAGTGTCAACGAAAATAACCTTTCCTGCCTTAACTTTTGCAGAAAGAAGTGAATAGAGCGCAGCAACCTTCATACCCTTAGGGATAGTCTTCTTGTAGTTCTTATCATTTCGAGGTCCGAATGTTACTCCTCCTCCCTTCCATAGAGGAGACTGAGCTGATCCGTGACGAGCGCGTCCTGAACCCTTCTGAGCCCATGGCTTCTTGTGAGAACCACGAACTTCTGCACGGTTCTTTGTGTGAGCAGTACCCGCACGACGGTTTGACGCCTGTGAGTAAAGAACCTGCGACACGAGATCCGCATTCCATTCCGCTCCGAAAATGTTCTCTGGAACATCCATCGATTTAGCTACTTTTCCTTCAGTTGTATAAATTGTTACTTGCATACTTTTTTGACTAGTCCTTGTTAGTTCGCCTTAATTTCCACAACAGTTCCTCGGCGACCTGCAACCGCACCCTTAACGAGGATGTATCCATTCTCAACATCGACGTCAAGAATCTGAACGTGCTTGAGAGTAACTCGGTCACTTCCCATACGTCCTGCCATCTTCTTACCCTTGAACACTCTCTGTGGACCAGTTGCTCCAATAGAACCGATTTCACGCATTGAGTGCTTCTGTCCGTGCTGGTGCCAACCTCCGTGCATACCGTGGCGCTTCATAACACCTTGGAATCCTTTTCCTTTTGAGATAGATGAAACAGTTACTTCATCACCTTTCTGGAAAATATCACACGCAATAGTAGCTCCAAGCGCGAGGTCGCCCCCTGCTGTACGGAATTCCTTCATCACCTTAAACGTAGCATCTTTGAAATGACCCTGAACCGCCTTTGAAACTCGTTCCTTCTTCTGAACACCTGATCCAATCTGGATAGCTTCATAGCCATCACGTTCGATTGTTTTAAGTGCTGTAACAGTCATAGGAGTAGCCTTAAGTACTGTTGCAGGATGAACCTTCCCGTCTTCGGAGAAGAATTCTGTCATATGCTGTTTTGTTGCTAGTGTGAATTTCATACAGGTAGTGAGTGTTTAACGTAGTCGGTCGACCTTTTTATGCCATCTTTACGTCGATATCAACACCAGATGGTAGTGATAGGTTTGTAAGAGCTTCGATAAGCTTAGGCTGTGGATTCACGATGTCGATGAGACGCTTGTGAACTCGCATTTCGAACTGCTCGCGAGCATCTTTGTAGATGAATGTTGAGCGGTTTACTGTGTAGCGCTTGATTTCTGTTGGAAGAGGAATCGGCCCCAAGATAGTAGCTTCGAATCGCCTTGCTGTATCGATGATTTGCTTTACTGAAGCATCAAGCACTTTGCTTTCGTATGCTCGCACACGAATACGAAGCTTCTGAACTTCAGATTGCTTTGCGGCGCTCGTCTTCTTAGCTATAGTTTTCGTTGTTGCCATGAGAATAAATGTTCTTTAAGAACGTAGAGATTACGCGAGGATCTTTGTTACAACTCCCGCTCCAACTGTCTTACCTCCTTCACGGATAGCGAAACGTCCCTGCTCTTCAAGAGCGATAGGTGCGAGAAGCTTAACTGTGAACTTGATAGTGTCTCCAGGCATAACCATTTCAGTTCCAGCAGGAAGTGTAACTTCTCCTGTAACGTCAGTTGTACGTACGTAGAACTGTGGCTTGTAACCATTCAAGAATGGAGTATGTCGTCCTCCTTCTTCCTTCTTAAGAATGTACACTTCACACTCAAAGTTTGTGTGTGGTAGAACTGATCCTGGCTTTGCTAAAACCTGTCCACGCATAATATCTTCCTTCTTAATACCACGGATAAGGATACCAGCGTTGTCTCCAGCCTGTCCCTGTGAAAGTGACTTGTTGAACATTTCAATACCAGTAACCACTGTCTTAACAGTATCCTTAAGACCAACGATTTCGATTTCATCGTTAACCTTCAAGATTCCACGTTCAATACGTCCTGTTACCACAGTTCCACGTCCTTCGATAGTGAAGATGTCTTCAACAGGCATAAGGAAAGGCTTTGCTGTATCACGTTCTGGAACTTCGATGTATGTATCGAGTGCAGTCATGAGTTCAACAATCTTCTGTGCCCAAGGATCATTGATATCAGTGGCTACTGATGCCTTAAGACCTGATCCACGGATGATTGGAGTATTTGCTCCATCAAAACCTTGCTTTGTAAGGAGTTCTCGGATTTCTTCTTCAACGAGCTCGATCATTTCCTGATCTTCAACCATATCGCACTTGTTAAGGAACACTACCATTCGAGGCACACCCACCTGCTTGGCTAGAAGGATGTGTTCACGAGTCTGTGGCATAGGACCATCAGTTGCTGCAACCACGAGGATCGCACCGTCCATCTGAGCCGCACCTGTAATCATGTTCTTGATGTAGTCGGCGTGACCTGGGGCATCAATGTGAGCATAGTGACGGTTTGCTGTCCAGTATTCTGAGTGAGAAAGAGAAATAGTAATACCACGAGCCTTTTCTTCTGGGGCCTTGTCGATATCATCAACATCCTTCATCTTAATAGTAGCGTCCATAAGGTGGAGCACATTAAGGATACCTGCTGTAAGGGTTGTCTTTCCGTGGTCAACGTGACCAATGGTTCCTACGTTTACGTGTGGTTTTGAGCGATCAAATTCTGCTGCCATATGTTTTTGTTGGGTCTTGTCTCCCGTTACTCCACAGTTACCTGTGATTTTCGGGGATATTGGACTATTAGTTATGTAATTAGTAAAAAACTGAAACGGGAACCTTGAACTTACGCGCCTAGCCAAGCAATAGTTTCGGACGCTAAGCGAATACGTGCTATCATATCATGTTTTTTAAAAGAGCGCAACTTATTATACCCATACCAATCAACTTATTTAGCCATCCATAACAAGCGCACTCCAAGCCTCTCCCAAACAAAGAAAAACCACCCTATTTTGGGTGGTTTTTCTTTTAAAATAGTGACTATTTCTTATTTTCTGCAATTTCCTTTGCAATGTTTGTCGGAACAACGTCATACTTTCCGAATTCCATTGTAAATGTGGCACGTCCTTCTGTCATAGAACGGAGACTGTTTACGTATCCGAACATCTCAGAAAGCGGCACCATAGCCTTCACAACCTTATCCTGGCCACGTTCGTCCATTCCTTCGATCTGACCACGCTTTGATGATAGGTTTCCTGTGATATCTCCGTAGAACTTGTCCGGTGTAACGATTTCCACCTTCATGATCGGTTCAAGGATAACAGGCTTCGCCTTTGACACAGCATCCGCTAGCGCCATTCCAGCCGCAAGCTTAAACGCGATTTCACTTGAGTCCACTTCGTGGAAACTTCCATCGTACAGTTCACATGACACGTCCACCATCTTAAATCCTGCTAAGGTTCCACGATCCATAGATTCTCGAAGTCCCTTTTCAACAGCAGGAATGAATTCCTGTGGAATTGCTCCTCCCTTCACTGAGTTTACGAATTCAAATGCATCATATCGCTTTGTGTTCTTTGGAAGATCTTCTTTTGCAATCGAATAATCGATTGGACGAATATTAATCTTCGCGTGACCATACTGTCCACGACCTCCTGATTGCTTGATGTACTTACCTTCACCTGACGCTGCTCCAAGAATAGTTTCCTTGTACGCAACCTGAGGCTTACCAGTGTTAGCTTCAACGTTGAATTCACGCTTCATACGATCAACAATAATATCCAAGTGAAGTTCACCCATACCTGAAATAATTGTTTCAAGTGTTTCTGGATCAGACGCAACACGGAATGTTGGATCTTCAACTGCAAGCTTTGAAAGTGCGATACCCATTTTTTCCTGGTCAGCCTTTGTCTTTGGTTCAACACGCATAGAAATAACTGATTCAGGAATAACAATTCTTTCAAGAATGATTGGGTGCTCTTCAGAACACATTGTGTCTGAGGTAACAGTATCTTTAAGTCCTACCGCAGCTGCAATTTCTCCAGCGTACACAGTCTTCACTTCTTCTCGTTCGTTTGCATGCATACGAAGGATACGTGATACACGTTCTTTCTTTTCTTTTGTAGAGTTATAAATATATGACCCAGCCTCAAGTGTTCCAGCGTATACGCGGAAGAATGTAAGCTGTCCAACGAATGGATCCGCCATAGACTTGAATGCAAGTGCAGTGAACGGTGCAGTGTCTGACACTTCAACGGTTACTGGTTCTCCTGTGTTACCATCAATTCCTTTTGGTGCAGCAATATCAAGTGGTGATGGAAGATAATCGATAACGGCGTCGAGCACAAGCTGAACACCTTTGTTCTTAAGAGCTGATCCACAGAACACTGGGAAAAGTTCATTTGCAAGTGTGGCCTTACGAATAGTCTCCTTAAGAACTTCAATAGTGAATTCCTTACCTTCGAGGTACTGAGTCATAAGATCCTCATCTGTCTCAACAATTTTTTCAACCATTTCAGCGCGACGCTTCTTTGCTTCTTCGAGAAGTTCAGTTGGAATTTCTGCAGTTCCTACTTCCTTACCCATTTCGCCAGTGAACGTCATTTCCTTCATAGTAAGAAGGTCAATGATACCGTTGTAGTTTTCTTCTGCTCCGATTGGCATTTGCATACGAACTGCCTTCTTTGAAAGACGATCGAGGATAGAGTCGTACGCCTTGTCGAAGTTAGCTCCCATTCGGTCTAGTTTGTTGATGAAACAAATACGTGGAACCATAGCATCTGATGCATATCTCCAGTTTGTTTCTGATTGTGGTTCTACTCCAGCAACTCCGTCGAACACTACAACCGCACCGTCGAGTACGCGAAGTGATCGCTTTACTTCGATAGTGAAGTCAATGTGTCCAGGAGTGTCGATGATGTTAAAGCGGCATTTCTTTGAAGTATCAGTCTTTGGCATGTATGTTGGACTCCAAAACGCTGTTGTAGCAGCTGACGTGATTGTGATACCACGTTCTCGTTCCTGTTCCATCCAGTCCATTTGAGTTGCACCATCGTGCACTTCTCCAATTTTGTGAGAAACTCCCGTATAGAAAAGAATACGTTCTGTTGTAGTTGTCTTTCCAGCGTCGATGTGAGCAATAACTCCAAAGTTACGTGTTTTATTAAGAGGATAATCGCGAGCCATAGTGATAAATAATTGTTTTTAAGAAATAAAAAAGCCGCTTAAGGCAATAGCGACATGCTACCACAAAAGTGCCTTAGAGTCTACAGTGTAAGGCTAAAACACATACAAAAAATAAAACGCTCCGTAGAGCGTTTTATTTTTAAATTCCCAAGAAGTGAATTTATTAGAAATTACCAAGCGAAGTGAGCGAAAGCCTTGTTTGACTCTGCCATTCGGTGAGTATCTTCCTTCTTCTTAACTGCAGTTCCTTCATTGTTTGCGGCTGCCATAAGTTCATCAGCAAGCTTTACCTTCATTGCCTTTCCCTTTTTAGCGCTTGCTGCATCAATAATCCAACGGAATGCAAGCATGAAACGACGATCATCACGTACTTCACGAGGAACCTGGTAGTTTGCTCCACCAATACGGCGTGAACGAACTTCTGTTACAGGACCAGCATTTTGAAGCGCCATGTTGAAAACCTCAAGTGGGTCTTCGATTTTCATCTTTTCTTTGATGATATCGAAAGCTCCGTATACGATTTCCTGAGCAGTTGATTTCTTTCCACCCTGCATCACATAGTTGATAAACTTTGAAACCTTAGTTGAGTCATACTTTGCGTCTGGCCCAACAATGTTTCGATTCTTTACTTTTCTTCGCATAGTATTAGTTGTTTCTTGCGTGAACGTTCCCGGAAGTAGCGGTACTCTGCAAGAGTTAAATTCAGTAATTACTTCATTCCTTGATTAACAAGTGGGGTAATACTACAACAAATAAGCAAAAAAGGCAAAATAAAAGCGAAATCTTTCGATTCCGCTTTTATTATTACTTCTTCTTTGCTGGAGCTGCTGTCTTTGGAGTCTTTGCTCCGTAGAGCGAACGACTCTGTCGTCGTGCTTCTACTCCTGTGGCGTCCAATCGTCCGCGAACGATGTGGTAACGTACTCCCGCCAAGTCCTTAACACGTCCACCTCGCAGGATAACCACTGAGTGTTCCTGTAGCTTGTGCTTTTCTCCTGGAATGTATGCTGTTACTTCCATTCCGTTTGTAAGGCGCACACGAGCGATTTTACGAAGCGCTGAGTTAGGCTTCTTTGGAGTTGTTGTTGAAACCTTGAGACATACTCCACGCTTAAATGGTGAATTATAAAAATTTGGCTTGTTCTGGATTGCATTGAATCCTTTTCCCATAGCAATTGAACGTGACTTCTTTGTCACCTGCTTTCTTGATTTCTTTACGAGTTGGCTGATTGTTGGCATACGCTTAAATAGTGGTTGCAACTATAACAAATATACTCTGTTTTTGCAAGACCTCCCGTTCGCTTTTGCTTACTTTTTAAGCTACACGAACAAGAAAACTTTACCTATGTGTGCTTTTCAGCGCAACAATATGATCATTTCTAAGATCGTACACCACAGCAAGAGTCGGGTAAATCACTATATAATCTCCCTCTTTTACGTTTTCATAGAGATTATTCTGTTTCTTGAGTGACTCTGGATCCTGCACACGCACAACAGCTTCTGGTTCACCTTCCGGTAATGGGGTGTGTTTTGCAACTCGTGCTAAGATTTCAGACTTTGAAACAACGACATCGTTAGCGATACTGTTTCCAATGAAGGCATACGCACCGTAGAGCGCCGACCCAGAGATAAGAAGACCCACTAATACTTTAAACGAGCTGTGAAATGTTTTTGAAAGTAATATATCTCGAAGAGTTTGTTTCCCGTAACGCTTGGTGGCATATCCAATTCGAGAAAGAGAGCTTGTATTTTTTCTGACTACGCGTGATGAAACGCTTTTCTTAGGAGCGCTTTTTACGGTTGCGCGAGAGGTTGGGCGTTGGTTAACTTTTACAGAAGATTTCATCGTCCATTCAGTATACGTTAAAAGGACATATATAAAAGACAATGAATGTCCTTAACTGTGGACAACTTTCATATATTTACGAGAGAAGCGAGGTAACCCAACCAAAGAGTGTTGGCATGAACATACTGTAAAGGACAGATGCCACCAAAATTGCTCCTATCATATAGAGCGGATTGTAGATAACCCTTGAATTTATATGAAGTCGTGGGAAAAGCGCTTGAAGAATACTCATTCCGTCAAACGGTGGAACAGGAATTAGGTTAAAGAATGCGAGTGAAACGTTTATCTTGATGATAGTGAGGAGCGCAACACCCATGTCATACGTTAGAACCCCTTGTGCTGCAAGCACCTTAAATACTATTCCTGTAAGGAGAGCGAGGAGGAGATTCGTTAAAACTCCTGCCGCTGCAACGAAAGCGTGACCAATCTTGGTACGAATGTTATGAACGTTATACGGAACTGGGTTTGCCCATCCGAAGAATGTTCCTAGGCTGAGGAACGCAAATAACGGTACAAACACACTACCCACCATATCGATGTGGGGCAGTGGATTAAGGGTTAATCTCCCCATTCTATAAGCCGTTTCGTCTCCTTGGATGTATGCGGCATAGCCGTGAGCTATTTCATGGAGAATAATCGAGTAGATTATAACAATGAACGTAAAGATGGCTTGTGAAATGTTTATAGCTTCTATCATAGATATGAGTATAGCAAGGGCGGCTCATTTTAAGCATGGGTATATAGGTTTAGAGGACGTAGGGCTCTTGCGGCGCAGGTAAAATCATGATAGTATTTAGGAACTTTGATTTTAGATGCTTTTGTATCTATTATCTGGTGTCTAAATCTCTAATTTTATGGCAAACATCTGTCCACTCTGTCTAAAAGGCTCAAAAGTCGTTGGAAAATATTCTAACTCTGTTCGTGCTACTAAATTCAACCCAGCAGGCAACCGTCGTAAGTACCCAAACCTCCAGTGGGCACGTATTCCTAACGGACCTCGTGTAAAGATTTGTACATCTTGCATGAAGCGTGGACTTCACCTCCAGATCAAGCTCTAACCTGATTTATTTACGGCCAAGCCGTGAATTTACTAATTCAAAAGCGCGACCAATTGGTCGCGCTTTTCTATTTCTCCCTTTCTCTTTCGACTGATCGTTTTTGAGCTGCTGCTTTTAGTTTCCTTTCTTGATCCTTTTCTGAAAGATTGGGAATGAATCTTTGGAGCAAGTGCTCCTTGCCATGGGGAATCTTTTCTTTTTCAGCCATCAACCACTTTCCTCTTAATGAACAAGATACAATTCTAACCTAAAATACTCACTACGTCACTTTTGTTATACTAAAACCGTAACCTCATGAAAATACTCTGTACTTTCTGCAGTAAAGAAAAAGTAAAAAATGAAGGATTTCTTCCTGCCTGGAAACGATACACCTCTGCACGCATCCTCTCTATTAGAGATACTGCTCACGCTTCAAACATTCCTTTCTTTATTCTTTCCGGGAAACATGGGCTCATATCTGAGAATAAAGAAATAGAGTACTATGATCACCTGCTTTCAGAGGATAGTATCCAGAAAATTGTCTCACTAGTAGTAGGCCAAATTAAAGAGAGTGCCGTAACTGAAATCATCTTCTACACAAGACCAGAAGACACAAGCTTACTTCCCTACCTTCATGTTTTAGAACAAGCAACAAAAGAATTAGGGATCCAATTTACCGTTTCTAGTTTATAGTATGTGCAAATTACTTGCGCTATTTAGTAATCTCTAGCTCAACTATTCTTCCATCGCTCTCAAATGAGATTGTTCCATGATCAATCGTTGAGAGAATTTCTTTGCTGTATATTTGTAATCGCTCTACTGTTTCTGGATTTGGGTGTCCATATTTATTTTCTTTCCCCGCACTGATGACTGAATACTCTGGTCGAATATAAGTAAGTAACTGAACACCTGATGAAGTTTTGGAACCATGGTGTCCAGCTTTATACACGGTTAGATTTTTAGGAAGTGAAGTTCCTAAAAGTTGTGGTTCATACGTACTCGTTAAATCTCCTGTTAACAAAAATGAATGATCTCCGTAGGTAAGCACAAGACTTACTGACGTATCATTTGTATCCGTCCTCTCTGAAATATTTTTCTGCGGATAGAGAATGTGAGCAACCACTCCGTCACCAAAATCAATCTCGTCACCTCGTGCACCAACGTACACATTTCCATTCTCTTTTTGTATGTGTTTTTCAAGATCAGAAAAAATTGAAGTTTCAGCTTGTACGGGCGACACAACAATATTTTCGACAGTATATTTTTCCAGTATTGGAATAAGTCCCGTGACGTGATCTGCATCTCCGTGCGTTGCTACCATCACGTCGATATTCTTGTTGAAATAATTCATCTCCTCACCTAATCGTGTGAGAACAACATCGCTCGCTCCGCCATCAACAAGCATAGTGTGTCCACTTGGTGTTTGTATAAAAATTGAGTCACCTTGTCCAACATCTAAAAATGATACTCGTAACTTTTGTGGAGCAATGAGAGTCACAAGTACACACACAGATATAATGCTCAGGAAAAATGAAAAGGAAACAATGCTAACTTTTCCATAGTTGTCGAAAAAAGATTCTATACTTTTTCTTCTACCTTCCAACCATATGTTCATACCATAATGGTAGCACCCCATCTGTTCATTTGCTCTCGTGTGGATGTCACCTTACTTCTCTAGTACACTAGCCTCATGGACTTACACTCACTCATTCTCTCTGGATCGTACGCTGCGATATTTTTCATGATGCTCGCAAACGGTGTCGTCAATTTTCCGTCATCTCAAATTCTCTATCTTATTGTCGGCTACTTTGTGAGCACAGGAAATGTATTGTTTGCTGGAGCAGTGCTTGCTGGAGCACTTGGAAACACGATAGGTAATTTCATCACCTACTCTCTCATTAAAAAATATGAACGACCACTTGCTCGTAAAATGCTGATGATGAATGAGCAAACATTTAATGCAGTTCACGGCGCTCTCTCGGACACTTTTTCTCGTCGTGGTATGTGGTGGATTTTTTTAGGGAAACTTACTCCGTCAGTAAAAGCATTCATTCCAATCGTCGCTGGTATTGCTAGAACACCGACCCTTCTCACGCTCGGAATCTTTCTCGTAGCATCAACCATCTGGGCAACAGGAATCATATACCTTGGATATGTGTTTGGTGAGAACGTCTCACTCTCTTCTTTCCTTGGCGTTTCACTTATCATAGGACTCACGATTGCGTTCATCGTTTACAAAAATATTTCTAAGAAATTAGCTAAACAGTAGAATTTACAGAGATTAGTATTTAATTATATCTGTAAGATATCCCTCCGTTGTTGTTTCAATCGTTTCATTCTTTTTGTTATGTAGATATATAACAAGTAATGAAACGCCTAGATACATGACACACATACCTGTGAATGAGATAGAAAAACTACTACTTGAAAAGGGTAAGGCTTCCACAATACGTGCAACAAAAAGAATTATGTTACTCACTAGAGTATCCACGAACCCAAAACCAAGCGACAAAGTTTCAGACATATAGGACATGCAAACAACTATAAAAGACAATAGCATGGTGATTGGAATCAGTGGAAGTACGAGTACGTTTGCAATGAGCGCATACAGTGAGACTGTTCCAAATGTATACATGACATACGGGAGTGTGGCGAAATACGCAGCGAGAGTTGTTGTGAAAAGTGAAAGCATATATTTATTCTTCATATACTTTTGTAGAATCTTTTCTAGTGGAGCACTCGCATAGACAATTCCTGCGGTTGCGAGAAATGAAAGATGAAGAGAGGCATCCGCACGTAGTGCTTGTGGTTCGTACAGAATGATTGCAAGGAAAGAAATGATGAGTGCTTGGCGCGCAACATACGCTCGACCAAGAAGTGTCGCAAGTAATCCGATGAACGCCATCGCAGTTGCTCTCATCACACTTGCCTCCCCTCCTACCATCATCACAAACATAATGACAAAAAATGAAGCGAGTGCAATACGCATAACAAGTGGCAAAAACATGAACACAAATAAAATGGACGTGATAACAATTGCAATGTTAAAACCAGAGAGAACAACAATGTGTGAAAGTCCTGAGGTGCGAAATGTTTGAATAAGTTCTTTCGACATAGAAGAATCTCCAAAGAGCATTCCGCTTGAAAGTGCAGACGCTGGGGAAGAAACGTACAAACCTAATCGCATAATTAAATCTTCTTTCCATCTTCCTAAATATTCTTGCACCGAGTGAGCTTCACTATCCACTACTTCTATACTTGGAAACATCATCTCGCTTCCAATATTTTTTGTATGAAGATACGAAATATAATCAAAACTTTTTTCTCCGTTATGTGGCATAATCACACTTGGCAAAAGTGATTTACCTTGGACACTCACTGTCTCCCCTATTTTGAAACGTGGATAGAGCGGTGCACGAATTTGTACATCATATGTTACGCGTTCCGCTTCAACTGGTCGCACAGTAAAAACTTGATAGGCATCTTTTGTTTCAGGGAATGAAATAATTGTTGCGTCAAAGACACATGATGACTCACATGCGTATGGAATTTTTTCTTCAACAAATTGCGTACGTACAGCGCCAAGCACAACTCCAACACAGAACAATATTGTAAACAAAGAGAGTCGCATGTCTTTGACATGCGACTCTCTTCTCCAATATTTACTCACGAACACTATACTTGTCTGAACTGCAGCGAGCACTAGTACTGCAACTATCATTTCAGTCGCAAACGAAGAAACAAATCCAATAGTAATTCCTGCGGCAACCCCTAGTACAAAAATAATTGTTTTTAGGTGCATGCCTGGCTGAGGTTTCTAGAAATAAGAATAGTCACCTTTTCTCCCTCTGTATAGTTGCAAATTAGTTGCGCCTTTTTCTATGACTGAATCAGCGCATGATGTAGCGATCACGTCTGCTCGTTCGTTCAGAGGAACACCCACATGAGCACGAACGTATGTCCATACAATCGCGACTCCTGCATTTTTTAATCGCTTCTCTTCTGCGTGAAGTTCTTCCCATAGATCTTGATTGAGCACTGGTTTCTTCGTTGAAGTTTTCCATCCCTTAGCAATCCACCCAGTAATCCATTCACTCATCCCTTTCTTCACATATTGACTATCAGTAAATATTTCTACTGATTCAACATGCATATGTGGCCCAATTTCTCGCAGACCCTTAATGGCCCCCATAAGCTCCATGCGATTGTTAGTTGTGTGATCCTCAAACCCTCCCAACTCAATCACCTCTGCTTCCGTAATAATAATTGCCGCCCAACCACCAGGACCTGGGTTCCCGCGACTTGATCCGTCCGTATAGATACTTAATTTCATAGGGAAAGTATACCACTACCTGATATCAACGATTCTCAGTCGTAGTTCCGTCTTCCCTGCAAAATAACTTTTTTCCATGTGAGCTAAAAGTGTGTGTGGCTGTGTAGCTTTTGTTTCCATATCTTTATCTACAAAAAACTTAATGGATTTTACCTGCCCCCCTTTAGTTCGCGGATAGACAACTTCTAAATGTTCACTCTTCTTTCCAAATCTTCGCACTGATAATGGTGTAACGTCTTTGAAACTAAACACAGGCTTTGGATTTCCAACACCAAATGGCGCAAGGGGTGAAATAGCGCGATACGTTACTTCGTGAATATCATCCATACCAAGCTCTGCATCAATAAGAATCTCTTGGTTACCGAGCTCTTGTAGCTCAACATGTTTATATGACTCATTTAATGCTTCTGAAAGTTCACTAATTCTATCAACAGCACATGAAAAGCCTCCCGCTTGTTCATGTCCACCAGAATGCGTAATAACTCCAGGAAAAAGTTCTTGAACTCTCGCCATCAATTCCACAACATGCACATCCCCTTTTGAGCGACATGATCCTTTCACAGTTGTCTTATCGTCCCCTTGCCCCCACACAAACGTCGGTTTTCCCGTTTCATCAATTATCTTCTGAGCAATAAGTCCAAGGATTCCTGGTCCCCAGCTCATATCCCCCACTACCACAACGTTATTCGAATCAGCAGATTCGCGTCTTGGACGTAAACTATTAAAGTCGATACCTTCAGTAATATCCTTTACTCCTGCTTTTCGTTCAATATTTAAAAGTTCCAAATCGCGCGCAAAATTCTCTGCCTTTACTACATCTTTCTCATACAACATATGATGTGCCTGAATTGGTGAACCCATTCTCCCTGCTGCATTAATCCTTGGTGCAATAGTAAAAGCAATATCTTCTTCCGTAAGATTCTCTTTTTTCATGCGCTGCTCATTAAATATGTGCAACAACCCCGGACGTTTTGTTTTCTGAAGAACCCTCAAACCATAGTGAGCAAGTGCTCTATTTTCTTTCTGAAGCGGTACCATATCAGCAATTGTTGAAATACCAACCAAATCAAGCATCCATTTTTCCCAACCAAGCGGAAGTGTCTGTACTTTTTGATACACCTCATCATTCACTGACTCTATTCGCAGCTGAGAAAGCACCGCGCAGGCAAGTTTCCAGGCCACAGCACACCCACACAACATATCATCATCATAGGTACAAAGATCTTGTTTTGAATTAATAACAGCAACAGCATCAGGCACCACCTGCCCTTTCCCCTCCATGTGTATAGGTAAATGGTGATCAGTCACAATGAAATCAACACCAACAGACTTAGCGTACGCAATCTCCTCAATATTAGTAATAGCTAAGTCAACCGTAATGATCAGACTGATACCTTTCTCCTTAAGAAGATCGATTGCATGGTTGTGCACTCCATATCCTTCGTTATGACGATGCGGCACGTAAATATCTACTGGGTACCCAATCCCATCAAAGAATTCACGTAGAAGCACACCGCCCGGAATCCCATCACAATCATAATCACTGTAAATCGCAATCTTCTCTTTTCTGTGAAGTGCGAGCAGTATTCTTTCTACAGCCTTAGGTATTCCATATATCTGAAATGGGTCGCCAACATGTTTCTCGTACGAAGGATTCAGAAAATCCATCATGTTTGATTCCTCTATTCCCCTTTTTTTAAGGAGCGTAAGAGTAAGCGGATGGAGCTCATCCAGGGAGATATTCATAGCTCGAGTATACCAGATATACATTTGTCCTTTATAAAGGACAAATGTATATCTCTATACAGCGTAATGTCTTTTACTACTTTACCTTGAATTGTTTCCTGATTTCCTTCACTTGTTCCTCGTTTTTCTGTTCCATCCCCTCCTTCCCAGCTTCCCCTAAAGCTTTAAGCTCTGTAACTGTGAGTGTCATCAGTTCTTTTGCTTTTGCATCAAGATATTCCTCTGTGTTTTTCAAAGGATCTTCTAGCACTTCATCAAACAAAGCGTGTAAAACGTACCCTATTTTCGGTCCCGGCGTTTCTTGTGTAACGTCCATAATACGTTTCCCGTCTGTTTTTAGCATTTTAAGTGAGATCGGATCTTTAAGTGCCTGTTCCACAAGGGACTGATACATCCTTAATCTATAAGGCTCTTCCTTTGGACGTCCTGTTCCTACACGATCACAGATTCTAAGATCAATAAGATCCCAGATATTATCCTTCCCAACATTGGTGATCAATCTTCGCACAGCGGAAAGCGTTATTTGTTCAGTGTCTGAGAAAAACATATGCCAACGAACAAACATTGAGACTTTCTCAATCATATCCTTTGGAAACTTCAATCTTTCCATTATTTCACGTGTAACGCGTCCACCAACCACATCATGACCGTAAAACGTATACTGTTTACTCTCTTTTGAGAAACGCCTTGTTTCTGGCTTTGAAATATCATGGAATATTGCAGAAAGACGTACGTGTAAAGGCCAGTTCTTATCTGCTGCATGCTGTAACGTGCGCAAATTGTGCTCCCAAACGTCGTAACTATGTGCCTGATTCTGTTCCACCCCTATTCCACGCTCAAGTTCTGGGATAACATCCTGTAAAAGCCCTGTTTCTTTCATCATGATGATTCCTCGCATTGGGAAGTTGGTCATAATAAGCTTTACAAATTCCTCTCTCACTCTTTCACGTGAAACATTCTTAAGAAGGCCTGCATTTTTCTCAATGCTTTCACGTGTAACGCCATCAATATCAAAATCAAGCTGAGAAACAAAGCGAATTGCACGCATAAGCCGCAATGCATCCTCTTGGAAACGAGCATCGGGCGCCCCTACTGCTCGAATAATCCTATTGGTGATATCTTCTTGTCCATGATGTGGATCAATCACTTCGCCTGTCATTGGGTTATAAGCAATAGCGTTACATGTGAAATCGCGGCGTTTCAAATCATCTTCAATGTTTTTACTCCACTTAACCTCATCTGGATGGCGATTATCTGAATATTCCCCTTCTAGGCGATATGGGGTTACCTCGATAACCTTTATCGTTTCATCAATGCAAGGAATACCCAGCTCTTCCCCACACGTAACAACACCTACTGTCCCATAGGTGTTTTCGTAAAAAGTCTTTGGAAATAAAGCAATAATCTGCTCTGGGGTAGCATTTGTCGTAATATCGTAGTCTTTTGGAATAGTTCCCATGAAAAGATCCCGAACACAACCCCCGACAAGAAAAGCTTCATGTGAAGCGGCTTGTAAAACAGCTAAAACCATTTTTACTTCTTTTGGTATCTGTATTTCCTTATCCAGCTGTATTTGTAGCATAGAATGTGTTAGAATTTCTTTATAAATCAAGCTTCCATGGTGAAATGGATATCACAACGGTCTTCGGAACCGTCGTTCCAGGTTCGAATCCTGGTGGAAGCACAAAAAGTGACTAAACGTTTCTCGTGTAACGAAGAATATATTTCTACATGTGGTCTCTATTTGAAAAATAGGACTAATCTGTGCGGCGTAGGAGAATCGAACTCCTGTCTCAACCTTGGCAAGGTCGTGTTCTACCACTAAACCAACACCGCAACACTAAATCTGTTTATTTAGTAACACCATTCTAGCATAATCCCCTCTTCTATCAAGGGGAAACAAGCCACGTTTCTCTTGCTGACTGTTCCACATGAAACCCCTTCTAAAGTTCAAAACTGTGGATAAACCTGTGGGAACAGTGGATAAAAGACAGTAAAGTACGTAGAGGGCAGATTGTACAAATACTGGCTTTAATTGTAAAAAAGCATTGATTTATATATCTTTTTAAAAGGTCTTTGCCCTTTTTATTAAAGGCAAAGTGGAATAAGAAGGACAAACGTTTCACGTGAAACAAAATAATCGTTTCTCATGAAATGATTACAAACATGGCTGAACATAACGAAATTGGAAGAATAGGTGAAAATATAACAAAAACGTTTCTCATGAAACATGGTTTTACCGTTGTTGGCACAAACTATCGTACTAAGTTTGGTGAAATAGATATTATTGCGAAAAAGGACAACAAACTAAGATTCATTGAAGTTAAAAGTGTAAAAGTCAGAGATTTCAACAACCTGGAGAATCTAGCTGTACAACCAGAAGATAACCTAACTCAAGATAAATGGAATAAACTTGTCATAAGTGTTGAAGTCTACCTACGCCATACAGACGTTACACGTGGAACACCTTGGCAAATGGATTTAGCTTGTGTGTATATTAATCCTGAAATAAGGGAGGGGAGAGTGGTATTTATGGAAAATATACTAAAAGAGTAAGCTTTATACTAAAACAACAAATCCGCCACGTGGCGGATTTGTTGTTTATAGTCGGAGTGCAGGGATTCGAACCCTGAGTCTTTGGTACCCAAAACCAAAATGTTAGCCGTTACACCACACTCCGATATTTCCTCTGTAACCTTGCAGAAACGTGTATATATCCTATCACATTTTAAACATTTTGCATGTACTCTGGAAAAATTAAAAGAAATGTAGTAGTATAGTCTCTACAAGCGGTGTTGGTTTAGTGGTAGAATGCCTGCCTTCCAAGCAGGAGACAAGAGTTCGATTCTCTTACGCCGCACTATAAGAAAAAGGCCTCAAATTGATTTGAGGCCTTTTTCTATATCTAGATAGGAGCATATGCTAAACTTTATACATGAAAATGTTTGGCTTACATTCTGCACCGGACTCAGATCAAAACCAAGAATCTATTGGACTAACTAATGTACCGATGTATCTAGCGAAAGCAGATAGAGGAATCAAAGCAACCACAAAATTTATAGAAGACCTTCAAAAGCTTCTAGAAAATGCTGGCGCCACTGAAGAGCAAAGAAAGAAATGGAACAGAGACATTCTGGAAGCAAGAATAACACTTGCTCAACTACAAACAGAACAAGCTGAACTCCTAGAGGATGCAGCAAACGAAGAAACTATGGAGGAGGGGATGAGGGCTGCATAAAATTATAAATAGGGATATACTACATTCATATGAGAACAGGACCAGAAAACTACGGGCACGGTGAACCCACTTTACCAAATACTAACGAGGCTCAATCTGCTATTCAAAAGATTCAGGATGAAGTGAATAGAATTCAATCGATGATTAAGGATATGGAAGCAAAAGCCGCAACAGAGCCAGCTCAAAGAAGCGCTTTACTCAGTGTCGTAGAAAAAGAAAAGGTTGCTTTAGCTCAAAAAAGAACTGAGCTCACAGCATTACTTTTACAAAAAGAACAAGAAGGGGACAGTAAATACCTTGTAAAACCTCCAGTAGAAGAATTCTGGGTTACTCCAGCCCAAGAAAGTGATGAAGATGCGTTTGATAATGCGCTTCGAGCAACAGGGGAGTTCCATGATGCTGACAGATTAGATGCAGCAAGAAAGAGACAGATACAGTAAAGAATACAAAAACCCGCCAATTGGCGGGTTTTTGTATTCTTTACGAAAGTTAATTACTTAACTGCGTCCTTAAGAGCCTTAGCTGCTGAGAACTTTGGAACCTTTGTTGCTGGAACCTTAACAGTTTCACCTGTCTTTGGGTTACGAGCATCACGCGCCTTGCGGAGCTTTACTGTGAACTTACCAACACCTGCAATAGCTACTTCGTCGCCCTTTGTAAGAGTCTTAACGATTGTGTTAAACACAGTGTCTACCACTTCTTCTGCCTGAACCTTTGTAGTTCCAAGCACAGCATTTACTGCTTCAACGAGTCCTGCTTTGTTCATATGAGTGAATTGTTATGATAGTCCATTCCTAGGTAAACGTACTATCAAAAAATAATTTAGTAATCTCCTCGCATGCGCATGCTTACGATGGATAAAATAAGTATAGTACGCATAGGTTTTTTAGCAAGTCACAATACAATACGTATGTGAATTGTCAAAAAACAGACTACCGAGCAATTTCGATCACACGCGATTCACGAATCACATTAATTTTTATTTCCCCCGGATAACGTAGTTCTTGTTCAATGCGAAGAGCGATGGCTCGAGCAAGTTCCCGTGCTTGCAAATCAGACACCAGTGTAGGGGTAACGAATACTCGTATTTCTCGTCCTGCTTGGAGAGCATACACACGTTCAATGCCCGAAAACGCAAGCGCTATAGCCTCTAAATCAGAAAGTCGTGTAATGTAGCGATCAACAGTATCTCTTCGCGCTCCAGGTCTTCCTCCAGAAACTGCATCCGCTACCTGTACTAGCACTGATTCGATTGTTTCATACGGATATTCTTCATGATGAGACTGCATGGCAAGAATAATTCTTTCGTCTACTCCATACTTCATAAGAATCTTTCTACCGATCTCAACATGAGTTCCTTGTATTTCATGATCGACGGCCTTTCCAATATCATGGAGTAACGCACCAGCTTTAGCAACGTAAACATCAGCACCAAGTTCTTCTGCTAGAAGCCCTGCAATGTGCGCCATTTCAACTGAGTGATCAAGTACATTCTGTCCATAACTAGTACGGAAGTATAATCTTCCAAGGATTGAAATGAGTTCATCAGGAACTGACACAAGTCCACATGCAAGCACTGCCTCTTCTCCTTTCTTTCGAATAAAGATTCCAATATCTTTCTTGGCTTTTTCAATACACTCTTCAATTTTTGCAGGCTGAATGCGACCATCTGCAATAAGCATCTTAAGAGCGTTTACCGCAATAGCGCGTCTAACAGCATCAAAACATGAAACAACAATACCGTTTGGCACTTCGTCCACCAAAAGCTCAACACCGGCCAATCGTTCAAACGTTTTAATGTTACGGCCTTCTTTACCAATAATTTTTCCTTTAATTTCCTCGTCCGTAATTTCAACCGTAGATGATGTGAACGAAGAAACATTTGTATTTGCAATACGGTACACACAATTAACAAGAATATCTCGCGCTTTCTCTGTTAGTTTTTCTTCGCCGTCCCGAGAGAGCTTGAGCATTCGAGACTGAAGATCTTCTTCAGCTTCCTCTGTTATTTTTGAAATAAGCAGCGCACGAGCTTCTTCACGAGATAGTCCTGCCACTTTTTCATACTCACGCGCAAGTTTGTTCTCTAGTTCTTTTGTTGTGTGAAGTCTCTGCTCTAACTCTCTTTCTTGTGTGCGAACAGTATCAAGCCCGTGAGTGAGTTCTTCGTCACGCTTATCTGCTCGTTCTTCTTGTTTTTGTAAACGGTCTTCGCTTTTTTCAAGCTCAACCCTCATTGTTTGAGCACGACTAAGTGCGTCACTTTCTATTGTGTGTGCTTCTTTACGAGCGTTGAGAACCAGCTGATCAAGTTCTTGTTCGATTGTTCCACGACGCGCCTTTGCAACATAGTGACGAACAACCCATCCAACAGTAGTTCCTACTGCGCCAGAAATTAATGCTGCTTCTATGATAAGTCTATCCATAGTTGGTTTAATATTTCTGAGTGAACAGAAATACAATAATTAAAACTACTTAGCTGACTTTGACTTAAGTACATTGTCTACGATTCCGTACTTCTTTGCCTCTTCAGCGCTCATCCAATAATCGCGATCACTATCTTTTTCAATGATTGCAAGTTTCTGTCCGGTATTTGTTGCAAGAATTTCATTAAGAAGCTTCTTAAGACGCAAACCTTCCTTAAGATCAATCTCCATATCAGTAACTTTTCCACGGGTACCTGCCGAAGGCTGGTGAATCATCACTGTTGCATGAGGAAGAAGGCTACGCTTTCCTTTTGTTCCACTTGAAAGGAGAAAGGCTCCCATTGAAGCCTGCATACCCATACCAACTGTTGCCACGTCACATTTGAGGTGTTTCATGGTGTCATAAATAGCAAGACCGTCATATACATTCCCTCCAGGAGAATTAATATAGAGCATAATGTCTTTCTTTGGGTCTTCTGCTTCAAGGAAAAGCATCTGAGCAACCACAATAGATGCAGTGTACTGATTTACTTCATCTCCCAAGAAAATGATTCGCTCTTTAAGGAGTCTTGAGTAAATATCATACGCACGTTCGCCAAATTGGCTTTTTTCAATAACTGTAGGGATTAACATAGGGGATAAGTACTAATTTAGTAGTGAAAACAAAGCCTGTAACAACACACAAATTCTAAAATTAAAAATCCTCGGAAACACTTGTCATTACTGAGTTTCAGACGTAACTGGATACTCGCACTATATCATGATTTATAGCATGAGAAACGATTGACAAATATGCAATTTATGATATAATAGTATATGTAACATTGTGTTCTTGCATAACAGCAAAAACCCTTGTAATTCTTTGAATTAAGCTCAACATTCTCTTGAAAGGGGACTGATATGAAAAAATATCCACTGGTAATCGCTGCGACTGTTGTGGCGGTCGCTGGACTGCTCTTCTGGTGGTTTGCACCCAGGCAAGAAGACTTTAAAATCTTCGCATTGATTGGGTTTTTGCTCATGGTGTCCAGCGCCGGACTACTCCTGCAGCACGCGGGAAAGCTCGAAAAAACCCTGAAGGGGTGGGTCAAACATGGCCTTCCCGGTACAGGCTTTGTGATTTCCCTCATGACTGCGGCTTGGTTGGCACATGATGCCCACCTCGACGGGCTTACATGGTGGAAAGAACCCCACATTCTGGTAGCCTTCTTCGTTGCTTTTCTGTTCGGACTAGCAACCGTCGGCATGCTCAAAGGGTTCCTGGAGCTGTGCGGAAAGGGTATTGCTTCATTCTTCGGAATTATTGGAAGCATACTCAGAGGTAAGCACAGCACGGGACTTGCAATGATCATGTGGGGACTGATTCTTACTGGGGGAGGGGTTGCTCTCTTCTCAGGAAGCAAGCTTGAACTGTTCGAGGATGTCTACGGACTACCTCAAGCAGTATTCGACACCGTGAAGTTTGTGATAGCTATCGGGTTTTTCCTGATTGTCTTTTCAGTCCTTGCCTTCATGGTGAAGGGAAAGAAGTGAACGTGTGAATTTCACACACAACAAAGCGGTCGTATTTATACGACCGCTTTTTCTATTGTCTTTAATAAAAGACATGCTATTAGACAATAAAAAATCCCCTGCATTGTAGGCGCGAAAGGAGTTCGTGCACACAATGCAGGGGATTCTAAAAAAGAGTTATAGCTACATGGAATATCTAAGACCAAAAGCTGATAAAAAGAGCAGAAACTTAAGGGTTTTTCAGAAACTGTTTATTGAGCGCGGTTCACGAAATGTGATTAATGAGGACCGCTATGGGAAAGATCAGAGGCAGTTGACTATAAACAAAGTGTTGTTAATCGCTAAGCGCGATGAAGCTTGTTTGTATGTACCACTGCTCTGTCCTTAATAATACTCCACTGTCTTTTATATGCAAGTACATATCTGTGGATAACTGTCTTTAATATTCTTTCGCGCATAAACGTCCTTATAAATATTGGCTTTTACATATCCTTGCAATGTCTCTGTAACCTGCGTAGAGTACGTAGTAATGCGATTACATCGCTTCTACGTTAACAAACCCCTTGGTGAAGAGATTGTTGTAGAAAATGTTGGTGATACAGAGGTAGAAAAAAAGTTATTACATCAGTGGGCAAACGTCTTCCGCTATACAAGCGGAGACGAAGTCATTCTTTTTTCTTCTGTGAACCCAGGAAAAGATTTTCTCTACAAAATACTATCCATTTCAAAGCAAGCTGCAACGCTTACTCTCGTAACTTCCTCATCAAATATTCTTCCTGCCTTTCCTATTACTCTTGTGATGGCGCTTGTAAAGAAAGACACCTTCGAAACAATTGCGCGACAAGCAACTGAACTTGGTGTTACTCATATCATTCCTGTAATAGCCTCTCGATCTGAAAAAAAGAATCTAAATTTCGAAAGGTTATCCACAATAACAGTTGAGGCTTGCGAACAGTCGGGAAGAGGGACTATTCCTTTGCTGTCAGATATTGTTTCTTTTGAGAGTCTTTGCGTACCGAACACAGAAACTATTTCTCTCATTGGAAGTCTTTCTGGTGAATCACTTACAAGTATTACGAAAAAGGCTCTATTTAAAGACCTATCTAAGGAAAAGGGGCTAACGCTATGGGTTGGACCTGAAGGCGGATGGACAGACGAAGAGGAAAAAGTTGCACACGAAGCAGGTATTGTGCCATTTTTACACACCTCCACAGTGTTGAAAGCTGATACTGCAGCCATCGCGCTTATTTCAGCACTTCTTGCGCTACCTGAAACAAGAACTCTTGCATAGAGGAAATCCAGAGTATACTTATATCATTCCCTGTTTAACGGGATTATAAACAATTATTTCTATTTTTATGAAGAATTACGCTACAATCTCTCGTTCACTTATTGCGCTTCTTTTCGTAGTAGCGGGTGTACAGAAACTTATGAGTTTTGACATGACAGCAGGTTATATTGGATCACTTGGAATTCCAGCTCCAATGCTTGCAACACTCATTGTTATTATTATTGAAGTTCCTGTAGCTCTAGCCTTCGCATGGGGATACAAGATCCGTGAAACAGGATACGCTTTGATTGCTTTCACAGCACTAGCAACGCTTGTTGCTCATCGTGACTTTGCTATGGCAGGTAACATGGTTATGGCGCTTAAGAATATCGCTATCATCGGTGGTATTATGCTTGCAATTCGTTGCGGCAAGAATGGTCACTAATACGTAGTACTATCTCAATAGAAAAGCGGCACCGTTAGGTGCCGCTTTTCTATTTCTTTGTAAGTTACTTAGATTCTTCTAAGAACTTAAGAACCTTTTCATTTGTAAGAGCCTGGTACAAATAACTCTTAGCGCGTTCTTCGTCAGCGTCTTGTACCTGAGTTAATAGGCGAACAAGCTCAACTTCAATTTCATCATCAGTTGCTGTAAGCTTTTCAGCTTCTGCAATCTTATGCAAAATAAGTTGACTCATTGCACGCTTCACAGCATCAGTTACCCAATCAGCTTTGATTTCATCTTCTGTCTTCTTTGTATGAGTAAGGTAATCTTCCCATGTTCCACCGAAACGAGTTACATCCGCTTTCATTTGAGCAAGCATGTTCTGTAGCTCACTTTCGACGATTGCGTCTGGAAGATCTACTTTTGTTTCCTCAACAAGTTTCTCCATAATTGCAGTGCGTCTCTTCTCTCGTGCTTTCTGTTCCTTTTCAAGTTTAAGATTTTCTTCAACCTTGGTTTTAAGGTCAGAAAGTGATTTGAAGTCTGGGCCAAAACTCTGGGCGAATTCATCATCAAGCGCTGGGAGTTCAGCTGGGGAAGCCTCCACCCCTTCTTCGTGTTCATGACCTTCGCCTTCAGCGTGATCATGACCCTCGTGCGAATCGTGATCGTGATTATGGTCGTGTCCAGCGTGATCGTGATCATGTTGTGTTACTCGACCCTTACGAAGTTCTTCAAGAACGTCATCAATATCTTTATCAGATACGACGACTGCTTCTTCATCTTTCATAGATTCCTTTGCAAGCTTCTTATACGCAGGAAGTTCTACTTCTGGCATAAGTGACACCGTGATAGTAAGTTCAAGTGGATTTCCTTTAGCTAATTTTGTGATAGTTACTTTTGGTTCAGTGATAGGGGAGATCTTGTGTTCATCCACCGCCTTTACATATGCATCACGCAACGCAAGGTTAGCCATCTCTTCTAGAATAATCATGTCACCGTACTTTTTTATAATCATATCTTCTGGCGCATTTCCTTTTCGAAAACCGTCCACTTCCACCATTTCCTGTACACGCTTAAATCCTTTCTGGTGATATGTTTCAAATTCTGTTTCATCAACAACAATGTTGAGTTCTGCGATAGATTTTGGAAGTTTTGTTAATGTTATTTTCATATAGATTTCTCGTTACCGTGTAATTTATTTATTGAACTCTTTTTTGTAGAGAGCGATTCCTTCTAGAATGACTTCCTTTGCAGCAGCTGCATCTCGTACTGTTGGAATTGTTACAACTTTCCCTTGAATAGTTTTATAGGTTGTAAAGAAGTGATCAATCTCCTTAAGTGTATGAGGGTTGATGTCTCCAATATCCTGTACGTTATCGAACCGTGGATCATCCACCGGCACTGCGATAACTTTTGCATCACTTTCACCACCATCGATCATGTCCATAACTGCAACAGGTCGCACAGTAACAAGAATGCCTGGAATGAGTGGATAGGTGGTCAAAAGAACGATATCAAGAGGGTCTCCATCATGCCAATGTGTTTGCGGAACAAATCCATAATCAAATGGATAATCTTGAGATGTCTTCATAACACGATCAAGCTTAATTAAACCTGTCGCCTTATCAAGTTCGTATTTGTTCTTTGAACCTTTATTGATTTCAATAACTACGGTAACTTCGTTAGGTATATTGTCTCCTGGAGTAACATCGTGGAGTAAATTTAAACTCATAGTGAATTAGTTGGATTACGTGTAATAAGATTATTTTGTTTCTTCGGCAGCATCAACGGCTTCCTTATCAAGCCCTGTTCCTTCTGTAGTAGAAGCTCCTTCATCAGCAATAATTTCATCAACTACTGATTCTTCAGTTGATACCTCTTCCACTGTTGCTTTGATAACTTCCTCTTCTGTTACATTCAATGCTTCCATTACTTCTCCTACTTCTTCTGAAAGAGTTTCATCAACAATCTGATTTTCTGTAAACATTCCTGCTTCATCAGCTTCTGCAATCATTTCACCACCTGATACGATATCAATCTTCCATCCTGTGAGCTTTGCAGCAAGGCGAACGTTCTGTCCACCCTTACCAATAGCGAGAGACTGCTCTTCTGGTGCCACCGTTACAACAGCCTTCTTCTCATCTTCGTTAAGCTCGATAGAAACAGCCTTTGCTGGAGAGAGTGCGGTTGCGATAAAACGACGTGAGTCAGATGACCATTCGATAACGTCGATCTTTTCTCCTGAGAGTTCATCGGTAATGGCTGACACTCGAACGCCACGTTGTCCAACACATGCTCCAATTGGATCTACTCGTTCATCGTTTGATTTAACAGCAATCTTTGAACGACTTCCTGGTTCACGAGCAACAGCAACAATTTCAACAACACCTTGTGCAATTTCCGCACTTTCATTTTTAAAGAGTTCAATCAAGAACTTTGGATGTGTACGTGAGAGACGAATAGAGAGTCCGCGGAAACCTTCTTCAATAGAGAAAAGGTAACAACGAATACGCTCGCCTGGACGAAGACGTTCTGATGGAATCTGTTCCTCAAATGGAAGAATTGCCGTTGTGCGTCCAAGGTCAATGAATGCTGTTCCACGCTCTACACGCTGAACAACACCTGACACGATAGTATTTTCCTTATCTGTAAATTCTCCAACAATACTTTCGCGTTCTGCTTCACGGAGCTTCTGAACAATAACCTGCTTTGCAGTTTGCGCAGCAATACGTCCGAAGTCATCTTGATTATCAAGAGGGAACACAATTTCTTCAGCAAGAATAGCGTTTTTCTTAAGAAGCTTTGCAGTTCCAAGAAGAATATGACGCTCTTCGTTGTATCGCGGAAGAAGACCATCAACACTTTCACCTTCTGCGATGATAGGTTCATATACTTCCTCTTCTCCTTCAACTGGCATACGAACAGTTGATTCATCAACAACAATTTTTACTTGTTCGAAACTTGTTTCACCAGTTTCAAAGTTAATTTGGCAACGAACAATCTGTCCGCGCTTTCCATATTCTTTCTGGTACGCTGCAGCAAGAGATTTCTCTACTGCGTCTACCACTTTTTCGTGGCTAATTTTCTTTTCTTGTTCGAGCTGCTCGAGGGCAACCTTCAACGCTTTAATGTCTAACATATGTATATATTTCTTGGTTATTACTAAATCGATATTCGATTTTTGATAAAAATTTGACCAGCCTTGCGGGCTGGTTTAAACGGGAAACTGATTCATCACACATCCAAATGTAACTCTTTTAGTATACAACAAACTAGAGGAAAAGCAAGTTTTATTTCGTAGGTAAAAGGAGTAGGATAACACCAGTTCATTACCAAGGGAGAACCTCATGAAAACCGAAAACCTCTATAGCGTAGCAAGCCTTGTTCGGGAAGACTCGAACCTCGGAATCATGCTTGAGCGTATGCGCGAAAAACTCCGCAAAAACAAAATCTCATTTGATGAGCCAAAACTAGGGGATCACATTAGTTGGCTGTCTCCGTTTTTCGCAACAGAAGATTTTGCGGAAGGTTTTGCAAAAGGTCTCCGTTTTTGCAAACTTTTCGAAAACGGTGTCTCGGTGGCCACTGTCCGAACAAAGGAATGTCGGTACCTCGACATTGATAAACGAGCATGTGTAGTTGTGCTCGAACCAGGTGAAGTCATGCGAAATGTTGTTGAAGATTTACGGGTGAGCATTTCCGCAGAAAGATGGAAGTACCTACCTGACCGCTTTACGCTCCTCATGCACGCAACGGCCGCAGTGACACCGAAAGAGCAGCCCAGTTTTTACGAGAAAATCATGGAACTTCCACCAAAGGAGCGGCCTGATGATGAAGTTTCTCCGATTTCGCTTCATATACCGACTATTTTCCTGAATCGCAAGGATCCCAACACAGGAAAGTGGTCACCTGTTCATTTCTAGCAAAGCCGCCTACGGGCGGCTTTTTCTTTTTATAAAAGTTAGAAATTGCTTCAGACATACGAAGTTTAGAAAAATTTGTTTTAATGAAGCAGATTGGATGATTAATGGCTTTTCTTAATGGTATACTTTTTCCTATGACTAAACGCACAGTGCCTTTACTTGTTGGTAACTGGAAAACTTCCCCAGCAACACTTGTTGAAGCGGTAAAGTTTGTAAAAACACTTGATAAGAAATTAGCGAGCGCAAAAGCAAAAAGCGTGAAAATGCTTCCAAAAAAGAGCTACTATATCGCCGCTCCAGATATTTTCATACCACATCTACAAGACATTGTTACACATGGATATATTGGATCACAAAACATATCTGGAGTAAGTCTTGGGCAAGAAACAGGGGTCACTATTCCTTCAATGATACTTTCAGGTGGCGCAGACTTTGCAATTATTGGACATAGCGAAGTACGAGCTCGTGGAGAAACGAGTGACGCTCGAGCTCACAAGATTGCGCTTTCATTGCAAAGCAAACTCACTACGATACTCTGCGTTGGCGAACACACTCGTGACAATCAAGGAAAGTATCTGGCTGAACTAGAGGAAGATGTGAAGCAAACGCTGTCGCTAGTGAAGAGAGATCTTTTTGAGCATCTTGTTATTGCCTATGAACCTGTGTGGGCCATCGGAGGGAAGACTCCTGCAAGCACACACGAATGCTTCGAAGTGGTAATTGCTTTGAGGCGTGCACTTGCAGCACTTGCAGGAATTGAATATGCAAAGAAAGTACACATCTTGTACGGCGGAACAGTTACGACAGAAAACGCAAAAAGTTTTATTGAAGAAGGTGGAGTGGACGGATTGCTCATTGGGCGCGCTTCACAAGACGTAGGAACATTTGAAGAAATCATTCTTTCGTGTCATCAAAAATAATTAAGCATCATAATGGAAAAAAATTGGAGAGAACATTTGATTGAAGACTACTCTTCCCTAAAAGGGAAGCGCGTTATCGTACGACTTGATTGGAATTTACCTGTAACGGATGGAGTGGTAAGCGACACAAGTCGAGCAGATGTAACGTTTGAATTCCTTAAAAAGCTTTCATTTGCAGGGGTAAAAATGGTTCTTATGACTCACTTCGGAGAAAAGGGTGAAAGCATTGAGCCTATTCTTTCGTACATTAAAATGCATGTACCTTTTATTACCTATACGCCATCAGTATCATTTGATGAACTCGAACAAGCATCCCGTGATATCAAAGAAGGAGAAGCGATACTCTTAGAGAATGTGCGCATGTGGCGAGGGGAGACAGATAACCTTCCTTCACTTGGAAGAAGTTTTGCAGCACTTGGAGATGTATACATCAACAATGCTTTTTCTGTATCACATAGAGAGCACGCGAGTGTTGTCGGGATTCCAAAAAACCTTCTTTCGTATCTGGGCCCACTTTTTGTTCGTGAGTTGGAACATTTAACTCACGCACTTCATCCTCAAAAACCAGCGCTACTTATTATTGGTGGAGCAAAAATAAAAACAAAACTTTCTCTTATCGAGAGATACCTTGATCAAGGAGTACATGTGTTTGTTGGCGGAGCAATGGTACATGATATTTGGAAGGCGCGCGGAGTGGAAATTGGTACCAGTCTTTTCGATGGAACAACAGTACTTGCCGAAAAATTACTTTGTCATCCATTTCTTATGACTCCGATAGATGTAGTGCTAGAAAATGGTGAAACAGTTCCATTCTATTGCATACCTCATGATGGAAAAGTTGTAGACTGCGGGAAAGATACCGTTGAAATGATTTCAAAAACTATTGCTGAAGCGAAAACAATTATCGCAAATGGTCCACTAGGACTTTATGAAAAAGGAAATCTTTTCGGAACCGAACAAGTGCTCACAAAAATAGGAGCCTCAAATGCAACTACCTACATCGGAGGAGGGGATACTGTGTCTGTCGCTCACTCTTTACACCTTCTTCGAACCTTTGATTTCGTTTCCTTGGGAGGCGGAGCCATGCTAGATTTTTTGGCATCTGGTACACTACCAGGAATACATGCTGTCACAGAATCCAAACAAACCGGTTATAGATAGTGTGGAGGAGACGGAAGATCTTAGAAGCCTCATACTTTCAGCAAAAAAGGGCGATACTGAGGCTTTTGGAGTTGTATACACCCAACTGTTTACTCCACTGTACAGGTACGTTTTTACACGCTGCAGAGATACGGAATTAGCAAACGATGTGTGTCAGCAGGCCTTTTTAAGGTTTTTCCAGGCGTTGCCTGGGTACGAACCAGATAAAAGCCCTCTTGCTTACCTTTTCACTATTGCTAAACACCTCCTTATTAATGAAGGCGTTAAGAAGAAACCTGTTCCGTTTGATGAGTCTCTCTTTGAAACAACTCCAGATGAACATGTCGATATCGTAAAAGAAACACATGTGAAACTTCTTTCAGAGTCTATCGATTCTTTCCTCCCATCTCTAACAGGGGATGAGGAAGAGGTAATTCGTATGCACTTTTACGGAGAACTTAGCCATAAAGAAATTGGAGAAGTTCTTCGCAAAGAAGAAGCAACTGTGCGAAAAATCAAAGAACGAGCACTCACAAAACTGCGAGCACTCACCCGCCACCTCCATGAATAACAACAAACCACTCACAATAGAAGAACAAGCACTTGCTATGTATAAGGAGACCGTGTCGCCGTCTAAAGGTACGCTTGTATATATTTTAAATCAAATACCAGAGATAAAAGAAAAAGAGCTAGAAGACAGGCGCGCGATACGATCCCCCTATAGATGGCTTGCTATCGCACAGCTCGCATCAGTGTTTCTTGTTGCACTCGCAGTGTATCCAACTCTTCAAACAAGAGAGCTGGCAATTAATCCATTCTACGCAGTAGATCAACAGGTTGAAATGTTCGAACAAAACCTCAACGCGGAAGATGAGCGAATGATACTTGCTGACTATACTTTATAGATCAACAATACTATACTAAAATCACTATGAAAAAGAATACACTCATCACCACTCTTGCATTCAGTACTGCACTCATTCCTTTTCTTGCTAGTGCTCAGATAAGTGCAACAACAAGCCTTCAAATTGGCGTTGGCCAGCAACCAACAGAAGCTCAAATACTCACTGCATGCTCTCAAAGCTCTATCGAAATTAGAGACAGTGCTATTGGCTCTGCTCGTACTGCGTACAACAACTCTATGTCTATAGCTCTTGAGGCACGTAAGAACGCTGAAAAAGAAGCTGTGGCTATTGAAGATGCTGGAGATAAAAAAGACGCTATCAGTAGAGCAGTTGAAGAATATAAAAAAGCGGTGACTCAAGCGCAAGACGGTCTGACAAAAGCTCGCAAGGAAGCTTGGGCGGCTTTTGAAGTAAATACAAAAGGATGTCGAGAAATAAGCAAAGATAAGCGTGAAGCGTTTGTTGCAGAAATGAAAATGGAAGCTGAAACAAAAGATGCTGCACCTGAAGCAAAAGCAGGATTACGCGCAGCACCTGCTATGGCACCAACCGCAGCAACAATGCAAGCAAATCTTAAAACCACTCAGAACACAGCGGCAGCAAATGTAATTACTGAAGACCAGAAAGCTGAACCAAAAACATTTCGTGAAGCTTTGAAAGAGCAAATTGATTCTCTCTTCTCTTTCTTTAAGAAGAACTAAAGATACTAAATAAAAAGAGCAACGTCTACGACGTTGCTCTTTTTATTTTACAACTCAACATCAAGCACTACTGGCGCATGGTCACTTCCCATAAACTCAGTCAGGATGTCTGACTTCTTAACATAGGGGAATAAAGATTCTGGAACAAAAAAATAATCAATTCTCCATCCAACGTTTCGCTCTCGTGATCCAGTTTTTACATCCCACCAACTGTACTTTACTGTTTCAGGATGAAGGGCGCGAAATGTATCAATAAATCCTTCGGACTGAACTCTATCAACCCACGCACGTTCTATTGGTAAAAACCCAATTGAATTTGCATTTTCTTTTGGTCGAGCAAGATCAATAACGTCATGTGCCACATTTAAATCTCCACAGAAAATAACATGTGCATACTCTTCTTCTAATTGCTTAACGTGTTTCAAAAACATGTCGTAGTATCTAAGTTTGTACTGAAAGTGATCTGCATCTCTTCCACCATTTGGGAAATAGCATGTCACAAACGCGAAGTCTTTAAAGTGAAGTGTGAGGCATCGTCCTTCTGTATCGTATTCTTCAATACCTAATCCATATTCTACTTTCTCAGGTTTAATTTTTGTATACACAGCGACACCAGCATATCCTTTGCGCTCTTTTGCTGAATCAAAATATGAAAAATATCCAGAAGGGGAGATGACTGCTTCACTTAATTGGTCTGGGGTAGACTTTGTTTCTTGAATACCAATAATGTCAGCCTTCAATTTCATAAGTTCATCAAAGGCGCCTTTTTTATGAACAGCACGAATGCCGTTTACGTTCCAAGAAATAAGTTTCATTCCGTCCAGTATAGCAAAAGAAAAAGCGCGCATCTTTCGATGCGCGCCAAGGGGGAGCTGAAACCAATCAGGATGCCGGTGTCGCCGATGCTTCTGCGGCAGCGAAGTTCACGGCGCGGCCCGGAACGATGGTGGAGATGGCGTGTTTGTACACCATTTGCGTCACCGTGTTCCTAAGCAATACCACATACTGGTCAAACGATTCGATCTGCCCCTGCAGCTTGATACCGTTAACCAGATAAATGGAAACGGGGACATGCTCGCGGCGGAGTGTGTTCAGGAACGGATCCTGGAGCAGCTGACCTTTGTTATTGCTCATGAGAGCCCTTTCTAGGATTTTGTTGGAAGAACAGTAGTGCGTAGGCGAAATGCCTTAGCTATCAACACACTACAATTAATAACTACAAACGTCAACCACTACTCCTTCTTTGAATCTCGTTTTGAATGGAATTTCTCAAACTGATCACGAAGGAATTTATTAGTTACGTTCGTGTAAATTTGTGTTGTGGCAATAGAAGCATGTCCCAACATCAGCTGAACCGTACGAAGATCAGCACCATTATAGAGAAGATCGGTAGCAAACGAGTGACGAATCACGTGGGGGGTACACTTTTTTGCAATACCAGCAATCATTGCATATTTCTCAACCACTCTTTCAACTGAACGAGGGGTAAGGCGGATAGACTCCTCACGAACAATACGAGCATGTGCGCGAGGGGAGTGATCAATAAACATTGCTTCATCAATATCAACACGTGCTTCAATATATTTCTTTACAGCAAGTAGTGCAGCGCCAGAGACGAACACAACTCGTATCTTTCCACCTTTTCCACGAATAGAGATTTCTCCTGTCTTTAAATCAGTGTCACGATCAAGCGAACAAAGCTCTGAAACGCGAAGACCTGTTGAAAAGAAAAGCTCAAGCATTGCTCGATCACGAAGACCTAAGATAGTAGAAGTATCTGGGGCGGCCATAAGATTCTGTAATTCCTTTTCAGAAATAAGATCGAGTTCTCGGGAAGAAGTCTTCGCAAGCTCTATTCGTTCAGGATCATACCCTTGGAAACCCTGCTTACGCATATACTTCAGGAACGCACGAAGTGAAATTAGGTGATAATTCTGGGTCTTTTTATCTAATGTTTCTGTAACAACGCTCTTTTTACTACCTTTTTTGGGAGGTTTTGCTGGTAAACGGTTCAAATATACACGATATTCACGCATCATTGATTCTGTGATGTCGGATGGGGACTCAACTTTGATGAAATCTAGGAATCGACTGAGATAATGGTCGTAATTCCTTACCGTAAGAGGGGAGCGACCCTTTTCAATCTCTATGTATTGAAGGAAGTCAGCTTTTAGGCTCGATAAGCTTTGCATTATATGAGTATATAGCAGATAGAGGCTAGTGTCGCACAATAGTATTGGGGATAAGGCAGCGCAACAGGGGAGCACTTGCAATTGTTTGAAATGTGTGATACAATACATCCTATAGTTAATCAATATGCTTACTGCACGAAAAAAGGCTACGGCCATTAAAAACGCCCAGATTCACGATACAGACACTGGCTCTGCCGATGTTCAGGTATCACTTCTTTCAAAGAAGATCGTTGAACTCACTAACCACCTTAAGACACACAAGAAGGACAATCACTCACGTCGTGGACTTATTCAGATGGTTGCTGACCGACGCACACATTTGAAGTATCTCGAGGCAAATAACAAGAAGCGATACACTGCTCTCGTTACAAAACTCGGTTTGAAGTAATTTCGGGTAATCAACAGTAAGCGCCGCATTATGTGCGGCGTTTATGTATGTAGGATATATACTAACTATAGGTTCTTATTTTTAATAAACAATACGTTTGTAGTGGAGCAGTTTCATTTTTATATTTTCTGTTTCGTACATTCTCAATTACATTTATATGGCAGTTATCAAACACAGCGACCAGCGCGTCGCAGTTTTCATAGATACACAAAATCTATACCACAGTGCAAAAAATCTTTACAACACTAAAGTAAACTTCGGTGCCGTCATGACAGAGTCAGTCGGTAAACGAAAGCTTATCCGTGCGCTCGCATACGTTATCACTACAGAAGCGGGGGATGAGACAAACTTCTTTGAAGCGCTCACCAAACTTGGAATCGAAACCAAAACAAAAGATTTGAAAATCTTTTACGGAGGTGCAAAAAAAGCTGACTGGGATGTTGGTCTTGCGGTGGACGCGATTCGTCTTGCTCCTAAAGTAGACACTATTATCCTAGCGACCGGGGACGGGGACTTTGTTCCACTCGTTACCTTCCTTAAGGAACATCACGGTGTTCAAGTGGAAGTTATTTCATTCGGACGATCTTCATCGGGTGAGTTAAAAGAAGCATGTGAAGATTTCATCGACATGTGTGACCATCCTGAAAAATTCCTTATTGGATATCGCCCGCACCGCGCTCCTAAAAAAGGAGAAGTTAAACAAGAAGCAAAACGAGACAATAAACCAAACACTCGAATTAAAGCACCTCAGAAGAAAGCTGCGTCGAAAGAATTCTCTGATGATGCACTTGGAATCTTTTCTCCAGACGACGAGAAATAATCCTTAAAAATCTCCCCATGAACTAAATTCTGGGGAGATTTTTATATGTACATTTTTTCTTGTGAAGGGTTACCTGTATACTTACCACATGATACCCAACGTAGATACATTTGAACACGATATCTCAGAAGAGATTAAGCACAAAGAAGCAAGTCTTACTGACATTGCTTCTGCAGGAGGGGACGTTGGTAATATTCCAACCCCACATGTGCAAACATCAAAAATGCTTTTTATTCTTGGAGGATTTTGTCTGATCGCGGTAATCGCAACCGTTGCAGCTCTTTTCTTTTTCGAAACAAAAAATCCTGTAGTGGGTGAACAGCCTCAAACAAACACTGACACACTACCGGATACAAGCAAACGTCTCTTAGCAATTTCTCTTGCTCTTAATGATTCGATTGGAAACAACATTGGCACCATTACAAAGTCTGAATATGGTTACTCTATGCAAGTGCTTTCCTATACTGATGTTTTTTCTTACATGCTAAAAAACGAAGAGCTCTATGCTGATGAACTTGCTCTTGCTGTTGGATCACCACGAGAAGTATCAACATCAAGCATTCCTTTTATATTTACCGACATCACTCGCAATAATCAAAACATGCGTGTGGGGACTTCTGGAAGTAGCACCGTCATCTATGCGTTCGTGAACACAAACACACTCGTCATCTCATCTTCAACAGAAGGTATCCTTGCACTTCGCGGTGGTATACTCAAATAATGAGTGTCGCCAGTTTAAAAAGTGCACACATCGTTGGATTACACGCTGAACCAATTACGGTTGAGGTTGATGTATCTAACGGCCTCTATTCATTTTCCATTGTAGGACTTCCTGATAAAGCCATTGATGAGAGCAAAGATAGAATCAATGCAGCACTAAAAAACACTAGGTTACGAAATCCAAAAACAGAAAACCATAAAGTAACTGTTTCTCTTTCACCTGCAAATATTAAAAAAGAAGGTTCTCATTTTGATGTTCCTGTTGCGTTGACGTATCTCATTGCATCAAAACAAGTATCCATCCCAACAGACGTTGGATGGTTTGTTGGTGAACTTTCATTGACGGGAGAAATTCTTCCAATGATGGGAGTTCTTTCTATCGCGGAGTGCGCAAAGAAAGAAGGAGCGCAGGCCCTCTATGTTCCTGAAGCAAATACCGAAGAAGCTTCTCTGGTACAGGGACTTACCGTGTATGGGTGTAAAAATCTTCGTGATCTTGTTCTTCATTTAGGCGGAACCATAGAAGGAGTAGAGGACATAATCACGCTCACTCCTGCACCATTTACTGATATTGCATACTCTCGCCCTGATTCATATTTAGATTTCAAAGATATTCGCGGACAAGAAACTGCAAAACGAGCACTCCTTATTGCGGCTGCCGGGGGACACAACATCGCTCTCTACGGACCACCAGGAACAGGAAAGACCATGCTTGCTCGAGCGTTCACTGGAATTCTTCCACCATTATCGCGCACTGAGGCGCTTGACGTTACTCGTATACATTCTGTTGCTCACGCAAAAACTTCCGTCATTACGCACCCTCCTTTTAGGAGTCCTCATCACACATCGTCATATGTATCACTTGTTGGTGGAGGAGCAGACCCACGCCCCGGGGAGGTGACACTTGCTCATCACGGCGTGCTTTTCTTAGATGAATTTCCTGAGTTTGATAAACGCGTAATAGAGTCTTTACGAGAACCTCTTGAGGAAGGTTTTATTTCCGTATCTCGCGCAAAAGGAACATTTCTTTTTCCAGCATCATGTACACTCATCGCTTCAATGAACCCGTGTCCGTGCGGATATATGGGGAGTAAATTAAAACGTTGCGTCTGTAAACCGTCTGATATAGACAGATACGCTCGAAAACTTTCTGGTCCAATTATGGACCGTATTGATATTTGGGTTCCTGTCCAACACGTTGATTACGATACACTTTCTCATGCGCGCATTGGAGAAGAGAGCGAATCGATAGTTTTACAAGTTCACAAAGCACGCACGTTTGCAAAAGCTCGTTTTGAAAAAGGAGGTGCTATGAACATCACTAAAAATAAAGACATGAAAGCAAAAGACATAGATACATTTGTTATCCTCACTCCTCCAGTACTTACCCTTATGAAAAAATTAGCAACCTCGTATGCTCTCTCACCACGAGCGTACCATCGAGTGCTACGACTTGCTCGAACCATTGCAGATTTAAAACAAACAGAACATATAGTAGAAGCTGATATCTTAGAGGCATTTCAATACAGACCAAAACTGTACGAAAATAGATTATAAAACAAAAGCACCTGATCAGGTGCTTTTGTTTTAGGTTTATGTAAAAACTAGAATGGGTTCTTCGCTCCACGAACTTCAAAGTGAAGATGTGGTCCAGTTGATCGTCCTGTATTACCAACAGCACCAATCGTCTGACCTTTTGAAACATACTGACCTGTTGCAACACCAACGGAACTTAAGTGAGCATACACAGTTTGAATATTTCCATTGTGCTTGATAATAATCATATCTCCATATCCACCGTTGTATCCTGAGTTACGAGCCACAATAACTTGTCCATCAGCTGCAGCAAGAACTGGAGTTCCGATAAGCGCGGCGATATCCACTCCGTTGTTACCGTGAATACCTTGTGTCTTTCTACCTCCAACTAGCGGACGAGTGAAGAATCCACTTGGTGTTGAGTTTGGAGATGAAACAGAAGTGCTTGGTTTACCCTTTACTGCAACCGCAGCAATTTCTCCTTCTGGAACAAGAACAATATCTCCCACCGCAAGTTTTGCGTCAGCAGCAATGCCGTTATATTTTGCGATATCACTTGTGTCTCCTTTATATTTCTTTGCAATCGAACTTACTGTGTCCCCACTCTTAACGGTATGACGAACCCCCGTAATAGGAAGAATAACGAGAACATCTCCAGGTGTTAGTTTCTCAGACTTCAAATCATTTGCCCACATGATAGTATTTTTAGAAACACCATGAAGTTCAGCCACCATGCCAATAGTGTCTCCTTTTTTTACTTCATACACACTAATAGTATCGTTCGTTGGATACTCAATGTTTTCAGTAGACACTCGAAGAGATCCTGTGGTTGCTGAAAGCACTCCCGTTGAAGATGAGTCTAGTGTATCAATCTCATTTTCTTCACTCACCACAACTGGCTTAAAAACAGCCATTGTTTGAGAGGTGGCGGATTCTTCAGGTGAAGTCTCTTCATCAGGAGTAAGAAAAACTGCTTTTACTTTGTCAGTAAAAGACGAAAAAAAGCCTGCATGTGCTGAAGAAATAGGGAACATGAGTGCAATCACTAGTATTGCAGATCCTGCGATATGGAAGGCCGCGTGAACGCGTTTTTGTGTATCTACTACGATAAGTTAGAGGTTGGCGAGGGGTTAATGCTCCCAACCTTAGAATATGTACCCTGTGCGTGTATCGAAACGTAACATTTTACTGTATACGTCAAGATATATAGGTCTCTCAAGTAACCTACATATACTAGCAAAAAGGGGGTAATACTACAAGCGATATCCACACCAAAAAAGCCTTAGAATCTGGGGAGAAGTGTCACAAACCTGTTGAAAATAAAGTATACTCAGGGTAGCTATGGATATATATCCTTCTGGTATTAAAGTTCCCAATGGGTCTCAGGGAGAGTTCGGGAAACCTGTAACAAATAAAGGGTACACCCCTGGTACTTTTGGTGTTACTGTTGATAAAAAAGTTGTACCGAAGGAGGTGATTTCTAGTGTTCCTCAAGTAGGAGGAGAGGTGCGAAACGCTAGATTTCAAGAGCTTTTACAAATAGAAAAGATGCTTAAGAAAAGAGGTTTCACTTTGGAAAGAGATGCCGAGGGAATTTCTGAAATAAACCTACCTTCAGATCTTTATACACAAGAAGAATTGGAAGATGCACTTGGAGAGAAACTTACACTTGCTGCGGCGCAGAAAAAAGTTGAGTTGGATATTCTAAGTAAACTTGTTGCGTTTTCGGGCGAATATTCAAATTTACACAAGGAAACTGAACTACTGGAAGGGAAATTACAGAATCCTGCAACCCTTGCTGTACTTGAACAACTTTCAGAAGAAACAAAGAAACTTATTGAAGAAATTAAAGATAAGCCATTAGGGGCAAAGCTTGATGAACTACGACAAAAGCTTTCTGAGTTTGAAAAAATTGTAGAACGCGCAAAAGCAGAAGCCGCAAAAATACCAGCCCCAACTATTGCACCAGAAGCACAAATTAAAAATGAAGAACCAGCAGTAGTCGCAGCAGAAGAAAGTGTGCCAACCGTTCCAGAAGCTTCGCCGAAAACGCCAGAAAAAGTAGAGGTCGTTCCAAAATTCTTTAAGGTAGGGCAAAGATTCCTCTTACCGAAGGACCATACGAGCGATGAAGCGACTTGGGAGGTTACAATCCTTATGCCGAAAGAGGGGGCGATGATGATGAAACAAATTGATGGAGCACAAAAAGGCAGAACTGAAAGATTCTATTTCAAGCCGTTTAAAGACTTACTAGAAAGACTATACCTTGAAAGACAACAGACATCCGCAAAAACAACTCCTGAAAAACCTGTTGCGGAAACTTCTAAAGCTTCAACAGCGCCAAAAATAAATGAAAGTCCTTCTGTATTACGTCCTACAAAACAGGCAGAAAAAAAACAGGAACAAATTATTCGTCTTATCGGGGGAAGGAAAATAAATGCAGAATGGACCAAAGGAGAAACAGGTGCAATTAAAGGCTCAGAAGAAAACATCCAAAAAACGCGCGCGCAGACAGAAGTGCGCGAAAAGTTTGAAGACATGTTTACTCATGATCAAAAAGCTTTTATTTCTCTCTATACTGTTGCTTCGAAAAATGAAGCTTCTGGGGCGGTAGATTATACGGAAAACGAAAGTCTTAGAAAGCACCCATATCGAGATGTTATTAAAAACATTCTTTTTACACACAACGTAGAAGTTAAAGATTTTATTACGAAAGAAAATAAACTCAGTGACATACAGCGAAAAAATTTTCTTTCAGAGAATAGATTGGTTTACGGTCCATCTTCAGTTAAGGAATCTGAGAAGAAGGAAGACACTCGAACAGATGAAGAAAAATTAAACCCAGATCTCGTAACCAAGTCTGTGCGAGATTTACTTACTAACTCCATGGGGGAAGGGATGACAACTCCTGACAAAGTGGTGCTGGGGAATATGGCTACCAACAATGAATCAAAAGAAATTATTCCCGTTCTTGAAAAAGATCCACAGAAAGGGCTTAAAAAAATCTCAGCCATACTTGCGACTAGAATCAAAAACCTGTCAAACAATCCAAATAATCTCTCGAAAGGAAAACTTTCTTGGATTGCTTTTGCTGTTGTAGTTGGCGGTACAGGGGCATATGCAAATAATGTTTTAAATAAACAACCAGTACCCATAAGTGCGTCACTGAATAAAAATGAAGTGGTAGTAAAAGATACTTGGACTAAATATTTCCATTTCGGGAAAACTAATCCTGCCTTTGCAGAATTTCCAGAAGATATTTCAAAGCTTTCTGCGAGCCAACTTAAAGCAACACTAATACAAAAATACGCAAAGTCATACTTTGATGGGACCAATAATCAGCGTCAAACATTGTTAGCGCTTGGTATGTTTGGAGATCTCGTGCGAAATGATACAACTAAAGGAACTTATGATCACCTAGATGATAAAGATAGAGCAGAACTTAGTTACCTATGGGATGCGCTTAATGATGTTTCGATGGCAACAAGCGGTGAGAAACTACAAGCAAAAACGTATGAAGCAGCAATCGAGGAAGTAAAAGAGAAAGTTACTAACAAGGAAAAATAATACTATGGATTTTACACAACTTTACAATCAACTAGTAGAAGACTTTGAACTCAAGGAACTTCCTGAGGAAGAGCGCGAAGCTATGCTTCTTGAGATTTCAAAGACAATACAGAAACAATTTCTTCTTGATGTATATGAACTCTTGGGGGATGAGAAGTTTGACGCCCTCCAAGCAAGCGCAAACATGGGGGAGGAGTTCTATGCAACAACCCTCAAACATCTCGCACCAAACTACGAAGAACTGTTCCAGGCCGCTCGCGAGAAAGTAAAAGAATCGTTCAAAAAGACCAGCTAAGCTGCTGTTTTACTCATGCTACACTGGGTTCCTGTGGCAAACGTCTTACTTAACACAAAACAACAAGAAGCAGTTCTTCATACTGAAGGACCGCTTCTTATTTTAGCTGGAGCAGGCGCCGGAAAGACAAAAACGATAACTGAAAGAATCGTTGAGATTGTTAAAAAAGGCACTGACCCAAGAAATATCCTTGCGGTAACCTTCACTAATAAAGCAGCTAAAGAAATGCGGGAACGTATCGTCTCTCGTCTTGAAGAGGAGCGTATCATTGAAAAGGAGAACCCCTTTCATCACACTCCTGTCATTAAAACATTCCATTCACTTGGACTTATGATGCTATCTGAATACGGTTCACGGCTCGGACTACAAAGACATCCTACTATTTTAGATTCTTCGGACTCACTTTCGATTATCAAACAAGCAATTGAACAATTAGGTATTGATCCGAAAATCAATGATCCTTCAAAAATTCGCAGTATTATTAGTCGTGAAAAAGGAGATTTCGTAAGCCAGAAAGACTATAAACAAAAAGTGGCGACAGCTCAAATGGATATTATTTCAAGTGTGTGGAGAATATATGAAGAGGAACTCAAGAAACAAAAAGCTGTGGACTTTGACGATCTCATTGTTTCCACGGTGCACATGTTGGAAGACCATGCAGATATTCGTTCTCATTATCAACAACGTTTTATGTATGTGCATGTTGATGAATACCAAGACACCAACGCCGCTCAATACGCTTTCGTTAAGTTACTCATTAACCCTCTTTATAATAACGTGTGTGCTGTAGGTGACACTGATCAAAATATTTACAGCTGGAGAGGGGCAAACGTGCGTAATATTCTTAATTTTGAAAAGGACTTTCCTGGTACACACACTGTACTTCTTGAAGAAAACTACAGATCAACAGGAAATATTCTCGCGCTTGCCAATAAGGCAATAAAGAAAAACACTATTCGTACTGACAAAAACTTATTTACTTCAAAAGGGTTAGGGGACAAGATTACTATTATGCCTGCGTGGGATGAGCAAGGGGAGTCTGAAATGATTGCAGAAAAATGTAAAGCTTTAATTGCTGAAGGAGTAGGTGGAGAAACTATTGCAGTGCTCTACCGTGCAAACTTTCAATCTCGCGTACTTGAAGAAGCATTTATCCGTGCGAACGTGACCTATAACCTTTTGGGTACAAAATTCTTTGAAAGAAAAGAAGTTAAGGATGTAATGAGTTACCTGCGCGCCGCAGTTAATCGTGCATGCCAACCAGATCTTAAACGTGTATTTGATACTCCAAAACGCGGAATTGGTAAAGTGACGGTTGCAAAAATATTTGCAGGGGCACCGATTCCTGCTTCAGCTGCGGTAAAAATAGAAAAGGTGTATGACTTTTTGGACCAAATCTTGGAAGCCGTTGAAACAGAGCCTTTGTCTCATATTATGCAAATGATTATCGTAGATTCTGGAATGGAAAAAGAGATGCTAGAAGGTTCTGGAGAAGATAGAGAGCGCTTAGAAAACGCACGCGAACTTGTATCTCTTACTGTGCGATATGATGGAGTGCCTGCAAAAGAAATTCTTACTCAATTTCTTGAAGAAACATCTCTTCAGTCAGATCAAGATAACGATACAAAAGAAAAATCGGGTGTGCGTCTTATGACCGTGCACGCTTCAAAGGGCCTTGAGTTTGATCATGTATTCGTTACAGGACTTGAACAAGATCTCTTTCCGCATAAAAACATAGGGAATCGAAAACGCAGCAAAGAGGAGGAAGAGGAGGAGAGAAGATTGTTCTACGTAGCAGTAACACGAGCACGTAAAAATCTCTACCTTACCTATGCTGAACTGAGAACAATCTTTGGTCAAAAACAAATTAATGCACCAAGTGAGTTTCTAGAAGACATCCCAGAAGACACAGGAGAATATAATGATCTGTATTACAAACAAGGAGGGGGTTCGGTTGTCTATATATAGAAACCACCGCAGCATAGGCGGCAACTACATTGCATGATAGAGTTCATACATGAAACCTAAAAAGGCTCTTGGTCAAAACTTTCTAACCTCAATCCCAGCACGTATAGCAATTGTGGAAGCAGGGGAAGTGACTCCGTCAGATTCAATTCTTGAAATTGGTCCAGGGAAAGGATTCCTTACTCAATCTCTTATTGAAACAGGTGCACACGTTACTGCTCTTGAAAAGGACACTGATCTTATCCCGCTACTTACTGAAAAATTTAGCACGAACAAAAACTTCACCCTTATAGAAGGGGATGCTCTTACTTATAACCCAGAAAGTGCGGGGTATAAATTAATCGCAAATATTCCATACTATATAACAGGAGCCATTCTCGAGCGATATCTTTCTCATGTTAACCAACCAACTACTATGGTTGTGCTTGTTCAAAAAGAAGTTGCGGTGCGTGTGTGTGCCAAAGAAGGGAAGGAATCCATTCTTTCGCTTTCTGTGAAAGCTTACGGGGAACCAAAGCTTGTGTATAAAGTATCTAGGGGAAGCTTTAATCCTATCCCTACTGTTGATTCAGCTGTATTACAGATTAAAAATATATCTCGCAAAAACTTTAAAAATCAGTACCACGAGCAAATGTTTTTTAACATTGTTAAAGCTGGCTTTGCACACAAAAGAAAATACCTGCTATCTAATTTGAAGGAGAAAATCCCTACGACTAATTGGCAAGAAGTTTTTCTTAAAAATAATATTGACGAAAAAACAAGAGCAGAGGATGTTTCTTTAGAAGTCTGGCTTACTATTTCAGCGCTCTAAACTTCCTGCGCACATACTGCAGAATCGGATCAGTGTGGATTTTAATAACATTATTTTGTTTATATCCTTCAATACCAAAAGATGAAACTTCTACATCTTTTGCATACGTAGAAAAAAATCTATCCCACAAGCTAAAAACTCCTCCGAAATTACTGTTCTGATATTGTATTCTTTTATCATGATGGGTCGCGTGGAAATGTGGTGTTACAAAAACATATTCTAAATAAGTTGGTATTTGTATATACCTACTGTGTGTTAAAAATTGATACGTTGATGTAACTGTGAATGCTGCCAAAAATAAAGATAGAGGGAACCCTATCGCCAAAAGCAGGGAGTATGTTGCAAATAGACCAACCATTTCAAACCATGAAGATCTAAATCCAACACTTAGATTCAGCTTCGTGTCGCTGTGGTGAACAAAATGAAACATCCACAGTAATCCAAAATAATGATTAGCTCGGTGGAAAAGATAGTAAAGAAAATCCATGAGAAGTAAACAAGTAATGAAAGAAAATAAGGTGAAGGGAATTTCTAGAACATGCGGAACTATTCCGTTTACGAAGCCAATAATACCTATAACTCCTAAACTTGGTATCAAAACATCTTTCAAAACACCAAAAGCTTGAGTAAAGATATTTACTTGTGTGCTTTCTCTGGAATACATTCCATCTCTAACATAGGCACTGTAGGAAAATTCAAGAACAACAACCACAAAGAGGATAATAAGGATAATCATTACATAGTAAATTGTAATCCACTATTGAAACAAAGACTAACCATGTTAACAAATAATGATTTTTGGGTGATTTTTAGATGTATACTCATGAATATGAACATCTCCACATCTAAAAGCCTCATTTCGCAAGAAAAAAGTAATACACCTCTCTTGTTGTTAGGTATTGTTTTCATTTTAACGATTGGGACATCTCTACTTCCAGCCTCTTGGTTTGGAATAGAGCCGCAAACGAGACGATATGAACCTCTGAATCTAGGAAACCTCGCTCAACCAGAAAATCTTGCAACAGATACTAATAATGATGGGGCAATCAGTTGGGGTGAACTGATCGCAAGCTCACTTTCTCTTTCTCCAGAAGCCACTAATGCAACGTTTGAAACAGATGCGAAAGGGATTGCAATACTGAATGACCCAAATAATATAACAGCGTCATTTACAAAAAATGCTTACATTGCTTCGACAGCTTTACAGCAAAGCGGGATAGTTGATGAGGCTAGTAAACAGGAAGTTTTTGGACAACTCCTTAGCGAAGAGGGGCAAAAAGTATCAGCAACTGTGTACGCGTCTTCAGACGTAAAACTTACCACTGATGACAAAGTAGCAATCAAGAAATACGGAAACGCTGTGGCAACAATACTTAAAAATCTTATTACAAAAGAAACTGTTGCCAGAGATTTAGTGAGTGTCAGCGGGTATCTTCAAACAGCAGACGAGGGCAACCTTCTTCCTTTAGCCGCTGATGCTGAAAAGGTGGCAGCTGCAACGAAGAAACTTTTAGCATTAGAAGTTCCGAAATCAGCACTTCCTTACCACCTTACAACACTTAACAGAGTTTCTGAGTACAGTAACACTCTAGCAAACCTTTCTGCCGCAAACACTGATGCTATTCGCGCAACCGTTGCTCTTAAAAAATATCAAGAGGTAACTGCCGCAACAATTAGAATTTACCCTATGTTGGGGGATTATTTTAATCTTAAAAATGTAACATTCACCTCAACTGAACCTGGGTATATTTATATTGTGGGATATAATGGAATTACACACTAAGTCTATGAAACACTTTTTTATAACATCAGCATTTTTCTTCACTGTTTTGTTTTCAACAGTTCAAACAACTCATGCTCAATATGTGGTATTCGACCCACAAGCTGAAATTACTAGATATCTTCAGTTAGCGGAAGACTTTATAAGTGCCGCCTCAGCTGTGGCTACTGAGTTTTATGCCTATACCGGCTTTTTGCAGGATACTGTTCTTGACCCATTAGGAAATGGCCTTATCGCACTTGCTCAAATTCAACAGCAAACAAACACTATTAACTTAATAACAGGTTCTCTTGGTGGAAACTCTCTTCTTGTTCAAAACCCTGAACAATGGGTTCAAAATAAAGGACTAAATTCTGTTAGGGTTAATATTGGAGATATTTCTCAGCAGAATGGAACATATAGTTCAAGTATTCTAGGAAGTGTCATTAATAGCTATAGAGGATCTTCTAACCTCACCAGTGTCTTGGGGTCTTTGGGCAACTCCTCAATTCCAAATATTGTTCAAAACAATCTCTGTAAAGATGCTTCGCTTTCAAACGTAGCGAAGAATGATGTAATGAAAAGTGACGGGACGTATGATTTAGAGGCATACCAAAACAGAAAACAAGATCTTTTTAACTCATTATGTGTAGGGAATCCAACCATCAACATTCCGCTTGCAAGAAAACTGGAAGCAGTTGGTAAGCAACGACCAGATATAGCTGGAACTGATAGTCTTTTGGCGGTAAGTTTTGGTGATAATGAATATAATCGAAGCGTTCGAACGCAAGTTGCCATAGCGGAAGATAAAGCTAAAAAAGAAAAGGCAGCAGAAGCTGACTTGAACAGGGGTGGAGGTATCGCGAGTGCCACAAAGTGTGACCAACCAGCAACAGCAGACGGATCTGATATCGCAAACGTTCCTTGTAGAGTAGAAACCATAACAAATACAGGAAGTGCTTTGAGTAGCGCCTTCCAGGAAGCTTTAAACGCTCCATTAAAAAAACTGGAAAGTACTTTTGGTTCTGGTATATTCAACAGTTTGAGTTCAATTTTACAGGTTGTGGCTTCTACACGACAGCTATCTGATATTTCTCCAGGGAACAGTAATCAAGCAAGTTTAAATCAAATTCAAGATCTTGATACTCCAAGCAAGCAAACAGAAACTGCAAGTACAGTACAAACCCCACTTCAAGCCCACCTCACTTCTTTAAACTCACTTGAAGGCACTGAGCGAAGCTTCCTGGCTGAGCTGGCTGGGTATCAAAATAGCATACAAACCATTCAAGTATGTTATGAAAAGCTGGGTGAAGATTTTAATCTAAAAAACGATCCGCGCGTTGTTTCAGCGCTTAGCTTCACTTCAAATAAACTAGCTGTTATTCAAAGTACACAGGCAGAGTCAACTAAAAACCTTAACGGTATCAACACAACGCGAACCCTCATCAATGACACACTTGTTGCGGTTGCTGCATCAAAATCGACGGGGGAAATAACAACACTATTTAGTGATTATCAGAAAAAAGTTGAAGACCAAGGACTTCCAAGTCTTTCAGCAGCTTCAAAAAGACAGGCTGATTTCGTAAGATTTAATGGCACAATCAAGCAGGACAACAGTTCTGTGGGATCAATTCCTAGACTCACCACGGAATGCGCTCAGATACGTCAAAGCTACCAACAAAATAATCAATCAGGGGGAGGTGACGGTGGTGCGTTCTAAGATAAATACTTACACAGAAATATAGTCCCTTGCGGGGGCTATTTTTCTTTATGAAATTATGATTTATCCATAATAATGGCGATGATTGAGACGTTTGACATGATACACTTCACGGTATGAAACGACTTGGTTTTTTTGCGTGTAGTATCGTCCTAGTTTTGAGTATCCTTTGGGTAGCTCAACCTTCTACAGTTTTTGCTCAAGGAATTGATAGACAAACTGAATCTGGCGCTATTGCAAACACTCAAGGGTCGTATTCTTATTTTTCTAACCAAGGTATCGCTATTTTGGATGCAACCATAAAATCTCTCGAGGACACAAAGAAAGCGGTAGACGCTCTGACCAATGAACCAAACAAAGCAACAATATCGGCAACCTTAGCGAAGAACATAAAAGTATTTCAGGACGAGAAGGCAACGTATACAGCAAGCTTCGCTCAGTCACAGGGAGTAGGACTCAGTCCTGTAAAAGCGGCCATTCAAGCAAATGTTGCCGCAGAAGCTAAGTTTCAGTCGGGCTGGGGAGCTTTAACAGTGCAAGAAAAACAAGAACCCCGAGCAAACGGCATTATTAGAACATACACAACTCAGTGGGCACAGCTCCTCACACAAGCTAAACAAATTGAAGCTGGCACAATCACCGCCGGTAGTGCAGAAGCAAACTCACTCGGCAACGCCACAGCAGTTTCCACTGCGGGTGAGTCTTCTTCAGGGATAGTGGCCGCTAACGATACAAAAAAATGTACTTCGCTTTTCAATGCTTCAATCGTAGATTGTATTGACGCTGGATTTGCATGGTTGGTTAAGAATACGTTCCTACAGATTGCTGGTTTTCTTGCTTGGCTTGCGGCTAACATGCTCAACTTTGCAATTCAGATAAGTGTTCTTGATTTTGCTAAATGGTCACCAACATCACTCTATCCTATATGGGTAATTATTCGCCAAATAGTTTCTCTCGTTGTAGTGTTTGCGGGACTGTATCTTGGGTTCATGTATATCATCGGACGTGAAGACACATTTGGTAAATATATTGGGTGGCTTGCGATATTCGCTCTTTTTGTAAACTTTTCATATCCCGTAACAAGAGCGCTTGTTGATGTCTCAAATATTGTTTCCTTAAATATTTATTCAAGTGCGGTAGGGAGTGAAGCTTTGGGAAGTAACTTTGGAAGTGACATAACAACCTCTGGAGGAAACACCGCTGGATCTCTTATTATGAATAGACTTGGATTGACCGATCTATTCGTAAGCGCAACAAAAACCGACACTGGTTCTGGTTTTACCTCACGAATTAATAGCACCCCAGGGGCATTGGTTGCTGTGGTTTTTGCGCTCTATGCTGCGTATGTTCTCTTTATGGCGACAGCGCTTCTCGTTATGAGAGCTGCCGTATTTGCTTTTCTTATTGTTGCTTCTCCGCTTCTTTTAGTTGATGCCGTTGTACCAAAACTAGGAGATGTCGCAGTGAAGATGCGTAAGATGTTTTTTGAACAGCTCATTGTGGCTCCGGTGTTCATGATTATGCTTGCTCTCACTCTTAAGTTTATGGATGTGTTCCAGACGGCAGGAGGACCACTTGCAAGTGGAGGGGCTGAAAATGTAAAAATATTTTTTAATATTCTTATGATGATTGTTATGCTCCACATCATGCTTAAAGTAACTAAAGCGGCGGCGGGCACGGCGGGCGAGATGGCAACTAACGCAATAGGTAAAGTAGGTGGATTTGGACTTGGGGTTGCCTCAGGGGGCGCAGGATTGCTTGCCCGGGGAAGTGTTGGTCTCGCTGCGGCGCGGTTACGTGATAGTGGGATGATGGATAAAATGCAGGGCTCACGAACAGGAAGGGGTTTATATTCACTCACAAATTCCTTAGCACAAAGTACATTTGATACTCGTAATATTGGAATGGTAAACCGCGGTATGGCAAGTGCTGGTATGGGAATGGGTAAGGGGACAACACAAACATATGACAAAGATTTTGAGGCAAGAGATCTTGCAATGAAGAAGAAGTACGGAAGCATTAAAGATGCAAGTGCTCGTGAAGGATATATAGCACAGAAAACGGGTTCGCTTGGATCCACAGGTCAACGAGCAGTACTCCTTGGGGGTGCTAAGAGTGATGCGCAAAAAACGGCAGACAGTATCAAAGAGGATGAGGACAAGCTTGTTAAAGCATACGGAAGGAAAAAGGATGGAGACAAAGAAGAGTATCTCGAATCTCTTCCTGCTAATGTTCAGGAGCGAATCAGAAACGAAGGGGGTGGAACCCAGCTACAAGCAACAAAAGCTGAAGCTATTGCAGATGAACAACGAATGAACCCAACGGAAGAAGCAAAAATGATGAGTGCAGCAGAAGTTGCAGAAATGCAAAAAAACTTTGCCTCATCAAAAGAATCTTCTTCTGTCGTTGACATGCAAAAAGAATCTTTTGCAGAAAGAAGAAAAATAAAACAAGCAGAAGCACAAAGAAACATAGACACAAGTAACAAAAATAATGAAAGTGGCGCAGGCGCGTCAACCGCTACAGCACCAAAACCTTCTCCGTCTAACTCAACCAGATCAGCATCGAATGAGACACCTTACACAACCGCAGCATAATTATGAGTAACCCGTCATACATAGCAACAAATCAGGATGATTTATTTGATCAATCTCCGGCTGATATTCAGGAGCTTATTCATGGTGACGAAGTGAACAATGCAACAGCGATCTTAGGCAAGGTGTATAAAATACCCGTAAGCTCCTACATCGCGCTTTCAAACATTATTTCGTTTATTCTTATTGGCGCTTTAAAGCCAACGGATGTGGTGCGGGCAATTGTTGATATATTGGGCCTTTCTGAGGAAGAGGCTTATAAGCTTGCTGCTGATTTGGACAAAACCATTCTAGAAAAAGCTCGTATTAGCATTTTAGGTAAATCTCCTAAAGATATGGTCACTCTAACGTTCCAAGAAGGGAGATCTCCAGATGAGCTACGAAAAGAGATCCTTGATACAACGAAACGAGAGCCAGTGGCTGTTTTAAATCAAAACCAACCATCAATTCCGGCAACAGTAAGTCCGGCGCCCGCTGCGGCTAAAAAAGCAACAGTGGTAGCGGGATCCCGCTCTCAACTTCTAGAACAGTTACAAATACTAGACACAATTCCAAACGATGAAGAAGTTTCTGAACGACTTAAGAAAATCCAGGAACAAATCTCTGGAATAGAAGCAAAAGATGATAGGGCTTTAGACTCAAACATTGCCCTTCAGGAGTTTATGCCTCACGCGGGGGACGACAAAGCAGTAACCCCAGAGGCTCAAACGGCTTCCTATAGTAAGGCCCCGACAAAATACAATATCGACCCTTACAGAGAGGCTTCTGAGTAGCTACTCAGTGCGTGATATACTTTACTCTATGCAATTCCGAGTTCCTCAATTTATCGACATGGAAGACAAGGTTGTCGGACCCCTTACCCTTAAACAATTTGGGTATATCCTAGGCGCTGGTGGATTTTCTTTTATTATTTGGACATTTATTCCAATAAAAATTATTGCGGTTGTTCTTATTCTCTTGGTTTCTGGACTTTTTCTTTCGCTCGCTTTTGTAAAAATCAACAATAGACCTTTTGGAGATTTACTTGAAAGCGCTTTTGCTTACTATACAGGGGGCAAAATTTATACATGGAAACAACCGAAAGAACAAACCGAAAACACTTCCAACATAGAAAAGGTAGTTGCTGACGCAGAAAAAGAAGTAACCGTTTCAAAAGTAAACAAAGATAGGCTTCACGAAGTGTCTCTTGGTCTCGATGTTCTTGATCGTAACTCACAGGAATAAGCTTCGGTCTTGTTTCTATGCTGTATACTTCAAGATATGGCTTCTGGAATAGCAACTCAACAATTTGTACCAATCGAACGCGTGCGTGATGGTGTTGTTGTGCTTAAGAATGGAGAGCTTCGCGCTGTTCTTATTACTTCGTCTCTTAACCTCTCTTTGAAGAGCGAGGATGAGCAACAGGCTATTCTTCTTCAGTTTCAGAATCTCCTCAACTCACTTGATTTTCCGATTCAATTTTTTATTCAATCAAGAAGACTCAACATCAAGCCGTATATGGATCTTCTTCAACAGAGATCAGGGGAAGTGAAGGAAGATCTTCTTAAGATTCAAATCCATGAATACATGGGCTTTATCACAAAGTTTACAGAAGAAACAAATATTATGACAAAACATTTCTTCATCGTGATTCCATATTTACCCGCTCAAACTAATACTCAAAATCAAGCGAATAAATTCTTATCGTTTGGTTTAGCTAACTCTTCTACTGGTGGAGAACAGGGGTCATTTGATGCCGCACGTATACAGCTTGAACAGAGAGTCGCCACAGTTATGCAAGGACTTAATCGTTTTGGATTACGTGCTCAAAAACTTGGAACAGAGGAAGTGGTTGAACTCTTCTATAAACTTTTTAACCCAGGGGAGCAGGACAGAGGAGCACCTAAGATAAACGATAATTAATACTACATATGGGAATATTCGATTTTATAAACAAGAAACAAGCAGCCTCGCCCGTAAACCCTATTCTTCCTGAACAGGTTTACAAAGTGGCAGAAATGCAACTGAAAGATATCATTGCGCCCTCTGCTTTGGGTGTTGGGCCAAAAAGTCTCAACTTGGGGACAAATATTGTACGTTCGTACTTTGTTATTTCATACCCACGATTCCTCACAGACAACTGGCTAAGCCCTATCATTAACTTGGACAAGGTATTTGATGTTGCCATTCACGTAACTCCGCTTGATACAGGAGATGTCATGAAGCAGTTTCAAAGAAAGGTTGCGGAAGTAGAGAGTCAGATTATGACACGAGAAGAAAAGGGGCTTGTTCGTGACCCTACACTTGATGTTGCGTACAAAGATCTTGAAGATTTGCGTGACGGACTTACTCAAGCACAAGAAAAAATGTTTGAGGTATCTCTCTATATTTCCATATATGGATCAACAGAGGCTGAGGTTGATAAAGTTGAAAATGAAATAAAAAATATACTAGAAAGTCGATTAGTGTATGTAAAACCAGCATTGTTTCAACAAGACGTTGGATTTCTTTCAACCCTTCCTTTAGGGCAAGACCAGCTTCAAATAAAAAATAAACTGAACACGTCACCTCTTTCTTCTTTTTTCCCGTTCGTGTCATTTGATCTTTCATCTGATAAAGGAATTCTCTATGGGCTCAATCGCCACAATGGATCTCTCATCCTCTTTGATCGCTTCTCTCTTGAGAATTACAACTCAATCGTTTTCGCAAAATCAGGTTCTGGTAAGAGTTACACGACGAAACTCGAAATTCTTCGTACCCTTATGTTTGATACGGAAGTCATCATTATTGACCCTGAGCGAGAGTACGAATACCTAGCTGAATCTGTTGGCGGAAGATACTTTGATATTTCCCTTACAAGCGATCACCACATTAATCCTTTCGATTTACCACACCCAACAGAAGATGAATCGCCGTCTGAAGTGCTTCGTTCAAACATTGTTAACCTCGTTGGACTTTTCCGTGTGATGCTTGGAGGCCTTACTCCAGAAGAAGATGCCATTATTGATCAAGCAATAACTGAAACATATGCTCTTAAAGATATTAACGGTGACGTTGATTTCACAAAATTAGAACCACCTCTTCTTTCAGACTTTGAAACTGTTCTTCAGGGAATAGGGGGGTCTGACGATCTTCTTGCCCGACTTTCTAAATATACAAAAGGAACCTGGTCTGGTTTTATTAACCAGCCGTCAAACGTGGACATCAATAAAAAACTTGTGTGTTTTTCTATCCGAGACATGGAAGATGAGCTCAAGCCTGTTGCGATGTATATTATTACTCACTATATTTGGAATGCTGTGAGAAAAGATATTAGAAAGAGACTCCTTGTTGTGGATGAAGCTTGGATCATGATGAAAAATGACGATACAGCATCATTCCTGTTTGGTCTCGCTAAGCGAGGACGAAAATACTACCTCGGACTTGCAACGATCACGCAGGACGTTGGGGATTTTCTTAAGTCTCCGTATGGGCTTCCGATTATTACGAACTCCTCAATTCAAATCCTTCTTAAACAGTCACCTTCTTCAATAGACCTTGTACAAAAGACCTTCAACTTAACAGATGAAGAAAAGTTTCTTCTACTTGAGTCTGGTGTAGGGGAGGGAATCTTCTTTGCGGGACTTAAACACGTAGCTATTAAGGTTGTTGCTTCATATACAGAAGATCAGATCATCACGAGTGATCCGTCTCAGCTTCTTCAAATTAAAGCCATGAAAGATGAAGTGGCACAGTCAAAAATGATATGACGATAGTTACACGACTCATGTTCTGTTTTGCTTTTATATGTATCCCAACATACGCACAAGCAGCTCTTGATGTTAGCGTTAGTGTAAACCCAACAAACCCTACCCCTTATCAGGAAGCAACTATTACTCTCACAAGCTCTTCTTTTGATGTTAATGGCGCAGTTATAACATGGAAAAATGCTGGTACCACACTTCTTTCAGGTCTTGGTGCAAAAAAATTGACTGTTACTGCCGGCGCTTCAGGGCAAGAAATTCCTATCTCATACACAGCTGTTACAGTGAACGGAGGGTCGGTGAGTGGTTCTCTTGTTGTGTCTTCTCAATCAGTCGAACTTCTCTATGAATCAAAAGAAAGTTTTGTTCCTCCTTTTTATCAAGGAAGGTCTCTTCCTTCTGAGGGCGCCACTGTTCGTGTTACAGCTTTACCTTCACTTAGTGAAGGGGGTGCTAGAATTCAAGCCTCAAGTCTTGCCTACAGTTGGTATTTAAATGGGGAGTTTCTAGAGAGCGCCTCTGGAGTTGGAAGATCTGTTGCTACTATTGCGCTAGACTATCTAAGCGATACTAACGAGGTTCGGGTTGTTGTGAGAAGTCCACGTGGAAGCACTGCTGAAAAAAGGGTGTCGATTTCACCTCACGCTGTTATGCCTCTTTTTTACTCATACAATGAAGTGCTTGGAACAAATCTTACAAAGACATTTTGGAGAAGGCTTGAGACCTCAAAAGATATAACGCTTTCGCTTATTCCGTTTTATTTTTCTACAAAAAATGAGTTTGAGAGCACGGCCTCATATTCATGGTATTTAGATGGGCTTCCTGTAACACCTATGGAGAAAACACTTCTCTCTCTTCGCCCAAAAGAAAACAGTGTTGGCATAAGAACTCTTTCTGTTGTAGTAGAAAGCACAAGACGTAAACTACAAAAAGCAACAAATGAAATTGAAATTATCTTCGATACTCGACCTAATTAATAATCTCCATGGCACTGATTTCCTACACCTCCCTCGAACCCTCATACTTCCAATCAACAGGGGTAGCGACTCCGGGCTTTACTACAGGACAAGCTGTTTCTTTGTTTTCTTCTACAAGCTTCTTGTATTCGCTAGCTATTATGCTTTCTGTGCTTGCCGCAGG